>JADYZN010000056.1 GCA_020853095.1 Phycisphaerales bacterium | reverse complement strand
CTGGCGGTGAATGCGCGAAGAAATGACGAATCACAGTGGAAAAGTGGAAGTTCGGCGCTTCCACACCTGGCCGCGTGAGTCACGCCGCGCGCCAGGCGGAAAAGCGACTAAAACCACGGGCTGTTAGCCCATCCTCCTTGAAGTTTAATAACAACAGATCATCCAGTCGTCGATCGCTGTCAATTTGAGGCAATATAAAATGCAAATAGTCCAAGCCTTCTACGAGCACCAAAATGGACCGATCGATCTCTTTGTTTTTTATCATCGAACTTCCAATTGTGCGCGAGTCGCCAATTCAAAAGTTTCATAGTCATAGCGTTCGGCCCTCACTGTCCCGTCGTCTTTTCGATCAATCCTATAAATAGCCAATGCGTCCTGATGTTTTTTGAAGGCAGGCAACGTTGCTTCCAACATTTCCTCATCATGCGTGCTGCAGAAAACCTGTTTATCATGCCCAAGAGATAGCATGCTTGCCCAGAATTTCTCCATGACTGTATGATGTAAACCTGAATCCACCTCATCGACGATCAGAAGTTTCGGGTTACCGAACAGTAATCCCGTTATCATCAAGGCAACACGACAAAACCCATCCCCCAAAACATTGATCGGGAGCATTACCGGCAACCCGACGTCAGCAAGAACCACGGGACTGTTCTGACGAACGCCCGGCCAAAGTCTCTTTAAACGGCCGTCGATCTGCTGCAAAGTCTCAATGATTTCCGATTCTCGTTTTTGTTCGTACAAGGTAGTCAGCAAACGAGCTGTCTCACCCAGGCTGGTAGCTCTCCTGGCATGAATGAAAAACGATCCCATCCGTCTGTATTGATCATGCGGAGGGGCCTGAAATCCCTGATCCATAAGATGCAACCGGGCTTCCAGGGGTCTCGTGTTGTTTCTTTTTGGAACCTGAAAGCGACATAGTATGCCTCGAAATTCTGTAGCTATTTCTCCTGATCCCATCTCTGAAGTTGCAATATCGTTGTGTATAGTTTGAGTAATTTGCGATGCCGAGATCGGCTGGATATCGAGTATGTATTCTTCACCGTCGACGTTAAATCTCAAACGCGGGGCATTGAGTATTTGCAAATCCAAGAAGTACGATTTCAGAGCATCGACATTATGTAGGTTTGGCCCGGCCATCTCACGCCATTGCGAGAGCTGAGCGAGTATAGACGGAGCCAGTGGGTTTGCGGCGATATTGAACGCCTCAAGTACGCTCGTCTTCCCTGAACCATTACCTCCAATGAAAATATTGATCCGGCGCAGATCGTCTAGGATCAACGATGAAATTCCTCTAAATCTCTCGATGGCGAGGCTCTTCAGCATTACTTGAACTTACACTGAAAATGCATCCTGATCCAGTTAAAAGATTCCGCATCAACATATATGCTCGATATCAATGCCTTTGATTGATTCAAGCGAATCACCCTCCCCCGCTGCCGACCATGTCGGCCTGGGGTTGGGTCATCCGGCGGGCGTCGAGGACCTTGTTAAGCTCCGCATCGCTCATGAGCTTTCGCTGCTGGGCGACCTGCCGGACGGTTTTGCCGGTCTTGAACGATTCCTTGGCGATGTCGGCGGCCTGATCATAGCCGATGACCGGAGCCAGGCTGGTGCACATCGCCAGGGATTGCTCGACGAGGCTTTCGCATCGCTGGGTGTTGGCCTCGATGCCGGTCACCGTCCGGTCGGCGAAGACGCGGGCGGCGCGGGAGAGCAATTCGATGGACTGGAGGATGTTATAGGCCATCACCGGCATCATGACGTTCAATTCAAAGCTGCTGCCAAGGCCGCTGCCGGCGAAGGTGATGGTGGCGTCGTTGCCGATCACCTGCGCCGCGACCATCAGGGCCATCTCGCTCATGACGGGGTTGACCTTGCCGGGCATGATCGAGCTGCCGGGCTGGGTGGCGGGGATGCTGATTTCGCCGATGCCGCAGCGCGGGCCGCTGGCCAGCCAGCGGATGTCGTTGGCGATTTTGGTCAGGCTGACGGCGATGGTTTTAAGCTGGCCGGAGGCTTCGACGATCCCATCCTTGGCGGCCTGCGCTTCAAAGTGGTTGCGGGCCTCGACAAAGTCGATGCCGGTTTTCTGGGCGATCACGGCGATGGCCTGCTTTGCGAAATCGGGATGGGAGTTGATGCCGGTTCCGACGGCCGTCCCACCCAAGGGCAGTTCGCGAAGGGATTTGATGGCCTTCTGGCAGCGGTCCACCCCCAGGCGGGCCTGGTGGGCATAGCCGGATATCTCCTGTCCCAGTCGGATCGGCGTGGCATCCTGCAGATGCGTCCGGCCGATCTTGACGACGCCGTCGAGGGCATCGGCCTTGGCCTGGAGTTTGTCGCTCAGATATTGCAGGGCTGGGGAAAGGGATTCCTTGATCGCCACGGCCGCGCTGATGTGCATGGCGGTGGGGATGACGTCGTTGGAACTTTGTTCCATGTTGACGTGGTCGTTGGGATGGATGGGGGATTTGCCGCCGCGTTTGCCGGTGGCGATCTCGTTGGCGCGGGATGCGATCACCTCGTTGGCGTTCATGTTGGTGCTGGTGCCCGAACCGGTCTGAAAGATGTCGATGACGAACTGGTCATCCAGTTTGCCGTCGATGACTTCCTGGGCGGCCTGCTGGATCAGGGACATTTTCGACTCGTCGATCAGGTGCAATTTGGCGTTGATCTGGGCGGCGGCCCATTTGATCAACCCCATGGCGGCGATGAATCGACGGCCAAACCGCAGGTCGGAGATGGGAAAATTCTCCACCGCCCGGCCGGTCTGCGCGCCGTAATACGCCTCGGCGGGGACTTGCATCTCCCCCATGGAATCTTTTTCGTTTCGGAATTGCTGTTGGGTCATGGTGTTTGCCTTTCCAATATCCATTATGGCCAGGGGAATCGTTGGAGCAAGGATCGGAAACAGCGCTGCGGCGGAGATCTTCTTCAGATTGGTCGGTCGCGTTTTGACAGGCCTGCCGTCGTGGGATAGCATCGGGGGTTTCCAACGAGAATGAAAGGAAAACGAACATGGCAGAGCCGTTGAAGATGGTGTACGAGAAGGATGCCCCGCTGGATGCCCTAAAGGGAAAGACGGTGGCGATCATCGGGTTTGGATCGCAGGGGCACGCCCACGGGTTGAACCTGCGCGACAGCGGGGTCAAGGTGATCGTCGCCAACCGCAAGGACAGCCCCAACGGCCGGCTCGCCATCGAAAAAGGGTTTAGCCCGCTCAGCGTCGAGGAAGCCGTCAAGGCCGCCGACCTGATCATCGTCACGCTTCCCGATGAGGTGCAGCCGGAGGTGTACGCCAAAAGCATCGCCCCCAACCTCAAGGCCGGACAGGCCATCGGCGCAACCCACGGCTTTAACGTCCACTTCAAGACCATCGTGCCCCCCAAGGATGTGGATGTGCTGCTGGTGGCCCCCAAGGGGCCGGGACACCTGGTGCGCAGCGAATTTGAAAAAGGGGGCGGCGTCCCCTGCCTGCTGGCGGTGTATCAGGATGCCACGGGCAACGCCCGCAAGATCGGGCTGGCCTGGGCACGGGGCATCGGCGGTGCGCGGTCGGGGGTCATCGAGACCACCTTCAAGGATGAATGCGAGACCGACCTGTTCGGCGAGCAGGCGGTGTTGTGCGGCGGGTTGTCAGCGCTGATCAAGGCGGGGTTTGAGACGCTGATCGAGGCGGGATATCCGCCGGAAATGGCCTATTTCGAGTGCGTTCACGAGGTGAAGCTGATCGTGGACCTGATCTATCAGGGCGGGCTGGATTACATGCGTTACAGCATCTCCAACACGGCCGAGTATGGCGATCTGACCCGCGGGCCGCGGCTGATCAACCAGCAGACCAAGCAGGAGATGAAAAAAATCCTCTCCGAGATCACCAGCGGGCAGTTCGCCAAAGAGTGGCGGGCGGAATACGAGGGTGGGATGAAGAATTTCAAGCGGCTGTACGAGCAAGACAACAGCCATCCGGTCGAAGTGACCGGCCGAAGGCTGCGGAAGATGATGCCGTGGCTGAATGCCAAGGAGCCGCCGAAGTAGTTGCATCAACTTAACGAAGTCTCCCCAGCGGCACGGGATTTTCCCGTGCCGTTGACGCTTATGGATATTGCCCGGAGCGATCATGGCCAAAAAGGTGAAGGTGTTCGATCGGACGCCCGCGGAGATGGGGTATTGTTTTCCGCCGGAATGGCACCCGCACGAGGGGACGTGGTTCAGTTGGCCGCGGCCGGAGGGGATTTCGTTTCCGGGCAAGTATCACACGATCCCGGAAAACCTGGCGCGGATCATGAAGGAGATCCAGCTGCGCGAGCGGGTGCACATCAACGTGCCCAACGACAACTGGGAATTCATCGTCCGCCGACAGTTGAAGGAACACAGCTGCCCGGTACGCAACATCTCCTTTCACCACATCCCCACCAACGAAAGCTGGTGCCGGGATCATGGGCCGGCGTTTGTCCTGAAAAAATCACGGGGCGGGACACAGGCCGCTGTCGTGGACTGGGGGTTTAACGCCTGGGGTGGAAAATACCCACCCTATGGGGAGGATGATGCGGTCCCAACCCGCGTGGCGGAGATTTTGAAGCTACCGGTGTTTAATCCACCGGTCATCATGGAGGGGGGCAGTGTTGAGTTCAACGGCGCGGGAACCGTGCTGACGACCACGGATTGCCTGCTGAACAAAAACCGCAACCCGAAGCTGACTCAAGGGCGGATCGAACGATATCTGAAGGATTATTACGGCCAGAAGAACGTCTGCTGGCTCACCGGCGGGATCGAGGGGGATGACACCGACGGGCACATCGACGACCTGGCCCGATTCATCTCCCCCCGACAGATCGTGGTGGGAATGGAGCAGGATCCGAAGGACAAAAATTACAAGGTGTTGCGCAACGTCCGGCGACAACTGGACCGCCTGCGCGACCAGGAGGGCCGGCCGTTCGAGATCATCGAAATCCCCATGCCCGGCGTGATCGAATACGACAACCAGCGACTGCCGGCGACCTATGTGAACTTCTATTTCATCAACGGCGCCCTGCTGGTGCCAACCTATCGACATCGCCAAAACGACCGCCGGGCGCTGGAGATTCTCCAGCACCATCTGCCCCGACACAAAGTGATCGGCATCGACTGCGTGGAATTGATCTGGGGACTGGGCGCGATCCACTGCCTGACCCAGCAACAACCCAAATGGTAGCAATCGCCGCCGGCGATGTCTTAGCTGACTTCCGAAACGGGACACCCAATCACCCGTTGGGTGGGCCTTGGCCCACCGATTTTGAGGATTATTCCGCCCTCGTGGTGGGCCAAGGCCCACCCTACTTGCGGGTTGGGACGGTGATGCGGTTTTTAATTGAATTCACCGGCTTTTGTGGATGCCGATTGATTCGCTTGGGAGGAAGACAATGCGGACTTTGGGTGGGCGATTGGAATCAGCGGCCGGGGGGACGGTCGAGCATCCCTTGCAACCGCCGCAACCGGCCAGTTGGGTGCTTCGGCCGCGCAGGGCGCCAAACGCCTGGCGGGCGATGATCCACACCGCCACCCCCGCCATCAACAGGACCACAAGATGTTGAATCCAGATCGACATCGCCATCATCCGTGTAAAAACCGCATCCCGACCTGATAGACCGCCAGGCTCACCACGTACGCCAGCGCGTTCATGTAGACCAGCATCAGCATCGGCCACTTCCAGCCGCCGGTTTCACGCCTCACCACGGCCAGCGTGCTCATGCACTGCATCGCCAGCACGAACCAGACCAGCAGGCTCAGTGCCACCACCGGCGTCCAGACCGCCCGCCCATCGGCGTAATGGTCCGCCCGCATCGCATCTTCCAGCGGCGTCGCCTCCTGCTCCACATCCCCGACGCTGTATACGATCCCCATCGTGCTGACGAAAACCTCGCGGGCGGCGAATGCGCCGACCAGCCCCACCCCCATCTTCCAGTCATATCCCAGCGGGCGGATCGCCGGTTCGATCAGATGTCCGAACCGGCCGGCCACGCTGTAACGCAACTGTTCGCCGGCGACGGCCGATTCAACCTCCTGGTTGTGGATCGACGCCTGCTGTTGAACCTGTTCAATCTGCGATGAGGACATGCGCGGGTAATACATCATCGCCCACAAGATGACGCTCAGGCAGAAGATCGTCGTGCCGGCCTTGGTCAAAAACGCCTTGGTGTTGGAGTAGACGCTGCGGGCCACCTGCGAGGCCTGGGGCATCTTGTAACTGGGCAGTTCGAGAATGAAGGCGGGCTTGGGACCTTTGAGCATGGAGCGTTTGAAAATCCAGGCCGTCCCGGCCGCCGCGACGATCCCCAGGGCGTACAGCGCCAGCATGATGCCGGCCTGTTTGAATGGCCCGTAGGCGGCGAAAAAAGTCCCGATCAGCAGCGTATAGACCGGCAGGCGGGCGCTGCAGCTCATAAACGGGGCGACGAAGATGGTCGCCAGCCGATCCTTGCGGTTTTCGATCGTCCGCGTCGCCATGATGCCGGGAATCGCACAGGCGAAGCTGCTGAGCAGCGGAATGAAACTTTTGCCGTGCAGGCCCACCTTGGCCAGCAGGCGATCCATCAAAAAGGCGGCGCGGGCGAGATACCCGCTGTCTTCCAGGATCGACAAAAAGAAAAAGAGCAGCGCGATCTGCGGCACAAAGACCACCACCGCGCCGACGCCGGCGAAAATCCCATCGTTGACCAGATCTCGCACCGGCCCATCGGGAAGCCGGCCTGCCACTTCGGCTCCCAGCCAACTGACGCCGCCATCGATGCCATCCATCACCGGTTGCGCCAGCCAGAAGATGCTGACAAACAACGTCCCCATGATCGCCGCGAAGATCAGCAAACCCCAGAACTTGTGAATGAAAATCGCGTCGATCCGCTCGGACCATGAGGGGGGCCTTTGGGAGTCCGAATCCGCGGCGGCGGCCGGCCCATCCGACCCGGCCAATGCCCTGCCGCTGATCTGCTCGATCCAGCGGTAGTGCGCCTCGATGTCCGCCTGCATCGGTTCGATGCCCAACTGACTCATCCTTCCGGCGGCGGAATTCAACAGCGACGACACCGGCTCCTGTTGCGACAAAGGGAGCAGGTCGCCCGCACGGTCGCCGATCAACAGGCGTTCGGCGATGGCCTGATACCGGTCCAGACACCGCCCCGCCTCATCGCACGGCAAATTCACCCGCTGCGAAACCGGCGGCAGCGGATGAGGATGCGCTGCATCGTTCAATCCCAGGGCGGCTTTGAATTCGCATGGCTCCTGCCCTTCCCCGCCACTGTGCAAAATCGCCAGCCCTCCCCCGACCAGCATCAATTCCTCCTTCATCGCGTCCGGCAGCGGCCAATCGGGCATCGGCGCCACCTTCGCGTGCGCCAAGGCTTGCTTCAGTTGCTCGATCCCCTTGCGCTGATGCCCCACCACCGGCACCACCGGCACGCCCAGCTCATGGGACAACGCCTCGGCCGAAACCGGCTTGCCGCGCTGTTCGGCCAGGTCCATCATGTTCAACGCCACCACCATCGGCCGGCCCAGCTCGATCAACTGGCTGACCAGGTAGAGGTTTCGCTGCAAATTGCTGGCATCGACCACCACCACCACCGCATCGGGCGCGGGGGTGTCGGGACGCAGGCCGCGCAACACCTCCATCGCCACCTGCTCATCGGGCGATCGGCTGATCAGGCTGTACGTCCCCGGCAGGTCGATGACGTTGATCCATTGGCCGGTGGGAAGTTTGCATCGGCCGGTCTTTTTTTCGACCGTCACGCCGGGATAGTTGGCGACTTTTTGCCGCAGGCCGGTCAGTGCATTGAAAAGGGTGGTTTTGCCGCTATTGGGATTGCCCGCCAAGGCGATGGTGAACGTTGCCTTGGCGACCGTGGTTTCGGGTTTTTCGCAACAGGAGGACATATCCAGCCCAGTGCTGAACTCCCAGTGATTCCTTCACGGCACAAATGGGAACTTACGACCGCGAGGCGGGAAGAATATTCACAAACCGAGCCTGCTCATCCCGCAACGACAAATGATAGCCGCGCAGGCGAAATTCGATCGGATCACCCAGCGGCGCCCGACGAATCACTTCCACGCTGGCGCCGTTGCAGAACCCCATCTCCAGCAGGCGGCGACGCAGGTCCATGTCTCCCCCCACCGAATGCACCTGCCCACAGCACCCGATGCCCAGGCGGTTCAAGGTGCAGGTGCGGGGATCATCACACTGCTGACAGGATGCGGCCGTGCAGAATTTCTGCATGTGAACTCATCTCCACGGCACGGATCATTCCGCACCGACGATGGATTATAGCACAATGAGACTCAGTTTCAATTAAAAACGATTGTCTTGCGGATTTGACGTAAGTACATATGGAATATGTGCTTATAGTCGGTCCGCCAGCAATCAGGCCGCCAGCGGCGCACTGGGGGTGATCACGGCCGACTTGGTGTTGGTGATGACCACCGTCTCCCACAGGTCGATGCTTTCGAGCTTGTAGCGGTAGTCGATCTCCACGCCGGTCCGACGAACCAGGTCCTGCAAGGGCAGATCGCTGCGCCAGCCCAGTCGGGTGCAGAGGGGGCAAAGCCACTTTTCCAACAATGCGACAAACCGGTTGGTGGACTGAAAATGGTTCAAAATGACGATGCGGGCATTGGGCTTGGCCACGCGCTGGGCCTCGCTGATCAGGCGATACGGATCGCTGACCACGCTGATGACGTGGCTGATGAAAATATGATCAAAGGTGCTGTCGGCGAAGGGAAGCCGCAGGGCATCACCCTGAAAGACCACGGCATGGTCCAACCCGTTTTCGCGGATTTTCTTGCGGCATTCGCGAAGCATCCCGCTGGACAAATCCACGCCGAACACCTTGCCGCGTCGGGGATAAAAATTCAACGACGCCCCCGTCCCGATGCCCAGGTCCAGAATCCGGTCGCTGTCGGTTATGTTCATGTGGGACAAGGCGCGGGCGATCCGGCGTTTGACCAGCCGCCCGAAGGTGGCATCGTAAAACATCGAATGGAAGTCGTAGATCAGCTTGGTGCTGGATTCTCGCATTGCCACGGGCACATCCCTTAAAAAGAATGTCATAAATTAGTCATCTGATTCGCAAATGCCAAGCGCAAAAGGCGTAAAAAACGATCCGGAGAGGGATGATTTGAAAAAAAGAACGGTCCGGCCCGCTTTTGGCGCAAATTCACTGGCCCGGATCATGCCCGTCGGGCTACCATGTCCCCCATGCGGGTATCCGATGCCGAAGATTTCGCCATCGCCCGGGCGTTCAAGCCCAATTTGGCTGAACATGCCGCCGACACCCCCCGCCGGGTCGGGACGTCAAGCGGGGTCAACATCGAGCCGGGCAGCGATGATGATGGGTGGGTGGTCCCTCGGCCGGCCTGTCTGCGGGATGGGTCGCGCGTGCAGCTTTATAAGGATGGCGAGGCCTTGCGGGCGGCCTTTGAGGCGATCGCGCAGGCCAAATTCCGCATCTGTCTGGAAGTATACATCTTTGCCAGCGATCACACCGGCCGGGCGTTTGCCGATTTGCTTTGTCACAAGTCCCGACAGGGGGTCGAGGTCTACCTGATTTATGACTCGTTCGGATCGCTCGGTTCGGATCGGGCGATGTTTCAACAGATGCGCGATGCGGGGATTCATTTGCAGGCGTTTCATCCGATCCGTCCATGGGAAAACCGGTTTGGATGGCGGCCGTTCAACCGCAACCACCGCAAGCTGCTGGTGATCGATGACAACATCGTCGGCATGGGTGGATTGAACATCGGCTCGGAATACGCCGGTTCATGGATCGTGCCATCGGATCGGGATTGCTGCGAATTCTGGCGTGACAACGCCATCGGCATCGTCGGGCCTGCGGCGCGGCGGTTTTTACATTCTTTCGCGAAGTCGTGGCATTATGTTTCCACCGGCGGGCGGATCGGCAAGGCGGAATATATTTTTAATCTCGGATCGACCGTACCGGCGGCGATCCACCAGGAATATCGACGTTCCGCCGGCCGGCAGGCGGGCCGTCCGCGGTCGCGCCGGCCGACCTGGGCGGGAACCAAGGCGGGTTATCATGGGGCGTTCGACCTGCCGGAGATGCAAACCGACGCCGATTTCGGAATCCTGGCCTCGGTGCCGACGGTTTCCAGCCCGTTGGCGGAATTTTTCCAGAAATTGCTGCATGGCGCGCAAAAAAGCATCGAACTGACGATGGCCTATTTCGCCCCTTCCGACCTGCTGATCAATGAATTGTGCCGTGCGGCGAAGCGCGGCGTGCGGGTACGATTGATGTTGCCAGCCAGGGGCGATGTGCCGATCCTGATCTGGGCGGCGCGGTCGTTTTATGAAACGTTGATGAACGCCGGAGTTGAGATTTACGAACGGCAAAGCGTGGTGCTGCACGCCAAGACGCTGGTGATCGATTCGGAACTGGCGGTGATGGGATCGGCCAATCTGGACTATCGCAGCATCGAATACAACCTTGAGATTTCAGCGCTGATCCGTTCGGATGAATTTGGCCGGCAGATGAACGACCTGTTTGAGAACGATGTGTCGTACGCCAAACGGATGCTCCCCTCCGAATGGCGCAAACGCCCCATCCGCGACCGGCTCATCCAATGGGCCGTCAACCGGGCGCGGTATCTGTTGTGAATGTCCCATCTCCAACACGCCCCGCCGCGACATTGACATCATGCCGCCAAGGAATCGCGGAAATGGGTGATTCGTTCCATTAACCGCCCCAGCCGGTTTTGGGCCTGGTGGATCGGTTCGGTCAAGCCGGTCAGCCAGCCGGCGGCGGCGGCGGTCAGGTTGGTGGATGGGTCGGCCTCGGCGGCGTTGCGCAGGCGCTGGAGTTGTTTGTCCACTTTGCGTTGGGTGTCCCAGCGGATGTATGCCCAGAGGACGAAGAACCAGAGCAGCAGGAACGAGGCGTTTTGCAGCAGGAACGTCACGCCCAGGATTCGCACCACCAGCAATCCCACGTGCGTGACCGAGCCATCCTGCCAGTCGTGCAGGACCGCTTCCAGAACCGGTTGCACGATCGGGAACCAGAGCAGCGCCCCCCACGTCAGGATGCTTCGCAGGAACGCGGCGATGACGTTGTCGCGGGCGCCGACGCGGTCGGCCAACACCTGCCGTTGTCGCTGCACGACGGCGGCCAGCGATCGACGCAGGTCGGCGACACTCGCATCGGCCCAGGCCGATTCCCAGAGCTTGTGATGACGATACAATTCGCCGATGGCCGGCGCCGATTGCTGGAGATGGGCGAAGGTCGTCTGCACGGCGGATGACAAATCCCGGCCCCCTTCGTGAAGATACTGCCCCACCAGCGCTTCGGGGCCGCTCAGCCCCTGCTGCTGTGAAATGGCAAGCCTTCTGCGCCACGCCCCCACCACCGGCGACAGGACCGTGTGAACGATCCCGACGATCGGCCATCGTTTCATCCGCCGTTGCTGGCATTCATCCACCAGGGCCATGCGATGGGCCGGATCCTCCAGGATCGACGGCACGGCCTCCTCCAGCACGATTCGCCCAAGCCGGTCGGCGACCTGTTCCTGGGCGTCGACCTCGAGGCGTTCCATTCGTTTCAACCGGCCGGGCAAATCCTGATGGTCCAGCCAGTCGAGCACCGTCAACCCGCGCTGGCGGCCGGCCCGCCGCACGGACTGGTTCACCGCCTGTTGCGATTTTTGCCGGGAGAGCGTTTGTCGCAATTCCGGCAGGTCAAACCCCTGGGGTTGCGCGGCGCTGACCAGCCAGACGCGCGGCGTCGCGTGCAACGACAGCACGTTTGCCAATCGCCGGGCGTAATCCTCCCGCAATTCTTCGGCGGCGGCAGGGCCTTCGCGGGCGACCACCTGGTCGGCCTTGTTCAGCACGAACAGAAAATTGTCCGGCGCGTTGCCGGCCGATACTTTTTTAAGCATCTCGCGCGGCTGCTGGTCGGCGTATTTTTCGACGCTTTGCACCCAGATGGGGAATAGCATGTGCCGCAGCATCCGGCGGGTGACCTCAACGTGCTGCTGCCAGTGGCTGTCGATGTCGGGCAGGTCCACGAGCACCTGCTGCCGCAGCGATTCGATCGCGTGCGGAACCAGCCGATACTGGCCGGGGACTTCCTGTTCCAATAGCTCCCGCAACGGATCGAGTTGATCCTGATGCGCATACGCGATGGCCTGCTGCGTGCCGGGGCCATGGCTGGTTTGTTCGGTGATGGGCTGGCCGACCAATGCGTTGACCAGGGCGCTTTTGCCGACTTCCTTGCCGCCGATCAGGCCAACCAGATAAAAACGTTCCGCACGCAGGGCGTCATCCCGCAGCACCGGCGCATCATCGCGGGCCATTTCAGGGCGCTGCGCGCCGGTCAGCGCCATGGTCTCCCTGACCAGTTCCATCAGCGAATCGACGGATGTTGGATTGGGTTGGCTCATGGCTGCATCTCCTCGGCCGACTGTTGCAACTGGTTCAAATCGTTTTCGCATGGAACACGGCTGTCGATCCAGTCGCACGCCCGATCGATCTGCCGCTGTGCCAACTCCGCGAACCGCGCGGCGATGCGGGCATTGGCCTTGCGGGTGCGGGCGGCCACTTCATTGCTCAGCCGCTCGGTCAGCCAGGTGGCCAGCGTCCAGCCGCCGAGGATCATCAGGTCGATGTGCCCGAAAAATGCGTGATGGGTCGCCACGACGATCGCCAGCAGATAGGGAGCGGCCTCGGACCACTGGGCCAGTTTTTTTCCGCCGGGAAGGTGTTTGATGAGCTTCATCAGCACGGCCGTGTCGCGCGGCGTGGCGTTCCAACGCTGTTCCAGCCACTGTTTAAGCTCCGCCAGTTCCTCCTGCGCGATGGCCCCCGCCTGTTCGGTTGGCAACAATGCCTGACGATAGGTCGATTCCTGCTGGTCGATCCAGCGCTGGCCGGTGGCATTGGAGCGGATCAGATCGTCCATCCGGCTGTGCAGGATTTTGAATTGATCGGTCAGGATGGCCGCGAAATCCGGCACACCCCGTGAATCGGCCGGCAGGGTCGGATCGTCCAGGTTCGGTTTTTCGCCACGAATGACCAAATCCCACGCCGTTCGCGGCAACCGGGCGAGCAACCCCGGAACCTGTCGCACGCGATCCAACACGCGCTGCGGCCCCATCAGATACAACACGCTGCGCTGCTGCAATCGTCGCTGCAATTGCTGCGTGACCGGATTGACATCCACGCCCGGTTCCGGGGTGATCAATCGTTGCAGCGACTGCATGAGGTGTTGCGCTTCGGTGCGCATCTGGCGCAACGGGGCGATGATTTGATCCTGCAACCGCCCGGCCAGGTCGGCCGCCCGATGGTTGATCCCTTCGGTTTGAGGAGGTTGTTTCCATGCCGGATCGGACAACGCCTGGCGCAATGAGGACAGATTGGCCTCGATCGGCGGCTCATAGGCCGCATCATCACGCGCGATGGCGAATATCCTTGGTTCCTCCCAACCCCGCCCGGACAATTGCTGGGCATAATCATCCAGCACCGCGGATTCTTCGCACTTGTTCATGACAAACAACGAACCCACCGCGTATCGCCGGGCGAGGCGATAATAGGCCAGCAGTTCGGTCATCTGATATTTTTCAGGCGTGACGACGAACACGACCCCCTGCGCCCATCGAAACGCGCGATCGGCCTGCTCGTGGTGCATGGGTTGGTCGCCATCGACGTCGGGCGTGTCCACCAGCACGATCTGATCGGTCAGTTCCGTCTCGGCCGGCGCGATGACCAGCGCTTCGCCCTGTCCGGCCGATGGGATTTGTTCGGCGATTTTGTGATCCACCCCCAGCCAGCCGGCCGGCACGTCGGTCGATGCCCGCACCGCCGCCACCGCGCCGGAGGTGAAGGTTCTGCGATAACTGGTGGCGGAAACTTCCTTGCCCATCAGGCGGTTGACCACGGTGCTTTTGCCGGTTCCCGTGCCGCCGAGGACGACGATCACCGGCTTGACGGTGGCTCGGTGCCGCAGGTGAAACCGCAGCGCTGATGCATCGGCCCGCCAGCGCTGCATCGCCCGGGCCAGGGTTGGATCGGCGCGCAACGCCGCCACAAGGGCATCGGCCTTTTGTACGCGAATATCCAGTGTGTCCCGCGCCATGGTGCGCGGCGATCTATACCATAAAATCCCCCCGTGCGTGAGCACCCGGCGGCCGGAAAACTTACAAAATCAGGGCGCGGATCAGGAAAAACAGAACCAGGATCGCCGCCACCGCGCCGCCGATCAGCAGATAAAAACGCTGTTTATGGGCCAGTTCCTCGGCCTCGGCCTGCGCGGCGGCGATGCGGACCGCCTCGCGTTTGGCGGCGGCTTTGCGCTTGGTGATGCAGGGTTCGCACAACTGAAGGCTTTCGTGGGTCAGCAACTTCGTCTGGGGGAACATCTTGCCGCAGTCGGGGCAGGCCAGCTCCGGAACCGTGCTGACGATGGTTCCATTGAGGGTGCTGTTGTGCTTTTTCTGCTGATCGGCCATGCCGCATTCGTAGCACCAGTACCGGCCGGAATGGTCTTTCATGCGCGGCTTGCCGGCGACGTTTTCGCCGCAGACACAGCAGACCTTGGTGGGCAATGCCACCACGCTGTCGCTCAGGTTGATTGATTGCGGGCTGGAGACACGCTGAACATCGGGAGTGTCGAGTTCGTCGCGGGTTGTGCTGTTCATACAACACCTCCTGACCGTTGAATTGACCTACAACTTTGGACGTGATGTGAACCGATGGGTCGGAATGCCGGCCCCGGCACACCTCTTATATTGTACATCGTCCCATTCGGATTGGGAACTCTTATTTTGTTTTTGTTCTGGCGAAATGTTTATGCTCGTGTAGGCTCATCGGCCATGAACCGGGCTGGTGCGTCCCTGCTTGTCATCCTAATCGCCGCTTTGGGCATCCGACTGGGTTGGGCTTGGCATCAAAGCGCCGATGAAAGGTTGCTGATCAACCTTCCGGACCAGATGGAATATCTGTCGCTTGGTCGCAACTTGTTGGAGCATCAAGGCTTATATTTCTTCGATCATCGATTTGATCAGACGATTTATGCCTATCGCACGCCGGGTTATCCGATGTTTGTCGCGCTCTGTGGCGCCAACGTGATGATCATCCGGGTGGCGCAGGCATTGCTCGACACCTCGACCATCCTGGCGATTTTTCTATTGGGCAGGAGGATGATTCCCGCCAAACCATGGTTGAGCCTGCTGGGTGCGGGGGTGGTGGCGGTCAATCCATTTTTGATTTATTTCAGCGGACTGATCCTTTCCGAGACACTTTTCACAACCTTGCTCGCCTGGAGCATTTATGTCGCGGCGGTGGCTGCGGGCAAACCATCGCGCGCATGGGTTGTCCTTGTGGGTGGGTTCATCATGGGATTGGCGGTGATGGTTCGACCCTCGGCGATGCTGCTGCCGATTCTGCTGCCGCTGGGGGCTTGTTGGCTGAACCGGCCAACGACCGAGGCGTACTCATTTGTGCGGCGATCGGTGATTTTATCGGCCGTCAATGTCGGTTTTTTGGTGGCGATGTTTCTGCCATGGGCGATTCGCAACCACCGTATATTGGGCCATTGGGTTTGGACCACAACCAATAGTGGCATCACGGCATATGATGGATTCAATCCTCAAGCCACCGGCGGAAGCGATCAACGGTTTTTAGAGGGGTTCGCGGACGCCGATTTGAAACGGATGGGGGAGGTTCAACGCTCGCGATATTTGCAGGATTTGGCATGGCGGTACGCGACAACGCATCCGTGGCGGTCGGTGGAATTGGGCGCGAGCAAAATCGCCCGCACATGGAGCCCGTTGCCGCTCAGTAAACAGTTTGGCGGCAATAGTTTATATGTCGCCGCGGCGTTGTGTTACAGTATCCCGTTTGATCTGCTGGTCTTGATTGGATTGGGGAGCAAATCGCTGAGGCGATCGGCGAAAGTGTTTGTGCTGATTCCGGCGATATATTTTACAGTTGTTCATGCTATGTCCGTGGGTTCGTTGCGATATCGGGTGCCGGTCGAGCCGCCCATGGCGATATTGGCCGTCTGTGCGATGGTTCGACGGACGAAGATGGATTGAATCGACGTTGACGAATGCACCGATCGGCCACTCAACCCGACCGCCTGTTTGACCGTCCCTGGCGGCCGGGCCATCCATTTCAGCCCAGGTTGTGCGGGATGCGCCGATGGGGGATGTTGTGTCTGCTGTTGTTGCTGGCCGCGATCATCGGGGGGTATTGGTACATCACCGATTCCAATCGGGTGCGTGCCATGGCCGAGAGTTATCTGTCCAAGGTGCTCGGTGGGCCGGTGATGGTGGGGTCGGCGCGGTTGTCGATTTTTGAAGGGTTGAGGCTGGAGGATGTCACGGTGCGGGTGGATCAATCCACCAGCGAAGATTCGGTGATCTTCACCGCCGACACGTTTTTGATCAAATACAACCCACGTTCGATGCTCAAGGGGAGGTTGGACGCCACGCAGATCGTCGCGATCGACCCACACGTTCGGCTGACGGAAAACCTGGACACCGGCCGGTGGAATTATCAGAGGCTGGTGCGGGAGGATGCAACGCCGACGAGTTTGCCTTCGGGCGATGGACAATCGATTCGGCCGCCGGAGATTCTGCTGCGCAACGCGCAGTTTGATTACAGCGAAATCCGCGATGGCAAATTCATTCCTCGCGGGTCGATGGCGATTGAGGGGCGGTTGTGGCCGGGGTCGGAAACCAGCCGGTACAATTTTGAATTGCAAAGCCGGGGGGAATCCGAGGGGATCGGGCCGGTGGTGAGCGGGTCGGTGGTGTTGAACACGGGGCAGGTGAATCTTCGGTTGGAGAAATTCAAATTCGGGCCGGACATCCGGTCGCTGCTGCCGGCGCAGGTGCGCAAGTGGTGGGAACAGCACGAACTGGAAGGACGGGTGGACATTCCGGAATTGTCGTTCATCCCGCCGCGAAACGGGAGGAATGCGACGTTTCGAGTCGAGACCGACCTGGACGGGGTGACGCTGGCGGTGCGCCCGGATGAATGGAACAGCCGCGAGGAAAACCAGCGCATCGCCTCCATCCGCGGGACGTTGAAGCTGTTTGAGCGGGGAGGATTCAACGGCGGCGGCTTTGTGGACACGTTTGGCGTGATGTTTCATCCGCCGCCGATCAAGGTTGAACGGGTGTCGGGGACGTTCATCTTCACGCAGGATGGGATCGAGATCAAACAGGTGTCGGGTCGGTTGGAGACCAACGCCTTTGCCGGTCGCGGGCGGATCGAAGGGTATTCGCCGGATGCGGCGGCGTATTTTCAGATATCATCCCCGCAGACGGAAAACATATTCATCCCGCATTCGCCGCGTTACGTGAATTCGATGCCGCCGCAGGTTCGCGAGGTGTACGATCGATTCCGGCCGGAGGGGACGTGCCGGATCTGGATTGAACTCAATCGCGACAAGGCCGGCGCCACGCCGCGGGTCACGGGCGAAATTCAAATCGTGGATGGGAAGTTCATCTTCGATCATTTTCCCTACCCGGTTCGCAACGCGACGGGGAGGATCGTCATCGGGACCGATCCGGCCACGGGGCGCGAACGGCTGGACATCCAGGACCTGCGCGGCCGGGGCGCCGAAGGAGGTCCAAACCAGAATTGTTACATTTTCGTCAACGGGCACATCACACCTTTTGGCCCGACGGCCGGCGTGAAGGTGACGGTGGAGGGGAAGGACATCTCGTCGGAACCGCTGCTGCGGGCGGCGTTTCCGCCGGAAACCCAGGAAGCCCTGCGGCTGTTGGACCCGGATGGGAAGGGTGAATATCCCATTTTTCGCGGCAGTTTTTTGTGCGATGTCACCCGCCCCGAAGGGTATCGCACGCACTGGACGATCAACACCGACATCAACCTCGACGATGCCAGCGGCGCGCTGGTGGCGTTTCCGTATCCGATGGAACACGTCAAGGCGACATTGCAGGTGCGCGAAGGGTACGTGCGAATCGTCGATGCTACGATGCATCGGGGGGATGCGAGTTTGTCGCTCAATGGGCGGGTGAATTTCGACCGTGGCGGGCCGGCGACGCCGGATTTGATCGTCAAGGCCACCAACGTCCCGATCGACCAGCAACTGCTCGACGCCCTGCCGGCCGACCGGCGGCAATGGCTGCAAAAGATCGGGTTGCAGGGGAAACTGGACATTGAGGGACGGGTGTTCGCCGACCCGTCGGCGGCCGGCCCGACCACGCGGCCAATGGGATCGGGCGGCGAGATCGACCACCTGGGACTGGATTTGAACATCCATCTGCGCGAAGGTTCGATCTGGCCGGTGGAGGGAACGTTCGCGGTCAGCAATTTGTCGGGCGAGATGGTGCTGACGCCCGGACGGCTGGGAATCAAGGAATTGATCGGTCAGCGCGGCGAGTCGCAGGTCAAAACACGCGGCTCGATCTCATGGGAAGACAACATCCCGCGGGTGGCGCTGAATGCCTCGGCGGCCGGGTTGCTGCTGGATTCGGCGTTGTACAAACTGCTGCCGGCGACAGCGCAGGCGGGCTGGGATCAGGTCAACCCACAGGGGACGGTGGATGCGGAAATCAATTACAGCGGACGATTCGCGCCATCGACCACCGCGCCGGCGGAGGAGGCCTCGACGGCGGGTTTTGAAGTCACGCTGCACCCGCGTCAACTGTCCATCACGCCCAGCGTGCTGCCCTATCGCCTGGAAGACCTGAAAGGGACGATCACGCTGCTGGCCGACAAGGTGTTGTTGAAGGAGATGACCGCGCGGCACGGCAATGCGGTGGTTCGATTCAGCGGCACGGGCAAACTCGGCGACAACGCGATGTGGGATTTGAAACTGGCGGCCGACGATCTGCCGGTGGACCAGGAGTTTCAAGAGGCACTGCCCAAATCCATCGCAACGCTGTTCGACAACCTGAAAGTCGGTGGAAAGCTGTCGTTCGCGTTTGACAAACTGATCTACCAGCAAAACGGCACGCCCGACGCGGACATTGATTTCGCCGTCAAATTGACGTTGAACCAGAGCCAGCTCAACGTGGGGATGTCGATGAGTGACGTGGAGGGGGGCATCGATCTCAACGGCACGGTGCGACAGGGAAAACTGGCCGAATTGCACGGGGAGGCGAATTTGCCGAAACTGAAAATCGCCGGCCGATCCAGCGGCAACTTCCACGCACAAATCGACAAATCCGCCGATGAGCCCAGGGTGCGGCTGGGGAAGATGCGGGCGGACCTGGCCGGCGGCGACATGGCCGGACAGGTGGAGGTGGCGTTTCCGGAGGATGGCCCATCCAGCTATGCGATGTCGATTTTATTGCGCAACGCCTCGGTCGCGGAACTGGCCGGCGAGCGTGAGCCGGAACTTAAAGGCCAGCTCAGCGCATCGCTGGACCTGGAAGGCAACTGGGATGACCCCGCATCGCGGCGCGGCCGGGGGGATGTGCTGGTCGGCGGCAAGAACATGTATCGCATCCCGGTGGTGCTGGGGTTGTTGCAGATCGCCAACCTGTCGCTGCCGATCAGCAGCCCGTTCACCGAGGCGACGACGCGATACATGGTGCAGGGGCAGACCGTGACGTTTGAGAACATCTCGCTGCGCTCCTCCAACATGGTGATGCAGGGATCCGGCTCGCTGGATTTCAACACCCGCAAGGTGGAACTGGTCTTCACCACCGACAACCCCAACTGGCCGCGGCTTCCGTTCATCCAGGATTTGATCGAAGGCGCCCGCCACGAACTGTTGCAAATCCACGTTCGGGGCACCATCCAGGACCCCAAGGTCTCGGCGACGGCCATGAACACCGTGACCACGACGGTGGATGAGGTGTTCCGGGAAAATTGAGCGAACGTTCCTCATCACCCGCCCGCCGCCACCCCAACCCTCCCCCGGTGTACCGGGAGAGGGGGAAATGGGGGAAACCCGTGGCAATTAAAGGGTGATCGAACTGGACCGGGCGGATTGGAAGACATACACTTAAGTGATCCTGTGAAGCGGTGGCAACGATGGAGCCGGGCGCATCGGCTCCTGGGGAGTTTTCTTTTTTCCACCGCGTTCACAGGCAGTGCGCCATCGGCGCAGAAGTTGGAGCCATGAGCATCGCAACGGAGCCGGCCGGTCCGGATGGGTCGTCGAGTTCGTCCGATATTTCAACCAAGCCAAGAAAGAGCCTGCCCGCGGTGACGATCCGTTTCGCGGGCGATTCGGGCGACGGGATGCAGTTGGCGGGGACGCAATTCACCGACACCTCGGCGCTGCTGGGCAACGACATCAGCACGCTGCCCGATTATCCCGCTGAGATTCGCGCCCCGGCCGGCACGCTGGCGGGCGTCAGCGGATACCAGATTCATTTTTCCAGCAACGACATTTTCACCCCCGGCGACGAGGTCGATGCGCTGGTGGCGATGAATCCGGCGGCGCTGCGGACGAACCTGAAGTCGGTCAAGACCGGCGGAATCGTCATCGTCAACGAGGACTCGTTCACCGCGGTGGACCTGAAGAAGGCCCAGTACACCGCCAACCCCCTGGAGGATGGGTCGCTGGGGCGGTATCGGCTGGTGAAGGTTCCGATCGACAAGCTCAACGCGGCCGCGACGGCCGACACGGGGCTGGGGGCCAAGGACACCGACCGTTGCAAGAACATGTTCGCGCTGGGGCTGGTCTATTGGCTGTACGGCCGGCCGCTGGATGCGACGCTGGGGTACATCAACAAAAAGTTCGCGAAAAAGCCGCAGGTGGCGACGGCCAACACCAAGGCGCTGCGGGCCGGATACAATTTCGGCATCACCACGGAGCTGTTCCAGGAGCATTACGAAGTTCCCAAGGCCAAACTCGCTTCGGGGCTGTATCGCAAGATCACCGGCAACGAGGCGGTGGCGCTGGGAATGGTGGCGGCGGCCCACCTGGCGGGGAAGGAATTGATCTATTGCAGCTACCCGATCACGCCGGCCAGCGACATCCTGCACGAATTGTCCGCGCAGAAGAATTTCGGCGTGATGACGTTCCAGGCGGAGGATGAAATCGCCGCGATGGGGGCGGCCATCGGCGTGGCGTTCGGCGGGGCCTTGGCGGCGACCGGAACCAGCGGGCCGGGATTGGCGCTCAAAGGGGAGGCGATTGGCCTGGCGGTGATGACCGAGCTGCCGGTGGTGATCGTGGACGTTCAACGGGGCGGCCCATCGACGGGTCTGCCCACCAAAACCGAACAGGCGGACCTGTTGCAGGCGATGTTCGGCCGCAACGGCGAGTGCCCGGTGCCGATCCTGGCGGCGACTTCCGCATCGGACTGCTTTTCGGCGATGGTCGAGGCGTTCACGATCGCGACCCGATACATGACGCCGGTGCTGTTTTTGAGCGATGGGTACATCGCCAACGGCGCCGAGCCCTGGCTTGTCCCGGAGGTGGACAAGCTGCCGAAGATCACGATTCATCACCCCACGGCCGCCAACGATGAGGCGGGGTTCATGCCCTATCAGCGCAACGAGGATGGGGCCAGGCCCTGGGCGCTGCCGGGAACGCCGGGGTTGGAACACCGCATCGGCGGCCTGGAAAAGCAGGATGTCACCGGCAACGTCAGCTACGACCCGGCCAACCACGAGCGGATGATCCACCTGCGGGCGCAAAAGGTGGCCGAGATCAAACCGGCCGGGCCGGCGTATCTGTGGAACGGCCCGCAAAGCGGTGACGTGCTGCTGGTCGGATGGGGCAGCACCTATGGCGCGATCCGCGCGGCCGTGCAGCAACTGGTCGAGGAGGGCGTGTCAGTCGCCTCGTGCCAGATCCGCTATCTCAATCCGCTGCCCGAACAGCTTGGCGAGATGATGAAACGCTTCAAGCACATCCTGTCGCCGGAGATGAACCTCGGACAGTTGCGGATGCTGCTGCGGGCGAAATTCCTGGTGGATGTGCAGGGATTGAACAAGGTGCGCGGCCAGCCGTTCACGATTTCGGAGATCACCCGCGGCGTGCACGCGCTGTTGCGGGGCAATCTCGACGGGCACATGGTGACCGTCAACGACGGCCCGGCGCCGCGGATCGAGCCGATCGACGATGAAGGGTGATTTGTCCCGAACACAAAGACCGTACTTGAAAAGTCCGAAGAACATTATTTTTCAGAGCAAGCCATGAGCATCGCAACGCCTCCCGTCAACGTCTTGAAAGCCTCCGACTTCGCCAGCGACCAGGACCCGCGCTGGTGCCCGGGGTGCGGGGATTACGCGATCCTCGCCCAAACAAAAAAAGTGCTGGCCAAGATCGGGGCGGATCGGTCCAAGACCGTCTTCATCTCTGGCATCGGCTGCTCGAGCCGATTTCCCTATTACATGAACACTTACGGGTTTCACTCGATCCACGGCCGCGCGCCCACGCTGGTGACGGGATTGAAACTGGCCAACCCCGGACTGACCGTCTGGATGGTGACCGGGGATGGAGATGCCCTGTCCATCGGCGGCAACCACCTGATTCACATGATCCGCCGGAACGTGGACGTGAAAATCCTGCTGTTCAACAACCGCATCTACGGCCTGACCAAGGGGCAATACTCCCCCACCAGCGAACATGGCAAAAAGACCAAGTCCACGCCGATGGGGTCGCCGGACATGCCGGTTCGGCCGATCAGCATCGCCATCGCGGCCGAGGCGAGTTTCGCGGCCCGCGCGATCGACATCGACGTCAAGCACCTGGAATACGTCCTGGAGCGCGCCGCCCATCACAAGGGGTCGGCGTTCGTCGAGATTTATCAGAACTGCAACATCTTCAACGACGGGGCGTACTCCTACGCCACCGACAAACAATCCAAGTCCGACACCACGCTCTATCTCGAACATGGCAAGCCGATGCGTTTCGGCAAGGAACTGGACAAGGCCATCCGCGTGAACCAGATGCGTCCCGAGATCGTGAACGTGAAGGATGTCCCCGCCGACGAGCTGCTGATCCACGATGAAAAGGCCCCCAACCCCACCCTGGCCTTCATGCTTTCACGGATGCGCCATCCGGACTTCCCCGAACCGCTGGGCGTCTTCCGCGCCGTCGATCAGGAACGTTACGCCCAACTGGTCCGAAGCCAGTCCGAACAGGCGGTGCAACGGCTGGGCAAGGGAGACCTCCAAGCCCTGCTGCGCGGCAGCGAGACCTGGACGGTGTAAGCGTAGGCCCATCCGATCGTTACCATTGCACCACGACCGCCGTGGCATCATCCGACAGGGTGGTGGAGGCGGCGTGGGCGTAGATGGCGGTGAACAGCGAATCCACAAACTCATGCGGCAAATGGCTTTGTGTCAATTGTCGCACACCGGACAGTTCAAATTGATGCCGCGTGCCATCGGCGTCGGGCGGGCCGAACTGTTCGATCATGCCATCGCTGACGATCAGGGCGGATGAGGCCGCCGGCAGCGGGATTTCCTGTGCCTCGTAGACCGTATCCTCCATCACCCCCACCGGCAGCCCGCCGCCGCTGTTGAGCTGTTCGCTTTCGTGTCCGGCGGGGCACAGCAACGCCCATCCATGGCCGGCATCCACGTAATTGAGCTTCATCCGGTTGACATCAAACACCCCCAGCCACAGCGTGATGAACTTGTGGTGCGGGCAACGCGGCTGGATGAAGCGATTCAAGTCGCTGGCCGCCCGCCCCGGGTCGCCGTGTTGTCGCAACGCCGCATGAAGGAACCCCTGCGCGGCCGTCATCAGGACCGAGGCGGCGGCCCCCTTGCCGGCCACATCCCCCAGTGCGACCGCCAGCCGGCCATCTTCCAGCGGGATCACGTCAAAAAAATCCCCCGCCATGTAGGTTCCGGGGCGGCTTTCGCCGGTATAGCTCAAGGGTCCGAATCGGCCCGTTCGTGGAGGCAAAATCCACTTCTGTGCCTCGGCGCCGGCACACAATTCAGCCTCGATCAGCGCATGTCGGCGTTCGATCTCCTGGCGTTTGAGGTTCGCCAGCGCCAGGCTGGCGATTCGACCCAGTGCCATGCAGAATTCGCTCGCGCCGGCGGGCAGGGTGGCCGGTCCGCGCTGGCGCGAATCCAGATACAGATAGGCCGCGATGGCCGTCCCCAGCGTCAGGGGAACGCACAAGGCGGATGAAATGTTCATCTGGACGATGCTTTGGGAGGTGGCCACGCCCGATCCGCCGGACAATTCGGCGACGTTTCCCGCGGCCGCCGCCGCCAGCAGGGATCGGCTGTAGACCGCCTTGCCCGGCTCGGTTCCCTTCCCGCGCTGGGCGATCACCTGCACCCGCCCGCCGGCATCCACCGGCCGCAGCCAGGCCGCTCCGGTCAGGCCCGTTCCACGCAACGCCTCATCCAGCACCACTTTCGCCAGCGCGGTTTCATCGGCGGCCGAATGAATCGCCGACGCCGCTTCCAGGAGCAGCGCCAGCCGGTCCTGTCGCATCGCCGACTTGTCCGGCACGTTGACGATCGACCGGACGATCGTTTGCATCTGCGCCAGGTCATTGACCGAATCCACGCCGCCGGCCGGACGCGAGGTGTGAAATCCGAACGTCCAGGGGGTGATGCGAACCATGTCCTGATCGGACAGAGGCATCGACCGGCCCGGTTCCAGCGCCACCCCGTTGAGGAACGTGCCCCAGCGACTTTTTAAATCCGTCAGATGCCACCGGCCGTCGACACATTCCAGCCGGGCGTGTTGACGAGACACCTGTTCGGCGTCCGCGGGCAGGCGAATCTCCGCCTCCTCATGGCGGCCGATCGTCAACCCGCCGGCCTGTGGGACCAGCTCCAGCGCTTCCAACGGCGGCCCGGCCATCGCAACAAGCCAGGCGGATTGTGTTCCCGACAGCAAATCCATGTTCCCAACATACCTTTCATCCCCTTCATCCCCCAAACGTTATTTCCAGCCACTGACATTCGGCCAACGTTTTGATTTTCGCATCCTTCATTCGCGCCGGAAGCAGGACCGTTTCGCCGCGCTGGACCTGCACGGCCTCCTCCAGCCCTCCTGCCCGCAATTCCAGTTTGCCTTCGAGCAACATCCAGACCACCGGCTGATCATACGGCACGGACTGTTCCACCCCTTCGGTGAATCGCACCTTTTCGATCGTGAAATACGGGGAGCGAATCAGGCGGGTCACGGTGGTAAAAAACCCCGCAACGTGGCTTCTCGGCTGCGTTGGTTCGGGTGGATGCGAAAAATCGATGCACTCCAATGCCTGTTCCACGTGCAACCCGCGCGGCCGGCCAGTCTGGGCGTCGATGCGGTTGAAATCAAACACCCGAAACGTGGTGTCGCTGGGGGTCTGCACCTCGGCCGCCAGGATTCCCGCGCCCAGCGCATGCACCGTACCGCTGGGCAGGTAATGGCATTGGCCTTCCTTGACGGTGATCGCCCGGATCAGTTGCTCCACCGTGCCGGCTACGATGGCCGATTGAAACTGTTCACGGGTGACGGCGGGCATAAGCCCCTTGAGCAACCGGCTGTCCGGATCGTGCTGCACGACGTACCACGCCTCGGATTTCAGATGGGCCTCCGGATGCCGGCGGGCATAGGCTTCATCCGGATGCACCTGCACGGAAAGGTCTTCCCGGGCATCGAGAAACTTGATCAACACCGGAAACTGCCCCGCCCCCGCCAGCGGAACATCCCCCAGCAATTGCGGACCATACTCCTCAACGGCCCAATGCAACGTCTTTCCCGCCAGCGGCCCATTGGCGATCACCGCGCTGACCCAGTCATCGGACTTGTCCACCACGCCGGGCGGAAAATCGTACAATTCCCAGCTTTCCCCGACGTTGATCCCCGCGGGCAATTCCTTGCCCAGGACCGTCTGCAATTTGCGACCTCCCCATATCTTCTCCACCAGCCTCGGCCGAAATTTCAATGGATACAATGACATGCCCGTAGTCTGACGAATCAGGCCAATTTTACAATCCTGAAAGTGGCGGCCTACAATATTGCCAACTTTCAACCAAGGAGAACGGCGATGCGATCGATTCATGCGATGACGTTGGCGGCGGTGATGATTGGGGCATTGATGATGCTGGGCAGCGCGGTGGCCTCATGGGCCGATGAACCGGCGCCATCCACCCAGCCGGCCCGGTCCGCCCTTGATTTTACGATGAACGACATCGACGGCCATCCGGTCGATCTGTCCAAATACCACGGACAGGTGATCCTGATGGTGAACGTCGCCAGCAAATGCGGCAACACTCCACAGTACGAGGGGTTGGAGGCGATGTACCAGAAATACAAGGACCAGGGGCTGGTCATCCTGGGTTTCCCGGCCAACAATTTCGGCCAGCAGGAGCCGGGAAACAACGAACAGATCAAGGAATTCTGCCAATCCACCTATGATGTGAAATTTCCGATGTTCTCCAAAATCAGCGTCAAGGGGGATGACATCGCGCCGTTGTACCAATACCTGATCCAGCAACAAACCGCCCCGCAACCGGCCGGAGAGATCTCATGGAATTTTGAAAAATTTCTGATCGGCCGGGATGGGCGGGTGATCGCCCGTTTTTCACCGCGCACCCAGCCGGATGATCCCAAGGTGGTGGAGGCGGTGGAGGCTCAGTTGGGCAAATCGTGATGGGCATTCGATGAGCGGGCCTCGGCCATGATCCGTTCGTAGTGGGATCGAAACCGGTTCGCCCAATCGATGCGCTGGCGGGCTTTCCATTCATCGGCGCCGCCGGCCCGTTCCAACTCGGCGCGTTGACGGGCAAGTTGTTCAACGTCGGCGCGTTCAACGGGCAAATTCGCCAGTTCCATCAGCAACTGCCCGCGCCGGGATTGATCCTTCACGGCCAAAATGGAGGCATACGCCCGCTTGAGGGCATCGCGGCTGTCGATCCACGCGGCCGCCCAGAGCGTGCGCGTGTCGGCGAACAGGCCGAACCATTCGGCCCGCTGATTAAATCCACCCGCCAGGGCGAACAGGTCCACATCATCGGCCCATTGGGTCTTATCGGCATAAACATCCCGACGAATGGGCGACCGTCGCAACGATCGATGTGCCGGCCCGCCGGGCACGCCGGCCTTGAGAATCCACAACCGCTGCCCTTCGGGAGAGAGAAGAAAACGCACAAAATGCCCCGCCACCTCGCGCGCCTCCCCTCGCACACCGGCCAAAATCGCCACCGGATCGGGCGTGATGGCGCTGGCGGCCGGCGGCATGACAAAGCGGGCGCGATCCGGTCCCACCGATTCCTCGGTCACGCGGGCATAAAAATCAATCGCCACCCCCGCCGCCGCATCCCCATTCCCCACGTCCGTCGGCACCTGCGACGCCGAATCAGTGAAATACCGCGCATTGGCCGCGATCAGCAGCAATTGCCCCATGCCGCGTTTCCATCCGCGCGACAGGGCTGCCTGATACGCCGGGTCGTTCTTATCCTCGACGTGCGAAAGGCCCCGTTGACGCAGATAAATCGCCTCCTCATCCGCCATCGCCCGCTGGATCACCATCATGTAGGCCAGCGCCACCGAACCGCTGTGGGTTGGATCGGCCAGCGCCACCAAACCGGACAACCGTGGATCGGCCAGGTCGGCCCAGGTGCGCAGCGCGGGCAATTTCAACGCATCGTACAGCGTGGGATTGTAGACCATGCCAAACGCGCTGAGGCAACCGCCGACCCATTGCGGAACCGGATTTCCCGCCGAATCAACGGAGGTGTCATACAACCTGACCCCCGCGATGGAATCTTCCGGAAACACGCGGTTCAACAACGGCCTGTCCAGCGACAGCGGCTGAAGGATGCTGATCGGTTTGCCTTCTCGCACAAACAGCCGTTTCAACTCGCGGTCAAAAAAATAATCGCCCCCGCCCCAGACGATGTGAATGTCGGCCGGCATCTGATCCCAGAACGTCCCATCCGGCCGCAGATACGCCCGATAGGTGGTCTCCAGCAGCCGTTTGATGTCGTTGGTCCCGCCGGGGGTGCGATAGTCGATCAGCACCGATTTGCCGAAGTGCCTCCGATGCCATTGATCAAACGCATCGGAAAATTCCCGTCGAATGTCCTGATTGTTCGGCGTGACGATCACCAGTCGAAAGGCATCGGCCCCGATGATCTGCTTGGGCCTTGCCAGAAACGCCCGCAACGCAAATGGCAGCGCCAACACCCCGGCGAACAAAATCAGAAAAATCCATCGGCGCATGGGAGGCGGTCTTTCTAATTTTCAAGCACCAGCGCATCGGCCGGGTCAAATTCCACCGCGACATCCTCGGTCCAATCCCGCAATGGTCCAGCCGACGAAATTTTCAGATTCTGACCCGCCACGGCGACCGTGTATTCGCTGGAATCGCCCAGAAACGTGCTTTGCACCAGCCGCCCGCGCAGACGATTGATCCCCGGCGATGCCGTGGCGATGGAATCCGGCTTGGCCAGCCGCAACTGTTCGGGACGAATGCTCAACAACGCATCCCCGGCTCCCATCGGGCCTGAACCGGTCCCCATCACCTCCCCCATTTCGCATTGGATTGTGATGCGGTTTTGATCCTGATGGATCACCCGGCCGGGAATCAGGTTGGTCTGCCCGATAAAACCCGCGACAAACGAATTGACCGGCCGATGATACAGCTCCGTCGGCGTGCCCACCTGCACCAGCTCCCCATTTTGCATAATCCCGATCCGGTCGGCCACGCTGAGCGCTTCACGCTGGTCATGCGTGACGTAAATCGTTGTCAATCCAGCACTTTTGCAAATCCGACGAATTTCACCGCGCATTTCCTGACGAAGCTGGGCATCGAGATTGGACAAAGGCTCATCCAACAGCAAACAATCCGGCCGAACCGCCAGCGCCCGTGCCAGCGCCACACGTTGTTGCTGGCCGCCGGACAGTTGATTGGGTTTGCGGCCGGCCAACGCGGACAATTGCACCATCCGCAACACCTCGCCGATCCGTTGATCCTGACCGGCCCGACCCATCCTGCGGACATCCAAGCCAAATGCGACGTTCTGTCGCACCGTCATGTGAGGCCAGAGGGCATAACTTTGAAAGCACATCACCGCGTTGCGTTGTTCGGTGCCCAGGCTCGTGACATCGCGATCATTGAACAGGATTCTGCCGGCCGTCGGCTCGATCAGCCCGGCGATCATCCGCAACAGCGTGCTTTTGCCGCATCCACTGGGTCCGAGGAGGAAAAACAACTCGCCGGCTTCAATTTGCAACCTGATGTTGCGCACCGCGACCGTCTGGTCGAATCGCTTGTTCAAATCTCGCAGGCCGATGGTCGTCATGGTGAAAAAATATAAGTTCAGGATTCGGGATCGATGGGCTGACTGGCGGGAGGCGCAAGCAATTGCCCGCGAAGTTTGGCCACTTGTTCCGAACGCAGGGTGGCGTCGGCCTGTTCATCAAACTCGATCGGCCGGCCGGTGACGATGCGAAGCTGTCGCAACGCCGCGCTGCGCAATTTCGGATCGTCGATCAGCAGGCAATCCAACAAAAAACCCACATCTTCCCGCAGGGTCTTCACTTCCTGGGCCGAGAGGGTTTGATAGGCGGCGATGACGCTGTCGATGCGGGTTTTTTGTTCTTCGGTCAAACCCTCCCGATCCACGCGCAGCAACGTCAACGCTCCGGCGACGCCCAGTTGCTGCAACTGCCGGGTGGCCTCCTCGCGCTGGCGATAGTCGGGCGAATTCAGCAGCGGCAGGAGCTGCTTCACCTTTTGCGTGATCTGGGGATCGGGCGTCCATTGATCCGCGAAAACCTGCCACGCCACCCGCTGATCCACCGCCACCAGCGATTCCATGCCCAGTTGCCGCAACGCCGGACGAAGATACTCATCCACCTCGCGGGGATGCCGGCGCGACAGCGTTGGCAGGTCCGGCGCGGTCAGATGCAGGCGGATGGTTTCCTGTTCCTGATCTTCCGGGCCGGAAAATTCCTGGACGTAAAAGGACACCTCCGGCAACTGCGGATTTTCGGGGTCGATGAACAACGGCACGCTTTCGATCAACTGCACCACCCGGCTGCGCAGCGGCCGCTGCCACGAACAGGCGATGGAAACCCGCCCGGGAAGGGCCGAAAAACTGGTCTCGCGCAATATGATGTCCGGTTCGCCAAAGTCGAATCGCTGGAACTGGATTGAACGCAGCGGGCCATGGTCGGACTCGTTCGCCTGATCCCGTTCGACCGCGACCATGCAGACGCCCGGCAGGTCGCTGATGATGATCCGTTGTTGGCCTTTGGTGGCCGGCAGGTCGGTGTGGACGGTGATCTGGTGGTCCGCCAGCCCCAACCGCAGCACCTGGGATCGGGTGTACGTCCCCAGCAACGGCAACCCATCCAGCCGCTGATGCACGCCGGCCATTACCTGATTGCGCAACGTGGCGATGGCGCTGGGCGCGGTGGCCGGTTGCGATGCGGCCGGGGCCGTGGTGGTTGAGGCAAGCAGCAGGATCAAACCGATGCCGGTCATGGTGGATGAATTGTAAGCATCGACGGGGAATGAGGATAGCAGTTTCGATGATTATCGGACCATGGGGTGTGACAAGCCCATTTAACCACTCCCCGATGAATCATCCGATATTGTTAAATGGCTGGAAAAGCTCCATGGATGATCAGAACCAGAATTTAATCGAGGCGATCGCACGCAATGCCGCGTTGGTGTTGTCGCTCCCCTCGGCCGGCATGTTGCGACATTACAAGTCGCGGTTTTTGTCTGAATCCGGGCAAGGCTTCGCCATCGAGAGCGCACAGGGCGAATCGGCGTTGATTGACGACCTGATCATCGGCCAGCAACTTGTCGGCATCTCGTTCAAACACGGACAGACCAAGGTCGTCTTCACCACCCGCATCCTGGGAAAACTGCCTCAATATCAGATCAATTCACAGACCACCGTCGAGGCGCTGTTGCTCAAACACCCCGACGGCGTGAAGACGATCCAGCGGCGGGCCAATTATCGAGTGCGGGCCACGGGTGATTTGGCGATGAAGCTTCGGGTCTGGCGAATCGGTGAAAAAACGCACCTGCGGGACCGCCCGATGGCGTCGCAGGAACTGGCCGTGGAATTGTGGGATTTGAGCATCGGCGGAGTGGGCGTGCTGATCAAAGGCAAAGATGGAACCCCTCCGCGGGTGACCGAGGCAGACCGGCTGCGCCTCCAGTTGAGTTATCAGGAACACGACCTGTTGATGGAAGGCCGACTGCGCAAGCCTCAGTCAACGCCGCGGCAGGATGTCATCCGCAGCGGCATCCGGTTCAAGTTGATGCAGGATGACCTGGAAGGCCGCCAGACGATGGCCACGTTGACGCGGATCATCGGCGAATTGCAACGCGAAGAACTCCGCCGGTTGCGCATCGGGCTGGCGGCGGGTTGAGCCGCGCGCCTTACAGCGCGTTTTCCTGCTGGGCGATGATGTCGAAGACTTCCTGCGAGGTGGCGGCCGAAGAAAGCTGCTGGCGGAATTTATCGATCGTCATCAACCGGCTGATGCGCGCCAGGGCATGAATGTGGGGGCCGGTCTTGTCGGGGGGCGAACTCAAAAGCCAGATCAACGTCACCGGCCGGCCGTCGATGGCCTGAAAATCGATCGGGGTGGCGGCCTTGCCGATGGCCATGACCAGGTTGGAAGTGCCGGTGGATTTGCCGTGGGGAATGGCCAGACCGTTGCCGATGCCGGTGGTCCGCGTCGTCTCGCGGTCGAGAACGGCGTCCAGCACTTTTTTGGCATCCAGCAACTGCCCGTTGGCCGCCAGCAGGTTGACCAACTCCGTAATCGCCTCGGTCTTCTGGGTTGCTTGCAACGGGACTTTGATGTCCTGAGGCTTGAGAATTTCAATCAGGCGCATGTCGAACAACTCCGCGCGGTCAGTTAAAGGTCCGGTCAGGTTGAAAACAACATCGTACCCCACCCCGACGGCCTCGGCAAACCTCCGGACCTTTGAATTTAACCCGCCGGATGGGATACACCCCGGCCATCGCGGCCTGCCCATCGCCTTGCCGAGGCGATGGATCTTGCTAAAATTCAAGCTCAAATAAAGGCACGGACGGCCAAAAGATGCCGGACGATCGCCATGCCGAAGTAGCTCAATGGCAGAGCACCGCTTTCGTAAAGCGGGGGTTGTGGGTTCAACTCCCATCTTCGGCTTTCCAATATTTTAGCGTTATTGTTTACCTGTAATGCCCGATCGGAATAAAACGGAGAACGCATGTCACAGGCCCCTCCCCCCGCTTATCCGCCGCAATATCCACCCACGACTCCATCCGGCCCGGGCGGACCTTACAACCCACCCCCACCGGCCAAAAACAACCTCTCGGCCCTGTTCAGCCTGATTTTCGGACTGTTCCAGTGCATCCCGTTTTTAATGGGACTGCTGGCGGTCATCCTCGGTTTTATGGGGCTTCGCCGGGCACGCGACCCACAGGTCGCCGGCGGCGGCAGAGGGCTGGCTGTTGTCGGGATCATCCTTGGTTTCATCGGGCTGATCGGATGGACGGTCTTTTTCGCCTTTGGTGGACTGGCCCTCTGGACGGCCGCCAAAGTCACCGAAAAACCCCGTGCCGCCGCCCGACAGGTGGTTCAAGACCTCAGTGATGGCAATCTCACCGCCGCCATGTCCGTTTGCAGTTCCAGGATGGATAAGGAAGACATGGCGCAACTGATGCGGACGATGAAACCCTGGGGAACCCTCAAGGACATGACCAACACCAGCATTTCCATCGATACCGATGGCGGCGTCCTGAAGGGAAAAGCCACCTTCGCCAACGCCACCAAAAACTACGAAATCCACGTCGATCTGGAATCCGACCAATGGAAGGTGATGTCTCTGGAATTCAAGTGAGGATTGTCATCCCATGAACTAACCCCGTCCGGCGTATGAACGTTACACCCGGACGGTTGCGTTCAAGCTGCTTTTGGCGGCGTCGATCACTTTTTGCACCGACTGTTCCACCTGCTCGCCGGTCAGCGTTCCCTGATTTGAGCGGAACACCAGCGTGATGGTGATGCTCTTGGTCCCCTTTTCCAACGGCTTGCCTCGATACGTGGTGACGTATTCCAACTCCTCCATCAGCTCCGGACGCACTCCTTCAATGAGCTGCTCCACCTGCTCGTAGCGCATCCGCTCATCCACCACCAGCGACAGGTCGCGCCGGACGGCCGGATATTTCGGCAATGCCCGCAATTGCGGCACGTGTTGAACCCCTTCCAATAACGCCTGCGATTCCAATTCCGCAATGGCCGGCGTTTGCCGCAATCCCAGCTTGTTTGCGATGCCGGCATCCACCAACCCCAGATATCCGATCGTCCGCCCTTCCCATTCAAGCCGACCGCACGCCCCCGGATCATAACCCGGCCGTCGATCCGGCGAGATTTTGATCGACCGGCCGGCGTTCAGCCGACCGAGCAGTTGCTCAATCGTGCCGCGAAGCTGGCGAACGTTCCCCCCCGCCAGCCCGATCCGCTGATGTTCAACCACCGCCCCGGCCGGATCGCTCCAGAACGTGGCGCCGATCTCATAAAGCCTGACGTTTTGATTCCCGACCGATTCATTTCGTCCAACCCCTTCCAGAAGGCCCGGAATCAGGCTCGGACGCAATTGCCCATCGGCCTTGCGCACAGCGTGTTCCGCCCTCAACAGATCGTGCGCTTCGGGTGGAACAAAATCACGGGCCAGCGGATCACTGACCCAACTGAACGTCACCGCTTCGTTATACCCCCCCGCCACCAGCACCGACCGGATCAATTCCATCGTCACCCGGCCCGGCTCCGGCGGGGTCAGCCGAATCGAAATCTCATCCCGAACCGGAACCTTGTCATACCCCACCACGCGGGCGACCTCCTCCACCAGGTCCACCTCGATGTTCAAGTCCAGCCGCCAACTGGGAATATCCACTTCAAACCCCTCCCCAACCCGTTTGGGCGACAATTGAAGACGATTCAGGGCATCCGACACCTCCTCCGGCGGCAATTCGATCCCCAGAACCTGCTTGAGTTTCGACATCCGAAGGGTCAATTTCCTGGGCACACATCCACTTTGCCCCGCCTCGGCCACGCCGGCCGCCAATTCGCCACCGGCGGTTTGCAGAATCAACTGTGCCGCCCGAAGACTGGCGCGTTGTGGCAATTCCGGGTCGATGCCGCGCTCAAACCGGTACGAGCTGTCACTTTTCATCGACAGCGTACGGGCCGTGTTGCGGACCGAAAGATGATCGAATCGGGCGGATTCCAGCAGGACATTCACTGTGGCGGCGGACACTTCCGTCTCCAGCCCCCCCATGACGCCGGCCAATGCCACCGGCCGTTTTTCGTCGGCGATCACCAACATGCCCGGCTGAAGAATGCGTTCGTGCCCGTCGATGCTGGTGATCTTTTCACCCGCTTTGGCCTGGCGAACAACAATCCGTCGGCCGGCCAATTTGTCGTAGTCAAACGCATGCAATGGCTGCCCCATCTCCAGCATGACATAGTTCGTGACATCCACAATGTTGTTGATCGACCGCAGCCCCACCGCCTCCAGCCGCCGAACCATCCATTGCGGGCTGGGGCCGACTTTGACATTGCGGATGACCCTGGCCTGATAATGGGGGCATAAGGGCGATTCGATATCCACGCGGGTCAAAGTATTGGCGGCGGGGCCGGTTTCATTGGCCGAAATCTCAAGGGGTTTGAATGGCCGGTTCAACAAAGCGGACAATTCGCGACCGACTCCCAGGTGTGACAAACAGTCACCCCGGTTGCTGGTCACTTCGATGTCGATGACGGTGTCATCCCCATGACGTTCAATCACTTCCACGGGCAGGCCCCCGTTGGTCATGGCGTCGGCGGCGGCGGATGCGGACAGTTCGCCGGGGAGAAAATCGGTTAGCCATTCCATGCTGGTTTTCATAGCGTTCCCAATGTAAAGGAAAGAGGCGGGTTTGGCACGAACCGGATGGAAAATCGTCGATTGCTTGAAAATTGCGCCCGCTGGCCCACAATAACGCGGCCGATGAGGCCCGCCGGGGCCGATGGGCGACATTTTGTCAATTATTTGCTCTCCCGCCTGGATAGACGTACATGCGCAAGTTACTGGTAGCCAACCGAAGTGAGATCGCCATTCGAGTGTTTCGCGCCGCCACGGAGCTGGGGCTGGAGACGGTGGCGATTTATACCTATGAGGATCGTTTCGCGCTGCACCGATTCAAGGCGGATGAAGCCTATCTGATCGGCCCGGAGGAGGGTGGCGAGCCGGTCAAAGGGTATTTGAACATTGACGCCATCATCGCGGTGGCGTTGGAGCATGGGGTGGATGCGATTCATCCGGGGTATGGGTTCCTGGCGGAAAACGCGGATTTGGCGCGGGCGTGCGAGAAAAACGGCATCACGTTCATCGGCCCGACGCCGAAGATGCTGGAGATGTTCGGGGACAAGACCGCCGCCAAGCGGCTGGCGGTCCAGGCGAAAGTGCCGACCGTGCCAGGGACGGACCGGGCATTGACGAATTTGGCGCAGGTGAAGGCCGCGGCCAAAGAGGTGGGGTATCCGATCATCATCAAGGCCAGCTTCGGCGGCGGCGGCCGGGGAATGCGCGTGGTGCGCAATGAAGCGGAACTGGCCGGCAAGCTGGAGGAGGCCCAGCGGGAGGCCGGCGCGGCGTTTGGACGGGCGGATGTTTTCATCGAGCGATACATCGCCCGCGCCAAGCACATCGAGGTGCAAATCCTGGGCGATTCGCACGGAAACCTGGTGCATCTGTGGGAGCGGGACTGTTCGGTGCAGCGGCGGCACCAGAAGGTGGTCGAGATCGCGCCCAGCGTGAATCTGTCGCAGGATTTGCGCCAGCGCATCTGCGATGCGGCGGTGCGGCTGTGCAAGCCGGTCAAATATCAGGCGGCCGGCACGGTGGAATTCCTGGTGGACATGGATCGGCAGGAGTTCTTTTTCATCGAGGTCAACCCGCGCATCCAGGTGGAACACACCGTCACCGAGGTGGTGACCGGCGTGGACCTGGTGAAAAGCCAGATTCTGATCTGCCAGGGGCACAAGCTGCATGAAGCGCCGTTGAACGTGCCGGCCCAGAACAAGATCGAGACGCGCGGCTACGCGGTGCAGAGCCGGATCACCACGGAGGATCCGGAGAACCATTTCATCCCTGATTACGGGCGGCTGGCGACGTATCGGTCGGCGGCGGGATTCGGCATCCGGCTGGATGGGGGAACGGCCTTCAGCGGCGCGGTCATCACGCCTTATTTCGACTCGCTGCTGGTGAAACTGACGGCGTGGGGGACGACCTTCGCCGAGGCGATCCGGCGGATGGACCGGGCGTTGCGCGAATTTCGGGTGCGCGGGGTCAAGAGCAACATTCCATTCCTGGAAAATCTGATCCTGAACCCGGTGTTTCAGAGCGGCGACGCCACCACGACGTTCATCGACAACACGCCGGAGCTGTTCCATTTCCAGCCCAAACGGGACCGGGCGACGAAAATTCTCAGTTACCTTGGGGATGTGATCATCAACAGCCGGCCGGACGTCAAAGGCAAGGTGCTGGCGGGCCGGGAGTTTGTCGATCCGCCGATGCCCAACCATCCGCGCGGGGAGGTTCCCGGCGGACTGCGAAACAAGCTGCTGGAGATGGGGCCGGAAAAATTCGCCCAGTGGGTGCGCAAACAGAGGCGCATGTTCTTCACCGACACCACCATGCGCGATGCCCACCAGTCGCTGCTGGCCACCCGCGTGCGGACGTATGACCTGGTGAAGATCGCCGATGCGGTTGCCCGGCTGGAATCGGGACTGTTCAGCCTTGAAATGTGGGGCGGGGCGACGTTTGACGCTTCGATGCGGTTTTTGCAGGAAGACCCGTGGGACCGGCTGGACCAGTTGCGGGTGAAAATCCCCAACATCCCGTTCCAGATGCTGCTGAGGGCGAGCAACGCGGTGGGATACACCAATTATCCCGACAACGCCGTGCGGAAGTTCATCATCGACAGCGCCGGCCACGGGATCGACGTCTTCCGCATCTTCGACTCGCTGAACGTCGTGGACAACATGACGGTGGCGATGGAAGCGGTGCGGGAAATGACCTCGTCGTTGTGCGAGGCGGCCATCTGTTACAGCGGCGACATCCTCGATCCAAAACGCACCAAGTTCACGCTCGATTATTACGTCAAGATGGCCAGGGAGCTGGTGAAGCGCGGGGCGCACATCCTGGGCATCAAGGACATGGCCGGCCTTTGCAAGCCTTACGCGGCCCATACGCTGGTCAAGGCGCTGCGGCAGGAGGTGGATGTGCCGATCCATTTCCACACCCACGACACCAGCGGGATCAACGCCGGTTCGGTGTTGCGGGCGTGCGATGCGGGGGTGGACATCGCGGATGCGGCGCTGTCGTCCATGAGCGGGACCACCAGCCAGCCGAACCTCAATTCGCTGGTGGCGGCGTTGCAGAACACGCCGCGTGATTCGGGGCTGGATTTGCGTTCGCTCAATGCCCTGAGCGACTACTGGCAGGCGGCGCGGGAGTATTATTATCCGTTTGAAGAAGGTCTCAAATCCGGCACGGCCGAGGTCTATGAACACGAAATGCCCGGCGGGCAGTACACCAATTTGCGCCAGCAGGCCAAGAGCCTGCACCTGGCCGATCGCTGGCACGATGTGGCCGATGCGTACGCGACCGTCAACCAGCTTTTCGGCGACATCGTCAAGGTGACGCCCTCCAGCAAGGTCGTCGGCGACATGGCGTTGTACATGGTGACCAACAATCTGAGTGCCATGGACGTGCTGACGCCGGGCAAGAAGCTGAGTTTTCCCAAGAGCGTCGTGGAGATGATGCAGGGGGCGATCGGCGTGCCCGAAGGGGGCTGGCCGAAGGTGTTGCAGAAGATCATCCTGAATTCGGCCGGCGTCGAGCCGATTCGAGGTCGCACCGGGGCGAAACTGCCGAAGGTGGATTTCGAGGCGACCAAAAAAGAGCTGGCGGGCAAAATTCATCGTGATCCCAGGGATGTGGACGTGCTGAGCTACGTCCTGTACCCGCAGGTCTTCATGGACCTGGAAAAATTCCGCCAGCAATATTCCGACACCAGCGTGATTCCCACGCCGAATTTCTTTTATGGCGTGCTGCCGGGCGAGGAAGTCAGCATCGAAATCGAGCCGGGCAAGACGCTGATCGTCAAATACCTGACCACCGGCGAGCCGCGCGAGGATGGCATGCGCACCATTTTCTTTGAGCTCAACGGCCAGCCGCGCGAGGTGGTCGTCCCGGATCGCGCGCTGGAGGGGAACCTTCACAAGCACCCCAAGGCCGACCCCGAAGACCCCAACGACGTGGCCGCACCGATGCCGGGCAAAGTCAGCTCGGTGGTGGTGAAAAAAGGGCAGAAGGTCAAAGGGGGCGAGCGGCTATTGAGCATCGAAGCGATGAAAATGGAAACCGCCGTCTATTCTCCCCGCGAGTCGACGGTGGCGGATGTGCTGGTCAAGGCCGGCTCGACGGTTGTCGCGGGGGATTTGCTGATCGTGCTGGAGTGATCCGCAGGTTCCGCACGGCGTGCGGACCGCATTGGAGATGGCCCGCGCACCGGTCGGGCCTAACGCCATGTATCGCCTATCCCGATTACGCGCCGAGCTTAAACCGTTCCGTCTCCATTTTTTTCCGCGTCTGCGCTCCACCAACGATCACGCGGCGGCGCTGCGCAAAAGGGGTGAATTGTTCGCGCCGGCGATCGTACTGACTTCGCATCAGATCGCCGGCCGGGGGCGCGGGGCAAACCGATGGTTCAGCGCCGGCGGCAGCCTGACAGTCACGTTCATCCTTCCGGTGGAGGAGCATTTATCCCCGCTGCAACTGCCGCTGGTGGCCGGATTGGCGGTTCGCAACGCGGCCGCGAAATTGACCGATAATCATCAGATCGAGCTGAAATGGCCCAATGACATCCTGCACGAGGGTCGAAAACTGGCCGGACTGCTTTGTGAACGCCTTCACAAGGCGGACCTGATCGGCGTGGGATTGAACGTGAATCTCGATCCCGCGGATGCGCCGGCCGACCTGCGAATGAAACTGACCAGCCTGTGTTGCATCGCAGGACGGCGGTTTGATCTCAACGAGGTGCTCATCACGCTGGCCCAAACCCTGCATCGCACCCTCGGGCGGCGAAGTGAACACCCTTATGCCAAGCTGCTGGAGGAATACAACCAGTATCACGCCCTGACCGGCCGGCGCATCCAGGTCCAATCCATCCCGGGCGAATCGCCGCTGGCCGGGACTTGCGAGGGAATCGACGACATCGGCCGGCTGTTGATCCGCCGCGGCCAGACCCTGCACCGCATTCTGGCCGGCACGGTCATCGTCGGGGAATAGCCAAACACGGCGGCGGAGGACCGCCGCCCTCCAAAATCGCATTTTTCGCCGGTCCGGGCATCGTCGATCCATGATTTGATGGCTATAATGTGTCAGCCAAGGAGCCAAGACGTGCCCATTTATGAATATGCCTGCAAATCGTGCAATCATTCCTTTGAGCAGTTGCAACGCACCATGAACGACGCCGCCAGGGTTAAATGCCCCAAATGCGGATCGATTCAAACCGCGCGCACCTTGAGCGTTTTCGCGGTTGGCGCCCAATCCACCTCAAGCTCCCCCGCCGCGGCGCCGGGCATGTGCGGGCGATGCGGCGGGCCGGGGCCGTGCGCGATGGATTGAGGCGGACCGACGCATTTCTCCCATCAGAATCAAGAAAAGGCGGCCCGTTTCCGAGCCGCCTTTCCCGTGTTTACCCTGCTGTCGCAGGTTAGCGGCCAAGCAACGACAACACGTTCTGTGGCGAGGAGTTGGCCTGCGCCAGCACGGACGTGGTCGCCTGGACAAGGATCTGCGCCCTTGTCATGGCGGCGGTTTCCGAGGCAAAGTCCGCATCGCGGATCGCACTTTCACTGGCGGTCACGTTTTCCAGCGCCACCGAAAGGCTGTTGACGTTGGTTTCCAGAATGTCCTTCTGGAACGCGCCCAGACGCCCGCGAAGCGTCGCCACCTGGCGGATGGCGTTGGTGAGCACCTTCTGCGCCTGGATCGTGTTGCCCGACACCAGCGAGTTGGCCCCGCCGCTGCCGAGGCTCGAGAGAAATCCCGAGACCTGATCGCCCAGCTTGGTGGTCGCCACCGCGCCGATGCCGATCTGCACCTGTCCCTGGCGGTTGACTTCGGATCCAAGCTGGAACTTGGCGCCGCCGCCGGTGATGTAAAAGTTGGACGTGGTGGCCGTCTGGGTGCCAAAGGCGCTGTCCAGCGTCAGAGACAGATCCAGATCGCCGGTTCGCACGGAGGCGACCAGACCATCGACCTCGGCCTGGCTGCCGTTGACGTTGACCTGGGCATCGGCTCCAAAGTCCTTGCCGTTGGCGAACGTGCCGGTGATCGTCTTGACGCTGACGAACTGCCGGGACCCGTAGGCCGTGCTGGTCAGTTTCAGGCTCGCGCCGCTCATCGCCGCGCTGACGCCGGTGGAGTTTTTCAACTGGTTGATCGCCACCATGATGGCGCTGTTGTGGGCGCTGGCGGCGAAGGACAACTGCTCGGTTCCGAGGTTGCCGGCGACTTCGATCGTCGTCGGCGATCCGCCGATGCCCGAAGCGGCGTAGGCGATCGATCCCAACTGGGCGCTGCCGGTGACCTGCACGGCGATGTTGACCGTGCCGTTGTCGGGAATTTTCGCGGCGTTGATCTGCGCCACGTCGATGTCGGATGCGTTCAGGCCGCTGGTGGTGTAATCCAGCGAACCATTGAGCAGTTTGACGCCGTTGAACTGGGTGGTGTTGGCCGCCCGGTTGATCGAATTGAGGATCGCGTCCACCTGCAACTGGTTGGCGCTGATTTCTTCGGGCGACAACGCGCCGCTGTTGGCGGCCTGGTTGGTCAGGGTTTGAACTTCCAGAAGCAGCGCCGACACTTCGCCCAGCGCGCCTTCGGCGGTGTTGATCACGTTGCCGGCGCGGGATGAATTGTCGATCGCCTGGTTGATGCCGTTGATTTCACTGCGCAGGGTTTCGCTGGCGATCAGGCCCGCCGGGGCGTCCTTGCCGCTGTTGATTTTAAGACCGCTGCTGAGACGTTGCAGACGCATCGCCAGGTCACCCTGGTTCTTGTTCAAACGATGAATGGCCTGCAAAGACGAGATGTTGGTGTTGATACGACTCATGGTATCCTCCGTGATACACTAAGGCCGGTTGGGGCCGTTTGTTTTTGGCCGTGGATGTCCGTATCCGCGGCGTACGACTGAAACTCAACCCGGCTCGACATTCTTGAAGCGGACTCCACCGCGACCAAATGCCCATCCGGATTCACGACACACGATAAAAGACGAATAACCGGCGCTCCGCCCCGGCGGATGAAATGAAATGGGTGGGAGTGAACCTCCTTGTTCGAAAAAACCATGCGGCCGAATCCGTTCGACCACCGCTACGCCACCGGCATCGCCGGCGGTTTGCCTGTCTGGTTTAATTGTTCGGATGTCCACCCGCGCAAACTTGAACCGAATCCGCAGCCATTTTTGCGCCCCCGCCAGGCCCCATAATACCGCCTTGGATGACCCCAAAGCGGGTTGCCATCGACCCGGACCGATCCGGTCGGCAATTATTGCGCCCTTTACCCCACCACCAGATTGTTGCGATGAATCACCTCTTCATAGGCCGCATCCCCCAGCAGCGACCGCACGGCGGACGTTTTCTGGCCCTGGATTCGGGTGATGTCGTGCGAGTCATAATTGCTCAATCCCCGCGCCACCGCCCGGCCATCGGGGCCTTTGACCGCGATGATGTCGCCGCGTTCAAATTCCCCCTCCACCGAGCGAACCCCCGCCGGCAGTAGGCTTTTGTGTTTTTCGAGCAGCGCCCGCACCGCCCCCTCATCCACGATCACCGCGCCGGCCGGCCGGACCGACCCAATCCACCGGCTGCGGGATGACAGCCGCCTGGCCGCCGGCGCAAAGAGCGTTCCCACCTCCTCGCCCTCGACGATCCGGATCAGCACCCGCTCCATTCGTCCATCGGCCACCACCATCGTCTCGCCGGCCTCGGTGACCATCTTGGCGGCCGTCAATTTCGAGTCCATCCCGCCCTTGCCCAGGGACGATTTTTCGCTGCGCACCAGCCGGCGGGCCTCGTCAATCGAACGCACCAGCCGAACTGGTCTGCCCGCGGCGTCCAGCAGGCCATCGACGACGCTGAGCAGCACCAGCAGGTTGGCCCGCAGCGCGTGGGTGACCATCGCGGCCAGGATGTCGTTGTCGCCAAAGGTGATTTTCACCAGCTCATCGGTGCTGACGGTGTCGTTCTCGTTGATGATCGGCACCCCGCCCAGCTCGTGAACGGCGTGAATCGTGTTGCGAAGGTTCAAAAATCGCGTTCGGTCCTCAACGTCATCGCGCGTCAGCAGGATCTGCGCCACGCACATCGAATGGGGCGTAAAAGCCGTCGCCCACGCATCCATCAGCCGGCGCTGCCCCACCGCCGCCACGGCCTGCAACGTCGCCAGGTCGGTGGGACGTTTGGCGAGTTTCAATTCGCGCATGCCCGACCCGATCGCGCCGGAGCTGACGATCGTCACGCCCAGCCCTTTTTGCCGCAGCCGTGCCACCTGGGAGGCGATGGCGGACAGAAACGCGCCATCCAACTGGCCCGACTTGTCGGCCAGCGACTGCGTCCCCAGCTTGATCACCACGCTGCGGACGGCCGACAAATATTGTGCCCGATTCGAGAAATCCGAAGACATGAAGTTTCAACCGCGATTAAAACCACTGGCGCTTCTGCACCATGTATTGATAATAAAACTGTTCATCGGTCTTGGTCAGGTAAATGATCCCCTCGATGAACCCGATCAATCCGCCCAGGCCGCAGGTGGCGAACGTAATGAATATCTGCAAAAATCCGGTCCCCGGCATTCCCAGGATGAACTTGTGCACCCCCCAGCCGCCAAAAAGGATGCCCATCAAACCCGCCAGAACCTTCTTGCTCTGGGCCGGCTGGTAGGCGGGCATGTTGGAATACGCGACGGGAACCGCCTGGGGCGTCGGCGCGGGTTGGGGATGGGATTGCAGCAGCGATTGCAGCTCCGGGATCATCCCCGCGGCCTGCCACTGCGGCATCCCCTCCTTCCAGACCAGCGTGTCGGCGCGAAGGCCCTGCTCCGCCAGTTGGTTGATCTCAAACGGCCCGCGTTGAACGCCGCCATCGCCCAGAAAATAACCCATGGTCCTGCTCCTGGCGGATGATTCTACCGCAAACCCGCGCCACAGGCGCATAAAAAAAGAAACCTTCCGCCGTGGCTGGGAAGGTTTCTTTGTGTTTCGTGGCCTTTGGTTGGAGCCAGGCCCAAAACGATCGGTGACAATTTGAATCCTGACCTGAAGTTCGCCGGAGTGTTGGAGCCACGTCTCCGGCCGCAAGCGATCATTCGATCGACTTACCGCTTCTTGGTCGTCTTCTTGGTCGTCTTCTTGGACGACTTCTTAGCGGCTTTCTTCTTAGCTGCCATGGCGCTGTCACCTCCTTTCTGCGCGCAAATTTAAGGCCGAACAAAAATAGAGTCAATGATTTTTTATGTTTCACAACATTTTTTTCTTGACCCGACACGCCGAGTTCGCGTCCACGGTCGCGTGCGCTTGAGGCGATTCGACGGCCGCGTAAGATGAATCAGGTCGATTTCGCCGAAAGGAATTTCATGTCCACCGTCAAACGTCCGCTCGTGCTGATCATCCGCGATGGCTGGGGTCACAACCCCTATCCCAAGTGGGACAACTCCAACGCCGTGCATCTGGGCAGGCACCCGGTGGACGACAAACTCCTGGCCGATTACCCCCACGTTCAGATTCACACCAGCGGCTTTGACGTCGGCCTGCCCGAAGGAACCATGGGCAACAGCGAAGTCGGCCACCAGAACATCGGCGCCGGGCGGATCGTCGATCAGGAATCCGTCCGCATCACCAAGGCGATTCGTTCCGGCGAATTTTTCGACAACCCCCAGCTCAACGCGGCCGTCACCCACGCCCTGGAAAACCGCTCCAACCTCCATTTGTTCGGAATCGTCTCGGATGCCGGCGTTCACGGGCTGCTCGAACACCTCTACGGATGCTTGGAATTGTGCCAGCGGCGGGGGTTGACCCGCGTCTTTCTGCACGCATTCACCGATGGGCGCGACTCGCCCCCCTCCTATGGCCTGAAATACGTCCGACAGGTCGAGGGGAAAATGAAACAGCTCGGCGTCGGGCGGATCGCCACCGTCAGCGGGCGGTATTACGCCATGGACCGCGACAACCGCTGGCCTCGCGTCGAAAAGGCCTATCGCGCGATCGCCAACGGCGACGGCCCCAAATTCCACACCGCCGAGGCGGCCATTTCCCACTATTACGACCACCCCACCGAGCCAAACATGTCCGGCGATGAATTTGTCATCCCGTCGGTCATCTGCGACCAACAGGATGCTCCGCTGGCGACGGTTCGCGGCGGCGACTCGATCATTTTCTACAATTATCGTGGCGACCGCCCGCGCGAATTGACCAAGGCGTTCGTCCTCGACGACTTCGCCGGATTTGATCGCGGGGCCAAACTCCCGCTGTTTTATTGCACCATGACCGCCTACGAGCAGGGACTGCCCGTCCACGTGGCCTATCCCAAGCCGCCCAAGATGGCCAACATCCTTGGCGAGTATCTCGCCAAACACCACCTGCGGCAGTTCCGCTGCGCTGAAACCGAAAAATTTCCCCACGTCACCTTCTTCTTCAACGACTACCGCGAAGACCCATTTCCCGGCGAAGACCGCCAGATCATCCCCTCACCCAAGGTCAGCACCTACGACCAGCAGCCGGAGATGAGCGCCTACGGCATCGCCGATGAAGTCGTCAAACGCATCGATTCCGAACAGTACGACTGCATCATCGTCAATTTCGCCAATGGCGACATGGTCGGCCACACCGGCGTGCTGGCTGCCGCCGTCAAGGCCGTCGAACACGTTGATGTCTGCGTCGGAAAAATCCTCCAGGCGCTGCAACGTCACAACGGAATCGCCCTGATCACCGCCGACCATGGCAACTGCGAACAGATGATCGACCCTGAAACCGGCGGCCCCCACACCGCGCACACCACCTATGATGTGGACCTGATCGTCGTCGATGACCGGCTGCGCGGCAAAAAGCTCCGCGAAGGAGGCCGCCTCGCCGACATCGCCCCCACCATCCTCGATCTGCTGAATCTTCCCAAACCCGCGGAAATGACCGGACGATCGTTGCTGGAACCCTGAGCGGCTATGCCGCCGCGGGTTGTGCGGGCTTCGTTGGCCGCCTGCGCTGCGCTTTTTGTGCATAGAGCGCGCAATCCGCGCCATCCAGCAGCGTGGTCGCATCGACGTGAGACTCATGCCGCGACAAGGCGTTCAGTCCCATGCTCAATCCCGGCGGCCGATCCAGCTTCATCGGCTTGACCAATTGTTCCACCGTCTCCACCAGCCGCTGGCCGATCTGCTCGGCCGGCCCCGGACCGCAGTTGGGCAGAACGATCACAAACTCATCCCCACCATAACGAAATGCCGCATCGGTGGCTCGGATCGACGATCGGATCAATTGCCCCAACGACTTCAAAAACTCATCACCCACCACGTGCCCGCGCAAGTCATTCAACAACTTGAAGTTATCCACGTCCATCATGAGCAGCGACAAATCTTTTTCCTGCTGACGGCACTTTTGCATCATCTCCGGCAGCTTCGTTTCCAGGGCACGGCGGTTGTACAACCCGGTCAATACATCGCTGCTCGCCTGATGTCTCAATGATTGAATGGTTCGCTCCAGCGCACCGGTCCGATGGGCGACCTTTTGGCTTAGTTCATGGTCAAGGCCGGCGATCACGGCCTGCTGCTGGCGCAAATCCCGGCACAAATCCTGGATCATCGGAACCAGCGCGTTCATCGGCTCTCCCGCGCGCGACAGTTCCTCAATGGGAATTTCTCCGGCCCGCACCTTCGGCAACATCACCCGCAACCGACGTTCGGACCAGGTCCAATAAAGAGACTTGCGATACCACGTCCGCAGCATTTCAAAGCAGACCATTCCCCCCACCACGATGGCCGCCAACCAACTAACTATCAACACGGTCCATGCCCTCCGACAATAGATCGTCCTACCTCTACTTATCGTCCAGCATCCCCCGCGCGTTCAGTTGTCGGACATCGCAACATCTTGACAAACCTATTGTGGATGGGCTTTTCGGCAGGCGATCAGCGGCATCACGATCCGGTCGTGGATTGAATTCGATTCAACAGCACGATCATCTCCGCCGCCGCCTCGGCCGCCCGGACGCCGGCGTGACCGTGAGCGCCCCCCAAACGATCCAATGCCTGCTCGACGGTATCGGTGGTCAACACTCCGAATATAATCGGAAGTCTTGTATCCAAAGAGACTTGCGCGATACCACGGGCGCATTCTCCGGCGACATATTCAAAATGTGCCGTCTGCCCCCGCACCACCGCCCCCAGGCAGATGACGGCGGCGAACCGCCCGGTTTCGGCCAGCATTTTGGCCGCCAAGGGCAATTCAAACGCCCCCGGGACCCGATGCACCCGTACGCGCGGCCCATCCAGCCCCAGCTCCTTGAGCCGGCCCAGGCAGCCGGCCAGCAGCTCATCCACCAATGCAACATTAAAACGCGCCGCCGCGATGGCGATTTTGGCCTGTTGTGGGATTTCATGGGGCTGAAAAGCGGGCGAATCAATGCTCATGCCCAGCACGTTACGCCCATGGCGACAAAATGCAATTGAATAAGGCCACGTTGTTCAACCAGCGTCCGCACCGATCGCGTCGATTGGACGTGGTCTTTCCTGATATGTTCGCGATTGAAGGTCTTTGGCAAGGATTGAAAAACGTTCCCGGCAGGAGTCGAACCTGCAACCTTCGGCTCCGGAGGCCGACGCTCTGTCCAATTGAGCTACGGGAACCCTGAATGATGGCATAAAGTGTACTGGTTCAACGGGGGGCTGTCCACGATCGCAGGGTAATCATCAACGGTTGGTTGGTTGAGCGCCGGCAGTGGCGATTTGTTGCTCCAGTTGGTCCATCAAACCTTCCATGGAGTCACACACCTGAACGATATCATCCAGAAATTCCCCGGCTTCGGATGATTCCATCGGGGTATCCAGCGCGGCGACGCACAACAAAAGTGCGTTGATCCGGCCACGTATGTCATGATGCAATTTTCGCGTGGAATCGCTCATCCTGGCCTTGTTCAGTTGATTGATTTAAGGCGCTCCAACGACCAAGGGCAAGGGGGAAAATACCCGCGACAGGATTCGAACCTGTGACCTTCGGTTTAGGAAACCAACGCTCTATCCAACTGAGCTACGCGGGCGCGGATGATATTCTACGTTGACTTCCTGCCGCCCGCCATGCCGGGGGAGGCGGGTATTTTGTTATCGCAGCGTGTGGCCCATTTTGGACTTTTTGGTTTCCAGATAACGGCGATTGTGTTCGGTGGGTTCGATCTGGATGGGGACCTGTTCCACGACGCTCAGGCCGTACCCTTCGATGCCGTAAATTTTTTTGGGGTTATTGGTCATGATGCGGATTTGGCGAAGGCCCAGGTCGCGAAGGATCTGGCTGCCGATGCCGTAGTCGCGCTTGTCGACCGGCAGGCCAAGCCGGGTGTTGGCCTCGACGGTGTCCAGGCCCTGTTCCTGCAATTTATAGGCGTGGAGTTTGTTGGTCAGGCCGATGCCGCGGCCCTCCTGTCGCAGATACAGCAGCACGCCGCGCCCCTCCTGCTCGATTCGTCGCATCGCCAGATCGAGCTGGCTGCCGCATTCGCATTTGCCCGATCCGAAGACGTCGCCGGTCAGGCATTCGCTGTGGACGCGCACCAAGGCCGGTTGTTCCTGCACGATCGCGTTGCCCTGGGGATCGAGATCGCCGATCCCCCCTTTGCACAACGCCAGGTGCGGCTGGGGGTCGATGCTGCTCTGATAGGCGTGCAGGTTGAAGGTTCCCCAGCGGGTGGGAAGGGTGATGGATTCGATGCGTTTGACGAACTGTTCACGCTTCAATCGATAGCTGATCAGGTCGGCGATGGTGCACATTTTCAGGCCGTGCTGGCCGCAGAACGCCTCCAGTTCCGGCCGGCGGGCCATTTCGCCATCTTCGCGCATGATTTCGCAGATGACGGCCGCGGGTTTCAGTCCGGCCAACCGGGCCAGGTCGATGGACCCTTCGGTCTGGCCGGCCCGCACCAGCACCCCCCCTTCGCGGCCGCGCAGGGGGTTGATGTGGCCGGGGCGGAGCAGGTCCTGCGGCTGGGCGTCTTCGGCGATGGCGACCTGGATGGTGGTGGCGCGGTCGCGGGCGCTGACGCCGGTCGTGACGCCGAAGCGCGGATGGGCGTCAACCGTGACGGTGAAGGCGGTCCCCAGTTGGGCGGTGTTGCGCTCGACCTGGCTGTGCAGATGCAGGCGGTCGCAGCGGTCGCCGGTCAGGGCCAGGCAGACCACACCACGGGCGTGCTTGACCATGAAGTTGATGGTTTCATGGGTGCAGCGTTCGGCGGCGACGACCAGGTCGCCTTCGTTTTCGCGGTCCTCATCGTCCACCAGGACGATCATTTTTCCGGCCTGAAGGTCTTCCAAAACCTCCGGTATCGCGCTCAATGGCATACAACTCCTCTGCAAACCGACCCCTTGATTGTATGCCGGTGGCTTGACATGACAAAGCGATGATCGAATGATGCGGGCTTTGGATCAACCGGAGCATGAAATGGCGGTATTTTGCGCGATTTTACTGACGGCCGCTCCGCCGGGGCTGGCCGGCGAGGCGGGTGGGGCTTTTGTGAAAATTGACGGCCGGGAATCGCTGGTTCGCAGCATTGAATTGTTTTTGAACCGCGACCCGATCAAACACTTGATTCTTGTTTTGTCGCCCGATGTGGCCGAGGAAACCAAACGCCGGCACGGGGCACACCTCTCGTTTTCCGGGGTGAAAGCCATCACCGCCGGCCCGCGATGGATGGATCAGATCCGTGCCGCAGCCGAGGCGCTGCCGCCGGATGTCACCCATGCGATTCTTCACGACGCCGCCCGGCCGGTGGTTCCCTACACGGACATCGACGCCCTGCTCGATTCGGCCGAGGGGGCCTCGGCGGTGGCGCTGTCGACTCCCGTGCGGACTCGACTGGTGGAGCTGGATGAGGGTGAACAGCCGGTGGCCTGCCATTTGCCGAACCAATACGTCCATCTGCTGACGCCGCAGGTGTACAGCGCCGCGAAACTGAAGGAGATGGCGGCCAGCCAGCGTGAGGCCCACGCCTCGGAATTGAAACTGCTCAAAGGCTCACCATTGAACGTTCGGCTGGGCACGGCGGGCGATGCCGCGCTGGCCAAGGCGATGCTTCATCTGCTGCCCAAGCCCAAAATCAAGTCATCCAATCCATTTGAAGAAGCCCAATGGTAATGCCCATTCGCAAATTTTTCGGTCCCTGTTAAATTGGTATTCAAACTTTTTTACGCACCAGGAGATGCTTCATCATGAAAATCCGCGACAGCAAAGAGTGCCGGTACGATCTGGTCAGTCTTGGCGAGTGCATGGTTCGTCTTTCGCCGCCGCAGCATGGGCGCATTGAATTTGCGCCGATGCTGGAAGTGTGGGTGGGCGGGGGCGAATACAACGTCGCTTACGCCTTGTCGCGACTGGGGTTGCGCACGGGGTGGATCGGCGGATTGAATTCATCGCCGATGGGGGCGATCATTCGCAACCACGCCCGGGCGGTGGGGATGGATGTGTCGTACGTCGTCGAACGCAAATACGATGGAGTGGGCAAAAAGGACCGGATTGGTCTGAATTTCACCGAGGTCGGCGTCGCCAAACGGGGCAGCGTCACACTGTACGACCGGGGTCACACCGCCACCAGCGGCATCAAGCCGGGCGAAATCAACTGGAACAAATTGTTCAAGGAGGATGGCGTGCGCTGGTTGCACACCGGCGGGATTTTCTCGGCCTTGTCGGAGAACACCCGACAGGTCGTCGCCGAGGCCGTCAAGGCCGCCCACGCCGCCGGCACGATCGTCTCCTATGACCTGAATTTCCGCTCCAAGTTGTGGAAAAGCGAAGAGGCGCAGGCCACCACCAAGCCCTTGATCCCCTACATCGACTGCCTGATCGGCAACGAGGAGGATTTTCACAAGGTGCTTGGGTATGAGGCCGAGGGTGTGGACGTGGAAAAAAGCGGCTCGCTGGACGTGGGGCCGTTCAAGAAGATGGTTGAGCGCGTCGTCAAGGATTACAAGAACATCAAGATCGTCGGCACCACCCTTCGCGGCGTGAAGACCGCCACCATCAACGACTGGTCGGCCATCATGTGGACCGAGGGACAATTCTACGATGGTTTGAAATTCGACGACTTGGAGATCGAAGACCGGGTTGGCGGCGGCGACGGCTTTGCCAGCGGTTTCACCTATGGGTTCCTCAATGGCAAAACGCCGCAGGAATGCGTCAATCTCGGCGTCGCCCACGGGGCGCTGCTGATGAGCACCATGGGCGATTCCAGCCAGATCACGCTGGAGGAACTGACCCACATCGCCGCCGGCGGCAGCGCGCGGATCAAGCGGTAGACCGAAACTGAAATTGAACCCTAAAAGCAAGGAAATATTGATGAAAATTCTCCTGACCACCACCAGCTATCAGGACACTCCCGGCCGGCATCATGAGGTGTTGGCCGCCAGCGGGTTTGAAGTGGTTCGCGCCCGCGGGCCGCTGCCTGAGGCGGACATGCTCAATCTCGTCGAGCAGCACAGCGGGTTTGACGGGTTTCTCAACGGCGATGATGCCATCACCGCCCGCGTCATCGACGCCGCGATGAAGGCCAAAACTCCGCTGAAAGTCATCGCCAAATACGGCATCGGGCTGGACTCGATCGACGTGAAGTACGCCACGGGCAAAAAAATCCCGGTCCTGTTCACCCCCGGCGTCAACCACACCACCGTCGCCGAACATGCGTTCGGGTTGATGGTCGCCATGGCCAAGCATTTCTGGCCCCACCTGCGGTCGGTCAAAGGGGGCGGATGGAAGCGCATCACCGGAACCGAGCTGGCCGGCAAGCGCATCGCCGTGCTGGGGGTCGGCCGGATCGGCAAGGAAGTCATCAAGCGCGCCGTCGCCTTCGACATGAAGCCGGTCGGTTATGACCTGTACTGGGATGAGGGTTTCGCCAAGCTGTGCAACGTCAGCCGCTGCATGACCGCCGAGGAGGCGCTTCACGATGCGGACATCGTCACGCTGCACATGAACCTGGACGATTCGAGCCGGGGATTCATCAACAAGCAGCGCATCGCCCTGCTGAAGAACAGCGCCATGATCATCAACACCGCCCGCGGCGGGCTGGTGGTCGAACAGGACATCGCCGACGCCTGCAAGAGCGGCAAACTCGCCGGTTATGCCACCGACGTTCTCGAACACGAACCCCCAAAGCCCGGCCACCCCTTCAACGACATCGACAACATCATCGTCACCCCCCACATCGCCAGCCGAACCTTTGAATCGGTCGAACGGCAGGCGATGCGGGCGACTTTGAACATCGTGAATTATCTCAAGGGGGAAAAGGATTTCATTCAGGCGAACCAGTTCTAATCGCCTTTTTTCAGGATCAAGCGATCCATAACCTCAACTTCAGGAGAAACCAATGTCCAACCAGTATCCCAAGCCGCCGGCGATGTCGATTGACACCGGCAAAAAATACGCCGCCACCTTCACCACCAACCGCGGCACGATCGTCTGTGATCTTTTTCCATTGGAAGCACCCGCCACGGTCAACAATTTCGTCTTTCTGGCACGCGAAGGGTTTTACAATGGAACCAAGTTCCATCGCGTCATCAAGGATTTCATGATCCAGGGTGGAGACCCCACCGGCACCGGCAGCGGCGGCCCGGGCTATCGCTTCGGCGACGAAACCGATCCCCGCAAAAATCCGCACAAGCACCAGATCGGTTCGCTTTCCATGGCCAACGCCGGCCCCAACACCAACGGTTCGCAATTTTTCATCACCCACGTCGTCACCGACTGGCTGGATGGCAAGCACACCGTCTTCGGGCAGGTCAAATCCGGTCAGGACATCGTCAACAACACCAAGCAGGGCGACATCCTGCAAAGCGTGACGATCCAGGAATCGTGATCGAACAATTCATCCCCGGCCGTGATGCGACGACCGCCCAAGACGGCTCATTGTGAGCCGCCTCGATGGTTTATCGCACCTGGAGGGTGTCGGCTTCGTAGGTGATGTTGAGCGGAACCAGCTCCACGGCCTTTCGGCCGTCCTGTTTGTGGGTGGTGCCGCCGATCCATGCTTCGTGGCCGGCCTGGGCCGCCAGCCGGATGGCGGTGGCGGCGTCGGCGGGGTCAACCCAGACGGCAAAACCAGCCCCCATGTTAAACGTGGCATAGGCTTCGCGCAGGTCCATCTTTGCGGCCTGACGGATCGCATCGAAAATCGGTTGGGGCTGGCCGAGGTGGGTCATGCGATAGACGAACGGTTCGTTGAGCCGCATCAATTTACGCCAGCCGTGGCCGGTCAGGTGGGCGGCGTAATGAAGGTGGAGGCCGGCCTTCTGGCAGGCGGCGATGAAATTGACGTAGATCACCGAAGGATCGAGCAGGGCCTGGCCGTAGGTTCGGCCATCGGCGATGGGGGTGAGATACCCTTCGGGCAATCGTTCGGCCAGGGCACGACACAAGGTCAGGCCGTTGGTTTGCACGCCCGAGCCGGCCAGGAGGATGATGGAGTCGCCTTCGCGGACATCGCCGGTGATGCGGTGCGATTTGGGGGAGATTCGGCCGAATGCGGATCCGGCCAGGATGATCGTGTCGGGGTTGACCATTCCCTTGAGGGCGGGGGTTTCGCCGCCGCCCCAGACGGCGTTGGCCGCCCTGCACCCATCGGCAAACCCGCGGGCCAGCTCGTTGGCGCGGGGGGCATCGGCAAACCAGCCCGAATCGCCGACCGCGGCGTGCATCGCCACGGAAAGGGGCAACGCGCCGCAGGTGATCAGGTCATTGACGATCGTGGCGACGGTGTCGATTCCGATGGCGTGGTAATGGGTTTTGCCGGTCAGTTTCGCCATGGCGTCGGCGACGAGGTTTTTGGTGCCCAGGCCTTCCTCGACGTGTGCCCAGAAGGCATCGGGGGTTTCGACCAGGTAGGCGCTTTCGCCGCGGGTGCCCGGAGGCTCGGTGACGTTGTGGGAGGCCAGGGCGGCGGCGGTGGCGGCGGCCTGTTGCTGGCAGGCGCGTTTGAAGGCGTCCAGGGGGCCGTAATCCACGCCGCTTTGCTCGTAGGTGAGGCTGGTCATCTGTGGGAGTTGTAGGATGGCGATTGGCGGCGGTCAACTGGATGAGCGGGTGGGAGGATGTGGTCCGAGCGGGGCGATGGCCCTACAATGCCGGCCGGCATGAAACTGGCGTTTTCGACCAATGCGTTCAAACAGAACCGCGTCGACGAGGCGGTCGATGAGATCGCGCGGATCGGATACGGGGCGGTGGAGATCATGGCGGACGTTCCCCATGCCGATCCGCGGGCGTTCGGACGGGAGGACCGCGCGAAGTTGCGGGCGCAAATCGCCGAACGAAAGCTGGCCGTCAGCAACGTCAACGCCTTTACGCTTTTCGCCTGCGGGGACACGTATCACCCGACCTGGATCGAGCACGACCCGGCCAAACGACAGCTTCGCGTGGAGCATACCCTGGCGGCGATTGAACTGGCGGCCGATATCGGTTGCCGGACGGTCAGTTTGCAGCCCGGTGGGCCGTTGATCGGGATGGGATTGTCGACCGATGAGGCGGCCGACCGGTATGCCCAGGGGCTGCATCAGGTGCTGCCATTGGCCAAAAAATTGAACATCACGCTGGGCATCGAGCCGGAGCCGGGGTTGATGATCCAGTCGGCCGAGGAATACGTGGCATTCAAGAACCGGTATTTTCGCGATGAGCCGGCGGTGCGGATGAATTGCGACGTGGGACATCTGTTTTGCGTCGGCGAAGACCCCGCGAAGGTGATCCGGGAAATGGCCGACCAGGTGGTTCACGTCCATCTGGAGGACATCGGCGACAATCGCGTTCATCAGCACCTGACGCCGGGACGGGGTGTGATCGATTTTTCATCCATCTTCGCCGCCTTGCGGGACATTCGCTATGACGGTTGGATGACGGTGGAATTGTATCCGTATGAAACTTCCGCGGCGGGTGTCGCCCGGCGGGCGTACGAGCATTTGGGCAAAATTCATTAAACAATCATGGACTATTTTCAATATCAAAACGGAGAGTTGTATTGTGAAGGCGTGCCGGCGGAGCGGATCGCCGTCAAGGTCGGGACGCCGGCGTACGTTTATTCCAAGGCGACGCTGCTGCACCATTATCGGCAGGTGGCCGAGGCGTTCGCGCCGATCGGCGCGATGATCTGTTACTCGATCAAGAGCAACGGAAACATCAATCTGCTGAAGGTTCTCGCCGGCGAAGGGTGCGGGTTCGACGTCACCAGCGGCGGCGAGCTGTACCGCGCCCTGCAGGCCGGCGGCGACCCGAAAAAGATCATCTACGCGGGCGTGGGAAAGACGGACGAAGAGATTCGACAGGCGATCGAGGTGGGCATCGCAGCGTTCAACATCGAATCGGAGGCGGAGATCGAAAACATCGACCGCATCGCCGCCTTGATGGGCAAACGGGCGGTGGGCGCCATCCGCATCAACCCGGACGTCGATCCCAAGACGCACGTCAAGACGACCACGGGAAAAAAAGAGACCAAGTTCGGTGTGGACATCGAACGGGCCGAGCGCGTCTTTGAACAATACCGCTCGCTGAAAAACCTCCGCATCGGCGGGATTCACCTGCACATCGGCTCACCGGTGTATGAAATCCAGCCGTACGTCGACGCGGTGAAAAAGGCGATCGACCTGATCGACCGGCTGTCGGCCCGCGGCCACAAAATCGAATGGCTGGACCTCGGCGGCGGGTTCGCGGTCAATTACGAGCGGCCGGGACAGGCCCACCCGGTGACCGAACACGCCAGGGCGCTGGTGCCGTTGCTGAAGGACAAACCGTACCGCATCGCCCTGGAGCCGGGCCGGTACATCTCCGGAAATTCCGGCATTCTGCTGACGCGGGTGTTGTATCGAAAAATGGGCGGCAGCAAAAAATTCGTCATCATCGACGCCGGCATGAACGACCTGATCCGGCCGACGCTGTACGACTCCTATCACCACATCTGGCCGGTGTCGCCGGATGCGGCCAACGTGCCCCCGCAGCGTGACAAGTCCTTTGAACCGCGCGATGGCGAAATCGTGGACGTGGTGGGCCCGGTGTGCGAATCGGGCGATTACCTGGCGCAAAACCGCCCGCTGCCGGTCACCAAGCGGGGCGATTTGCTGGCGGTCTTCACGGCCGGGGCGTACGGATTCGCCATGAGCAGCAATTACAACAACCGCCCCCGCCCGCCTGAAATCCTGGTCGATGGGGATCAATACACGATCATACGCCGGCGCGAGACGTTCGAAGACCTGGTGGGGCCTGAACGGGTCGTCAAGTAAAAAGACAATGTGCCACGGAGACACGGAGCACACAGAGAAATACAAAGAATTTTATTGTTATTCTCTGTGATCTCCGTGTCTCTGTGGCACACTTGAATTTGAATTGTCAAAACGGCAACGACTGGTCCATCCACTCGTCGGATTTGAGAACCTGCTTGCGATTGAACCGAGCCAGCCGTTCTGCGCGGGCCTGGGCGATGCGGATCAGCCGCATGGGGCCGATCGTCCTCCACGCCTTGCGGGCGATCGGAGCGTGACGGATGAACACATCATCCTCGGCGCTGCAAAACAGCTGCGCCGTCCCCGGATCCCCCTGGCGGGCGGCACGGCCATAAAGCTGGCGATCCACCCGGCCTGAACCGTGCGGCTCGGTGGCAATCACCTGAAGGCCACCCAGCTCGGCGACCCCCTTGCTCAATTTGATGTCGGTTCCGCGGCCGGCCATGTTGGTGGCGACGGTGATTCGGCCCACCTGACCGGCTTCGGCCACGATCGACGCTTCCTGCGCGGTCTGGTTGGCGTTCAGGACGCGATGCGCCCGGCTCATGGCGCTCAAGCGTTTGCTGACTTCCTCCGATGCCAGCACGCTGCGAGTCCCCACCAGCACCGGCAGGCCCTGATCGTTCAATTCACATACCCGCTCCACCACGGCTTGCCATTTGAGGTCCATCGTGTCGAACATGCGAACGGGCAGTTGCTTGCGGATGCACGGCCGGTTGGTGGGGATGCGGATCACCGGACGTTGATAAATCTGCCACAATTCCCCCGATGATTCCCAGGCCGTGCCGGTCATGCCGGCCATGGTGGGGTATTGGCGGAAAAACCGCTGAAAACTGAGGCGGGCCAGGTTTTCCTTGTCGGCGGTGACCTTGACGTTTTCCTTGACCTCGATCGCCTGATGCAGGCCGTGCCGCCAGCTTCGGTCGGCCATCACCCGGCCGGTGAATTCGTCGATGATCTGCACACTGCCATCCGCGGCGATCAGATATTGCTCATCGCGGATGAAACAATGCCGCGCCACCAGCGCCTGCGTCACCAGCTCTTCGCGGCGCCGCTGGCCGCGCCAGAATCCCGATCCATCGGCCAGCAGATCCAGCCGGTCCTGGCCGCGCGCGGTCAGTTCCACCGTGCGGGTCGTCCAGTCGATCAGAAAATCGCGGCCGGACTTCAACTTCGTCGCCAGCTCGTCGGCCGCGCGATACAGCACCGCGTTGGCATCCTCCTGGGGCGAATTGGAAATGATCAGCGGCGTCACCGCCTCGTCGATCAGCAGGCTGTCGGCCTCGTCCACGATCACCCGGAACAGCCCCGGAACCATCATCGCCCTCGACTGTGACGAGATCATCATGCCCAGCGCCATCTGCGTCGACGTGCGCACGTTCCCCATGGCGATCTGGTCGCGCAGAAAATCCGCCAGCAGCTCCTTGCTGGTGCAATAGACCACATCCCGCCGGTAATGTTCGTGGCGTTCCTGCGGCGCGGATTCGTGAACCACCGATCCCACCGACAACCCCAGCAACTGGTACACCGGCCCCATTTCGTGGGAATCCCTCGTCACCAGGTAATCGTTGACCGTGATCACGTGCACGGGCCGGCCGGACCAGGCCCAGATCGACGCGGCCAAAGACGCCGTCAGCGTCTTGCCTTCGCCGGTGGCCATCTCCGCGATCGCCCCCCGGCACATCGCCATCGCCCCCATCAACTGCACTGGAAATGGCCGCAATCCCAGCGCCCGCCACGCCGCTTCGCGCGCCAGCGCCACGCCGCGAATGAACGCATCCCCCTCCAGCCGCCCAAGCCTCGCTTCATCCCGTGATAAGGCCACCTGCTCGCGAAACCGCGTCGCCCCCAGCTCGTGGATCTCCGGCTCCAGCTTTTCCACCTGGTCGGCCATGGCCCGCAGCCGCTTGAGCATCGGCCGGCGGTTTTTCGCCCATCCCACCAGCCCGTTGACGAACTGATCCAGCCCGCGCAACTCCGGCGCCTTCACCCGCCGGGCGTCAAAGACTTCATAAACCTCGTTGTGCAGGACTTGTGTCATGGATTATTCGATGTCGATTGTCACTGGCCCGATCCGCATCCAGCGCCAATCCTACGGCGTCATCCCCGCCGGCTGGCGCATGCTCTCGGTCTGGATCAGCCGCAGAAAGCTGTTGGTCCATTGCCAGATCAACGGCCGGCTGAACGGCTGGAATCGGATCACCGCCATCTGCCCGGGAAGATATCGCTCATTGGCGTTGTCCAACGTCACCCGCACCTCGAATTGCGGCACCAGCGGCCGCACCTGCCGGTCATCGCGCGGGTCGGCGGCGACCTGTCCGCCCCCCGCCCACGTCAACGAGGGGTGGGCCACCTCCTGCTGCGCCCCCTGGATCAATTCCACCTTCACCGCCTTGAGCACCTGGTCGCTCGCCCCGGCCAGCCGCACCTCCGGCCGCCACTGGTCCCCGGGAACCATCGTCGCCAGTTCCGCATCGGACTGCTGCAACACCGACCGCACCACCAACTGATCCATCGCCGCCACCATCGCCACTTCGGTTCGTTCGGGCAAAAACCGCCCGGCCAGGTCTTCCAGTCCCGGCGCCACCAGCCGGCCGTCGATGGGGGCGCGAATCGTCAAGTCATCCAGCCGGCGCTGCGCATCGGCCAGTTTCCGCTGGTTGGCCGTGATTTCGATCTCGTCGATCTGCCGTTGCGCCGGGTCCGACACGTTGGACTGCCGTCGAATCTCCAGCGCCGCCAGAACGTGCTGCAACTGCCGGACCTCGGTCGCCAGCTCGTCGTTTCGACAGATCAGGATCGGATCGCCCTGATGCACCAGTTGGCCATCGTGCGCCGGGATCTGGCTGACAAACCCCGATGTCATCGCGAACAACCGTTCCTGACGCAGCGGTTCGGCCACGCCCTCGGTCCGAAAATGCACCGGAAACCTCACCAGGCCGATCAGGATCACGATCGCCGCCGCAATCGCCCCGCTGAAGGCGATCGCCCTGCCGCGTTTGCGGTGCAGCTCCGGCTCCAGCATCAGGTATCGCCCCAGTTTCACCACCGGCATCACCAGCCAGGTGACGACGCCGCCGATGGCCATCAGCACCCCCAGCACCGGAACCTTGAACGCCACGAACAGGATGATCGCGATCCCCACGAAGACGCGATAGATCGACGAGCAGATCGCGTACACCAGCATCCACGCCCGCTGGCCAAGCGGCGGCAGCGGCTGTTGCAGTTTCACGCGGAAGATGTGCCGTTTGATCAAACCCAGGGCGTATTCGGTGCTGCGCTGCTGAAGATTGGGGATCTCCAGCCAGTCCGAGAGCATGTAATAACCATCGTATCGCAGCAGCGGGTTGGCATTGAAGATGATCGTCGTGACGCTGGCGATCAGCATGGCGTTGAACGCCAGTTGATTCCAGATCGACGTCTCGTTGGTGTTCGCCCAGACGAACGCCATGATCGAGGCGACGAACAGTTCAAAGATCATGCCGGCCGCCCCGACGAACATCCGCTGCCAGCGGCTGGCGAACGCCCACGCGGTGGAGGCGTCCACGTAGGGGGTGGGCACGAAGACCAGGAACATGATCCCCATCTCGTGAACTTCGCCGCCGAACCTCCGGCAGGCGAAGGCGTGGCCGCATTCGTGGATGAACTTGATCAGGACGAACGTCACCCAGAGGAAAAACCAGTTGCCCGGATCGGTCGCCGAGCTGGTGGCCGCGAACAGCTTGTCCCATCCACGGCTGGTCAGAATGAACAATCCCGCCGCCACCACCACCATCCACAGGATCGCCCCGAACTTGCTGAGCAGCAGGCCCATCACCGGCATCCACCGCTTCAGGAACCGATCCGGATCCCACAAGGGAATGCGGGGAAACAGGACGTTCATCAGCCGGCCCTGCATCTGCCGTTTTTGCAGTTGTTTGTGCCGGCGCAACAGCACGGTGGCATCGGGCGAGATGTCCGCCTCCAGCAGGTTGGCCGAATAAAGCTGCGAGAGAATCTGGATCACCTCCGGCTGCGTCGGAGCATCGTCGGCCAACTGGCCGCCGACCAGTTCCCACGCCTCGGCCACCGTCCGCCGACCGTCCAGCAATCCCACGAACCGATAGGCCGCGTCGCTGAGACGGTGAAACTGGTTGCCGGCCGGATCGCGGACGACGTACCAGCGCTCGCCGCGATAAAACTGGCGGAAAATGTGCGCGCTGCTCCGCAACTTGGCGCGCAATTCCGCCACCCGATACCACGATTCAGAAAATGTCGGGCGAAGCTGCAAGGTCATTGATTAGCCGTATCCCGCCGATTCAGTCATGTCCCCGTTTTTTCAGGGCCGTAGGGTGGGCATTGCCCACCACGAACGATTTGATGGGCATTGCCCACCCTACACCCAGAATTTCAACCGCACAAACTCAACCACGCGATGCGTCCAGATCCACACCAGCGGCCGTTTGGCGATGTCGATTCGCGCCTGCCCCACCATCCCCGGCAGCCACGTCGGCGAGGTCTGCCGCATGTCCGCGTACACCGTGAAGACGTTGCTCCCCTCATCGGCGCGGCCCAGCGGCACGATCCGCGACACCTCAAACTCGTATTTTTCCTGCGGCTGGCCCGTCGTCGCGAGCTTGCCGACAAAATGCTCCCCCATCTCCTGGATGTCCCGGTCGGAGACCGTCAATTCCGCCCGCAGATGATGCGGATCGGCCACCTGGAAGACCTCATCCCCCTGCTTCAACGGCGCCCCTTTCTTGTGCTGCCAATCCCCGGCGATCACCTCGCCGTCGATCGGCGCCACGATGCTCGCACGCTGAATCTGAAGTTGAATCAACTGGACCTGCGACTCGACCTGCGCCTTTTCCTCCAGCGCGATCCGCATCTCGGCGATCTTGTCCTCGCCGCGGTATTTGTCCGCTTCCTTGGCCAGTTGCTGCGCCTTGCTCATCGCCTCCGACAGTTTGATCTCCAGGTCGGAGGTGTCCATCTTCAACATCAGCTCGCCGGCCTTGACCGCCTGGCCCGGCCGGACGTACGCCTCCTGCACCCTTCCCTCGAACGGCGCCGAGATCGACTGCCGTTGCACCGGCACAAACTTGAACGCCGCGTTGACGCGATACATCGGACGATAAAACGTCACGAACAACCCCGCCGCGATCACCAGTACGATGATCAGCTTGGCCAGCATGTGTTTGGGGCCCACCGCCAGTTTCGCGGTTTCTCGGATGCTCACGCCGGTCTTGGTGATCAGCCAGCGGTCGTTTTGAAACCGGTCGTACAACTGGGGAGCCAGCAGATCCGCCGCCACCGCCAGCCCGCTGGCCGCGTGTTCGCCCAGTTGACGATCCGATGGAAATTCCAGCGTCACCGCCCCCACCACTTCGGCGCGCCGCCGCAATGGCAGCGTCAACACGATGTTGCCCCCCTGCGACTGCGACAATTCGCGGGCCGCCCGCGACACGTTGGGCGATGAAGTCTCACCCTTGGGATCAAACTGCACCGGCTGCTCCTGGTCCACGCACTCCTCCATCGCGCGCTCCAGGGCCACCACCAGTTCCTGCTTTTTATCGAATTTTTCCGTGTGCGACAGCGCCCTGAGCTTGATCCTCGTCCCGCTCAGCCACCCGATCGCCACCCGCGCAGCGCCGCTGCGCTGGGCCAGTTCGTTGCACAGGTTCATCGACGCCCCCTCAAACCCCTCGGCCGTCGCCACCGCGCCGGCCAGTTGCAGCACCTGCTGATGGCTCTGGGCGATGAACCGCGACTGCTCGCTGCTGCGCCGAAGCGAATACAACTCAAAATACCCCGCCACGAGCTGCATCGACATCAACCGCTGCTTGGCCCGTTCAACGTCCCGGCAGCGCGTGATCACCGCCGACACCGCCACGATCTGCCCCTCGCTGCGCAACAGCGTCACCAGGCAGAACTGGATCTCCCCCGCATCGGGCGTCGGGCCGACTTCGATCGCGCCATCCTTCCCCTGAATCACGCACGGCCGAATGATGTCCACGAACGCATTGATCGCCGCCTGGCGCGTCTCCTGGCTCGAATTGTCCGGCCGGATGTGCGCGATCGGCCGAAGGTTGAATTCCGCCGCCGCCTCCTGTTGCCGTTCGATCAGAAACGCCGCCGCCTCCGTCCCCGCCACCGACACCGCCTGCGTCGTCAACAGATCGTTCATAAACGCCGGCAGGTTTTCCGACGCCGCCAGCAGACGCTGCACCAGCTTCGATCGCGCCGGCCCGGACGCCGCCGGCGTGTCCGCTCCCGATCCCTGTGATGACTCGACGATACCTGATGACATCGCTTTTACCTTGTTCAATAGCCGTCTTGTGACTTAATGGGATGAAGCATCCTCGGCCCGCGCCACCTGGTCCGGCAACCGCAACAGCATGTTCAACCCGGATTCGCGAAGCTCCGGATTGGGCAGTTGCAGCCGGATCAACCGCATCCCGCTGCGCTCATCCGCCACGGGAGACAGAAAATTCACCTCGCCCGCCAGCCATTGGTCCTCCTGCGGATAGCGCACCTGCATCGTCTGCCCCACCTTCAACTGCGCCGCCACGCCAACCGGAACGTACGCCTCAACCCACAATGGATTGTTCTGCACAACCGTGCAGACCGGCTTGGTCGGGTCCACCACCTCGCCCACCCCCACTTCCAGCTTGGCGATCACCCCGTCAATCGGACTGGATCGGCGCATCAATTCCAGCACCGCCGCCTGTTTCTCTGCCTCTTTTTTCCTGATTTCCGAATCCTGTTTGGCCTTCTCCACCTGCAACAAGGCCACCTCCGCCTCCGCCTGCGCCTTGCGCAGCTCGATCTCATTGGAAGCGTGATTTTTGTACATCTCCTCGTAATTGGCCAATTCCGCCTGCTTCACCTTCAATTCGGCCTCGGCGGCCTTGATCGCAATTTGTGACTGGGCCTCAAGTTGCAACCGTTCCAATTCTTTTTGCTCCACCCGGTCGTCCTCGGCCAGCAAAAGCTGCCCCGCCTTGACCGTATCTCCTTCTTTGACAGGCACTTGGCTGATGGTCCCGCGGATGGTGAGCGTCAATTCACGCTTTTGCGACGGCTTGCTCACCGCAGGAACCGTCTGGTCGGCCGCTGATGGGGCCTGAGCCGCCCATGCCATGCCGCCGGCCAGCAATCCGGCCAACACCGCCACACCACTTAAACGCTTCTTCCAAGGGATCATTCCAGAATCTCCAGACATCCGCCCACCCACATCGTTTGCTTATTCTAACCCCCGAAGTATCAATCGGACATACGCCCGGTCAAGCCCGTGGATCGTTCAATTAAAGAAAATCGTCACATCATTTGCCAATTCTTTACCAGCGGCCTCAGCCGTAGCCCAACTTGTCCAGGTCCTCCTCATCCATGCCGAAATGATGCCCGATCTCGTGCAATACGGTTGTGCGGACCTGCTGGATCAGCTCCTTTTCCGAACGGCTGACCGATTCAATGTGTTTTTGATAGAGATAAATGACATCTGGCATTTGCCCGGAATCCTCAACGCTCCGCTGGGTTCGCGGCCGGCCTTGGTACAGGCCCAACAGCAATTCATTACGCCCCATCCCCAGCCGCTGAAGCTGGCCGGCCAATGGACGATCACGCACCTCGATGGGAACCTCCTCCAGAAATCGCGCAAATTCCGCCGGCAATTCGGCCAGCGCCCGCTCGACCAACTCCCCAAAACGTTCCTGGCTGACCTGATACGGCACAAACAGATCATATCATGTTATGCTCCCCTCATGGCAAATACCCTACCCGTTGCTTTAATCACCGGCGGAGCGATCCGCGTGGGAAAGGCCATCACCCAGCGCCTATGGAGCGCAGGTTATGATGTGGCCTTCACTTACATGCACAGCCGCAAAGAAGCGATTGCCCTGCAAAAACAATTGGACCCGCAAGGCCCCCGTGCGTTGGCGATCAAGGCCGACTTCAACCACCCCGAACGGGCGGTAAATGCCATTGCCAAAACCATCCGCAGTCATTTTGGACGGCTGGATGTGCTGGTGAACAACGCCTCGATCTATCAACCTGCCCGGCTGAGTATAACCCGAATAAAATTGATTGAACAGCTCATGCAACTGCATGTTCAGGTCCCACTGCTGTTGTGCCAGAAATTTGAAAAAATGCTGCGAAAAAACCATGGCCATGTGGTGAACATGATCGACCTGCTGGCCGAACGCCCCTGGCCGCAATTTCTGGCGTATTGTGCGTCAAAGGCGGCGTTGGGAAATTTAACCCTTGGCCTGGCACGGGAATTGGCGCCCCAGGTCACCGTGAACGGGATCGCGCCGGGGGTGGTTCAGTGGCCGGATGATTATCCGAAACAGGAACGCGAAAAATACCTTCAGCGCGTGCCGCTGGCCCGATCCGGCACGCCGGAGGATGTCGCGGAGCTGGTTCATTACCTGGTGACCGGCGGCTCATACATCACTGGCCAGATCATCCGGCTGGATGGCGGGCGGTCGATCACTTGAACGAGTCGATCCCGGCAAGGTTCTGATAGAGCGCCGCCGCCGTCCGCGTGCCGCAATGGAGGGCGTCAAGGTCGAATTTTTCATTGGGTGAATGAACCCGGTCATCGGGCAGTCCAAAACCCACCAGCAGCGTGTCGATCCCCAGCAGCGATTTGATCTGGGGCACCACGTGCAACGTGCCGCCGCACCGGATCAGGGTTGGCGTGGCGTTGAAACCGACCTTGTACGCATCGGTGGCCGCGCGAATTGGAGCGCCATCGTGGGGGATTAAAATCGGCGGCGACCAGGTGACTCCGCTGACCTCCATTTTGACCGTGTCGGGACAGCGCCGACGAAGGGCCTGTTCAACCTTTCGGGCGATGGTCGCGGGGTCCTGGCTGGGGACCAGCCGCATGGAGAGTTTGGCCGAGGCGGTGGCGGGGATAATGGTCTTGGCGCCGGGGCCTTGATAGCCGCTGGTCATGCCGTTGATGTCACAGGTGGGCCTGGCCCATTGGCGTTCGAGGGTGCTGTAGCCGGTTTCGCCGCCGAGTTGGGAGGAAGACATCCCCAGCTCGGCCGCGAAGCGATTTTCGTCAAATGGCAGTTTTCGCCACATCTGGCGTTCGGCATCGGTCAACGGAAGCACATCATCATAAAAACCCTCGACGGCGACCCGGCCCTGCTTATCGTGCAGCGTCGCCAGCAATTCGGTCAGGACATTGGCGACGTTGGGGACCGACCCGCCATAAATGCCGCTGTGCAGATCGTGGGATGGGCCGGTGAGCGTGATTTCCAGAAAGACGATGCCGCGCAGACCATACGAGATGGCCGGCAGGCCGCGGGCGTACTGGTTGGTGTCGCTGGCGATCGCCAGGTCGGCGTGCAGCATCTGGCGGTGGGATTCGATGAACGAGGGGAGGCTGCCGCTGCCGATCTCCTCTTCGCCTTCGATCAACATGGTGAGATTGACCGGCAGGCCGCCATGTCGCTGCCAGGCGCGGATGGCTTGCAGGTGTGCCCAGACCTGTCCCTTGTCGTCGGCCGCGCCGCGGGCGTAAATCGCGCCATCCCGAATGGCCGGCTCGAACGGCGGCGTGGTCCATTGATCGAACGGATCGGGGGGTTGAACATCATAATGCCCGTAAAACAACACGGTGGGACGGCCGGGTTTGTGTTCGTTGCGGGCGACCACCACCGGATGGCCGGCGGTGGGCAGGACCTGCGACTCCAGTCCGAGCTTGCGGATCGTGCCGGACAGCCAATCCGCGCAACGGCGGATGTCGGCCGCGTAATGGTCATCCGTGCTGACACTGGGGATGCGTAAAAATTCCTTTAGGCCGTCAAGTGATTGTTCCGAGCCATCGTCAATGGTCTGAAGGACGTTGTCGAGCATGGAGGGATCATAGCATCCGATGGCGGGAACGTCCTGTTGTGTTCGGTTGTCGGCGGATAAAGTGGGATTTCATGATACGCGCATTCATCAAATTCGGTGATGACAAAACGTCCACGGACAGCTCGGCGGACAGTTTGCGATCCGCGCTGCGGGACCCGAAGGCGGTGCTGTGGCTGGACATGCAACAGCCCACGGAAAAGGAATATGCGCTGCTGGATGAAGTGTTCGGGTTTCATCCGCTGGCCATCGAAGACAGCATCAAATACAGCCAGCGGCCAAAAATCGAAAGCTACGACCACATCGGCGACGTCAACCGGCAGGGATACTTTTACATGGTGGTGCATGGGCCGGACGTCAAGGAGCATCGCAAACGCATCCAGACGATGGAGATCGATCTGTTCATGTCGAGCCGATACCTGGTGACGATCCACGATGATGAACTGAAACATCTCGACGAGCTGGCCCAGAAGGCGGCGGCCGACACGCCGGTGGTGCTGGACGCGGGCATCGACATGCTTCTGTACAACATCCTGGATCATCTGGTCGATTATTACGAGCCGATCCTGGAGTATTTGCAGGAATCGATCGACGATCTGGAGGAGGAGGCGATGGCCAACCCGACGCCGCAGGTGCTTCATGCGATCTCCAGCAAGAAGCGCGAGTTGCTGAATCTTCGGCGGATCGTCGGCCCGCAGCGCGAGGTGATCGCCCAATTGACGCGCGGCGAAGTCCCGTTCATCCGCGAATCGACGCGGACCTATCTGCGGGACGTGCAGGATCACCTGATCCGCGTGGTGGAAATGGTGGAGCTGTACCGCGACCTGATCATGGGCGCGCGGGACATTTACCTGTCAAGCATCAGCAACCATCTGAACCAGATCATGAAAACGCTGACGATCATCAGCGTGGTGGCGCTGCCGTTCACGGTGGTGACGAGCTTTTTCGGGATGAATTTTGAATCCATCCCCGGGTTGCATTCTCCAATCGCCTTCTGGGCGGTGGTGGTCGTGATGATCATCGCGATGACGATCATGCTCTACCTGTTCCGTAAAAAGCGATGGTTTTGAATGGATCGTCGGGATGGGAGATGAAACAATGTCCGAAAAATCAAAGGCCGGAGTGGGATTCGAACCCACGAATAATGGATTTGCAATCCATCCCCTTAGTCCGCTTGGGTATCCGGCCGCAAACTCAACGTCAGCGGAGGGATTATAGGCCTGATCGAGAGGTCCGCAAGCTGGCGCTGTCGTAGCAAAATAGTAATGTCCGGTCTTAGCAAGGTAGAAATGTCCGGTTTCGGCTCCACTGTAAGGGATGGAGAAAGATCGGATATTGATGTCACAGCGGGAACGGGATGTGCTGAAGGTGCTG
>JADYZN010000055.1 GCA_020853095.1 Phycisphaerales bacterium | reverse complement strand
TGCTGAGATTCCTTTTTGCGTTTACCCATGGCCATCGACAGTCCTCCGTGACACAGCGGCGGCAGATTATCGCGGGGGCGAATCAAATTCCAGTGGATAAACGACTTTCACCACGGGCTGCTAAGGTCCGAATTATTATAGTAGAAATAGGTTCTAGCCGGGGTCTCAACCGCGCCGTTATTGTCACCGTCAATGCTACTATTGCCAACGGCGGCACCAAAAGCGTTCCCATTACGCGTCATATCGTTGTAATCTCCCCAATCCGGGTTCCAGCCAGGATTGACACCACTACCCCTTATTTGAATGGAATAAGAAGGTGTCAGATCTTGGGAAATAGCGGCCTGTGTCGTATTCACCGATGCAAGGCATGCTAATGCGACCAATCCAGATAATACCACTTTCATGATTCGTTCCTCCAAAAAGAAATAAAAAACAAGTAGAACATATTAAACTTACCGCAACACTTGCTGTTAGCTCCTGTTTTTGTCACCGATCCTCATATTCATACTCCTATCCAGATAAAACTACTATCATGATTCGTTCCTCCAATAAAATGAAATGAAAGTAGAAAATTTTAAACTAACCGCAACACTTGCTGTTAGCTCTTGTTTTTATCACTGATCCTCGTATTCATACTCCTATAGTATATCGCCGTAGGAAAAAAGCAAATATAATTATGATATTCCATGCTGATTTAATATAGATTACGGTTCATCAATTAGGATCATCACCGGACCGTAGATGCCGCCCGCTTGGCCCTGATCATGTACTTTCACTACAAGAGTATTACGACCGGCGCGCATACCTCGTCCCAACGGCACCTTGAATGACTTATCCCAGATATCAACGGGAGGACGACCAGTCGATTCCACTGTTCTTTCGCCAATGAGTTGTCCATTAAGATAGACCCAAGCCTCCTCATCTACGCCCTGAAAGAAGATTGCCAAGGGCTGCTTAATCATGTCTGTTGTCAGCGTGAATTGAACACGATACCAGCCATAGCCGTCATATGGACCTACGACATCCTCCCAGAAGCCAGGCACTGGCAGCCGGATCCATTTCGCGTCATTATAACGCTCACGATACCAGCCTTGTGATTCTCCCTGGTTGTCCGGATCGATGGAAAAGTTCCATTCTGCGGGAAAAGCGGCAATAGCTTTTCCACCCAGATCAATCTGAGACCATGTATGGGCTGGTCGCCCAAAGACATCCACGGTTGAAGCCCGCAGACGGTAGAGCCCTGGGCTGCCGGCAGTATAGGTCTGTTCTGGGCCATCTAACATGACCACATCGCCATCGGGAGTAAATATCTCCCAATAAACCAGCGGCGCACCGGACAGATCCACGGCCAGTTCACCTATGGTGGCAATCGGAACGGCTTTTAGTTGTAGCGTGGCGGGTAACCCTCGTCCCACGCGCTGCGCGTTGACGCTGATTTGTGGCAACGCTCCCAAATCAGGGCGATTCACGGATCGTGGCGCATCATAAGTCTGAGGTGCCAGGTCATTGATCTGTTCCGTCACCTTTCCATTTTCCAGAACACGAATAATTGTGCGATATCCCTCAGGTTTGAACATTGGAGAATCGACGGCGATATCAAATTTAACACCTGCCTGTAGCGCCCGTTCCACTTCGTGGGCCACATTGGAAAGAACTTGACGGTACGTCAATCCATATTTGTTTCCGTTCCAGATGCAACCAGCGCACACTGAGCAAGCTGTCTGGTGAAAACGTATAACCATAAGGAATCACTATTGCGGTATTGGCCGCGTGCAACAAAGCATTGAGGTCACGAGTGGGATTGGCATCAAGCAGTTGTCGTGCATAACTGGAGATAGCACGTTGATAAGGATACGGCAGATGCGTATTGTCACTGCCAGGCCAACTGCTCCAGTACCATAAATAAGACGCTCCTGCCTCAAAGGCGTACCGAACCTCGCTGAGCACGTTTTGATATTCGTTTGGAGCATAAACGGAAATGCCCCATCGACTATTGCCATGACTACGACTTGCACCGCGCAGAACTGCGATATGAATGGCAGATGCATTGGCCACAGTAGGAGGTATACTGGTTCCGAAGTACGCATTATAGTGCGCCACCATCTGGCCTGGTTCGAAACCTTGTCGTACCGCCGCCGATGGCAGCGCGCCAGCTTCATACTCATACCAGATGCTTGACCAGACAGCCTCCCATGTGGGATAGTCCGTTTCCTCAATGTGCATGGATCCGAGGTCGAACCGTTTTTTCAGCAGCGTCGTGATCCATCGAGAGGAATAGTTTCCGATTTCGACATAAAGCGGCGCACGGGTTGCCTCGGTCAATGCTCGTGCGGCATCGGCCGGAACAAGCTGATTTGCCAGGCTCTGATTTAGTCCCAGATGAGCGCGATTATGAATAGCCGGTTCATCAATGTAAGCGGCTCGGCCGTAAAAATTACTGCGATACAGATATTGCGGCCAATCAGGAAATTCGCCGTATAAAGGTGCAATGTACACACTTTCTTGCCAGAGCCATGCCGGAAATTCTGGCAGATGGGGCATCATGATGAAATTGGCTCCCGCGGCAATGTCAGCGAGAATATCCTCTCGGCTTCGCTCCACGAAAGTATATTTTTTGCCTGGTAGATCCCGGGCTGGAACACCGGCTACGTCGCGCCAGTGGCTGAGCGTACCGATCAGCAGTTGTGGATTGATACGTATCTCATGAATTTTCGTAGGAATTGCAACAAAACCTGCCTTTTGGTCCGGGATAATTTCAAAGAAATGACCCTGAAAATTAATCCGCTGCGGAAAATCAGATGATGTCAAAGGGCCATTGTCAACCTGAGGCCAGCCATACTGCCACAATGACCAGCGGGGCAACAGCGCATGACCGCTGGAGACATCAATGTACTCAATTGCAGGATCGTCCTGCTCTTGCCAGAGATAACGCAGCACTCGTGGCGGTTCAGGTTGCCCGGGGAAGCGATCCATCAGCAGCCATCCTCGAAACGATTGCCCGTTTTCTCTTTCGAAAGCGAACGTAAACCATTGCCAGGTCTGCCCGTCTACGTCTTCCGTCGGGCCAACAGCGAAATGGCTACGAACGACGCTGAGCCGACGACTGTGTTCATAGTCGGGCCGCTGTGAAAGATCACCTGTAAGCCGATAAGAGGCCGACGTCCCCGGATCGCCCAGAGGATAAGCAAGTGCCCAAGAGAACATGATTAACGGTGAGAAGCAGACAAGATAAAGATATTTTTTAATGGAATTGACGCACATCGGCACGAAGCTCCGTTGGTTCGATCCGCGGCAGAATGCTTTGGCTGAATGGGACAAAATTTCCGTGTTTATTGTTCTACAAGTGCTCAAACACGATTTTAATCCATTCATGTTGAACTCCTCCCCGTCAACTGGGGCGGCAGAAGCCGGCGCGACTGGGGTTATGGACGGACTTCTGGTAGCGCCCACCAGAGCCAGCCGTTGGTGCTGAGCCAGACACGTGTCAACTCACCACCTGGGATCCATTCAACGTGGCCATCCATATATGCAAAGTTACCGCCAACCATCTGGCCATTCTTGTAACCGTGCATGTTCCAAAGCGGGTGCCAGCGCGCGGTTGCATCGGCTAGCATCAGACGTGACGAAGGGCCTTGACCAAGTCTGGAGGCCGTGTCCGGTAGGCGGTAACTGCCAGGTAATTCGTTGGCATAGCAGAAATTAACATAAGACACATATACCAGTTGGTTATAACCATCGATGTCCCAGGCAACACGACTGTCATCGATCTGGGTGTTTACAGCTTTGCTGGCGGGACAGTAAAGGATGTTTGCATTCTTGCCATAAGAACCTTTTGGATCGCCATACAGTACTTTAATCAGATGCACCAGACCGCTGGACATATCGCCAGCTATATGTGGATCTACACGTGTGCGGCTGGCGCTGGCGTTCCAAAAAGACAATGGAGGCAGCAGATGCCCCTTGTTTTCATTGGCATAAATATGCATGGCCGTCGCCAGCGTGCGCAAATTGGATGCGCAGGCTATGCGGGAAGCCGATTCCCGCGCCTTGTTCAGTGCGGGCAGCAGAATACTGATCAAAAGCGATATGATACCGATGACGACCAGCAGCTCGACCAACGTGAAACCATGTAGGGGCCTGCGGAAGGATGACGCATCCTTCCGCAAAGTGTTCGAATCCTTCTGGCCCCTTACATGGAGATCGTCATGGTACGTTACGTTTCGCCCGTTGTCGCCAATCTGGCATCGTTCAAATCGTTCGCCGGTGTTGACCTGCATAAGGACACCATACCCGGCGTGGGTCTGATCAACGCCGTCGCCGTAGCCCGTCACATGCTCATGTGGATGTGGAGCATGGCCCGACGCAATCAACCCTTCACAAGAAAGGCGGCCTGAATGACCCTGGGGGCTTTGCCCCCAGACCCCCATCTCCCTCTCCTCCTCCGGCTTGAGAGGCATGAGGGCGATGGGACCGTATCCTCGAAGCGAAATGTTCCGACCGGCAGCTCGACTGGTTTCATGGGCCAAATCCTCAACGGATATCGCAGCTCGCAAGCGTGAATGGGCGCCGGCCGGTTCGTATTTATTCTCATGGGACATCCCCAAACCGCAGTCGATTGGGGATTGAGCTCGAATAGCTGATTGGGTCCTTCGAGGCCCCTTCGAGGCGTAAACGTCAGTGCCAGCGTTCCAAGGCCGGGCATGCTCGTCCAGGAGAAGTGTTGCCATGTGATGCGACGAAAAATCAAACGCCTCTTGACAGGCCTCTACATAGCTAAAGCCACCGGATCGTTTCAAACAACCTTTTTCGCATGCAATGGACATGGCAAGCCCTTTCTGGCGGAGGCCAGGCAGGTCGGGCAGGGGCCGGCCGACTCGCGCCAAACGAATGTGGTTGGAACTGTTTTGATCAGGACCGGCTCATCTGGCCGTTCCAATCGTTGGAACAACAAAGCTTCGATGGTTTCGGACAAGGTGTCGCCATGCCGGTCCAGGCTAGCCAGTGGAGGGGTTGTCCCACGGGCCATATCGACATCCCCGATACCCGCCACGGCAACATCATGAGGTACGCGCAGGCCGCGATGCGCAAGCCATTTCAACAACGCACTGGCCCCGCCGTCGGCGGCGCATAACACGGCGTCGCATGGAAACGGTTCCTTCGGACGTGGAAACGTTCGATCCAGGGCGGACCAATAGTGGTCGAAGTAATTGACCGTTGGCGGTTGGTTAGTCACATCAACGATGTGTACATGATCTGCAGGCAGTCCAAATTCAAGTAGTTTCTGACGTATTGGTTCGATTTTGTCGTGGCTTGCTTCGCCGATAAAACCGATCCGTCGGCGGCCTGTCGCCAGCCAATAATCCAACATCTGTCGAATACCATACGAAGTGACCTGCTTCACCAGGTTCACAGGGACATCATCAATTTCACTTGCCAACGCCACGGCGGCTTTAAATCCCTTAAGCTGGCCGACCAGCACTGGATCGTTGAGTAATCCGGCCGCCTCAATAATGACTCCATCCACGCCGCGCTGGGTAAAGTCGGATAGGATTTGCCGGGTAATGATCGGATCACTCAGGGAGTTGGCCATGAAGGTTACATAGCCCCGGTTCCAGAGTCGAATGGTGAGGTCTTGGACGATTCCACCGGAAATGGGACGGCCCAGGGTCCAGGCGATGCCGATGGAACGTGTGCTTTTACCCACCAGCCCCCGCGCCAGCAGGTTGGGCCGATAACCCATCTCGCGTGCCAGCTTTTGGACCTCCGCCCGCCGGGCGACACTGATAGATGGGTGGTCTCGCAACGCCATCGAAACGGCGGCCTTGGTAATTCCGGCCCGCGAGGCGATGTTTTTCAGGGAGACAGGTAGAGGCACGACATAAGCCTTCACTTAAACGGTATATTCAATAACTTAAACGATATACCGATTCGAGTCAAGAAAATTTTAGAATAAAATGGATGGACCCGCCAAAAGGCCAAAACGCAATTTTATGATAATTTATCCTTCCGCTTTCCAGTCGTGCAGCAGTCAGGCGACCTGGGTGCCGACGCGTTTGACCAGCGAAGTCAACCCTGCTTTGGTCGCCGAACCATATAAGGGATCATTTCCGAATGCCATTCGGTTAGCATGTAACCTGTGCCAGGCAATGCAATTACATCCCTTACGCAAAACGCGGCCTCCCGTCAGAATGGTGGTGTGATTTTCACCTGCCGACAAGGAGGCCACGGCTGGCTCAGGTTGCACACTTACTGTCGCGGCTCTCTTCAACCTTAATTCCGATCCCGTGGAGAAAGAGGTCAAGTTGCGGATGGCCGACGGCGCGCCCCAGTCGGTCTTGCACCTGGACGCGGATGGTCAGTGGCGGCCGCTTCCGTTTACGATTCTGCCCGATGGCATCAGCCTCCGGATGCGACTGGAGACCATGACGCCATTGGTGGTCAGAATGCGACCGCCTCGCTTTGGCGCGGATGGAGAGGAATCCGCGTGATTGATTTCCGGTCGATGCCGATGAAGTACTGCCTCGCCAGGGAGCATCTTTGACCTTCCCCACAAATAGCGGGCGCGTGGGGAAGGTCAGCGGCTGAATCAGTGGCCGGCGCTGATCGTCCACGCGAGCGATGCTCGGCTGAGCATCAATGATAATGTCAGTGAGCGCGCCCTGCGCCGCGTAGCAGTGGGCCGGAAAGACTGGATGTTCTCCGGACACGTTGAATACGCTCAGACCCATGCGGTGTTGTGGTCCCTGTATCGTCCATGGGACATATCTTGTAATGGCAGGAAATTCTCGAATGCCCCTGTAAATACAGGGAATTTCGCATTTTCGTCGTTTTCCATTTTCCCCGTACTTCCTCGACTTCCACCACGTCACGACCACCTGAACCAGGTAGACCAGGGCAAATGCGGTCATCATATCACCTTCAATCCGGCCAAAACCAGATCGATGTTTTAAGGTCCTTCATCGTGCGCCAGATTGCGGGGGTTTGCGGGGGTTCGGAGGTCCGTCGTTGCAACGTCGGATTCCCGCGGCCAGGTTCTTACATTTTGCCCGGCTTTTGGGGCATCATTCTCAATCAAATAAGCGTCGCATGTCGGGTGTCAGGCCATGATTCTTCGTAGAAATCGCGATGTTTCGACCGCGTCGTTCAATGAAACGAGCCGGTCGATCTCGGCACGGTGCCGCTGGACCATCGAGTCAAATTTGATCAGCCATGCGACGCTTTCGCCGATGGCGCCGGCGGCGTCTTCGCGGTAGGGGTATTGATCCATCGACAGCCAGCCGTCGTATCCACATCGATCCAGCCAGTAGAGCATTTCGACATAACAGGTGCTGTGAACCGTGCCGACGATCATGTCGTCGTCCCAGCTTCCGTGATTGTCATTGAAATGCATGTGAAAGAGCCTGTTGCCGGCGCGCCGGGCCAGCACAACGGCCTCGCCGACACATTCCCCGGCGACAAACGCATGACCGGTGTCGATGCACACGCCGACGTTGTCGCATTGCGTTTCCTGACACATCAACAGCGTGTCGGCCATGGTCGCGATGTAGCTGCGGCAGCGCGGCTCCTTGGGCTTGTATTCCAAGGCGAATCGCAGGTCGGGATGTGCCTTGGCCAGCTCCGTCACGCCGTCGCGGAACCATGAGCGCGCGGCATCGTAATCGGCGCTAAGCAGGTAATCATATCCATCCTGTCCCGGCCAGATGCAAATCGTCCCGCACGACAGCTCGCGCGCGATGTCGCACATCTTTCGCGTGTAATCGATCGCGTGCCGGCGGACCTTTGCGTCGCCGCTGGAATAACTGCCTTTCCAGAAGATTTTGTCGGCGAAAAGATCGGGAATGATCGAAACGCACTGGATCCTGGAATCGGCCAGCGCCTGCTTCATCTGCTTGATGTTGTCCGGGCGGATGTCCCACGTTCCAACAAGCTCCAGGCCGGTCACGTTTGGAATCGTTGACGCCCGGCGGAGCATCTCAAAGGTGTCGGGATTGTCCTTGTATCCGCCGCAAAAACGGTCTTTGGTATTGCCAAGATTTCCGAGAATTGCCGAATATTTCCGCTGGATCATGATGGTGCTCCCGCAATGGGTGGAATTTAATCCCGATGAACATGGCGACAAGGCTCCAAACGGAAATCGGCACAAGTGTCGCGTTTTTAGAAACCAGGTTTCCCGATGATTGGATGATGCCGACAATGGGATTCATCGCTCCCTGGCAGCTTTCACGGAGCGGGAATAGACATTGGTGCATCGATAGCCAGCATACCACTGGCCGGTTTATCGGATACAAAATGATTGAAGACCCTCGATATCAACGGAAGCAGGCACAGAAATGATGAGTTGGGATAACGGGCCGGCTTCATCTTCGCATCGTCCGTGATGGAGCGATGTTACGGCCTGTCACAGGCGGTGGTGCGGGGATGTCAGGAGAATGAGCAACCATGCGTACGTTGATTGATTACCTGCCCTTTGTCGAGCGGGACAAGACCCTGGAATGGTACGCCAAGGGTCAATGGCCGTTTCATTGGATCGCCGGGATGGATATGGGGCCACCGCCGTATGTTGCGGCGTATCGGCGGATTTTTACGATGGACCGGCAGCGCACCGTTCGCGTGCACGTCAGCGCCGACGAACGATATGAGTTGTATCTCGACGGGCGGATGATCGGCCGCGGCAGCGAGCGCGGCGACGCCGCCAACTGGTATTTTGAAACCTATGACCTGCCTCTTCGCGCCGGTGAACATGTCATCGTCGCGAAGGTCTGGTCCTTGGGAGAGATGGCGCCCTATGCGCAGATGAGCGTTCGTCATGGTTTCATCTGCGCGCCGCAGGATCAGTCCGATGCGGCGATGATCGGAACGGGGACGTCGGCGTGGCAGTCGAGGCGCATCGACGGAATCACGTTCACCGATCCGCGTCCGGCGTTCGGGACCGGCGCCAACGTTCGGATCGATGCCGCCGCTTTTCCGTGGGGATTCGAGGCCGGCGGCGGGGAAGGCTGGCGTGACGCGGCGAAGGCGCACGCCGGTACCAACGGAATTTTTCGCAACGAAATCGGTTCGCAGCACCTGATGCGCCCGGCGGTGCTGGGTCCGATGCTCGATCAGCCCATTGCCGCCGATTCCCTGACGGCACGATACGTTGCCGCGATCGAATCGACTCCGGAGCTTCATAAAGTCGCCGTGCGATTGGCGGATAACCTCCCAGGCGAGCAGACGCAATGGAACGGCCTGGCCGGCGGTGGCGCCGTCGTCGTCCCGCGTCGCACGCGCCGGCGCATCATCTTCGATCTCAACAATTACTTTTGCGCCTATCCTGAACTGGTCGTCTCAAAAGGAAAAGGTTCGCGCGTTTCGCTGAAGTGGGCCGAGTCGCTCTTTGTCGAACCCGAGGCGCGCAACAAAGCCAATCGGGATGAAATCGAAGGGAAGTATTTTCTGGGCGTCGGGGATGAGTTCCTTCCCGATGGGGGTGATCACCGCAGCTTCAAGACCCTGTGGTGGCAGGCGGGACGCTATCTGCAACTGTGCGTCGAGACCACCGATGAGCCCCTGACGATCCATCGTCTGCATCTCAGGGAGACGCGCTATCCTCTGGAGATGGAAAGCCGTTTCACATCGGATGACCGGCGAATCAACGACGTGATTCCACCGGCGTTCCGGTCGCTTCAGATGTGCGCGCATGAGACGTATCTGGACTGTCCGTATTACGAGCAGTTGATGTACTCCGGCGATTCGCGCCTGGCGGGTTTGACGACGCTGGTCGCGACGCGCGACGATGCGCTGCTGCGAAAATGCATCGAGCAATTCGATTACTCGCGCACGCCGTCGGGGTTGACGCAATCGCGATATCCCAGCCGGGTTCGGCAGGTGTTGGCGCCGTTCTCGCTTTTCTGGATTTCGATGATCCACGATTACGCCCTCTGGCGCGGCGACGCCGATTTCGTATCAGCGCGCATGCGCGGGGCGCGCAGCGTCATCGAATGGTATCTCGGCAAGCTCAATCGCGACGGCCTGGTCGAGATCGGCGAAGGCTGGAATTTCACCGACTGGGTTCCATGCTGGACCGAAGGCGTGCACCCTGGAATGGAATATGGCCCCAGCGGCATCATGAACCTCCACCTGATCTACGCGCTGTCGCAGGCGGCGGCGGTCGAGCAATGGCTCGGGGAAACGGAGCTGGTTCAGCGATATCGGCGGTTGTCGGCGAGATTGACCGCGCGCGTGGCCGAAACGTTCTGGGATGATCGCCGCGGCCTGTTTGCCGATGACATCCGCAAAACATCATTTTCAGAACACGCTCAATGCCTGGCGGTGTTGAGTGGGGCATTTGACGATCCGCGCCGACTGCGGCATATCCGCCAGGGATTGATCGAATCGTCCGATCTTGCCCGCACCACGATCTCGTACACGCATTATCTCTTTGAGACGTACCGCCGGCTGGATTGGATGGAGGGCTTCTTCCAGAGAATGCGGACCTGGTTCGAGCTTCCCGCACGCGGGATGCGGACGACGCCGGAATGGCCGGAGCCGACACGTTCCGATTGTCACGGCTGGGGCGCGCATCCGATCCACCATTTCTTCGCCACCATTCTGGGCATCCGCCCCGCGGAGATGGGCTTTGGGAAGGTGTCGATCACGCCGGGTCTCGGCACGATCAAACAGGCGTCAGGCAGGCTGGTGCATCCGAAAGGATGGATCGAGATCGACCTCGCCACCGAGGCTCGATCGCTGCGAGGGGTGGTCACGTTGCCCGAAGGCGTTGACGGTTCATTCTCATTTGGCGGGCAGACGCAAGGTCTGACAGGCGGCAAGAAGCATCAAATCGAGATCATGCGCTCATGAGCATACACCACTGGACATGGACCGCCCGCTGGATCGCGCCGGCGGACGTACGCAATCGCCGCAACGCCAGCTTTCGCGCCCGGCGGCGATGGGAAATCTCAAGGGTTCCGGCTTCGCTGATCGTGCACGTCGCCGCGGAGAGCCTTTATCATCTTTACGTCAATGGCAGCTTCATCGCCAGAGGCCCGGCGCGCGGCACGCGAACGGTCAACTTCTTTGACAGCCATGAAATCGCTCCGTTGCTCCGCGTTGGCTCCAACTGGATCGCGGTACAGGTGCATTGTCACAATGATGCCACGTCACAGGCCGTGCCGGTCGAGCCGGCGCTTCTGGTTCAAAGCGATGATGCGCTTCTCGCATCCGATGAGACATGGGAAACACAGCCGGCGGACGAATGGCGAAGCGATGTACCGCTGTACACCTACCAATACGGCTACATGGAGTACGTCGACTTCCGCGGCGAACCTGCCGGCTGGCGGATCGGCGCTGATGATGCATCGTGGACGGCCGCGGTGATCGTCGCGCCGGATCATCGCATCGGAGGAAAAGCTCTGCTGGTGCGCGACATTCCAGCGCTGGTCGAGTCGACCATCGCGCCTACGCTCGTCACGCCGATCGCCACAACGCCGCGGCTTGATTCATTCGATGACGCCGAAGTCGCCAGGCGCATGACCGAAGAGCCTCATCGCACGCCCGAACAGCCCATCGACACGAGGTGTATCTCACCGCCGGAAGATGGCGGCGGGGTCGTAATCCTGGCCCGGTTTGACGCGCAGGTGAATGGCCGGGTCGAGATCGACCTCGACGCGCCGGCGGGAACGATTCTCGACATCGGATACGAGGAAGAGGCGATCAACGGCCGGCTGGCGCTGACTGCGTTCGGGTACCGGTTCGCCGATCGATACATCCTCGGCGAAGGCCGACAGCTTCGCGGCGGCGTGTTCGCATCGCGCGGATTTCGCATGGTGCAAGTTGTGCTGCGCAATTTCAGCCGGCCCGTCGTGCTTCATTCCATCGCGGCCGTGCAACGTAAATATCCATTGCCGCGCCGCGGCGCGTTCGACTGCTCCGATCCGCTGTTGAATCAGATCTGGACCGCCTGCGTTGAGACGCTGTCGGCCTGTTCGACCGACGTGATCGTTGATTGCCCCTGGCGGGAGAACACCCTTTGGCTCAACGACTTGCTGGTCTCGAATCCAACTAGCCTTCAGGCGTTTGGCGATCCTCAACTGGGCGCGCGTTGCTTCAGGCTCGCCGCCTCGCAGCCGCGCGACGATGGGCTGCTGCCCGGCGCGGTGCCGGCCGGCCATATGCCCGGCATCGACGATCTGGACGCATCCATCGACAGCATCGTGCTTCTTCCGGCCAATCTCTTCCTGGCGAACATGCTCGAAGAGCATTATCTTTACTCGCTGGATGAGTCGCTTGCGCGCGACATGCTCGATCCGCTGCTTCGCATTCATGACACGTTTGACGCATGGGAAGATGCCGCGGGCCTGATCGAGCCGAGGCTTCCCTACTGGAATTTCATCGACTGGTCATATCCTCATCCGCCCGACAAAGACCTGCCCAATTCCGCGACGCTGAACTGGTTTCGAGTCTGGTCGCTGGCCGCGACCGCCCGCCTGGTCGATCGCTTCGGTGAACGGAAGCGCGCCCGGAAATTCTCCTTCAAAGCCCAGGCGGTGGCGGCGGCAATTGATCGGCGATTCTGGAGCCAGAAGCGAAACTGTTACGTGGAATGCGCCACCGCCCCGGATGGTCTTGCGACGCAGTTGACCCATGCGGTGGCGCTGCTCAGCGGTCATGCGCCGGCCGATCGCATCGCGGCACTTGTCGAGGCGCTGCGGCGGGATGACCTGCTTGCGCCTGAACTTTACATGCACCATCTGGTTCTGCGCGCCATGGTCGAAGCGGGTCGCCCCGCCGACGCATTGAAACGAATTCGCCGGTATTGGGGACCCATTGTCCTTAGCGGATCGCCGACGATCGGGGAATGTGGCGTGAATCAGCCCCACGCCAAGTCGTCCATCTTTGGCGCCGCCAGCCTTTGTCACGGCTTTTCGACAACGCCGATCGATTTTCTCCAAACGGTCGTCCTGGGCGTCCGCCCGACCCAGGCGGGTTTTGCCCGTTGTTCGATCCGCCCGCATTGCCTCGGTCTATCCCATGCACGCGGCGCCGTGCCGACGCCGCACGGGAATCTCGATGTCAACTGGATTCGCCGCGACAACTCAATCGAGATCGAACTGAACGTTCCGCAAGGCGTGATTGCCGACCTGCCGGATGGTCGCGCCCTGTCGCCGGGACATCATCGAGTCGCACTGGCGCGTTGAACGCGGGGATGCTTACACGTTGCCACGCCTGCGATATTGTGCCGGTGACACGCCGATGATGCGCGTGAAGACGCGCGTGAAGTGGAAGCGATTGGTGAATCCAGCGGCGTGGGCGATCAGTTTGAGGCTGTCGTCTCCGAAAACCAGCCGCTCGGCGGCGTGCGTCACCCGGCGTTCCAGCGCATAACGTGCCGGCGTCTGCCCGACGCATTGACGAAACACGCGGATGAAATAATCCTCGCTCATCCCGCAAAGGTCGGCCAGGTCGGCGTTGGAGGCCGGCTCGGAATGGTTCGTTTCGATCCTGCGCAGCGCCGGCAGCACCGGCGCCAGCTCGGTCAGGCGATGCAGCAGCAGCCGTCCTTCGCTGATTCCCTCCCCGGTCTTCTGTTCCAACAACTCGAAGATGTTCATGACGGCCAGGCCAATGAGAGACTTGGCGACGAAGGCGGTGGCGATTTCATCGTGTCGTCCAGCCAATAGAAACTGCCGCAAGCGCCCGGCGAGCAGGTCGATCAGACCGTCACCGGCCAGCATGATCGGAGTCGTGAACCATTGCCGCACGATCGGTCCGCTCAAGCCGACAAGATCAAAATGCATGTAAAGATGGTCCACCTGCCCTTGAAGCCGGCTGGTGATGGGCACCCATGCCGGCACGACGAAGGCCTGATTGGGAGCGATGTGATACGTTGTCTGGCCGCTCTGGATCATCGCGCCGGGATTGGCATTGATGTACAGCCGCCAGAAGCCGCCGCGCATGTCGTCAAAAGTCCACAGGTCGGGGGTGAGCATGACCTGCCGCAGGGCCAGAAGGCGTACGTGCAAACGGTCGTGAATGCCGTAGGGGTCGAATTCCGGCGTTGGGGAGGGTGGCATGTCGGAATAGGATATATCTACGGCGACCAGATGCATAGCCGTTCACCGCACGTGGGTTAAGATCGATGCGGTGAATGGATCCATCGCGATCGCTATTTATCGGTTTACGACATGAATTTTCTCAAGCTTCAGCAAAGACTGACCTTGCTGCGAACCAAACTGTACACCCGGCTGATTCGCAACAGCTTTGGCGCCATGGGCAAGGATTGTACGGTTCTCTGGAGCATGCGCAGTCACCATCCCGAAGGCATCTTCATCGGCGATCGTGTTTTTATCGGCAATGACGCCTGGATCGATACCTTTCCGCGGTATGCCAATCAGACCTTTACACCGCGCCTGGACATTGGCAGCGACACCATGATCGGGCATCACGGCCACATCATGGTGATTGGGCACATGAAAATTGGCAGGCACGTGTTGATCGCAAACGGGGTCTATATTTCGGATAATCTGCACGGTTATGAAGACGTCTCCCGTCCGGTTTTCGACCAGCCGCTGGTTCATCGGCCCGTGGAAATCGGGGATGAGGCGTGGATTGGCGAAAACGTTTGCGTGCTGCCGGGGGTCAAAATTGGCAGGCACAGCGTGATCGGATCGAATTCGGTCGTCACCCGTGACATTCCACCATACTGCGTGGCGGTGGGCGCTCCGGCGGCCGTGATCCGGCGATTCGACGGACAGGAATGGAACCGGGTCGGCAAATCCGATGCGCGGGTTGCGGTCATGCGTTCGATCCCCGCCGCGCTGAATGAACGGGTGGCTTATGCCCACCAGGCGGCGGCCATGGAGCGGGCGGACGCCGCCGCCGCGGGTTGAAAGCGGAATCGGATATAAACAGAACGATACTCAGCATTGCCGAATTATCATCAGGTACTACAATGTGCAAGGAATCACGGTCCGTGCAGATGAACGGAGATGGATATTCGCCGCCTCCCATCAATTCATCCCAGCGAATCGTCAGGTGTCCTGGTTATGTGCTCACGTGCCAGAGGTGATCAATGCAAGCCCATGTCGCCAGCCGAATCGACAATCCACGAATCTTCCGTATCGGCGCCTTCACGCTCGTTGAGCTGCTTGTTGTCATTGGCATCATCGCGCTTCTTATTTCGATCCTGCTGCCCGCGTTGAATCGCGCCCGCGAATCAGCCAAAAGCGTCGCGTGCATGAGCAATCTCCGGCAGGTCGGCCTGGGGCTGGCGATGTACACCAATGACAACAACGGGCGTTACATGCCCTATTTCATCCCGTTGGTCATGGGCGCGTGGTACCACTATCTTGTGAACAATCAGGGCAATTGGCCCTATAACACGATCAATTACGTCCAGACCTACCGGATATTCGACTGCCCTGCGGATCCACACGTTCCGTTCGCGCTGGATCCACCGGCCGCGGGACAGGCATGGGAGGATTATGTGCAGGCTCGCGGATACATCTCCTACGGCATGTCGATGGGCTTGGCGCACAACTTGGATGACCCATCCTGGGGATCGACGTGGGACTTTGCCAAGGTGACGGACCTGCGTAAACCCGCCGAAACGATCGTCGCCGCCGACACGTACGGCCCGGTCTACGGCAACGGGCAATTTTACCTGCATCCCTATGCCAACACCACCGCGTACGCCGGGCAACTGGCGCCGCGGCATCCAAACGCCTCGTGCAATGTGCTCTGGGCGGATGGGCACGTCACCAACCATGCATCACCCATCAAGTCGGACCCGACCAGCTTATACAGCGAGGCGGCATTGACCGCTTATACAATGGGTAACAACTATTGGGATCGAGACTAGAAATTCCGTATGGATGCGTGGAGCGGGGACGCAGCACGTCGCTGTGTGCCGCAACAGCATCCGGCAACTCTTTTCAGGAGGTTAGTATGTTCAAGGCAAATGTGCTTTTCGTCGCGGTGAGTTCATTGTTGGCGGGCGCCTCGATGGCGCAGGCCGCCGTCATCATGGACGCGACGACGAACAACGGTTCGCTGTCGATTAATTCGAGTAACGGCCTGGCGCCAAATAACGGTGGCTGGGGCAATGCCGTTTCAAAGCCGCTTGGCTGGGAGATCACTGGCGGAAGTGGTTATACGCAGAACGAAGCGATGCAGAATTACTATGGCTGGGAGGCATACAACAACACCGGCACCCTGGTCACCGCCAACACTCAGTACTCCGTCAGCGCCGCGGTTAATACGTACGCCAACAAGTCGGTAGGCGTCAAGGTGCTGGCCACGGAACATGCTGATGGCACCGGTGCCAGCGTGCTTCTGGCTGATGCGCAGCTTAATCCCGGTACGGCCTCGACCACTTGGCCGACCTACAACTCGCTCCCCCCGCTCACCACGGTCAGCAACACCGGCGCTGCGACAAGCCCTGCCCTGTCAACGTATTACGTGCAGGTTCGAACGTATGGCGACTTGGATGCGTTTGGATATTACTGGGTTGACGACATTGTCGTGACCTCCGCGCCGGTTCCCGAGCCGGCCTCGATGTTGACCCTGCTGGGGCTGGGTTCGCTGTCGATGCTCAAGCGCCGTCGCCTCTAAGGCAGACCCGCATCGTGATAATGAAGCGGCCGGGCACGTGTACCCGTGTCCGGCCGTTTCATTCCGGTGGTTTGAAGTCGCGTTCAGCGGCGTTGCACGCCCGGGGAGACTGCTCAACGTATACTTCCTTCACGAGCTTTGATTTGATCTCATGACAACAAAGACCTCCCTCATGCCGCGATTGATCATTCAGTTCGTTCTGCTGATCGCGTTGTCATGCCTCCATCCGCCGGCGGCCTTGTCCGCCGACACGCCGGCCCACCTGCCGCCATCCCCCGTGATGACGGCCGACCATCGGATCGTGGCCGGCTCAAAGAGCATCTGGGCCAAGCCCAGTTGGCCGCAGCTTAACCTCAATATTGATTCCGACGCCATTGGGTCCTTCTACGAGATATTTGACCTTGGCAGGGGGGGTATCAATCCGGTCTTTTTCATGGATCCGCGGCAGGTCCACGGGGACCGCGGGACCACATTCACGGCGGGCATCCGCGCCACCACCGCCAGCGACGTGAAGCTCGGTGATTATTCCTTGAGCATGACGCTGCTGGAGAACGGCTGGATCGAGATCAAGGGCATTGCCCGCATGACCGATCCAACGCAGGTCAAGGATCGTTACGCGGTCCTGGATCTGCCCTCGTATCTCACACTCAAGGGCAAATTGGCCCATGGTGACAAGTCCACTCCCCTGGACGGCGCCGTCCCCACAACCTTCACCGACAAGGAACTTGCAGACGCCGAGCTTCTTCTTTTCCCCGACCACCCGCGACGGTCTTTCACGATCCGTCCGGTGTCCTGCTCGGCCGTGATCGTCAACGGCAGCCGTCTGTCATTCCGCCCGGACGGCAAGGGCGTTCTGAGGCTGTTGCTGGACATTCGCACGACCGGCGGCGAAGTATCGCGCACGGGGGATGAGTTGAGCTTGAACGGCATCGACTTCCGGGGTATTGATCGCTTGCAACTGCCCGACTATCGCGCCAGCCGCAACCTGATCCAAAACCCATCTTTTGAGGAGGGCCTGCGGTACTGGGGTTTTCCGCTTTACGCCGGCCACATGATCCCGCTCAAATACCAGGGGGTCTTCGCGCTGGATCAGGAGGTCGGCCACACCGGCCCATCATCCCTCAGACTCAAAGCCCTGCCGGTGCGCAGCCCGCTTTCCCTCGGCCACATTCCCACGCCCTTTATTCCCGGCGAGCCTTACGTCTACAGCTTTTACGCCAAAGCCTCTAGCGGCCACAAACTCCGGCTTTATGTGTGGGGGCGCGGCCGACACGCATTCCTGTTCCCGGACTCGAACACACGGGTGTTTGAGGTGACCGACCAATGGCAGCGGTTCAGCATCCCCTTTACCGCCAATGAACGATTCAGTTGCATCTACATGGATGCGTTGGATCCTGATGGCTGGGCCGATGGAAAGGAGTCATTCATCTGGGTCGACGACGTGCAGCTCGAACAGGCCCAAAAACCCACCGAGTTCGTCGATCTGGCGGTCGCCTCACAGCTAACCAGCGCCGCCCGCGGCAATTTTTTGAAATTTGGCCAGGAACCCGGATTCGCGATCAATGTCCGCACGTTGCCGAACACCTCCGGCTCCGTGACGCTGAGCGTGGAGGACTTTTTCTTTCAGACGGTCTTCCGGGGAAGTTATGACTTCAACACCGGTGCGGATGGGTCCGCCCGCATCACGCTCAACGACCTGAGCCGATGGCTGATCGACAACAAGCTGCGCGGCGTGTTCATCGTCAAGGCGGGTTTCGACGTCAAGGGACTGAAGCGCCAAGTCCATGAGTGCTATCGCTTTTCGTCGATGAATTTTCTCGACAACACGCAAAAGAACAAGAATATCTTCAATTTCACCTGCGTTTACGCGCTTCAGGCGGGCGGGCCGGAGATGGAACGCTTCATCCAGCGGGAGCGGGAGATCGGATTTGGTTCGGTCGTCTACGACTTTATCGGGCTGGGCATCGACCCCGACTACGATCTGGATCGGGAGCGCATGGAGCTGCTGAAGAAGTACGGATTCGCCCATATGGGCCGGCCCGTGGTCCAGGTGCACACGGGTGAGGATGGCGAAATCTCCGAAGAGCAAGGGAAGATCAAGATGAGCGGCATCAAGCACATGATCGACCCATCCTCCGCGCAGTTGAAACAGTTCGAGGACATTGTCGCCCTCAAGGCGAAGATGCGGCCATGGAACAACATCTGGTGGTTCACGGGCGAAAGCAATCCCGCGGTCAGGCCGATGGAGGCGCACCGCGATGCCTTCGCCAGGTTTCTTTTGGCGACCTGTCGAGGCGCCAAGCGAGGCAACCCCGACGCCAAGGTGCTGATCGAGGGTGGGCCGTGGACGATTGATCCGGAGAACGGCGGGAAATGGGTCGAGCAGTACATCCAGGACACGCGGCGGCTCGATCCTTCGATACGCTTCGACGGCGCCGCGGGCCATCACTACCGCGACTTCCCCGAAACCCCGGACATTGACCGCGATATCGCCTCGTTCCTGGCCATGCTCGACCGTAACGGCTGCAAGGATTGGCCCCTCTACCTCAATGAAGGGGGCAACTACCTGCCGTTCAATATTCCGCAGGAGGGAATGTCCCCGTACATTCAGCATTCGGGCAATTCGTGGTACATCGGGCCGCTGTCCTACGACTTCGGCAGGGCCGAGCGAATATCGGCGGCCTTCAGCGCCCGCACCTGGCTGATCGGGCTGAAGTATGCCAGTCGCGTGGCATGCGTGAATGATTTCAACACCCCGGCGCGCCTGGTGGACATTGACCTGACTCCGCGGCCCTATGACAAGATCGTCAACACGCTCGGGCACGTCCTTGGCAATGCCACCTTCTACCGCGACCTGAGGTTCGCTCCAAAGGTGCGCTGCTACGTTTTTACCGATGATGCCACCGGCAGGCCCATCGCCGCCATCTGGGGATACGATGAGGCCGTTGATCGCTGGAAGAAGGATCCCCCGCCGTACTCGTTCGACTTTGGCCGGCAATCGATCAAGTTCCTGAACCTCATGGAGAACGAGGCGCAGTTCGCCAAAGGCGCCGATGGCCGGATCATCATCCCGATCTCATCGTTCCCGCTGTTCATCATCGGGCAGCCCGGAACCCGGGAAGCGCTCTGCGCCGCCATCGCCGGCGCGACGCCGACCGAGGGCATAAAGGGGAACGTGCTCGACGTCGCGGCGTTCCCGGAGAACGACGGCCATGCGTCGGTGATCTTCGCGAATCCCGTCGAACGGGAAATCAGCGGAGAGGCGGCCGTGGTGATCAACGGGACGGAATCGAAACTGCCGCTTCATATCCCGCCGCGCGGGACGATTCGACAACGCCTCGCACTGCCTCGGTTCCAGACGGGCAAACTGCTCCCCTTCGAGTTCTCCTGCTTGGTGGATGGACAAAAGACCAATGGCTTTTCCGGCCGCTACATGGTCATCCAGCAAAGCACGGCGACCCCCGCGCAAGGCGTTCCCGCCATTGAACTCGGCTCCGGTCTGTCCATTGCCGCGACCATCTCCGGCAACAACCTGGTCATTTCGCTCAACGCCGCCGGCGAGAAGCGCCCGCCGGAAGAAGTTTTCGCCGGCGTGGGGTTTTACGCCCAGCCGGTGATGAACCCCTATGGCTGGGCGAAACCGAAAACCGCCAGGCAGGATTTGGCCGTGTACGAGCTGGTCCGCTCCGACAGCGGCAAGCTGGCGGCGATGTGCCGATACGTTCAGGGCACGCAGGCCGGCTCCGGCAGCTATCTCGTCGCCGGTGAGATTCAGCAGCGCATCGAGGTGAAGACCGGCCGTTCGCCCGAAGGCGTTTGGGTGGTCCTGACCGTTCCGCAAGAGGTGCTGGCGCCGCTGGTGATCAAGCCGGCAAGCCGCTTTGGACTCAATGTCTCCGTGCCATCCCATTCCGACAAGGTGAAATCGCTTGCGCCGATCGAAGGTTTCAAGAGCGTCGCCGAGCCGGGCGAGCTGAATCTCGTGATGGCGATCGTCGGCGAATGATGCGCGTTCTCGGTACAAGGATAAGAGGTCACCAATGAGGAAATCGAACGCCATCTGCACGCGGTGCTTCGGGTTGCCGCCGCGCTCCATGCAACAGTTGCGGGAGCAAGGCCATCGCGTTCGACGGGACATTTGATTGATGGTGCGCCCGCCGGGTACATGGGAGTCTTCACTTTGGAGTAATCTTGCCATCCAAGACAAACGGGAATTTGCATCAGCGGGCCAGGGAGATCGAAGATTGGGTCGAGGAGGCCTTCATCGATTCCAACGGAATCTTCTATACCTATCTCGACACCAAGACCGGAGGCCCGTTGACCGATGCATCCTTCGCGCCGGGACAGGTGCCGATTCATCTGCCGGGGACCGAAGGATTCACCGCCGCCGAGTGGCACAATTACGAAAACACCGGCATGACGACCGGGGCGTATCTGCAAGCGCTGCTCTATCGGTACGAAATGGAACGCGATGCGACCGCGATGAGACAAGCCCGCCGGTGCTTTGAAGCGTTGAAGTACAATTACGATTTGGGCAGGCAACTGGAGGAAGGGTTTCTGCCCAAATTGTACGGCAACCGATTTTCCGAGCAGACCAGCAGCGATCAGGTTCTATACGTGATGTTGGCGCTGGATCACTTTCACCTGCACGCCAGCGACGCCGAGAAAAAGCTGATCGATCGGATGATCGCGAACCTGATCGGCTTCTGGGTCAGGCGCGGGTATCGGTACAAGTATTTCTGGCATCAGGACATGCTCTGGCCGCTGGGGCGGTTTCCCAGCCTGTTGCTCATGGGCTACAAGCACGGCGGCGGCGAGACGTTCAAGAAGGAGTACGACCGCCTGCTGGCGATGGGAGTGAACAAGGAGCCTGTCGAGCTGCGCCTGGCCCCCAAACTCCGCGGTGAAGTTCCCGCTACGCCTTACGAGATCAAGCACCAGGCATGGCTGATCGGTGAGATGGAAGGCGCTGTATCCATGGACACCATGGAGCTGGATTATCTGCTGCGCAACGATCCGGCCAACGAATGGGCGGGGTATTGGAAGAAGTCGATCAAGCAGATTTGGGATGAAGGAAAGCTGGCGATGGCGCCGGATGGAACGATGTACGTCCACGTCCTGGTGGATTTCAAGACGCGAAAGCCTCGCCGGCCGGAACCGGAGTATTTCCGTGAATCGGAAGGCCCGCATGACTGGATCGGTTTCCGATACATCGCCGGCGCGCGATCCTGCGACAGCACGTTCCTGGCCCGCTCGGCGGTGCAGGCCGAACCGCACCTGCGCGATCCCGAAATGCGCGACATCGCCAGGCTCGTGCTTCATTCGATCGACCGCGATGGCCTGCGCACCTATTACGATCCCGATCGATATCCGCCGGAACTGAAGCATCGCACCGAATTTTATTCCGGCGATGGAACCGCCAACTGGCTCTGGGCCTATTGGCAGGGACGAAAAGAGGGGGTCATCGCCGCCGATGAATGATCCAATTTCATGGAGCCATTATGAAATCCGAAGCGATTGTATTTGAAGGTCCCAACCAGGTCGCGATCCGTTCGCTGGAGCTGCCGGCGATCGGCGATACGGAAGTGTTGATTGAAACGCATTTCTCGACCGTCAGCCCCGGCACGGAACTGCGCACGCTGGCCGGCCGGGAACAGTCCGCGGATCCGTTTCCTCTCGTGCCGGGATATTCGACGGTCGGACAGGTCGTCCAGGTGGGCGCCAAGGTCGAGGGGTTGAAGATCGGCACGATGGCAAGCGTGCGCGGTTGCCGCGCGCTGGGGTCGGGGCTTGGCTGTTCGTGGGGCGGGCATGCACGACATCTGATCGCGCCGCCGGAGGAGGTTTTCCCCCTGCCCGATGGCGCCGATCCGCGTGCCGCCACGCTCACGGTCCTGCTGGCCACCGCGCTGCATGGCGTCGATCTGACCAACGCGCGCATCGGTGAACAGGTCGCCGTCGTCGGTCTTGGATTGGTCGGCCAGCTCTGCGCTCGCCTGCTTTGCCATGGCGGCGCGAATGTCGTCGCCACCGACCTGGTCTCCCTGCGGCGCGAGATCGCCGCCAGGGCCGGCGTGAAGGTGACGTTCAATGCCGATCTTCGCCAGGCGTTCGCACCGTATTTTCCCCATGGGGCGGAAGCGGTGCTGGACGCCACCGGCTCATCGCGCGCCATGAAGGCATCACTGGGATTGTTGCGCGTGAATCCGCGGCAGGATCCGTGCGGTGCGAATTCACCGGCCGCGCGGATGGACACGAGCGTGATGGCGCAACTGGCAAAACAGGCGCATCTTCAGAACGGTTGGCACGGCCCGCGCCTGATCGCCCAGGGAAGCTATGCCGATTTGATCGAGATCAACTATTACGACCTGTTCAACGGCGAAGTGAAGTTCATCGTGCCGCGCGTGCATGAACTCAAGGACCTGTTTCGCGCTCTGGATCTGCTGACGGATCCGGATTTCAGCCTCGATGGGTTGATTTCCGAAACGCACGCCATCGCCGATGCCCCCGCATGCTATCAGCGCCTTCGCGAACGGCCGCAGGAATTGATCACGCTCTGTTTTGACTGGAGACGCGGCCCATAAGGTGTCCGTTGATGAACAATTCGAGGATCATCCAAGTCATCATCCTGTTGTTCATGACACACTCAACCGAGGTACGGACGCCCGTGAAGAGTTCAACAACGGATATTTTCGCGCCGCTGATCGAGCGAGGAATCGAGTTGCGGGATTTTGACGTGACCGTCGGCGACCGAACTGATGGCGGCGGAGCAGATGTTCAGCGATGATCGTCCAGCCGCATTCAATGATCACAATCGCTGGTCCGCGAATTTGTGACCTCCGTGGCTCACCCTTCTTCTCCCGCCCCGCCGATTTTCGGATTGAAAAGTCTCGTGTCTTGTGAAAAGGGTACAATGCGAGTCGGGAGATTACGGTTTTCCTTGGATCTTACCCGCCAGGTATGGCATCGTGGCGTGGAACCATTTCAGATATTCATCCAGCTTCGCCGGTTCGTGGGGATGCACCACCACCACCCAATCATAGCCGGCCGGTAATGTTTCCTGTGACAATCGAAACGCCTCGCGCAGCAGCCGTTTGATTCGATTTCGTCTGGCCGCGATGCCCACCCGCCGCGAGATGCTGATGCCCAGGCGGCTGTGGGTCAGGCCGTTGGATCGGGCGAAGATGCGCAAGGGCCCGCGCATCTGTTTGATGCCGGCCTGATAGACCGCCGCGAAATTGGCCCGGCCGCCCAGCCGTCGCGATCGATCCAGTCTCAAGGGATGCAATCGAATCCCCCGATGGTTAATGAATCCCCATCGCCGTCAGCCAGCGCTCGGCATCCAGCGCCGACTTGCACCCCATGCCCGCCGCCGTGATCGCCTGTTTGTAATGCGGATCGGCCACGTCTCCGGCCGCGAAAACCCCCTCGACACTGGTGGCGGTGCGGGCGGGGTCAATCAGCACGATAAAACCCTTGGAATCGAGCTTGAGCTGGTTGTTCAAAAAAGCCGTGTTGGGCGTGTGGCCGATGGCGACGAACATGCCCGCGGCGTCGATCGTCTGCGTCTGGCCGCTTTGGATGTTCTTCAGTCGAACCCCCGTCAAACCTCGTTCATCATCGCCCAGGACTTCCTCCACCACCGAATTCCAGGCCGGTTTGACCTTGGGGTTGTCCAGGATCCGCTTTGCCATGATCGGGCTGGCCCGCAGCGCATCGCGGCGATGGACCAGATGCACCGCACTGGCGAACTTGGTCAGGTACGACCCTTCCTCGGCGGCCGAATCGCCCCCCCCCACCACCACCAGCGGCTGATTGCGAAACCGGGGCAGCGCCCCATCGCACACCGCGCAGGCGGACACGCCGCGGTTTTTGAATCGTTCCTCCGATTCCAGCCCCAGATAGTTGGCGCTGGCGCCCGTGGCGATCACCACCGAATGGGCCTCGGTGCGATTGCCGGCCGAATCCTCAAGCACGAACGGCCGGCGCGACAAGTCGATGGAGGTGATGTCCTCGGTGAGGATTCGCGTCTCAAACCGCACCGCCTGCTCGCGCATGCGGACCATCAGCTCCGGCCCCAGCACCCCTTCAGGGAAGCCGGGGAAATTCTCCACCTCGGTGGTGCTGTTGAGCTGGCCGAGCGGCAACGTCCCTTTGAGGCGGTTTTCCTCCGATATCGCCCCCTCGTACACCACCGGCCGCAGGTTGGCCCTCGCGGCATAAATCGCGCTGGTCCACCCGGCCGGTCCCGATCCGATAATGATGATTTTCTCTGCCATGTCAGGGGAGATTGTAGGAGGCCGGATGGATGAATGAAAGTGGCCCGGATTCACGATGGCAACTGCGGAGCCAGACAGTCCGGACCCTCGTGTTTCGGGCTGTTGACGCGCGGGCTGACGGGATATTCCGACAAATCATCCCCTCCATACGGTTTGAGCAATTCCAGTAGATCATGGGAAGACGATCTGCCATCCAGCCACATCGGATAATCCACCGGAGACAGCACCACCGGCATCCGATCATGGATCGGCCGCATCAGATCATTGGGCGAGGTCGTCAAAATGGTGCAGGATTCAATCGTTTGCCCTCCGCCGGTCCATCGTTCCCACAATCCGGCCAGCCCAAACGGCCGATCGTCACGGCGATGGATGTAATGCGGCTGTTTTTGCGTCCCCTGACGTTGCCATTCATAAAAACCATCAATCGGAATGATGCATCGCCGGCGCCGAAAGGGATCGCGAAAAGCGGGTTTGTCCGCCACCGTCTCGGCACGGGCGTTGATCATCCTGCCGCCGCCGGATGTGTCCTTGGCCCAGAAGGGAATCAATCCCCATCGCAGCAACAACAGTTGCCGGCTCCCATCGTCGGCCGCGCGGATCGCCAACAAATCCTGCGTGGGGGCGAGGTTGTACCGGGGTCCCACCGCCAAACCCAGCGGCGTCGGTATCACGCCGAACAGTTCGATGATGATCTGCAATGGCGAAAATTGAACCACCCGGCCGCACATGATGGACTGTTCTATCCTTCAATTCCTCGGTTTACCAATTCGACCGCGCGCATTGATCAACCCCCTGCCACCGGGATGATTTGTTCAACCAGTGTCGCGGCGGTCTGAAGCCCATCGGCCCCTTTCATCCGCCCGGCCGCATCACGGGCGGCCTGGGTGTAACGGGGATCGGTTAGCAATTGATGCAGCATCGCGGCCACCTTGGGGGCACGATATCGCCCGCGGGGCAGAACCAGCGCGGTCCCCAGCCGGACCAGCCGGGCGGCATTGTCAAACTGGTCGTGACTGAGCGGGACAACCATCGCGGGAACGCCGGCCGACAGCCCCTGGGCGCTGGTGCCGATCCCACCATGGTGGACAAAGGCGCTGCAACGGCGAATCAACACGCTAAAGGGGACATAACTGACATGCCGGACATCCGGCGGCAGATCGGCGGGAATTTGTTCCGGATACCGGCTGACCAGCAATCCCCGGCAACCGAGTCGCCGGCAGGCGAGCGTTGATTGGCGGAAAAAATCGGCCGCGTGACGCATGGCCGAACCGGCGGTGAAGACAACCGGCGGTTCCCCCTGACCGAGAAATTGTTCGATGTCCGCGGGAAGTTGAACCTTGTCCGCCTGGTCGAACAATGGAAAGCCGGACAATCGCAACTGGGCCGGCCAATCCGGCTGGATGGGGGCGAACCAGTCGGGAAACATCCCGATGATCCGACCCGGAGAATTCCACCACTCCTGCACCGACTTGAGGGGTTGAAGATTCATTTCCCGGCGGATGGCGTTGACCGGCGGGCGCATCACCCGTTCGATCACCAGCATGTCGGACAGCCGGAACATGGCCCGTTTCAGCCAGTGCGGCATCCATGAAGCCATGGGCATCCCCTGATAGACCGGATGGCAATGAAGGCTGCGAAAGACAAGGGGGGCCAGATGCACCGTGACGTTGGGGATTTGAAGTTTTTCCTCGGCCAGCCGGGCGCCAAACGCAATGCCGTGGGAAACAACCAGCAACGGCCCCAAATCGCGTTGTCGGGCGATCAGGTCATAGACCGGCCGGATCATCGGCAGCAACGCCCCTTCAAAAACGGTGCGAAGCCCCTTGATGGGATGCCACAGGTCCGCATCGGCCGTCAGTTGATCAAACTGCTGTTCGGTCCCCAGTTCGGCGAACGCCATGCCGGCCCCTTCGACCAGGGATCGAAAGTGAGCGTTGGTCGCCAACATCACCTCATGGCCGCGCCGGCGCAACACCATCCCCAATCCCACGAACGGATGAACATCCCCGGCACTTCCCAGCGTGATCAGCAATACTCTCAAAGCTGCGATTCCCGACAAATCAACCGCCACCCCATGGGTGGATCATAACGCCGCCGGCTGAAATTCGATGCCATCGTATGCAAAAGCGATGATTTTGTCAGAAGTTGGAATATCCCGTCGCATCCCCCCATCGACGATTGGACACGTTGAATTACAATTTCGCACATGGTTGATGGATGGTTCATGCAACTGCACGGCGATGCGGCCGAGCCTTGGGCGGGCGGCGGCCGGCCATCGCTGGTGTTGATCGGCGACGCCGATGGACACGGTGCGCTGTTGCGTGATCGCACGGGCGTGGTCCGGCAATGGGATGATCCCCTTGCCGCGCTGGCCTGGATGGAACAACACGCGCTGACCAAGGCAACCGCCGGCCAGCGGTGGATCGGTTATCTGAGCTATGACCTCGGTCGATTGTTTGAAACCCTTTCCCCGTCGGCACGGGATGACCTGCGGCTGCCACTGTTCGCGTTTGGATTGGTTGATCCGGGCCAACCCACCCCCCCATCGCGACCGCCGGCGGAACGGACGTTTGCGCCCGGCGAATTAAAAAGCTCTTTCGACAAGATGCGATATGTGCGGGCGGTGGAACGATGCCTGGAGTACATTCGCGCGGGGGATGTGTTTCAGGTCAACCTTTCGCAGCGATTTGAATTGCCGCTGCCCGCGCCGGTGGAGACGATCGACGCCTTGTTGCGAGAACGTTATCCCGCCCGTTTTGGGGCGACCATTCGGGCGGACAACTGGGCCTTGTTGTGCAATTCGCCGGAATTGTTCCTGCAAATCCGGCCGACCGCCGACGGCCGGCGGAGCGTTCTCACCCGACCCATCAAAGGAACCCGTCCCCGACAACCCGGCCAGAAAGAGGCCCTGTACAACTCGATCAAGGACCAGGCCGAATTGAACATGATCGTCGATCTGGAACGCAACGACCTGGGGCGAATCTGCGAAATCGGTTCGGTTCGCGTCAGCGAGATGCGCACGATTGAAACCCACCCCACCGTCCATCATGGCGTCGCCGGCATCCGCGGCATCCTGCGGCCGGATGTCACCTTCGTGGACCTGCTGGCGGCCACGTTTCCTGGTGGATCGATCACCGGCGCCCCCAAGATTCGCGCCATGCAGATCGTCGAGGAACTGGAAGGCATCCGCCGGGGTCCGTATTGTGGGGCAATCGGCTGCCTCTGTCCGGATGGTTCGATCCAGCTCAACGTCGCCATCCGCACGATGATCATCAAGGCGGACAAGGCGTACGTACCCGTCGGCGGCGGCATCGTGGCCGATTCGATCCCGGCCGAGGAATACCAGGAAACCCTCACCAAGGCGGCCGCGATGTTTCAGGCATTGGGACTGACCGACCCACCATTGCGATAATTTTCGGATCAAATTTGAACCATGAGATACATCGACCCCCACATTCATTGCGTCAGCCGAACCACCGATGACTATCAATTCATGGCCCGCGCGGGCGTGGTGGCGGTTTCCGAACCGGCTTTCTGGGCCGGTTTTGACCGCGGCAGCGCCGGCAGCTTCGCCGATTATTTTCACCATCTGTTGGACGTCGAGCCGCTGCGCGCGGCCCGTTACGGCATCGAACATTTTTCGTGGCTTTGCATCAACGCCAAGGAGGCCGAAAACGTCGAATTGTCCCGGCAGGTCATCAAGCTTATCCCGCCGCTTTTGGGCCATCCGCGTGTCCTGGGCATCGGCGAGATCGGCCTGAACAAGAACACGCGCAACGAAATCACCATCTTTGAAGAACAGGTGGACCTGGCCGCCCGGCACGATCAACTGATCCTCATCCACACCCCTCATCTGCACGACAAGCACAAGGGGACCGCCATCATCACCAGCATCCTGAAAAACGATCCGCGCATCCACCCCAATCGCGTGCTGATCGATCATTGCGAGGAACACACGATCAAAATGGCCAAGGACGCCGGCTTCTGGTGCGGCCTGACGGTCTACCCCATCACCAAAGTCACCCCGCAACGCGCGGTCGATCTGCTGGAACAATTCGGCCCGGACCAGATCTGCGTGAATTCCGCCAGCGACTGGGGCGAATCCTCCCCCTCAATGCTCATCGACACCGCCCTGGAATACCGCCGCCGCGGACACGATGAACGCCAAACCCTCGAGGTCTTCCACAACAACCCCTGCCGGTTTTTCGGACAAATTCCCAAGTGGAAGCTGAAACCGCTTGATACCTGAAACTCCATCCCCTTTATCCGGCCAACACCCGGTCCAGTTCCGGCTTGATGCGCGATTCGATCCCCCTGCTGACCTCCGTCCACGCCGGCTCGACCTCGTACCCCCCCTGCTCGAACGCTTCGTCGGTGGCGATGTATTTCAAAAATCCATCCCCATACGCCGCCACCGCCAGCCGGCCGCGAAAATGAGCCTTGGCGTACAGTTGATATTCCACGACCATCTCTGCCGGCAGCAATAAAATCCCGATTTCGCCAAATCGCGCCATTCCGATCCGATAGGGATAGCTTGTCAACGCCTCATCCAGCCGAAGCAATTTGACGGCCGCGCTGTATTTTGGCCCGACCGGACCCTCGCCTCGCACAATGGCCTGAAAATGCTCCTTGTCCTGCGCGATCCGGCTCAGTGGCACCTCAAACACCCGCTCATCCCACCGCACCCGACCCACCGGACCCGGTCGTGCCTTGGCCAGCGCCTCTTGCATCGCATCGTACAGTCGAACTCCGAACACCAGCCGATTGCGAGGGCGGTCCAACGTGGTGTATTTGCCGGCCGTGATGTCTCCCGCGCATCCGGAAAAATAGATCGGGAAAATCTCCGGGTGCGACTTTTCAAACAAATCCAGCGCAACACCCACCGTATCGGCCGAAATCATCCGCCGTCCGTCGGACACCTGCGGATGGGAAGCATAAAAATTCAAACAGACCATCGGGGCCTGCCGGCGGTCATAAAACACGATCTGATCCAGCATCGGATCGACCAACCCCTCGGGCCGATCCCGGATCGCCGCATCCCGGCAGATGCTGAACCGCACCTTGCAACTTCCATCCGGCTCCAGCACGCGCCGGGTGCTGGCGAACCGGCCGACCGCATGACTGGCAAAGGCGATCCCTCCCACCTCGCGCGGTGGGCTTTTCATGGCAAGCTCAATCGCCTCCCGGGCCCGTTTCAACACCCCCGAGAAAAACTCCTCATCATGAACCCGCTCGCCGGCTTCTCGCTCGATGTACTCGTGCGACTCCTCGTCGATCAACGGCGCATCATGCACGTGGTTGCTGTGCAACGACACCTGATCGGCCGGCACACCCGCACCCGCCGCCATCGCCTCGATCAGCCGCCGCTGCGAACGCCCCACCAGATAACAAAAATCAATCCCCGCCAGGATGTACCGGCTCCCATTGGCCGATATGATCACCCCTCTCAATAACAACGCCGTCTCCACGCCGATCGAACGCTCATGAAACCCCCCGCACAAATATCCCCCCACCGGCGGAGTCACATCCACCTTGAACGTCGTCAACGCCACCTGTCCCATCGCAACCTGCTCCTTCTATCCCGACACCCGTGTCGATTGTATCCGACCCACGCAAACGTCGCGATTGTTCGTTTGAACCTGTCGAAATGACGGCATGGCCCTTGCCGTTGTGAAGATGCCGACAAAACGGATAATCTTCCCTCATGGCACTCAGCGCACGCAACCAATTCAAAGGCAAGGTCGTTTCCGTCAAAGGCGGATCGGTCATGAGCGAGATCACCATCGACATCGGCGGCGGACATCAGATCGTCTCCCTGATCAGCACTTCATCCGCCCGGCGGCTGAAGCTCAAAAAAGGCAGACAGGCCATCGCGGTAATCAAGGCGACCGAAGTGATCGTCTCGACCGATGCCGCTGATGGCGAGTAAACGATGCCCCGCCGCAAACCAATCCGCCAACTGATCGTCCGCGGGAAACTGTGGGTGCAAATCGACGGCAAGCCCGCATTGACCGACGCCGGGGCCGATTTGCTCGAGCAAATCGAAGCCTGCGGCTCCCTTTCCGAGGCGGCGCGCCGTCTTCGTTTCGCCTACCGCCGGGCCTGGCTGCTGGTCGATGCGATGAACACCGCCTGGCCGCAACCGCTGGTCACCACCGCCATCGGCGGACGCAAAGGGGGTGGCACGCAAATCACCGAACAGGGGCGGCTCATCCTGCGTTCATACCGCGACCTGCAACTCCAGCTCGAACATCTGCTGGACATGGCGGGCAATTCGCTGGCGTTCACCTTCTAACGAACCTGTTTTTGCCGTGGCCGGGGCATCCGTAAATTTTTAATGGCATGCGCGGCTTGACTCGTTATATACAATACAATATAACGCCTCGTCCATGGCCATGCGTCCCACACGGGCTTTTACCTTGATTGAACTGCTGATCGTGATCGGCGTGATCGCCGTTCTGATCAGTCTGCTTCTACCGGCGCTCATCAGGGCACGGGCGCAGGCGCGGCAGCTTCAGTGTGCGGCCCTCCTGCACCAGTGGGGGCAGGCGTTTCATCTCTACGCCGCGCGGCACAAAGGCGCGATTCCGCACAGCGGAGATCGCACGCGCAACCCCTATGCATTCCGCGGGGTTTACTGGGCCGGCAATCCTCAGGCGGAATCGAGCTGGTTGTACGTGTTGCCGCCGGTGATGAACAGACGCTCCTGGATCGATTTTGAAAACGGCCGGAAGCCGACGGGAGACATCTACCAGTGTCCGCTGGCCGATCAGGTCAACCCCGACGCCGACTATGGTTATGCCCCATCGTACTGGGGATATCACAGTTTCGTGATGAACATGTTCCTGGACCGCGACACACCGGCTCTCGTACCGGCCGGCGTGACGCCTTACCCAAGTTTCCTGCGGCTGGCGAAAGCGAAGTCCGCCTCGGAAACGATCCTGGTTTACGAAACGACCACCGACCCGCGAAAAACATTTAACGGCCAGGGGTTTCCCGGCACGGTGGATTGCATGAACGGATTGTACCCCAACGACGGGCCTGCGAACTTCGGCGACCGCCATCCGCACCAGCGCGGCAAGCTGGGCGGGAACATCGTGTTTCTCGACGGGCATGTTGAGTGGCGGGATTCAATTTGGAACCTGAATAACCCGATCCCGGCGCAACCGCCGGTGACGGATCGAATGTGGTGGCCTTATTAATCACACTTTTTTTTGGAAAGGGAGAGCATCGCGATGAATCGATTGTCAGTATGCAACTGGATGATGGCGTGTGGATTGACGCTGGCGACGACGGCCGTTGCGCCGGCGGATGTCATCACTTATGGCACGTACATCGACAGTTACGCCGGCCAGCCGGATCCGTTCATTCCGGGCAATCAGGATATGAACTACGGCGGTAACGCAGCGTTGAAAGTCGTCACCAGCCCCGGCAGCACCAGCTTTCCTGGTGTCTCCATCGTCAGAACGCTGATCGAGCTGCCCGATTCGTTCTGGACGAGCCTGGGTAATCAAGACGTTGAATCGGCCGTGGTTTCGATCCGGGTGCGCAACCTGAACAGTGGCAATCCTTTTACACGGACGGTATCCGCTCACCCGATGTTACGCTCGTTCGTCGAGGGAACCGGAGGCACGGCCACCAGCACGTTTGCCGGCACGCAAAACACGACCGCCAATCCCATCGGGGCCGACTGGTTCACCCACGACGGTGTGAACCCCTGGAACGCGCCGGGCGCGGGAAGTACGACCGCCGACTACGACGCCGTCCATTCCGTCCTGGGCGAGGTCATTGTCAGTGATGGCGTAACAAAAATGTCATGGAACCTGACGACGTTGATCAACAATCCCGACACGCGCGGCAACATCCATGATTTCGGACTGATGATCAAGATCACCGACGATCTGAATTACCCCGAAACGGGCGCTCCTCAGCAGTTTATTTCCTTCTACAGCAACGAGTACGCACAGACACGGACAAACCCGGCGGATTATTTCCCGGTTGTCAATTTCACCGTGCCGGAGCCGGCGTCGATCCTGACCCTCGGCATCGCACTGATCGGCCTGGGCTTTCGTCGAAAGAAGCAATGATGCGAATTCCATTACATCTCGCGCTGCTGGCGACGACTACCGCGTGATCCTCTCGATCGCCAAGGTTGATGATGCATTCGCTGAGCAACCCATCCTCGTCGCGAACCGGCTCGACGGAGGTCCGCTACCAGAGAAAGCCCAACCCCTGCAACTGATCATCCCGCGGGACAAACGCACCTCCCGCTGGGTGCGGGCACTGACAAAGATCAAAGTCCGTCTTGCGCAATGAACACAGTCATCCATTTTATCGGATTTGCGGGCGTCGGAACCATGGGATGGCATATTGCGCCTGATTCAGGGCGCTCCATTTTTCGACTGGTCGTATTTTCGGCAACTCCTCGTTGACAATCCCTTTTTGACCCGCCCCTGACGCCCGGATACACTCGTTCACCAATCCGGAGGAGTGGCAGAGCGGTCGAATGCGCCGGTCTTGAAAACCGGTGGGCCCGCAAGGGTCCCGTGGGTTCGAATCCCACCTCCTCCGTTGTCGTCATCATCCATTGCCGCCGAGTTGGTTGTTTTCTGATCAGCGGTTCATCAAGGAGTTGCGAATGTTGGTGGCGTTGACGGGCGCGAGCGGGTTGATCGGCAGTTACACGGCCGCCGCGCTGGCCGGGGCGGGGCATCGGGTGCGGGCGCTGGTTCGGCCGACCAGCCGTCGTGACCACATCGAGCAGTTTGTCTCCCAATGGCAACTTGGGGAGCAGGATGATCCACAAACCCAGGCCGCACTGGTGGCCGGCGCCGAGGTCGTGATCCACAACGCCGCCGACTGGAATGCGCTGGGGCAGTCGCCAGCCAATCATTTCCGTCGAAACGTGATGGGATCGCTGGGATTGTTGGAGGCGGCCCGCCTCGCCGGCGCGGAACAGTTCATTTTTGTCAGTTCGGTGGCGGTTTATCACCAAATCCTGCCCGACCGGCCGTTGGATGAGAATCATCCCACCTGGCCTTCGGGCGTGTATGGGGCGTATAAGGCCTCGATTGAGCCGTTTTTGAAGGCATATCACGTTGAATACGGCCTGAACACCAGCGCCTGGCGGCCGGCGGCGGTCTATGGAATCGACCCGAATTTGAAGCGGTCGCAATGGTACGACCTGATCAAAACCGCCAGGGAAGGAGGCCGGGTCGACACCGACAAGGGGGGAAAGATCACCCACGTGCAGGATGTGGCCGATGCGCTGTGCCTGGCCGTGGGCGATCAGGCCGTGGCGGGGCAACTTTACAACCTGGTGGACCGCTACATCTACTGGCAACAGGCGGCCGAGTTCGCCAAAGAAATCACCGGCTCATCGGCCACAATCGAAAATCGCCTGGGAACAGGCCCGAAAAACAACTTTGACACCCAAAAAGCCATCGAGTTTTTCAACCGCCACCACAATTCCATCGCCCTGCGGCGGGGATTGGACGGCGTACGGGAATACGTTGGTGAATTGCTGGCCAAAATCTGATCCGGCCGACCCGCCAAATTTGCCATCGCCTCACAAGACTGGATTTTGCATCCATCACGACGATAATCCCCCTTTCAGAGCACTCGTAGCTCAATTGGACAGAGCATCGGTCTTCGGAACCGAGGGTTGCAGGTTCGAGTCCTGCCGAGTGCGGTTTGTCATCCAGCTCACCTTTCCTTGCCAATTTGAAGAAATTGGAACAATCCGCCGCGTAGATAGATTCTCATGGCCGGTCGGGGGTAAAATACGGATGGATGGATTATCGTCCCACCATCGCGATCAGCATGGGCGAACCGGCCGGCATCGGCGCGGAGGTGATCGTCAAGGCATTGGCCGACCCGGTGTTGCGGCATCGGGCGCGATACATCATTTACGGGATGAACGAACTTTTGGCCTACGCGGCGGACGTGGCCGAGTTTGATGTGTTCTGGTGGCGGGATCAGTACAACGGACGGCTGCGGGCCTATCCGCACGATGTGGTGGTGGTCGATTACGATCAGTTTTCCATGCTGGGGACGGCCATTCGTTCCCCCAGCAAAATGGGGGGCGAGGCCTCCATGCGGTTCTGCCTGGATGCGATCGACGCGGCAAAAAAAAACATCGTCGATGCGGTGGTCACCGCCCCCATCGCAAAGGAATCCTGGAAACTAGCGGGCTATCATTATCCCGGCCACACCGAGCTGCTCGCCGAGCGCACCGGCGCCAAACGCCACGCAATGATGTTCGCCGGCGGGCCGCTGAAAGTGGTGCTGGCCACCGTTCACGTCCCCCTGAACAGCCTTTGGGGACGGCTGAACATCGGCGCGGTGTTCACCCCCATCGAGCTGGTCCACGAGGCGCTGGTGAACTGGTTTGACATCCCGCGGCCGCGAATCGCCGTGGCCGGATTAAACCCGCACGCCTCGGAAAACGGCCAGTTCGGCGATGAGGAGGAACGCATCATCGAACCGGCCATCTTCATGGCCCGCCAGCAGGGCATCGACGTCACCGGCCCCTATCCGCCCGACACGATTTTTCTGGCGGCGCGGGATGGCCGATTCGACGTGGTGGTGGCGATGTACCACGACCAGGGATTGATCCCGGTCAAACTGCTGGCCTTTGACCAGGCCGTCAACCTGACCATCGGGCTGACGATCGTCCGCACCAGTCCGGATCACGGAACGGCGTTTGACATCGTCGGCCGCAACCGCGCCAATCCGGGGTCCATGCGCGCGGCGATCGAGATGGCCATCGATCTGGCCGTCAAACGCCACGGCCGCCGAAACGATGAATTGGAACGTGATGCGGCACAACAAACTCAAACCCCGAAACTGGAAACCGACGACTAAAAGTCTAAAAAAGAACTTAATACCCCCCGAATCATGCAGAAACGCAAACCCAAGGTCGTGGTAGCGATGAGCGGCGGAGTGGACTCCTCCGTCGCGGCGGCGTTGTTGCTGCGACAGGGGTACGAGGTGATGGGCGCTTTCATGCGGCTGGGAACGCCATCCGGGGTGGAGGAACCGGCCGAAAGCTGTTCCATCGAAGCTGGTGGAAAATCCAAGCAGGGTTGCTGTTCGGTTCTGGATGCGACCGATGCCCGGCGGGTGGCAGGCCTTTTGGGCATTCCTTTCTATGTGCTCAATTTCCAGGAGGATTTTGGGCGTGTCATTGATTACTTCGTGGCCGAATACAACGCCGGCCGGACGCCCAACCCCTGCGTGCGCTGCAACGACTGGCTGAAATTCGGCAAACTGGCCCGCTATGCCGAAGCGGTGGGTGCGGACTTTGTGGCATCAGGTCATTATGCGAGGGTGGAGATCAATCCCGCCACGGGGCAAAAAGCCCTGATGCGCGGCATAGACCATCGCAAGGATCAATCCTACGTCCTGTTCGGCATGAGCCGGCAAGCCATGGAACACACCCTGCTGCCCATCGGCGGATTTGAAAAACACGAGGTCCGCGCGATGGCCCAGGAATGGAATCTGCCCGTCTTCAACAAGCCCGACTCACAGGAAATCTGCTTCGTCCCCAACCAAGATTACGCGGGGCTGGTCAAACGCCGCACGCCCGAAGCGTTCGCACCCGGCACGCTGGTGAACACCGCCGGCCAAGTCATGGGCGAACACGAAGGCCACCAGCATTTCACCATCGGCCAGCGCAAAGGCGTCGGCGTGGCGCTGGGCTATCCGGTGTACGTGGTGGACATCAACCCGGCCGACAACCGCGTCACCCTCGGCGACAAGGCCGACCTGCTGCGGCGGCGGTTGTTCGCCAACCAGATCAACCTGCTGCAAGACCTGCCCGCGCCGGGCGAGCAGCCGCTGCCCTGCACCGCCAAAATCCGCTACAACCATTCCCCCCAGCCGGCCAAGGTCTGCCGCGTGGATCAGGATACGATCATGGTGGAATTCGACGAACCCCAATCCGCCATCACGCCGGGACAGGCCGTGGTGTTGTACGATCACGAGATCGTGCTGGGGGGCGGATGGATCGACCGCGGCGAATGAGGCCGGGGCGATCGATTCCCACCGCGCCTCATGGCCGACCCGCTGGCGAAGAAAAAATCTCCGCTTACTTGGCCGTGTAACCCCCATCCACCGCGATCTCCGCGCCGGTGATGTAACCGGATGCATCGGAAGCCAGAAAGACGATGATCCCTTTCAAATCCTGCTCGTTGGCCATCCGGCCCAGGAACGTGCGCTGGTTGTACCGTTTGACAAACCGTTCATCCTGGTTGTTGAAAAATCCACCGGGGTTGATGACGTTGACGCGGACGTTTTGCGGCCCCAGCTTGCTGGCGGCATACCGCGTCAACTGCACCATGCCCCCCTTGTGAAAGAAATAATCCGGCGGCGCACCCCAGCCCAGCCCTTCGTACAGCGAAAAATCTGGCCCGATCACGCCCTGGATCGACCCGACGTTGACGATGCTCCCGCCGCCGTGGGCGGCCATGTGATCGCCGAAATACCTCGTCATGGAATAAACGCCCGTGGCGTTGACCTCCATGCTTCGGGCGAACGCCGCGGCGGTGTCCGACCAATCCTTCATCGGCCGCAACACCGCGTTGTTGACCAGCACATCCACCTTGCCGGCGCGTTTGAGCACATCGGCCAACAAGTCCTTGATCGACTGCTCATCCCCCTGATCCAGCGACAAGGCGGTCACATCAAGCCCGGCGGAACGAAACTTTTTCGCCTGCTCCTCCAATTTGGCCTGGTCGCGGCTGGCCATGAAGGTCTTGGCCCCCGCCTCGGCCAGCGCCTCGGCGATCTGCCGGCCATACAACCCCGCGCCGCCGCTCACAACCGCCACCTTGCCCTTGAGACTGAACATTTCCATTACGTTCATTGCTTTTTCCCTGAATAAATCCCACCGGCCTGAGAGCCGGCATTGTTGCCAAAAGCCGCTGAAATATCCTTGAAATAATTCACCAGCGCCACCACGTCCGCCCCAACGCTCAAAAACCGATATCCCATCTCTCCAAGCCGGCCGATGTCCGCCGCCCCGCAGACCGTGCCGGCCATTTTGCCGTGCGCCTTCGCCACCTGCGCGATCCGCACCCTCGTCTGCTCGATCCGCGGATCGCTCATCTGCCCCACGATCCCCAGACTGTGCGAAAAATCGCCCGGACCGAAAAAGAGCATGTCGATCCCCGGCAACGCCGCGATCTGCTCCAACTCGTTCAGTGGCTCGGGGTCTTCGATCTGCACGATGACAAACCGCTCCTCGTTGCACTGTTTGACGTAATCCGTCAGGGGCAACTGGCAATACGCCCCATCCGCATTGCCTCCATCCAGCGGCCGACGACCGATCGGATGAAACTTGGTGTGCCGGACGATCGTCTTCGCCTCCTCCAGCCCCATCAGGTGCGGAATCATGATCCCCGCCGCATCCATCTCGAACGGCAAAATCAAGTCGCTGTACGAACCCCGCCGTACCCTCACCAGCGTATCCACCCCGTGCGCCTTGGCCGCCCGCACCTGGTTTTCCACGTCATGGATCGAATTGGGCACGTGTTCCATGTCCGTCCAGACGCAATCAAACCCGCACATCGCGGCGATCTCGGCCGCACGCGGATCGGCCAGGTTCAGCTTCGTGCAACTGGCGATCCCGCCGGCACGGATTTTCTGCAACACTCGACTGGGTCGAATCGTCATATTCATCTCGATTTGAGGTTGAAGATCAGGCTCGAATCTCCGATATCATCACCTTTTTGCCACCCTGTTCGCGGCTGCGCAGGCCGGCGATGATGATCTTCATCAGCTCGATGGTCTCATCGAACGCGAAGGGCAACTTGCCCGTGCGCAGATACTGCACAAACCCTTCCAACTGCGTCTTGAACGCATACAGCGTGTCGCCAAACGACGCCGAGATCGAACCCTTGGTCCCGTGGGCGCTGGTGAATCCAAACCCGCCATACATGTCCACGATGATCGGAACCACCACCTCCACGCCGCTGTTGTGGTGGATGTGATACACCGAATGGTCGCGCGTGCCGCTGTGGGTGATGCTCTCCCACCCGCCCGGCTTCAGCAGCGGATACACCCCTTCCATCGCGTGAATGCCGTAGCGTTCCCATGTCTTGCACATCGTCGTGTAGATCAGCCGCAAATCCCCCACTTCGGGCAATCGTTTGCCCAGGTCAACGTATTCACGGGCGTACCGCATGGCGCTGCTGGACATCAGCGGCTTGCCTTCTTTTTGCCATCGCACAAACTGTTGCAGGTGGTCTTCGCTGTCCACCATCGGCTTGTCGATGAAGACCGGAATGCCCGCCTCAATGAACGGCCGGCAGCGCTCAACATGTTCAAATCCGATGTCGGTCGCCACGAACACCGCATCGACCTTTCCGATCACATCCTCCGGCCGCTGGACGACGTGGGGCACCAGCGACGCCTTCGACACCTTCACCGAATCGCCCGGATCGTCGCACCAGACATGTGTCACCTTCACGCCGGGGATCCCAAGCTGCGACCGTCCCGGCGTCAGATATTGCGGAATGCCCGCATACGGACATTTCGCCATCTCCTGATCGTCAAAATCGCCATTGATGATCGCGCTCCAACTGTACGGATGGCCGTTGCCATCGACCATCCCCAGCATCGCGACACGAATATTGTTCGGATCCTTCACCAGTGACATGCCTAAAATGGTATACCAATTTACAAAGCGCCACAACTCCCCCAACCCTATTCATCCCAAATCCATCTTGATCACGCCGCGCTGACGTTTAACCGCAATCACCCGCTGCTTGAGCGCCTCAAACAAGGGCCTGGGGTTGGGCACGCTGTGCAACGCCAACTGCGGCGTGGTGTCATCGTTGGAAATGATCGTGATCGTTCCCACCCGCATCAACCGATCCATCATCGACTGGTTGAAGGTGATGTCCTCAACGTGCCATAACTCCAGCGTATCAATGCGCTTGGCGAGCAAACCACGCTCATAGTCGATCCGATAATTGCTGATTCGATACCGGATCGTCCGGGTCATCACCCATGGCCAAAACGCCAACCCCACTCCCCCCACCCAGCAGATCAACGTCAACCAGATGCCCGGCCAAAACCGCCACCCCAACGACCACGCCAGAATCGGAATCACCACCAACACCACCCCGCACATCCCCCAGCCCAATACCCGACCAAGTTCACCTCGCAACAGGGGAGAGCCTTGATAATAAACCTCCTCCTTGTCATCGGTTGGCTTGTGCGGCACATCCTGACCGGCTTGGTTGGTTTCATCGGTTGTCATAAACCATTCCTCATACAGGGTTTATCACTTGGCGAGCACCTGGATTCGTTTCCACATCGCCGGCGGAACCGCGACGACGCTCAGGCGGCTGATTCGCAACAGGTCCCAACCTTCAAACGCCGGGTCCGCGCGAAATTCCGACAGTTCGATCGCCCGGGCCAGCTTCTTTTTAAGTCCCACCTTCACCACCGCCAGCTTCGGATCATCCTGTTTTGGATCGGGATGGGGATCGGACAATATCTCCACCACCCCCACCGCCGCCCGCTGGGTGCCGGTGTGGTAAAACAGCGCCAAATCCCCTTTTTTCATGGCTCGAATATTCTTCAACGCCAGCGCATTGCCCACCCCATCCCAGGTCGTCCGCCTGTCACGTTCCAAGTCCGACCAGGCATAGCAGTCCGGTTCGGTCTTCAGCAGCCAATACGCCATCGCTTCGCTCCTGTGACGATCCCATTGTCCCCCGGCGTGCCGATCACTGCAAATCGTGACTAACCTTCGACCCCTTGGTAGCATCTGATTCATGGCCTCCGGCGATCGACCGGGGCGTCATTCAACTGTAAATGGAGCACTATCGTGTTATTCGCAAAGAAATTTGCATTTGGGTTGGCACTGATTCTGGGGTTGGCCGGCGGCGTGCGGGCCGATGAGCCGGCGTTTGAAGAGCCGGCCGACGGTGTTTACACCGAGCTGCAGTTGACCAACTACCTCGACTGCACGCGGGAATTCGTCAAGTTGCAGGAAGCCGCCGGGCAGGCGGCCCAAAACGCCTCGGGTCTGGGGGCGATGGCCATCGCCGGCCGATCCAACCAGAAATTTCAGGCCATTCTCGCCAGCCACAACACGACGTTGGATGAATGGCTCTGGGTCGGCGGCAAAACATGGGAAGCCTACATGGTGATCGTCTGGGAACAGACCGAATCCAAAATGAAGGCCGAACTCGAACAAGGAGTCAAGAAAAACGACGAACAACTGGCCGCCGCCAAGGCCAAGCTGGCCGCCCATGAAGAAGCTCAGAAAAAAGGCCTCCGCGTGTTGAGCGATGACGATCGCCAGCGCGCCATCGACAACGCCAAGGAACAAATCGCCGGCCTGAACGAACAGCTTGAACAGGCCCGGACAGCGTTGCAGGAGACCACCACCCAGATCGCCGAACATCAGGCCGCCGCACAGAAGGCCGAGGAACAGGCGAAAAATCCTCCGGCCGACCTGACCGACCCCGATGAACGCGAATCTTTCATCAACGACCGAAAAGCCGATGCCGACAACGCCCGCCAGGCCATCGCCGACGGCCAGGAACGCCAGAAGGAACAACAGGCTTCCGTGGACGATCTGAACGCCCAACTGGCCGCCGCCCAACAACGGGCCGATCATCCTGAAATCCCGCAAACAGACCAGGAGAAGGAACAGGTTAAGCAGGAAAACGATTCCGCCATCGCCTCCACGCGCCAACAAATTGAGCAACTCCAGGAATCGGGCAAACTGCTGGCCGAGACCCTCGACCAAAGCCTCAAACAATACGAAGAATCCCGCCCCCAATCCCCCGCCCCGAACGTCCAACTGCTCCGCGATCACCTGGCCGAATTCGCCCAAATCTGGAAAATCGAATTGCCCAAGGAATAACCATCGTAACTGTTTACCGTTCCCTCCGTGATCTCTGTGGCTCCGTGGCTCACCTTTCTTTTACCTCGCGGAGACGCCTGGCCTGGCGGAGAGGGAGATGGGTGGGTGAGGGTTTGCGGGAAGGATCGTCGGCGGCCAGGGCGGCGGCGATGAGAGGTTCATCGGCATCGGGGAGGGAGCGAAGGTATTGGCCGACGAAGTCGCGCAGGTGGTTCAGGGAGATGCCGCTGGTGCGCTGGCCAGCTCGTTCGTGCAGCCAGGTGGAGAAGGTCCAGAAGGCGAAGAAAGCGGAGCCATCGCGCAATAGCAAGGGCAGGGTGTGGGCAAATCGGCCGCTGTTGGCGATTAAATCCCAGTGGCGGGCGAATCGGCGCAGTTTCATCAGGGTGGGATAATCCATGTGAGCGGTTTGCAGGATTTCGTAGGGGGGATCGGGGCGGTAGACCATCCCCCACGCCTCATCGTGGCGAGCGATCGGTGCGCCGCGGAGGCGTTTGAGAATTCCGAGTTGGATTTCGTGCACCCCAAGGGAGTGCAGTCGGTCAAAACCGGCGGCGAAGCCGGCTAAATCCTCGCCCGGGAGGCCGGCGATCAGGTCGGCGTGAATGTGGACGGTGGTTTGGGTGCGTAAAAAGCGGAGGTTGGACTCGGCTTTGGCGTTGTCCTGCCGCCGGCTGATCCTTTCGGCAACCTGCGGGTTGAACGTCTGGATTCCCACCTCGAATTGCAGTGAGCCGGGGGGGAAACGGATGATCCGGTCGCGCAAGGCATCGGGCAGACGGTCGGGGATCATCTCGAAGTGAAGGAAAAGGTTGGGGAAACGATCCAGCGCGGCCAGAAAAAAGTCGAGGATGGAGGTGCTGATGGCCGGGTTGAGGTTGAAGGTGCGGTCGACGAATTTGAATTGTCGGGTTCCCCGTTCCAGAAGGCTCGACAGTGAGGCCAGAAAGGGATCGAGGGGGACATTGCGCAGGGGAATGTCCAGCGAGGAGAGGCAAAATTCGCACCGGAAGGGGCAGCCGCGCGACGCCTCGACGTAAATGACCCGATGGGCGATGTCGGCGTCGGTGTACAGGTCATAGGGAAGCTTCAACGCGGCCACATCCGGCAGCGGAGCGGCGTGGATTTTATTCAAAGGCCGGCGGCCGGAGAGGATTTTTCGGCACAGATCGGCGAAATAAAGGTCCGCCTCTCCCTGAATGACAAAATCGGCCAGGGCCGTGATCTCCTGAAGTTCGGTTTCGTGGCTGATTTCCGGCCCGCCGAGAATCAGGGGAAGATCCGGCCGCAATGACTTGAGGATGCGGACCAGCTCGAGGCTCTGGTTGGCGTTCCAGATGTAGATTCCCAGGCCGATGATCGAAGGATCGGCCGCGAGAATCGACTCGGCGATGTCGAGGGGACGCTGATTGATGTCGAATTCGAGCAAAAGAGCGGAGGATTGCAGCTCGCCAAGGTTGGCCATGAGATAGCGCAGGCCGAATGAGGCGTGGGCGTGGCGGGCATTGAGTGTGCTCAGGATGATTCGACTCATGGAGGTTCTTTCAGAATGCATGTGCCACGGAGCCACAAAGATCACAGAGATCAGAAAGAGCGGAGAAGGAGAAATCAGAATGTTTCAATTTTATATTTTGATTTTTCTTCTCTGTGTTCTTTGTGGCTCCGTGGCTCATCTTTCTTCTGATCTTCTCCCGATGCCCAGTCCGGTGTCATGGTCCGCCTACGCCCTGCGGAAAGTCGGTGTTCGCGTCAGCATCGCCAGGCCCGCCCACCAGCGGATGAGTTGTACGCTCAGCCAGGCGATGGGGGCCAGCAGGAGAATCAATCCGGCCGACCGTGGGCCGATGTATCCCAGGGCGAAGGCCGCATCGTAAACGATTAGCCAGAGCAATCCGTAGAGCATCAGTTGTTGGCCGGCCGAGCGGATCGAGCGGCTGCGCAGGCGGATGTAGGCCGCCAGCAGCACAAACGCGCCCGCGGCGATCAGTGGAAGCCACAAGCCGGGGGTGATCCAGAGGGCCGAGGCGAAGGACAATCCCCCCCGCCACCGTTGCCAGGTCGCCAGCCCCACCACGGTCAGGTCCACCATCCCCAGGCCGCCCAGGATCAGCAGCCAGTGCCAGGCGGTCAGGGGGGGACGTTTTTGCTCCCAGCGGTAGGCGACCGTCGAGAGGATCGTGACGTGGTTCAGCAGCAGCAGCGGATGCCAGATCAACGGCGTGGTGGGGGCGGGGATGGCGGCGTGACAGAAACGGATCAGGCCGAGGGTCAGCAACCCGGGGGCGACCAGGTATTTGCCGGCGAAGTCGTAGAAACCGATCAGCCCGAAGGTGCCGATGACCAAAACCAGGCTCATCCAGCCGCGCGGGATCTGTTGGGAATAGTAAATCGCCGCCGCCAGGGCCAGCAACGCCAGCAGGATGCAGATCACGTGCGCCCCGACCACCCCCATCCGGCCGCTGGGCAGCGGACGATGAGCGGCAAGCTGGCGGTCGCGCCGATGGTCGATGATGTCGTTGAGGCTCATGCCAAAGCCGTACAACCCCACGGAGACCGCTGCGATGCAAATGAGCTGTCGCCAGTCGATCGACCCCGGCATCGCATCCCCCCCGCGGCCGGCGGCCCGCCAACGCAGCAGCAGACCGCAGGCGCTGTCGGCGATGGCGGTGAAGACCAGCGCCATGCGGGTCAGTTGCAGCAGCGAAAGCAGTCGGCCGGAGAGACGCACGAGCATCCTCCCAGCGTACGCGAAACCAGGGCCGTTGGCGATTGTTGCCTTAGCGCACACGATAGAGGGTGTACTGCGTGTGCAGCGGAGGATCGGTCATCTGCACCGCGCAGAGGATGCCGCTGGCGGCTTCGTAGACGTAATCGGTCCGCACGGCGTTCTCGGCGATGAACTCAGTGATCGTAACGACATCGTTGCCGGCTGGATCCTGGCCGATGAAGGAGACAAACGTGTTGACCTTGGTGATTGGATCCTTGTCGATCACCTGGCCGTTGCGCAATTGGGCCAGCGATTGCGGCGGAATGCACAACGGCAGAAGCTGGTGGTTGCCGCTGACGCCCCGTGAGGTGTTTTCCTCTGCGGGCATCGCCCCCTGGTAGTCGATCCTCACGGTTTTTCTCGTCTGAACGAACCCCGGACCCCGGCCGGTGATGTCGATGGCCACCCGCATCGGCATGCGTGCCGAGACCCCCTCGACCGTTACGACGTTCTGCCCCTCGTAAACCAGTTGACGTACCCGGCCAAACGACCGGGGAATCGGTTTGCCGATCCACGGGGCCTGGACTTGGCGCATCCCCACGAAGGTGGTCTGTCCAAGCGTGGTGTGTCCGCCGACGTTGGTCGGCACGCCGTTGAGGGTGGCCGTGCCGGCGGCGGCCGAGGAACGCGATCCGGTGTGCAGCGTCAACCCGCCGGCCAGATCGATGACGTAGGACATCGAACCGCCGCCGGCGGTGGTGTTGATCCAGACCGCATCGTATTGGTTCCCCGCCGCCTTGTAGGGAGTGCGGAAGGTTTTGACCCCCTGCCCGCCGAGAGAGTCGATCTCCCGGTTGAGAACGTCCGGATTCATCCACCAGTCGGCGGCCGCCCCCGGCACAGTGGTACCGCCGGTGGCCGAGACCATCTTCACCGGGCCGCTGACGTCGCTGAAGACGTAAAACCGCTGTTCCAACACCACCGCATCATCAGTCATCGAGACCACGTCCAACTGGTTGTACCCGTGGCCGGCGGCGCCGGTGCCTTCCTCCATGCGGAAGGTCTTGCCCGTGGTCGGATCGACCCATTTGCCGTCGGGGTCCTGCACCATACCCCCGACATGGCTGCTGGGGATCGTCGCGCTGGCACAATAGAACGACAAACGCAATCCCGGCTTCACCCAGTCGGGGGCCCGGGCCGTCCGCAGGCCGGGAAAGATTAGCAATACGGGGTTGTCGGTATCGATCTCATAGCCCAACTGGCCGGAACCCTTCCCTTGGGGCGAATTGCCGAACTGCGCCATCACCCCGCCGCTTCCCAGCAGCACGACCAGCACCATCAGCCCCACCATTCTCTTCCATGTGCCCATACATATCCTCTTGGAGAGATTGTTTTATTTGACCCGATACAGCGTGGTCTGCGTGTGCAACGTCGGGTCGGTCATCTGCACAGCGCAGAGGATGCCGCTGGCGGCTTCGTAGACATAATCGGTGCGGGTGGCGTTGTCGGCGATGAATTCGGTCAGGGTGACGACGTTGTTGCCGGAGGTATCCTGACCCATGAAGGAGACAAACGTGTTGACCTTGGTGACGGGGTCCTTGTCGATCACCTGGCCGTTGCGCAATTGGGCCAGCGATTGCGGCGGAATGCACAACGGCAAAAGCTGGTGCATCCCGCTGACGCAACTGGAGACCGCATCGGGCTGCTGCATGATGCTGCCGCGGGTGTCGGTCTTGACCGTCTTTTTGAACTGGATGAAATCAGGTCCCCGGCCGGTGATCTCCACGATCGCCCGCATCGGGATGTCGGCCGAAACCCCCTCGACGGTCATGCGGGTTTGCCCATCGTAGACCAGTTGTCGGACGCCATTGAGCGAACGGGGCATCGGCGATCGTTCCCAGGGGGTGTGAATCTGGCGCATCCCCACGAAGGTGGTCTGCCCCAGGCTGGTGCTGCCGCCGATCTGTGTCGGCACTCCGTTGAGGTTGTTCGTGCCGGTGGGGCCGGTGGATGTGCAGGTGGCGTTGTGCAGCAACATCCCGCCGGTCAGGTCGATGACATACGAAATCGACCCGTTGCCGGTTTGGGTGCTGACCCAGACCGCGTCAAATTCCTGACCGGCCGCCTTGTAGGTGGTGCGCACGGACCTCATCCCCGAACCGTTGAGGTTGTCCACGGTCTTGTTGAGCACATCCGGGTTCACCCACCAGTCGGCGGCCGCCCCCGGAAGGGTCGTCAGGCCGGAGGCGGAGATCGGCCGGACCGGGCCATCCACCCCCTCGATCCCCAGGGCGCGAAGGTCCAGCACCACCGCATCATCGGTCAGGGAAATCACATCCAGTTGGCTGTAACCATGCCCCGAAGCGCTGGCGGCGTCGTCCATGCGATATTTCTTGCCGGACTTTGGATCGACCCAATCGCCCTTGGGATCCTGCACCATGCCGCCAACATAGCTTCGAGGGATGGTGGCACTGGCCGAATAATAGGTGAGTCGAATCCCCGGCTTCACCCAGTCGGGGGCCGGGGCCGTCCGCAGATCGGGGAAGATCAGCAGCGCGGAATTGTTGGTGTCGATCTGGTAACCATGGCGGGAATCCGGCCGAGGATTGTTCTCCTGGTTGCCAAACTGGGCCGACGCCGTAGTCCCGGCCGCCAGCATCGCCATCACGACCACGCCCCCTGTCCATTTGCGCATCGACATGAGAAACCTCCGGTTTTATCGCACCAGATACACTGTGTTTTTAGTGTTCATCGTCGGATCGGAAAATTGCATGGCACTCAGGATGCCGCTGTTGAGCTGATAGACGTAATCCATCCGCGTGGCTTTTTCATCGATGTACTCGGTCAGGGTCACCACCTCATCACCTGATGGGTCCTGGCCGATGAACGACACGAACGTGTTGACTTTGGTGAAGGGGTCCTTGTCGATCACCTGGCCGTTGCGCAGCTGTGCCAGCGCCCGCGGCGGGATGGCCATGGGCAGAAGCTGGTGGGAGCCGCTCAATGTGGTGGAAACGACATCCTCCTGGGGCATGCCATTTTGCATGTCAATCCGGGTCGTCCTTTTGATCGCGATGAAATCCTTCCCCCTGCCGGTAAAGTCATAAACCACCCGCATCGGCTTGCTGAGCGTGTTGCCCATCATCGTCATGGCCATCTCACCTTCGTAGACCATTTGCCGGACACCCTCCAGCGATTTGGGCATAGGCATGCCAATCCACGGAGCGGTTAATTGACGCATGCCCTTGAATGTGGTCATCCCGAGGCTGGTGCCGCCGCCGACCTTGATGGACGAGCCGTCCAGGTTGGTCACACCGTCGGGCCTGGATGTGTAACTGCTGCTGTAATGAAGCGTCAACCCGCTGGACAAGTCGATCACGCTGGACGTGTATCCACCGGCGGTTTTGGTGCTGATCCAGACCGCATTGTATTGCTCGTCGTCCAGCTTGTAGGCAATGCGCGCCGACTTGACGCCCGGCCCCCGCAGGTTGTCGGCCGTCTGGTCCAACACCCGCGGGTTCATCCACCAGTCGGCGGCGGCCCCCGGCAGTGTGATGCCGGCGGTCGAAGACAACTGCCGGACCGGCCCGCCCATCAAGTCGTTGCCATAGGCACGCAATGTATAAGCCACGGCATCTTCGTTCAGTGACACCACATCAAGCTGGTTGTATCCATCACCATAAGAACCCCGATTATACTCCACTCGATATGGCTGGCCGGTGGCCGGGTCGATCCAGCGACCTTCAGTATCCTGAACCAGTCCGGCGATATCGCCTCGTGGGATGGTGGCGCTGGCGGAAAAATACGTCACCCGCATTCCCGGCTTCACCCAGTCGGGGGAGGGCGCTTCTTTCAATCCGGGGAAGATCAAAAACAACGGGTTGTTGGTGTCGATCTGGTAACCATGGCGGGCATCCGGCCGGGGATTGTTCTCCTGGTTGCCAAACTGGGCAGACGCCGTGGTGCCGGCCGCCAGCATCGCCATCACGACCATTCCCCCAACCCATCCGCACACTGACATAAGATATCTCCGATTTTTACTGCACGAGATAGAGCGTTACCTGCATGTTCAACTGAGGAACGCTCAACTGGGAGGCAATCATCAACCCGCTGTTGGCATCATAGACCACGTCGTATCGGACGCTTTTTTCGTTGATGTACTCCGTCAGCGTGATGACATCGTTGCCCGATCGATCCTGCCCGATGAACGAGACAAAGGTGGTGACATTGGTGAAGGGGTCCTTGTCGATCACCTGTCCGTTGCGCAGCTGCGCCAGCGCTTTCGGCGGGACACAAAGAGGCAGAAGCTGATTGACTCCACCGACGATCCGGGAGACGCTTTCCGGCGGCGGCGTGCCGTTGGCGGGATGAAACGTGATCGTCCGTTTCATCTGGATGAAGTTCGGCCCCCGGCCGGTGACATCAATGACCATCCTCATTGGCGTGCCGATCGTGTTGCCCAGCATCGTCGAGGTCATCTCCCCTTCGTAGACCAGTTGCCGCACGCCCTCCATGGTCCTGGGCATGGGCATGCCGATCCATGGGACGTTGACCTGCCGCATCCCCACGAATTTGGCCTCGGTCAGATAAGCGGCGCCGCCGACACGCAACTGCTCGCCGTTAAGATTGACCATGCCATCCGGCTTGGTTGTATTGCTGCTGCGGAGGTTCAACGTCAACCCGCTGTCCAGATCATAGGTCCTGGAGGCGTATCCTCCCTCGGTTTTGGTGTTGATCCAGACCGCGTCGTATTCATTGCCCGCCGCCTGTTCCCGGAGGCGCAGCGACTGGACGACGGGACCTTGCAAATGATCCACCGTCTGGTTCAACACATCCGGATTCACCCACCAATCCTCGCCCGCCCCCGGCAGCGCGACAAACCCTCCGCTGAAGATCGGCTTGATCGACCCGTCCATCAGGTCTTTACTGTAACCGCGCGCCGCGACCGCCACCGCATCGCCCGGCAGCGACAACACATCCAGTTGCATATATCCTTCATCATATGATCCCTTGTTCTTCTGCACGCTGAAGGTTTTGCCGGTATTCGGATCGATCCACCGGCCCCGCTCATCCGGCAACATGTCGGCAATGTCACCCTTGGGAACCATGGCGACGACATTGAAAAACGTCAACCGCACACCCGGCTTCACCCAGTCGGGCGCGGGCGCCTCATTCATTCCCGGCAAAATCAGAAACACCGGATTGTTGACACTCACCTCATACCCCCGGCCGGTCCGGGCAGGCGCGTTGTCAGTATTGCCAAACTGGGCCGATGCCGTGGTGCCGGCCGCCAGCATCACCATCACGACCAGACCCACCACCCAACTGCGAACGATGAAATATTTTCTCATGTCATCCTTCATCACAACCCCGCCATGGCATAAATGCAAGTGTAATTTGGGACAATCCCTTCAGGGTTGATTTGAACAAATCCGTATCGTCCGTTACACTTTTTACAGTAGAGGGCATCTCCTTGCAGCAGGATATCGATTCACCGGCCGCACCCAACGCCTCCGCCGACCGTTTCAGTCTGGCCGCGGCGGCTTGTTTATTGATCTTTCTTGGCATTTTGAAACTTTATCTGCTGGTCTGGTATTGGCGCCTGCATGGCGTCAATCCGCTGGCCGACCTGCCGCCCGACGGGGTTTTTTACCTGTTTGGGGCCGATCTGCTGCTTTGTTTCGCGCTGGCGATCTTCTATCGAATCCTGCAAGCCATCTCCCGCCGGACGCCGACGCCGTTGCGCTGGCTGGTGTCGCGCGGCGTGCCCTATGCGGTTCATGTCGCGATGGCCCTCTTCGCGGTCATCAGCCTTCAGGTCAACGAGATGTATGGCTCGCCGCTGGAAATCCGCCTGCTGCGTTCGGCCGATGATCCGGCCATCGTCCGGGCGTCGATCATGGCCTATGCGGGCATCGCCCCGCTGATCCTGATCGCCCTGGGACTGTCGATCTGGCCGCTGCTGATTCGGCCATTGCAATGGCTGCTGGGTCGATGGAAATGGATCGCGACGCCCGCCCGCCTCTGGGTGTTCTGCGCGGCCGTCACGGTGATCGGGTTCGGATTGTGGACCGTCCGGTTGTCCGGATTTGACACCTACGGCATCAAACAGAACGCCGTCGTCTTTTTCATCAAACACTATCAACCGCCGATCACCTCCATCGACGTTCAGCAACGATTGAAGAAATTGCAGGGAGAATTCTCCAACTATGGCGACAACCAGCAGCCCACCGATTCGATCCAGCAACACGGCCGGCTCATGGAGCGGGATTTTTCCCGCCCATCCGTCGGCCGGGAGATGAACATCCTGATCATCCAGTTGGAATCCACGACGGCCGTCCACATGGACCGCCAAACCACCCCCAACATCATGGCGCTGGCGGACCATGGCTTGAGCTTCACCCACCACGCCACCGTCTTTGCCCAGACCGAACGCTCCTCCTATTGCCTGTATTATTCGGATTATCTCCTGAACATCGGCTCCAACATCAGCCTCATCTACGGCCGGCCGCTGCCCCAACCCAGCCTGGCCGAACAACTCAAACAAAATGGATACCAGACCGCCCTGTTCCATTCGGGGTTTTTAAGCTACGCCAATTTGAACTTCCTGTTTCGATCCAAAGGCTTTGACAAGCTCGTGGACGCCCGCGACCTCTGGAACAACCAACCGCTCCCCTGGAGCTGGGGCGTACGCGAAGAACAAACCGTCGATGCCATGGACCAATGGCTGCAATCCCACGGCCAACACAAATTTTTCCTCCTCTATTCCACGATCTTCCCTCATCACCCCTATCTGTGTCCCAGCGATGACAAACCCTACCCCGATGACACCTGGTTGAACCGTTATCGCAATTCGCTGCACTACGCCGATGCCAACGTCGGCCGGCTGGTGCAAAGCCTGCGCCGGATGAACCTGCTGGACAATACCCTGATCGTCATCGTCGGCGACCACGGCGAAACAGTCTCCACCTACCCCGTCAGCCATGGCATCTCCCTGACACCCGAGGAAATCTGGACGCCCTTCATCATCTCCAACCCCAAGCTGTTCCCCAACGCCCTGCAAAGCCGGCTGTTCACCAGCCACATCGACGTCTCGCCGACGCTCCTGTCAATGGTCGGCCTCCAATCCCCCGCACAATGGCTCGGCCGCGATCTGATGGCCGACTCCATCCCCGCGAGAGTCTCCTATCTAACCATCCAGCACGCCCAGATCGACGCCATTCTCGACAATGGAATCTTGTATGAATGGGATGAACGCAACGGCCATTCGCAACTTTATCACCTGGACGGCAACAGCATGATAAAACTGGAACCGGCCGACCCACGCCGGAAACTGCTCGACCAATACCATCAACGCGAGTCGTTTTTCGAAAAATGGGTCGCCTGGCGGCATTTCCGCCGGGCGGTCGCCGTTGAAAATCGCCCATAAACGGAATCCTCACCCCTTGTTCTCGATTCATTCGGGCCGGTGGCTACAATCGGGGGTTTGGCAAACGCCGGCAGTCAATGAATTTAGATCCGGATTCATCCATCATGGTTCCAGTCTCTCCGCAGGGCGGGCCGGCCGGCCAGCGCCCCGGCCCGTCGGTGCGCTGGGCGTTTGAAGATTATTTCTGGTTCATCCTGAAAAACATCATCGGATGGGTTCTGATCATCGCCGCCTGGCCGGTGGGATTGCTGGTGCCGGGGCCCGGGGGGCTGCCACTGTTTCTGATCGGCTTCGCGTTGATCACTTTTCCGGGCAAGCGCAAACTGACGGCCCGCGTGTTGCGCGGCCGGCCATTGAACATGGCATGGAAAGGGTATCGCTGGATCGCGATCCTGTTCGGTCTGGTCTTCCCGGCCATCGCACTGGCCATTTTGATCTGGCAGTTTCACACCGATCTGGATTTTCACAGCTTCACCACGCCGCAGCGCGTGCTGATCTACATCGTTTTCGCGCTGATCAGTTGGCTTGCGGCCCGGATCATGCTGCGGTCGGCCAACGGAATTTTACACCTCATCGCCCGCACCCGCCGCAAAATCAGGCCGTGGATGCGTCGAAAGGGAATCGACCTGCTCCCCCCCCGCCGCCGCAAACGCCTTCGACAGGCGCGCCACGCCCCGGCCTCCCCGCCGCCCGATCCCGATGAAATCATCCAGATTCACCCCCGGCATTTTCAACGCATGAGCCGGATATGGAAACGGGCCAAACCCTGGCTGCGAAACGGCATCGGCCTGGCGATCATGGTGCTGGTGGTGATCTGGTTCACCCGCCGGATCGAAGGCCACTGGGAGGCGATCGACGACAAGATTCGATCCACCAGCCTGATTCGCATCCTCATCGCCTCGGCGATGTTCGCCCTCTTTTTATTCCTTTTTCGAGCCATCTCCTGGCGGCGGATTCTGATCGGATTCGGCCACCGCCTCCCCGTGGCGGCCTCGACGCGAATCTGGTCCACCTCGGAACTGGCACGCTACCTGCCCGGCGCGATCTGGCAGGTGCTGGGGCGGGTTTACCTGGTGCGAAAATACGGCGTCGATGCGGCCACCTCCTCCACCAGCCAGGTGCTGGAATTGACGATCTTTCTGCTGGCCAACCTGTTCACCGGGCTGGTTTGCCTCCCCTGGTTCGGCGGAAGGATGGATGCCGATGCCCGCTGGTATCTCTACCTCGCGGCCGGCATCGCCCCGCTGCTGCTGTTGCTGCTGCACCCGAAAATTTTCCTGGGCGTCATCAATCGCGTGCTCAAATGGGTGGGCAAACCTCCCTTCGACCTGCGGCTGCAAAAACGTCTGCTGGCCAAGCTGATGGCCTGGTCGATGCTGGGACTGGCATGGCAGGGGTTGGCGCTCTGGGTTTTGATGAGCCAGCCGGACACGCTGGGGTTGAAACTGTCGCAGCTTCCCTTGATCATCGGGGCCTATTGTCTGGCTTGGTGCGCGGGGTTTCTGGCCGTGACCAACCCGGCCGGTTTTGGCGTTCGCGAGGCGGTGCTGGTGACCCTCCTGCGGTTCTCCCTGCCACCGTCGACGTTGGAACATTTCGGCGGCGATGAGCGGGCGCTCAAAGCGTTTTTAATGTTCCTGGGACTGCTGCTGCGACTCTGGACGATCATCGGCGAATTGATGGTTGCCGGATTGGCCTACGCCCTGGATTATCGTGCCTGGAAATCCGAATCGTAAATTTAACCGTTGGAAAAGGATCAACATATGTTTATCACCGATGCACACCTGGACCTGGCCTACAACGCCCTGCGCGGCCGCGATGTCACCCTGCCGGCCGAACAGCAACAACCCGACGACGAAGGCATCCCCACCGTCGGCCTGCCCGACCTCAAACGCGGCGGCGTGGAATTGCTCTGCGGCACGATTTTCTGCATGCCCGCGGACGGCAATCAACCCGGCTACCGCACACCCGAAGAAGCCCGCGAACAAGCCCTCGCCCAACACAACTGGTATCAACAGCAGTTTGACGCCAAGCGCCTTCAACTGGTCCGCAAGCAAGCCGACCTGGCCCGCCTGCGCATGGGCCAACTGATCGGCCCACCCGCCACGATCCTGCTGATGGAAGGCGCCGATGCGCTGCGCGGCCCGCAAGACATCGCCGAATGGTTCGACAAGGGCCTGCGGATCGTCGGCCTGTCATGGAAGGCCTCCCGCTACGCCGGCGGAACCGGCCACCCCGGCCCCATCACGCCCGAAGGCGTCGAGCTGGTGCGTGCGCTGGACAAAGCCGGCATGATCCACGACGCCTCCCACCTGGCCGAGGAATCGTTCTGGCAATTGATCGACCAGACCACCGGGCCGGTCATCGCCTCGCATTCCAACTGCCGGACGCTGGTTCCCGGCGACCGCCATTTATCAGATGACATGGCCCGCGCCATCTACCTGCGAAATGGCATCATCGGGATCAATTTCTACGATCAGTTTCTGCTGACCCCCGAACAATCCGGCAAGCGTCGGGCCACCCTGCGGGATGTGGTGTCGCACATCAACCATTATTGCAATCTCTTTGGCGATGCCCGCCACGTCGGGCTGGGAACCGACATGGATGGCGGGCTTGGCCGCGAACAAATTCCCATCGAAATCCGCACCTCCGCCGACCTGCCCCGCGTCGCCGACACGCTCAGCGCCGCCGGCTATGGCGATGCCGATGTTCACCGCATCATGGGAGACAACTGGCTGACGTTCTTCGGAAAAAATCTTCCGCTATAGCAGGCTCAACCATCAAATTGCCGCCTAATCACGCCATCCTATAAACGGAACCCTAACAACGACTTGTCGCGTCGGCATTTTTTAATTGACACGAAAATCCGACAACATGACAATTTTTTTGATTACCTGTCTGTGGGTGCATGACAGGATGTCCTGTCATGTCAAGACATTTCAGTTCAAACGCAGGAGGACCCCATGCGTTTCATTTGTTTGGCTGGCGCGGCATTGCTGATGTCGGCCTCGTTGGTCCTGGGCGATACCCAGGAAGTTTTGTTTCCCAATTTTTCCGACACCACCGGCCTGCAACTCAATGGCAGCGCCGCCGTCGTCAACACAAGCGATGGCGCGGTGCTTCGTGTCGTCCCGGCGACATACAGCCAGGCCGGCAGCTTCTTCAGCACCAACAAGCTGCAAGCCACCGCCTTCAGCACGTTTTTCAGCTTTCGCATGACCAACCCCGGCGGGACGTTGTTCGACGGGCCGGACAACACCGTGCCGGGCGCTGATGGACTGGTCTTTGTCGTTCAGCCCAACAGTTCCGGCGCCGGCTCGGTTGGCCAGGGAATCGGATATCAGGGCATCGCCAACAGCGTCGGCGTTGAATTCGACACCTGGCAGAACGTCTACAACAACGACCCCAGCTCAAACCACGTCGGCATCGACCTCGATGGCGTGGTGGACCATGGCGCCGGCTCTCCGTTCACCCTCGATGTCAGCCCGGATTTCGACAATGGCAATATCTGGTATGCCTGGGTGGATTACGACGGCTCCGTCATTTCCCTTCGCGCAAGCGAATCCAACCAGCGTCCCGCCGATCCTCTTGTCAGCCGAACCGTCGATCTCAAAACCGTCCTCGAAGGGGATGTGGCCTACGTTGGATTCACTTCCGGAACCGGCTCGGACTTTGAAAACGTCGATGTCCTGAACTGGACCTATCGCCAGGAATACAAGCCCATCGGTGACGATGGCAACCCGCCTCCCCCTCCCCCGCCGCCAGCCGTTCCATTGCCGGCGGCCGCGTGGACCGGTTTGGCGGGCCTGGCGATGCTGGGCCTGGTTCAGAAACGTCTGCGCCGACTTGTCGGCGCTTGATGTGGCGCATCAAACGCCGCGGCGGTTGCCATACAGCTCGACGTGCAATCGCGGGCAGTATCGGTAGCCGGTTTGCCTGCAAAGGTCGCTGATCCAGAGGGCGCGGGTGCGTAGTGTTTGCGCATCCGTGCCCTCCGGCATTAAAAGCACATCCGATGCGGACCAGCCGGTCAGTTGCGACAACAGGGATTGGATTTCCTCCATGTCGTCCGGCCGGGCGATCACGAACTTCAATTGAATCTCCGGCGACTGGTCGATGAACCGCTGAATCACCGGCACGTTCAGGCGGTTTTTTTCATGGGCCGATGCGAATCGCCCCCCCTCTTTTTCCCAAGGGGTCGAATTGGCCAGCTTGGGGGACAAGGAAGCCAGATCAATCTCCACCGGCTGATAAACCGTCGCGGCGGTCTCCATGGTCAGGTGATACCCTTGTGATTTGAGCCGTGAACACAACGACCCGATCTCCGGCATGATCATCGGCTCGCCGCCGGTCAACACCACGTGTCGGGCGGGATATTGTCGCACCTGCTCAACAATCCACTCCAGCGGCCGATCCTCCCCTTCGGGTTGCCAACTGGCATAAGGGGTGTCGCACCAGACACACCGCAGATTGCATCCGCTGACGCGCACAAAAACCGACGGCACGCCCATCAGCTTGCCTTCCCCCTGGATCGAATAAAACACCTCGGCCACTTTCATACGGCTTTATGTTATGGGCCGGACCACCGGAAATACAAAGAGCTGCCGGCCCGTTAAGGACGGCAGCTCCGTGATGTGGGACAAGTTTCGTCAATCCGCCATCAGGCCCGAACCAGTTTCAGCGCCTTGCGGCCAAATCCGCCGACCGCCAGCAATCCCATCGTCAGCAGCGAGCTGGTCGCGGCCGCCGGCAACGGAACCGCCGGGGGCGGGCATTGCGGAGGAGGCGGGGGAACCTCGCACTGCGGGGGCGGAGGAACTTCGCATTGCGGAGGCGGAGGCGGGCAATCGTTGTTGTTATTGCCGAAATAATCATTGGGGTTCAGGCAATCCCCATCATCACCATAGACGTAACCGGAATGATGGTTGTCGTTGTGGTTGTTTTTGTTCTTGTGTTTGCCACCCGCCTGAACGGTGGATGCGGTTGCCAGGCAGACCGTGGCGCACACGGCAATGACCTTCAGGTTCTTGGAAAAAAACGACATACAAGACCTTTCCGGGCGACAATCGCCCATTGTTGTGCCGCGAACTCTCGCGGCGGAGCCTTTTTGGATCACATTGATCCGGTCACCGTTTGGAGCCTTCGGTGACCACATTCGTGAATGGAACATACCCCATGTTTTTGGCCGGGCCAGAAATCGCCAAACCAAATTCGCGATTTTCCAATCATCGCGCGTTAAAATGGGTAAACCTTGGCCACAATGAGATTGGCAACGAAAATCCGGCGGGGGTTTCGTCCTGTAACTTCTTTATTATTCGGAACTTAGGATTGATCTTGTCGTGTTATCGGCCGCGGTCAGCTTCGCCAATCCAGTCGCCAGACCATGACATCGGGCCTGGGGTGGCCGGCGGCGTCTTTGGGGGGTTCGATCCACCAGTCGTACAGAGCCATCTGGCAGGCGAGGTCCACTTCATCGCTGCCGCTGGTTTTGAGGATGTCCACCGAGATGACCTTGCCGGTGGAATCGATTTTCACCTTCAAAATGACGCTTGGGTATTGCAACCCGAACAAATCGGCCTGGGCGGCGAAAGAAAGGCGCGGGCGGACGGTCTTGACCTTTCGGCCGTAACGGGCCTCAACCTTTCCCTGGGCGAAGGTCACACTGCCGGCGTTGGAAAACGGGTCCGATTCCGAATCGCTCATCGGGGCCGGGTCGGCCGGCGGAGCGGTTGATCCGGGTTTGGCATCGTTGGTTTGTGCCGCCGAAGCTGAATCGGTTGGCCTGGGCATGGATGGGGGATTGGAATCGGTGACACCAAAAGGCATCGCATCTTCCAACGGCGGCGCGGCCGCCAATGGCGAGGTCGGCGGCAGGTCTTTGGATTTTGCGCCGGCCCCATTTTCGCCCGGCGGCTGCACCGATGGCGAGGGTTCGACACCCACACTTGCGGCGCCTTCGGGGTCACGGCTGATAAACGCTTGTTCCTGCGGGGCTTGCGGCGCCTGCAATGGCGTGTCCCCTTCCACCGAATTGACCGCCTCCCCCTTGCCATCGGACTGGCCCATCCGGTCGGGCGTGCGTGGGATGAATATCGCATCCGTATGGTTCAGCGCGGCCGGCGCGGGACTTGTCAGTTCTCCGATCAACGCCGGCAAGCTGCGGATGTATCCTTCGACCATCAGCCAGACCAGCCCCCCATGCAGCATCAGCGATGCGCAAAAAGCCAACGTCCAGGAAACATCACGGGCACGGGTCATGCCACAGAAGTATATCACCGGCCGGCAAAGGGCATCAGGACCATCGCATCCAAGGATGAATCCGGTTGCATGGGCGTTGTATCGGCATCGAGGTGGGATAAAATAATCCACGAGCACTTTTTACTCTTGACAGGAAGAAAGGCCGGTTATGGGAAAACTGCCCACTCGGTCGCGGAGGTCAATGTGAAGGACAAGGAGGATTTTACGCCGCTGATGCATGCGGCCATCAGCAACCCGAATCCCGAGGTCATTGCCGTGCTGCTGAAGGCCGGCGCGGATGTCAATGCGAAGGACATGAATGGTTTGACGCCGCTGATGTTGGCGGCCGGCAACAACCCGGATCCCGAGGTCATTGCCGCGCTGCTGAAGGCCGGCGCGGATGTCAATGTGAAGGACAAGGAGAATTTGACGCCGCTGATGCATGCGGCCATCAGCAACCCGAATCCCGAGGTCATTGCCGCGCTGCTGAAGGCCGGCGCGGATGTCAATGCGAAGGACAACTTGTTGGGTTTGACGCCGCTGATGCATTCGGCCATCAGCAACCCGAATCCCGAGGTCATTGCCGCGCTGGCGAAGGCCGGCGCGGATGTCAATGCGAAGCACGAGGACAATCAGACGCCGCTGATGTTTGCGGCCGGCAGCACCCCGAATCCCGAGGTCATCGTGGCGCTGCTGAAGGCCGGCGCGCATGTCAATGCGAAGAACAAGAAGGGTGGGACGTCGCTGATGCATGCGGCCAGAAAAAACCCGAGTCCCGAGGTCATTGCCGTGCTGGTGAAGGCCGGCGCGGATGTCAATGCGAAGATCAAGAATGGTGGGACGCCGCTGATGTGTGCGGCCTTCATCAACCCGAATCCCGAGGTCATTGCAGCGCTGGTGAAGGCCGGCGCGGATGTCAATGCGAAGTTCACGAATGGTGGGACGCCGCTGATGGGTGCGGCCCTCAACAACCCGAATCCCGAGGTCATTGCAGCGCTGGTGAAGGCCGGCGCGGATGTCAATGCGAAGGGCGAGGACGGCAAATCTGTTCTGGACTATGGGCGGGGGAACGAGAACTCTCAGGTTGTGGCGGAACTGATCAAGGCCGGGGCGAAGTAGCGTCCAGCGTGCGGCCACCGGGATTCCAGGCGGAGCCAAATCCGCATGGGCTTCCTTAGTCGATTGGGTTGGGGTGGCCCACCCAAGCCCGAAACACGCAGGCTCGGCCTATTTTAGGCGCATCACGCCAAGTTGTCCCGAAAACCGGGGATGAGTCAGGATGATGTTCCCTTGCCAAAGGATGTAAAACGGTTAAAACCATTGTCCATGCGGAGTGGTTTGCTCATTATCGCAATCTTGCTGGCGGGTGGATGTTCGGCCAAGCTGGAGACCGGATACGAGCCGCGAAAGATCGGCTCCACCTCCGTTGAACGGCGTGGTTTTTACGCCGCTCCGTTCAGCCCCGAATCGCAAAATTCGGGTGAGAACCAGGATTCATTCCGCGCCCGCCGGCCAAACCAGTATTGATTATTCCCGCCGCCGGCAAATAGACACTTTGGCGCATCCGGCCTACAGTTTGGACGTGGAACGGGTGAATCCCATCCAGTTTGTGGAGTCGATGCAGCCACACCTGCAATACCGGGACCTGCACGGCCTGGTGGGTCATCTCAAGGCGAACTGGAGCAAGGATCAACTGATGTCGCTGCTGTTTTGCGACCATGCGGACGCCCGCAAGGTGGCGGCGTTGTCGTTGGCGCTGGTGGGGTGCAAGTCGTGCATCACCAAACTGGCGGACCAGCTTAAAGACGCCGATCCGATGGTGAATCAGATGGCCGAACATGCGCTCTGGTCGATCTGGTTTCGAGCGGGAAGCTGTCCGGCCAACCACGAGGTCTGCCAGGGGACCAAGGCCCTCAACGACCGTGAGATAGAGCGGGCGATCGAACATTTCAGCCGGGCGATCGAACTCGATCCCAATTTCGCCGAAGCCTACAACCAGCGCGCCATCGCCTCCTACCTGCTGGAACAATATGAACGGAGCATCGAAGACTGCCGCGAAGCGGTGCGGCTCATGCCCTGTCATTTTGGCGCCTGGTCGGGGATGGGCCATTGTCATGCCCACCTGGGCCAGCCGGCCGATGCGATCCGCTGTTATCAAAAAGCCCTCAAGATCAACCCCCACCTCACCTCGCTGAACGAAACCATCGAACAACTCAAACCCAGGCCATGAACGATTCAGGCGAATTAACCCGGTTTGTCGCCCGCGCGCATCGCCGGCACGTTGCCCAGCGCCTGCTGGAACACGCCGGCATCGGGATGGCATTGGGGGCCGCGATCGCGATGGTCGCCGCCAACACGCTGGAGAACGTCATCATCCTCATCGCGCTGGGGGCGTTGGTGGGGTTGCTGATCGGATGGCTGCGTCGGCCGTCGCGGGTCAACAGCGCCATGGAGGCGGATCGGCAATTCGGATTGAAGGACCTGTTGGGCAGCGCATTGACCATTAAAAACCCGGCCGATCCTTGGCAACGGGCGGTGGTGGCGACGGCCGAGGCAAGGGTGCGGGCGTTTTCCCCTTCGGGATTGAAATTCAGGCGATTGAACGCAAGCGGATGGTGTTTGATCGGCGGCGTGTCGCTGATCTCGATGGGGTTGCGAATGTGGTCCGATGCAGCGCCGGCCGAACAAGCCACGGCCCAAAGGCGAATCTTCCTGGATCGCGATGAGTTGAACGGGAAGTCCGACTGGATGGAGAAGTCAAACCCTCCGGTGATTGCGGATGCGATGGCTGATTCCACCGACCGTTCGGAGATGGCTTCACAGGCGGCCGGCCCATCCGATCAACCCGCCGATGCCATCCGGCCGGGATCGGGGCTTCCCACTCAAAATTCCCCGGCCGGTTCGCCCGATCAGGCGGGTTTGGGCAGTGCCCAGACCAAGACAAGCACACCAACCCCCATCGATCAACCCGATACCGGCTCATCACAACCGGATCAAGCCGAGGGCCGGCCGGCCGGCGGAACCGGAGAGCCTGCGAACCACGCGGATGGAAATACAGATCAAGACTCGCTGGCCGGCGAGAACGGCCAACCCGCCCATCCCACGGCTCCCTGGCAGAGCAACCAATGGTCAACCAGCCGGCAATCGGCGGCACAAGCCGTGCAAAACGGCCAGGTTCCCGGCCGATATCGGGATTTGATCAGGGCCTATTTCTCGATTGAATCACCGTAAACCGGCGTGCCGGGTTGGATGGCCGGCCCGGGGAAAGTATCTTTGGGGCGATGAGCGAATCGCATCCGCTGAATTCCCTGTCAAGTCGGGATCGAGGTTCCGATCTGGTTTTGCCGGATGAGTCGCGGTCCGGCCGCGAGCGGTTCATGTGGGGGGCGGTGCTGGTGCTGCTGACGTTGATCGCCTACAGCCCGCTGTTGAAGGCCCGTTTTATCTGGGATGATGACCGGTACGTGACGCACAACCGGATGCTGCGCGATGCCGAGGGATTGAAGCGGATCTGGACCGAAAAAGGGGCGACGCCGCAGTATTATCCGCTGGTTCATACGATGTTCTGGGTGGAGTATCACCTGTGGGGGATCAATCCCATCGGTTATCACCTGGTCAACGTCATATTGCACGCGGCGGGCGGGGTGATGTTGTGGCTGGCATTGCGCCGGCTGCGCGTGCCGGGGGCGTGGCTGGCGGCGGCGATCTTCCTGCTGCATCCGATCCAGGTTGAGTCGGTGGCATGGGTGACGGAGCGAAAGAACGTGCTGGCGGGATTGTTGTTTTTTTCGTCGATCTGGGCTTATCTCCGATTCGCTCGAATCAAGTTGGATGAAAACAAACCCGCATGGGGATGGTATCTCCCCTCGCTGGCATTGTTCGCCGGGGCGCTGTCCAGCAAGACCATCGCCTGCTCGATGCCGGCGGTGATGGTGCTGATCCTGTGGTGGAAACGAAAACTGTCGTGGAAACAGATCGTGGCGCTTCTGCCGTTCTTCGCGATCGGCCTTTTCATGGCGCTGGGAACCGCTGCGATGGAACGGAACATCGTGGGGGCCGGCGGCGAGGAATGGGCGTTGACGCCGATGCAGCGGATTCTGATCGCCGGCCGGGCGGCCTGTTTTTACGCCGGGAAATTGATCTGGCCGGTTCATTTGACGTTCATCTATCCACGCTGGTGGGTTGATCCCGCGCAGATTTGGCAGTTTGCATTCCCCGGCGCGGTTCTGGGGGCGATCGCGGGGCTGGGCATCCTGGCATGGCGGTGGCGCGGACCGTTGGTGGCGGTGATTTATTTTCTGGGGACGCTGACGCCGGCACTGGGATTTTTCGACGTTTATCCGATGCGCTATTCGTTCGTCGCGGATCATTTTCAATATCTGTCGGGCATCGGCCTGGTGGTGCTGATCGTAGCGTTGATCGGGCGTTGCTGGCCAAAACAGGCAAGGCGAACGACGATGGGTCTGGGAGGGGCGTTGTTGCTGGTCCTTGGCGTGTTGACGTGGCGGCAGACGCACGTTTACGCCGACGTTCAGACATTGTGGCGGGACACGCTTGCCAAAAACCCCGCCGCGTGGATCGCCAGTTACAACCTGGGGTTGGAAATGCTGGATGAATCCAGCGCGCTGGCGGCCGAGGCTCGGTCGATCCACGCCAACGATCCCGAACGGGCGGGCGAATTCAATTCCGAATCCCGGCGCATGTTGGGCGAAGCATTGGACCTGTTCCGACAAACGGTGCGAAACAAACCCGACCATGCCCGGGCGCACGCCGCGATTGGCGAGGTGTTGCGGCAACAAGGCGATTTGCGGGGGGCGTTGGCGGAATTGAACGAATCGATCCGGCTGAATCCGGATGGGATGGAAGCGTACAACATGCGAGGCGTGGTCGAACTGGCGATGGACCGGCCGCGCGATGCGATCGCGGATTTCCGCAGGGCGATCGATGCGTACGAAAAGGCCATTCGACAGATCGAATCCAGGGGGCAACGTTATGCACTGAACCCCAAATCGCGGCCGGATGTGCTGTATCGGATGAACCTTGGGAAAGCGCTGGCCAACGAAGGAGAACTGGACGAGGCGGCGGAGGTTTATTCGCGGATCATTGAGATTCGGCCGGAGGATGCCGCGGCATATTTTGAACGGGGAAAGGCCTGCGGTCGATTGGGCCGCGTGAAACAGGCCCTGGCGGATTTTCTGAAAGTCACGCAGCTTCGGCCCGATGATCCGGATGGATACACGTTCCTGGGGTGGGCGTTGCTGGATGCCGGACAAGGGGGCCTGGCCGAACCGGTCTTCATTCGAGCGTTGCAACTGAACGCCAACAACCCCAAGGCCAAAGAGGGTCTGAAGCGGGCCAGGGAACTGCTGGCGGTGGAATCGCTGTTCAAGGCGGCCACAAACCGGCCCACGACACAGGCGGGACAACCGTGATGCCGGCAGCCGATGTCGCACCATCTTCCGTACAGCGATCGGAAGCCGGCTTTGTCCATTCGGCGGGACTGGCGGTGATCCTGCTGGCGCTGACGGTGATGACCTATTGGCCTGCGATGCACAACGGGTACATCTGGGATGATGATGTTCACGTCCAGTGGAATCGAAATCTGCGAACCGCGCAGGGGCTGGCACGAATCTGGTTCGATCCGGGCGCGACGCCGCAATATTACCCGCTGACGCACACGAGCTTCTGGATTCAATATCAACTCTGGGGATCGGCGCCGGGGCCGTATCACGTGATCAACGTGTTGTTGCACGCGATCAGCGCGGTATTGGTCTGGCGGATTTTGCGGCGGTTGCGCGTGCCGGGGGCGTGGCTGGCGGGGGCGATTTTCGCGATTCATCCGGTGCAGGTGGAATCGGTGGCATGGGTGACGGAACGCAAAAACGTGCTGTCGGGGGTGTTTTATCTGCTGGCGATGGCGGCTTATACGCGATTTGAACCGGAGCGGTTTGGGATTGGGCGGGAATTGGGCGAGCCGGACCGCAAATGGAGCTGGTATGCGATGGCCCTGTTGCTGTTCGTGGCGGCGTTGTTGAGCAAAACGGTCACCAGCACGCTGCCGGCGGCGCTGTTGCTGATGATCTGGTGGAAGAGCGGGCGGTTGCGATGGAAGGATTTTTGGCCGTTGGCCCCCTGGTTCGCATTGAGCCTCTGCGCTGGCTCGCTCACGGGATGGATGGAACGGCACATCGTCGGGGCGTGGGGAGCGGATTGGCAGTTGAGCATCGTTCAACGCATCGCGGTGGCCGGCGGAGCGACCTGGTTTTACGCGATGAAACTGATCTGGCCGATCCGGCTGATGTTCATCTATCCGCGCTGGGATGTCGATCCGCCGCCGATGTGGATGTGGCTGTGCGTGGGGGCGGCGCTGGGGATCATCGTGGCGTTGTTTTGGCTGCGAAATCGCCTGGGGCGCGGGCCGTTGACGGGCGTGTTGTTCTTCGTCGGGACGCTGGTGCCGGCGCTGGGGTTTGTGAACGTCTACCCGATACGGTTTTCGTTTGTGGCGGACCATTTTCAGTATCTTGCGAGTCTGGGTTTGATCGCATTGGCGGCGGCGGGACTGGCGTGGATCGGCCGATGGTTGCCCGGCATATCGAGGGGCAGATGGCCGTGGGCGGTGATGATCCTGGCGCCGCTGGCGGTGCTGTCGTGGCGGCATGAGAAGGCGTTTGCCGATCCGGCCGCGCTGTGGCGCGACACGCTGGCCAAAAACGATCGGGCCTGGATGGCGCACGGCAACCTGGGCGTGGCACTGTTGGATCAGCAAAGCAAGGAATCGGGCGATGCGAAGTCGCAAACGCTGGATGAAGCCCGGCGGCATCTGCTGCGGGCGATTGAATTGCGGCCGGATTTCACGGATGCGTATCTCAATTTGGCGCTGGTGTCGGTGCGACGAAAAAATTTCGCGGATGCAGAACAGTGGTGCCGCGATGCCCTGTCGCATTATCCCGCCGCGCCGGCCGGTTCGCCGATCTGGAAACGGCGGGCCAAGGCGTATCAATATCTGGGCTGGGTGCTGGCGGCCCAAAGTCAGCCCGATTCGGCGATGTCGGCGTATCGGGAGGGTTTGAAATACGATCCGGATCAGGAGGGGATATTGAACTCAATGGGCGAAATATTCGGTCGTGAGGGGGATTTTCAGGCGGCGGCGGATTGTTATCGGCGGGCGTTGCGGGCCAATCCCGATTTGAAAAGCGCCCGAACGGGGTTGGCCGATGCGCTCAATCAACTGGGGATGGCGGCGGCCGGGTCGGGCAATTTGTCGGCGGCCGAAAACCATCTACGCGAGGCGGTTGCGGTCGATCCCGATCAGGCCGAGGCGTTTAACAATCTTGGGGCGATCCTGGCGCAGCAGAATCGGCTGGACGAGGCGATTGAATGCTTTCGACAGGCCGTGCGCATCCGCCCGGATTTTGAAGCGGCCAGAAACAACCTGGCCTCCGCGATGGCACAACAACGCGGCGGCGGGCGTTGAGGGGTCAATTTTGTTTCGATGCCGGATTTAACGTAACATTGGGCTTTTCTTGCGAACAGGATGTGAAATGAGCGACAAAATCAACGGCTATTTCGATTTGCAGGTCAACGGTTGTTACGGGCTGGATTTCAATCAGGACAACATCGACCCCGATGCGATGCACCGCTGTTGTCAGCGGCTGGAGGCCGATGGGGTGAGCGGGATTCTGGCGACGCTCATCACCGAACAAATCGACACGATGGCGCTGCGGCTGGCAACAATCGTCAAGTTGCGACAGCGCGACCCCCTGGTGGCGAAGATGATCGCGGGGTTTCACATCGAGGGGCCGTTTATTTCACCGGAACCCGGATACAAAGGGGCGCACCCGGTCGATGCGATTCATCCTGCCAACGTGGATGGGATGAAAAAGCTGCTGGATGCGGCCGATGGACTGACCCGGCTGGTGACGCTGGCCCCCGAACAGGACCACAATTTCACCGTGACGGACCTGCTGGCCAGACAAAAAATCACGGTGTCGGCCGGCCACACCAACGCCTCTCTGGATCAGCTTCGCGGCGCGGCCGATCACGGCCTGTCGATGTTCACGCACGTCGGCAACGGCTGCCCGATGCAGATGAACCGACACGACAACATCGTCCAGCGGGTGCTGAATCTTCGCGACCGCATCTGGCTTTGTTTCATCTGCGATGGGGCGCACATTCCGTTTTATTCGTTGCGAAATTACATCGACCTGGGCGGTTTTGATCGCTGCTGCGCCGTCACCGACGCCATTGCGCCGGCCGGGCTGGGGCCGGGAAAATACACCATCTCACGATGGGAACTGGTGATTGATGAAGACATGGTGGCGCGGGCGCCCGACCGTTCTCACCTGGTCGGGGCGGCCATCACCATGCCGCAAACGGTCGCCAACCTGGTGCAAAAAGTCGGCCTGACCGAAGCGCAGGCCCGGCAATTGGCCTGTGCCAATCCCCGCCGAGCCATTGGGCTGGCCTGAATCTCCAGTCTCCTATGAACTGGAGATCGTGGCCCCTTCGGCCTTTTGTGCCTCAATCATCGGTTCGCTGGTTTTGCTGACCGCCCGCGTGGCGACGATCAGGCAAACGACCGCGAAAACCGCCAGAAGGACAAACCCGAGGGTAAACGTTCCGGTGACTTCCTTGATCGCGCCCAGCATCAACGGCGGGAAAAATCCGCCCAATCCGCCGGCCGCGCCGACCAGCCCGGTCACCGCGCCCACCGAATGAGGGAAAAATTCCGGAACCAGTTTGAAGACCGCCCCGTTGCCCAGGCCAACCGCCGTCGCCATTCCCAGCGCGCCGATGGTGAACGTCACCATGTTCGGGCAGGCCATGAAGATCGCCATCGCCGCCGTCGCCGGGAAGACCCACAGCAGGATTTTGCGGCCTCCCACGCGGTCTCCCAGGATGCCGCCGACCGGCCGCATCAACGTCGCCAGCGCGACAAAACCCGCCGTCCTCAGCCCCGCATCACGCGGTGTCAGTTTGAAAATCTCCGTCAGGAAAATCGGCAGATAAATCGACATCACGACAAAACCGCCGAAGGTGAGAAAATAAAAAAAACTCAACATCCAACTGACTTTGTCGCGCAACGGCTTGAGCAGATCGCCCAGTGATTTGGAACTTCCCCGACGCGGCGCATTTTGGGCCAGCAGCAAAAAGATGATCAGCCACACCGCCGCCAGGCAACCGAACGTCCAGAAACCCCACCTCATCCCCAGTGCCGCCGCCAGCAACGGCGCCCCCATCGCCGCCAGCGACTGGCCGATGGTCCCCAACCCGTACATCCCCAGCGCGAACCCCTGACGTTGCGGCGGATACCATCCGCTGACAAACCCGATCCCCACCGAAAAGCTCGCCAGCCCAACCCCCAGGAAAAACCCGCACAGCACCAGGAACCAGAACCCGTTGACAAACCCCATCAAAAACGCGGGAATCACCGAACAAAGCATGACAATCGGGAAAATCAGCCGCCCGCCGTATCGATCCGTCAACATCCCCAGCGGAATGCGGCCCAAGCTGCCCAGCAATACCGGAATGGCCAATGCGATGCTCACCTGCAATGGATCCAGGTGAAATTGCCGTTTCAACAACGGCATCATCGCCGACACCGAACCAAATACCGCATAGCAGAACGCAAACGCTCCGGTCGACATCACCAATTGCAGTGAGTTGCCCGCGGCCGGACCGCCTGAGGATTTTCCCATACGCTTATCTCCTGTCCATCGAATACAGGTACCTGATCAAACCCACGTTGAGCGCCAGGCACACCACACTGAACAGCGCCGCCGGCCAGATCACCGATTCGTCGCCGCCCAGAAACGCATTCATTGTTGAGACCAGCAGCCACAATTGCAAGATCACGATCACCGTCACGATGCACAACATGCCATAGACGATCGTGAGCCGCTGATCGCGGGTGAAAGGAGGTTTGTGGGCCATGATGACTCCTGTTTTATGATAATATGGCAATTTTCAATATTAAACCATGCGCCATTCGATGCCGGTGGCGTAGATGACATCGCCCCGCACTTCGAGGTTCACCTTTGGCAATGGGCGCCGGGGCGGGCCGGCGATGGGCCGGCCGCTGGACAGGTCGAAATACCCTTCATGGCAGGGGCAATGCAACTGGTTGCGGTCGCATTGCGGCACGACCGCGCAGGCCAGGTGGGTGCATTTCTGGCTGTAGGCGACCAGGGTCTTTTCATCCGGCCGGACCAGGATGCAGTCATCGTGTTCCTGTGGGTATTTGAAACCGATGGACCCTCCCACCGGCAACGTCGCCAGCGTGGCGATCCTTCGCATCGGCAACTGACCACGACGGCGGCGGAAGAAGTTCAACGCCCCAATCCAGAACTGCCCCACCACGAACGCCAGGCTGGTCAGCACCAGGAACTTGGTGAAATCCCGCCGGGCGACGTAATGGTCGCGCGCCCAGTCGATCGGAAAATCCCGCCGCCAGGGGGGTTGCTGATCCAGCGGGCGTCCATCGGGCGGGATCGATTCCATGTGTCGCGGGGGCAACACCCCCATCGACGGTTGAAACACGCTGGAGGGCGCATCGCTGGTTGTGTCGGCCGGCTTTTCGGTCTCGGTTTTGTCGTTGTCGATCATATTGTGGGCACCTCCGCGAAGGGGTCTTCACCGACAACGTTCAGCGCCACCCGACGGCCGGTGGCGTGGGCATCCATCGCCGCCACCACGTCCACGTAACGGGCCTGCGCCTCCTTGGGAACCATCATGTTGACGCGGGTGGTGATCTTCTGGTTGCCAAAGTGAAACTCGTTGACCGGCGTGCTGCGCGGCCGCAGCCGTTCGATCTGTTCGCGCGTCCCGAAAAACAACGCCTGACTGGGGCAGACCGTGGTGCACATCGGTCTTTTGCCGACCGATGAGCGATCGTAGCACATGTCGCACTTTTTCATCAGTTGTTCTTCAATGAACACCTCCGGCACACCAAACGGGCAGGCCACCACGCAATTTCCGCAGGCGATGCAGCGGGGTTTGCGCGCCGACTGCACCACGCCGTCGGGCGTGCGTTTGATCGCATCGGCCGGGCAGACCTCGGCGCACGTCGGGGCGTCGCAGTGCATGCAGACCACCGGAACCGTCTGCACCGATTCGGGCCGGTTGACGTATTCCAGGTGAATCATCGTCTGCCCCTTGTGCGTGTCGCATTCGGTGCACGCCTGCACGCACGCCTGGCAGCCGATGCAGCGGTTGGGGTCGATGTAAAAATTCAGATGTTCGGGAACGGGCATTGTGATTCTTTCGTGTTACTGTTGCGGCTCCAGTTCAGAGGCATACGCGGGCGGTTGGTCCGCCTTTTTCAACCGCGCTGCGCAAACCTTGTATTCGGGAATCTTCGAGATCGGATCCTGCGCGGCGATGGTGAGCTGGTTGGCGCTCTTTTCCCCCGCCCAGTGATAGGGGATGAAGATCGTGTCGGGCCGGATCGTCGTGACGACCTGCGCCCGCAACGTGCAGCTCCCCCGCCGCGACTCGGTCGTCGCCCAGTCCCCATCCTTGATGCCGAGTTTTTCGGCCAGTCTCGGATGCAACTCGATGCGCGGTTCGGGATACTGCTTGACCAGCGGCCCGATCCGGCGGGTCTGCGTGCCGGACAAAAACTGGCTGACGACGCGGCCGGTCGTCAACATCAGCGGATACTCCTCATCCACATCCTCCGCCGGCGGGTTGTATGGCGTGACGATAAACCGCGCCTTGCCATCGGGGAAATAAAATGGCCCGGCTCCCTTGGCGATCGGATTCCACGATCCCGGCTCGAACAACCTGGGCGTTCCCTGATGGTCGATCGGCCGGCCCGTCTCGTGATCCTCCGAATAACAAGGCCAGAACACGCCGTACTGTTTTTCGATTTTTTCATAGGTGATCCCCGAATAATCGGAAATCCCTCCCTTGGACGCCTCGCGCAGCTCGTTGAATATCTCGCGCGGGCTGGTGAAGGTCATCCCATGTGGACGGCCCAAAGCCCTGGCGATGTCCTGAATGATGACCCAGTCCGGCTTGGCATCTCCCGGACAATCCACCGCCTTGTTGATCTTGATGACCCGCCCTTCCACCTGCGTGACGGTCCCTTCATCCTCCTCCTGCAAACTTCCCGGCAGCACGATGTCCGCATGGCGGGCGGTGTCATTGAGGAAAAAGTCGATGGCGACGTAAAATTCCAGCTTCTCCAGACATTTTTTGACGAACTGGTTGTCCGGCAGCGACACCATCGGATTAAAACAAAGCGACAGCAACCCTTTGATCTCCCCCCGGTCGATCTTGCGGAACATCTCGTAACAATCGACGCCCGCCTGCGGGATGTCATCCGGATTGACCTTCCAGACCGAGGCGATGTACTGGCGATGCTCCGGATTGGCGATGTCGCGCATCCCCGGAAGCTGGTCGCATTTTTGCCCATGCTCGCGGCCGCCCTGGCCGTTGGCTTGGCCGGTGATCGTGCCGTAACCACTGTGCGGCTTGCCGATCCTTCCCGCGGCCAGCGACAGGTTGATCGCACCCAGACAGTTCATCACGCCTTGAATGTGATGTTCGATCCCGCGGGCGTGGAAGATAAAGCTCGTTTTGGCCTGCCCCCACCACTCGGCCGCCTGCCGAATCGACCGTTCGGGCACGCCGCTGACCTCGGCCGCCTTCTTCGCCGGCCATTGGCGGCAATATTCCGCCACCTGTTCAAAACCAACCGTGTATTTTTCGATGTAATCCCGGTCGATCCAACCCTGCTCGATCATTAAATTCAAGACGCCAACAAACACCGCGGCATCGCGCCCCGGCTTGACCGGAAGGTATAAATCGCAAGTTCTCGCAATCGGGGTGATGCGTGGGTCCTGAACGATGATCTTCGCCCCCTGCTCGCGCGCCTGCCAGATATAATTGGTCGTGATCGGCGAACATTCCGCCACGTTCGACCCCGCGACCCAGATCACATCCGAACCGATCATGTCACCCCATGGGCTGGTGACGCGATCAACCCCGAACGCTTTCTTGTTGGCCGCCCCGGCGCTGACCATGCACAAGCGGCCGTTGTAATCAATATAAGGCGTCTTCAGGCAGACACGGGCGAATTTGCCCATGAGATAAGTCTTTTCGGTCGTTAGACTTGCACCGCTGAGAAGCCCAATAGCACCATTTCCGTACTGTTTTTGGATGCGATCAATCTCTCCCGCCACCCGTGCAATCGCCTGGTCGTAGGCGATCGGGCTGAATCCGGCCGGGTCGGCCGGGTCGCGCTGCAACGCGGTCAGCAAACGGTCCTGATGCGAGCCTTGCAAATATCGTTTCACCCCTTTGGGACAAAGCATCCCCCGGTTGAATGGAAATTCATCCCATGGTTCAAAGCCAATCACCTGGTTGTCTTTGACTTTCAGTTGTATTCCGCACTGCTGGCCGCAAAAACAGCAATGGGTTTTCACCAGTTTTTCCGGCTCGACGGCCGTTGACAGTTGCATTCCTGTCATTGAAGACAAATGAGGCCCGTATCGTTGGATGTTCTGCAACAAATTGGCGGGAGGGGATGCCATAACTACTGTGCTCGCTTTGACTTAACTTCACCTAGCCTGTAGACAAACCGTCAACAGCATTTGCGACGGTTCTAATGCGCTGGCATCGTGTTTGACCCCCGGCGCCAGCACCAGGATCTGGCCGGCCGACAGTTCATTGGACTGGCCTTGGACGTTCATCCGCAGTTTGCCCTGCAACACCTGCACGCTGACCACGCCTTCGGCGACGTGTTCCGGCAGGTTGGCTCCTTGTTCAAAGATGAACAGCGCGATGGTCGCGGAGCTGTGTTTGTAGATCGTTTCCTGGCGGTGCATGCGTTTGCCCTGCAACGGCTCGGCCGATAACCGCTGGGCCACCTGATGGATGTCGATCAGATGCTGGCCGGCGGCGAAACGGTTGTCGGGGTGTTCACGCAATCGCTCGGTGGGTTCACTCATGGTTGATCTCTTTGAGTCAGGACCTGTTCACTTTGGGCTTTGGCCCACAACGTGCCGTTGGACAGGCCAAACAAGGCCCGCCGGCAGCGCGGGCAGATTTCCTGGTAATGGGAAGCGCCGTGCCGGCCATCCATTTCGTAGTTGTAGCCAAGTTGTTTCTCGACGATCTTCAGGTCGCGGATCATCATTTGCGATGCGTAGGGTTGATCGCATCGTTTGCAGCGGGCCTGGGGGGATTGACGGCCGACATCCTTGTAAAAACTGACGCCCAGCTGCGCGGGACGCTGGAAGATATGGAAGAATTTTCCGAACGGCAGCCAGATCAGCGTGAAGATGACCGTGATCGCGTGCAGGATGGCCAGAAAGTCATAGGCATAACCCTTCATCCACGTATAGCTGGCCGTCAGCATCAGTCCGGTCACGCTGATGGCGAACAGAAGGATCAGGGGGAGGAAATCCTCGCCGAACTGCTGCACGGCGGCCGCCCCGTGGTCGATCATGCGCCGGCGCATCGCCAGCATGACGCCGCCGATGACCAGGAACGACGCCCAGACCAGCCCGTGAAAGATGAAAAAGGCGAACAACGAATGGATCGGGAAGGCGATGGTGGGGAACCCGAAGACGTAGGTGCGATACCATTCCATGTCCCCCGGCAGCGTTTCAAAGTGAATCCAGCCGAAGACCAGCGGAAAGGTGATCGCGGCGGCCAGGAGGCATCCCCACATGATCAGCCAATGCGCGCCCCAGCGGAGTTTGCCGCGTTTCCAGATGAAATGATTGGCGACGAATTCCTTGCCGAATCGCCGGCCCAGTTCCACCAGGTTGGTCAACAAAAACTGCGGGCGGAATAAAAAGACCTGCCATCCCCGCCACCAGTACATGCGCGTCGGCGGCCGTTGCAGCCACATCGCATAGCGATAGACGATCCCGAAGGTCGCGAACAGGACGGCGAACGTATAACCCACCAGCGCCGCGTCGAAATGGACCAGGTTGCGCGATCCGAAAACAATCAAAAACGCCAGCCCCACCGTACACAACAAGGCCCACGTTCCGGCCTTCCATTTTTCGGCGATCATGGCTCCTCCATGCGTCTGCCACTGATCAATCCAATACACCATCCATCCATGATTCGCCAAGAGGGATTTTTCACAACCGGACCTTAGCAGAAAAAAAATGGGATGTCGATGTATCAAATTGAACAAGGAGAATAGACCGATGGAATCAAAATTTTTCGACAAATTTCATTCTTATGGAGATTCTTCGCCAAGACGCGCAAGTGATGGATATATCTGAAAATACGAGCCATTTTCGGTATTTTGCCGAGGTCGCCTGAAAAAAAAGATTTATTTTTCGCCGACTTTCCGCTTGCATGGCCTGTCCATCTCTCATAGATGGGGTTTATTGACATCGGAGGGCTGAGACCTACGGGCTGGTTTCACTCGAGTTCCTTCCTGAATGTCCAAGCTGTTTTCTGTTGTAAAAGGAATGTAAATGGAACAAGGATTCTGCGCGCGCAATTTGTGCGCCCACAGTGCGTTCACCGTCGTCCGTGCGACCCGTAACGTCTTAAAGTTCATTCAATCCCGCTGGGCCGATCGCATGGGCCGGCGGCAATCCTCCGCCCAACCGATCCGGCTGACGCTCGATGAAGTGCTCGAAGCGCGATTCGGAATCTACAACCCGATGGTTCAGCGGGCGTGCATCTCCAGCACGGGCCTGGCGACGCTCGAATCCCTGGAGGACCGACGGCTGCTCTCCAGCGTCAATTATTACAATGGCGTGCTGACGATCACCGGCAACAGCTCCAGCGACAACACCATCAACGTCAAGCTCAGCAGCGAAGGGTTGATCCTCAACGGCGTCGCCGGCAACGCGACCCGTTCGGTGCTGCTGTCTCGCGTCACCGCCATCAAGGTTTACGGCGGCGACCGCAACGACACCATCTGGATCGATCCGCGGCTGACCCGGGGCGTCTACGTCGATGCGCGCGGCGGCAATGACAAGATCACCGGAGGATCGGGACATGACACGATCCTGGGGGGCAGCGGCGATGACCGTATTTATGGTTATGCCGGCAACGACAGCCTCAGCGGCGGTTCGGGCAACGACCTGATCTATGGCGGCACGGGCAACGACACCCTGCGGGGCGAAAGCGGCCGCGATTCGCTCTATGGCGAAGATGGCGATGACCTGGTCGATGGCGGCTCGGATGTGGACAAGCTCGACGGTGGCAGCGGCAAAAACATCCTGCAGGGGAGCGATGTCTCTCCATCCACGCCGACCCCGACACCCACTCCCACGCCAACGCCAAAACCAACTCCGACACCGACACCAACTCCGACTCCCACACCCACTCCCAAGCCCACTCCGACCCCAACGCCAACTCCCACGCCGACCCCGCCGCCGACCAACGATGCCTCCGCGCCCAAGGCGGTCATTGTCGCATCGGAAACATCTGGCGTGGCCGGCAAGTCGGTCTTTGTTCATGCGTTGAATTCGACCTTGAATCACGGCACGCTGCTGAACGCCAAGTTTGAATGGGACTTTGGAGACACCAGCGGCAAGTACAACAAGCTGCAGGGTTTTAACGCCGCTCACGTTTACGACCGGCCGGGCCAGTACACGCTGACCTTGCGGGTGACCAACGACGCCGGCAAGACCTCCAGCTCGTCGGTGACGATCAACATCGCCTCCGACAACCGCCGGACGATCTACGTCGCCGCCAACGGCAACGACAACAACAGCGGCCTGTCCCCCGATTCGCCGATCAAATCGCTGATCCGGGCGCAGGACCTGCTGACCGACAATTCCCGCCTGCTGTTTAAGCGTGGCGACACCATCACCACCTCCACCGGCATGCACGTGCCGTTCAAGGATGTGCAGATCGGCGCGTACGGCAGCGGCGACAAGCCGATCCTGCGGTCCACGATCCGCGATCCCAACGCCGCGATCTTCGCCATGGTGGCCGAGTCGTCCAATTACGTCACCATGCAGGACCTGGTGCTGGATTCGGACCAGTCGCCGCGCGGCAACGTGGCCGACAACATCAACGTCAACGGGATTTACGTTCTGGGCCGGCACATCACGATCCGCAACGTCGAATTCCGCAACGTCAACGACGCCATCAACGCCAGCGGCCTGGACAGCGGCCTGCTGGTGCAGGACAACACCGCCCCGCTGGCCACCGGCGTGCGCAACTACTTCACCTGGCTTCAGGGTCAGGATGCGGTCTTCCTGGGCAACAAGGTGGCCAACGTCACCCGCCAGCACGTCGTCCGCATGGCGTATTTTGACCGTGCCCTGCTGGCGTACAACGACTTCACCAATCTCGACCGGCGCGGCCAGGGCGATTCGGCCGACTATTCCAAGGGATCGATCGTCATCCAGACCGGCGAGCACGCCTACGTCACCAACAACAAGGCGAGCATCGGCGGGATCGGCGTCGGGCCGCTGGGGGCCGATGGCGCTCCCACGCAGGATCGCACCCGCTGGGCGGTGATCGAGAACAACACGCTGGAAAAGACCGAGTTGTCGGTCAATCACGGCTCGGAACACGTGATGCTCCGCAACAACTACATTCAACGCGACAACACCACCACCATCGAGGTGCAGGGTTTCAACAGCGCCTATAACCGCGGCGTGGTGGACCTGTACGTGTTGAACAACGTCTCGGTCGATTACGGAACCTACGGCAACTTCCTGAAGCTGGAAGGCCCGGCCAGCGGCATCACCATGGAAGGCAACACCTTCTACGCCCCCAATTTGAAAGGCGGCGACGGCGACCACGCCGCGGTGAACGTCTACGATTACAACCTCAACAGTTTCAAGTCGATCGACAACAACCGGTGGATGCTCAAGCCCTCCACCACCGAGCCGGGTTCATACCTGTACGTCTGGAAGGGATGGAACGGCCGGGGGCTGTTGACCATCGACGAATGGAACGCCTTCTCGCAGGTCAAGACCGACGCGATTCAGGACCTGGCGGCCAACCCGTCGGTGAACCTCGGTTCACTGTTGAGCGGCAAGGGAGCGTCCATCGCCTGATCGACCCAAGCCAGTCACGGCAAGACCCCATTACACCGCCGGCGCGGAGACCTTCCGCCCGGCGGTTTTTATTTTTGGCGCGATGGATTCGGGTAAAAAGACGGCGGTTCGCGACAAAGAGGGCGATGATTGGCGGTGATAGAATGGATGCCATGACAAGGGTTGATGACATCCAGTCCGGGCGTTCATCGGGCAGGCAGCGCGTGTTGGGCGCTATGCACCATGAACCGACCGGGACCATCGCCGTCTGGTCTCCCGGATTTGAAGAGGGTTTCGTCGGGCGGTGGCGGCGATACATGGGATTTGGCGACGATGAGAAGGCCCATCCGCTGACGCACTATCGCAACGACACCGAGGAAGTCATGGGCGATGAGCGTTTTTTCTTCCGCCAGGCCGGGCTGTTGCATCATGAGGGGGAATACGAAATCCACAACGATGGCTGGGGTTGCACCGTCCGCACCTCATCAAAAACGTATTTCAGCCAGGTGATCGACCGGATGTTGAAAGAGCCGGCCGACTTGGATCGCCTTGATTTCGACCCGCCAACGCTTGAATCGAGATACCACGACCTGGGCCGGCAGATGGAACAGGTGAATCGGCTGGGACAATGCGCGTTCGCCAAGATCGGCGGCATCTTCATTCGCAGCCAGTTTTTCCGAGGTGAGGAAAACCTGCTGATCGACATGGCATCCGATGAATCCTTCTGCGATGCCCTGTTTGATCGCGTCGCAGCGTATCTGCAGGAGATGGCGCTGCAGAACCTACGGCGGACCAACACCTGGGAGACGGGCATGATCGTCAACGACGACATGGCGGGGTTGATCGGTCCGGTGTTCAGCCCGCGGATGTTTGAACGCTATCTGCTGCCGCGATACCACCGGATCATCCAGACATGCCGGCAGGCCGGTTGTCGGCATTTCATTTTTCACAGCGATGGGAACGTCCAGCCGCTGCTGGAGTTGCTGATCGAGTGCGGCTTTGAGGGGATCAATCCGATCGAGCCGAGGTGCAACCCAAGCCTGATGGAATTAAAGAGAAAATACGGCCGGAAGCTGGTCCTGCTGGGGGGCGTTTGCAACACGCAGATACTGCAACGCAACAATCGGCGCGAGATTCAGGACCATCTGCGACCGCTGATCGAACTGGCCCGCGAAGGCGGAGTGGTTCTCGGCACCGCTTCGATACCGGCCGAAACCCCGCCGGAGGCGTATGATTTCATGATGCGATGCATCGAGGATGCGTAGATTGGAATTGTCTTGGAAGATCGTTTCCGCGTCGGTATGGTCTGGTCCATGGAACAACGAATCAGCCTGATCACCCTGGGCGTGGCGGACGTGGGCAAAAGCCGCCGGTTTTATGAAAAGTTGGGATGGAAGGCCTCGTCGGCCAGCGAGGAGGCGGTGGTTTTCTTTCAGCTTGGAGGGATGGCGCTGGGGTTGTATGGCCGTGATGCGCTGGCGGAGGATGCGAAATTGCCCCCCGGCGGGAGTGGGTTTGGCGGCATCACCCTGGCGTACAACGTTCGGCAACGACAGGATGTGGACCGGATATTGGAAGAGGCCCAACAAGCCGGCGGGAAATTATTGAAGCCGGCGCAGGATGTCTTCTGGGGTGGTTACAGCGGCTATTTCGCCGATCCGGATGGACACCCCTGGGAAGTGGCCTGGAATCCCGGATTCGCATTGGGCGAGGATGGGTCGTTGACTTTGCCGGCCTGAAAATTGGCTCCATGGCAAGCATCCGGGCAGGTGGTACAATCATCGCCATGGCAAAAGCAAAGAAATCAACCTCCTCCTCCACCAAGTCGGCCGACAAGCGGCCATCCGCCGGTTCATCCGCATCGCCCATCGACACCTCGCTGGCGGCACAGTCGGCCGCCAAGTTGCTGCTGGCGCGGGCAAACACGGCCAATCGGCCGGCGGAAGCAAAATCGGAATCCAGCGCGTTCAAGAACCTCAAGGATTCGGTCAACAAGCCGCACCTGCAGGGGATGGACAACCTGCTCAACAGCATCGGCACGCCGGTCGCCAAACGCTCGAACCTGCCGGCCGGTCACAAACAGGTGGGTCACAACCAGACGTTCGGGGCGGATGTCAACCGGTCGGGCGTGCCCCGGCGGACGGGCGGATGAGTTATCAGTGATGGGAAACTGACCGGATAGATAAGAAAAGTTAGTCCTCATTTCAAAAGGAGGTTTATTGTGGCAATTTCAGCTCGAGTGCGAGATAGGATGATTGCGGGTCTCAAGCGACTGGTGCCAATTGTTCAGCAACTTAAGGCACGGGATGTGTCTGAGGCTGATACAGTAACTATAGTCAAGGACATTCTTTCAGAAATCTTTGGCTACGATAAATACGCCGACCTCACCGGAGAATACGCCATCCGTGGCACCTTTTGTGATCTGGCAATCAAGCTCGACGACAAACTTACGGAGTTGGTAGAGGTAAAGGCCGCCGGCACCGCTCTGGACGATCGCCATGTCAAACAGGCTGTAGATTACGCTGCGAATCAGGGCGTGGAATGGGTAATTCTCACGAATGGTTCCATCTGGCGGCTGTATCAGGTAATTTTCGCCAAACCTATCGACAAGCGGCTACTCACGGAAATTGACATTACCACAATCGAAACCCGCAAAGATGCCCACTTAGAGCAGCTCTATCCCATCACAAAAGAAGGATTTTTGAAGGGTGCACAAATCGTATTGCGCGATCGGCAGGACGCCACCAGTCGTTATACATTGGCCGCGTTACTATTGAACAACAATAATGTTGTTGCCTGCATACGCCGTGAACTTCGTCGTATCGTGGAAGTGCTTGTAAATGATGATGAGATCACCGCAGTGTTGCGTAACGAAGTGCTGAAGCGCGATGTTATGGAAGGCCCAGAAGCTGAAGCGGCTTCCCGTCGCGTGAATCGGTCTGAAACAAAATCTTTACGAGTTTCAAAATCATCAAACGATAAATCACAGACGACCATTCCAGCACCCGAACCCTTGGTGACGAAAAGTGATGTTGCAACGGAAAGCTAATAGCTTGTTTAGGTTATAACAACAAATTATCCGGCCATGCCGCCGAGGCCCCCTTGTTTGGCGCGGTGGATGGTGGCGACGACCTGGCGGTGGATTTGACGCGGGTGGGCGATCATCTGCCACAGGCCGATGGGGTAGGTGTCATCAAAGGGGATGATCTCAATCGAACCAACGCCAAAAATCCGGTCGGCCAGCGTCACAATGAGCCGGGCGCGGGCCACCTTGCGCAAAGGGCAATCGAATATCTCCGGATAAAAGACGCCCGACAGCCGCAGGATGCGCAGGTCCGTCAGGACGTACAGCCGGCCCATCCACTGAAGCACGGACCACATCAGCCGGCCGCCGATGATGAAGATGCCGATCTCGATGATCTGGCGGTTGTTGCCCGGCAGGTGCGGATCGAGCAGGATGGCCGCGATCAGGAGAATCGCCACGGATGCGATGAATCTCAACGAGTTGAAAAGGATGAACCAGAGCGAGGGCTTGAGGATCAGGATCACCAGCTCCCCATCGCGCAAAATGTGCTGGGTGAGCAACGTCGCCAGCGAGGTGGTCATGGGGACCGAGGCCGGCGACGCGGCGGCGGCGCCATGTTCGCCGGATTGCATTTCGAGGGGGGATTGAAGTTGACGTTTCACGATGATTTTCCCATGGCGGCCGGCCGGAGGGTCACGATCTCCGGCAGGTTGCGATAATAATCATCATAGTCCAACCCATAGCCGACGACGAATTGGTCGGGGATGTCAAAACCCACGTAATCGGCATGGACTTCGCGGGCGGCCGGGCGGTCTTTGCGTAAAAAAACGCAGGTTTTGACGCTGGCCGGGCCAAGCTGTCGCAGGATCGGCGTCACCAGCCGAAGCGTGCCGCCGGAATCGAGAATGTCATCGACCAGCAGGACGTGCCGGCCGCGAATGTCCCCCAGTTGCCGGCCGAGAAGTTGCGCGCCCTGTGATCGCAGGGCGGTCCCCGGATAGCTGCTGACGGTGATCAGGCCGATTTTCATGGCCAGGGGCATGTGGCGGATCAAATCGGCGCAGAAAATGACCGCGCCGGTGAGGATGGGAACGATGGTGATTTCACCGTCCATCATCGCCGGTGGCGAATGATCGGCGGTGATCCGCTCCGCCAACTCGCGCACGCGGTCGGCGATCTGGCTGCGGGAAATCAATACGCGGTCAATGTCGGCCTGCATGGGTGAGAGTGTAACCCACGAAATGAAATTCTCGATGGGAATGGCCACTGCGTGTTGATACGATTTTTCTCATGAACGAACCATCGTCGGCAAATCATCGAGGCGCGAACGGCCTGGAACTGGGGTTGGCGGCGGTTGGCATTGCGGTCGTGATCGCCGTGGAGATGTGGATCAGCCAGGCGTGGCGCTTGATCGGGCATCATTTGTGGCTCGATGAGGTGTTGACGTGGATGCTGGCCAGTGATCCGGGCTGGGGCCACTGGCTGGGGGCGTTGCGCGGGGGGGTGGATACCAATCCGCCGGGGTTGTATTTGCAGGTCAAGGCGGCCGGGGTGTTGGCCGGTGGGTTGACGGTTGGCACATTGCGGTGGGTGGCGCTGATCTGGACGGGGTTGTCGGTGTGGGGCATTTACGCGGTGCTGAGGCGTGGGGTTGGAGTGTGGGCGGCGGCGGCCGGCGGGTTGCTGGTGCTGGCGTATCCGATGGTGCTGGATCATGCGCTGGAGGGGCGGTTTTACATGCCGATGCTGGGGATGGCGGTGTGGGTTTGTTATTTTCTGGCCGGCATCGCCAGCGCAAACCGGCGATGGTTCGGACAACTCATGCTGGGGGTGTGTGCGGTCGGGTTGTGCACGATCCATTATTTTGGGGTGATCGCCCTGGCGGCGGCGGTGGCGGGACAATGGTGGGCGGATCGGCATTCATGGCGGGAAAAAATGCGGTTTTATTGGCCGGCGCTGGCCGGGCCGGCGGCGTTGGCGGCGTGTATTCCGCTGTTGCTGGGGCAGCGGGCGGGGTTGAGCGTGCCGACATGGGTGGAGCCGTTAAGTGGTGGCCAGATATGGGATTACACTCAGGATTTGTTGGCCATCCGGCCGCTGGCGATTGTGGCGGGCGGGTTTGTCTTGTTGCGGTTGTTCGGGGGGTCGATGGAGCAGGAGGAACGAACCATCTCATTCAGGCCCTTGGCGGGGATGATGGCGCTGGGGGCGATGGCGGTGTTTGTGCTGTTGTTTTCGTGGGTGGTGCAGCCGGCGCTGGTGTCGAGATATGCCATCGTGAGCGTGGCGGCACTGGCGGTGGCGGTGGCCGTGGCGATGCAACATACGCGGCGATGGGTGGTGGCGGCGGTGTGCGTGGGGTTGGCGGCGTATTCCACCTGGTCACTGAACTCATTGAGAATGAAATGGATGACATTCGACCGAAACATCGACAAGGTGGCGATGAAATTGAGCCAAACCAGTGATGAACCGCCAATGATCTTCGACATGCGCCAAATGGCCTATCCGGTGGCCGCGGCGTATCCAAACCTGCGAAATCGAATCTTTTATTGGGGCGGATCGAGCAACCCTTCCCCATATTCTTCCAATTTCAAACAATACGAACTGGAAATGGCCCGGCGGGTGGATCGGTATTACGGATGGCCCCAGGTGATGGAACAAGGGCAGTTGGATCGATTGGACGATGCCCTGGTGATTGGATTTTCAGCGGACCAGCGGCAGCTCGAGAACATATTTTACGGACGTAAAGTATTGCCGGTACTGGAGATGAAGCGATTTTCGATTTATCGGATCAAAAATTAATAACACGTCCAATAATTTATTTGCTTTTTTGGTAAATCGGAGTATTCTGTATATTGTCAAAAGGGGTATTTTGACATTTGTGTTGGGAGAGCATCATGCGTAGTAGTGCCTTAGTCCTCGCTGCGGCAGGAATCCTGGCTGCGTCATCCATGGCGATGGCGAACATTCCGAATGGTGATTTTGGCGGATTCACGATGGGGACATCCGGCCCGCCGGATACGTCGCTGTCGAATATCCCCAATGGCGGTTGGATTCCGACCACAGCCAACGGAACGTTGTCGTCACAATCAACGGATAATTCTCCGTTTACCAATGCCTATGCCGACAACGACAGTTCGTGGCTGAGCCAGGATGCCACGACCGGCGGCTATAACTCTGATACCAATGCCCATCAGGCGGGTTGGGGAAACTATGACAACATGGGTGGCACTTTTGCCACCGCCAACATCAATTTTGATTTCAATGTTGATTCGCTTGTCTCAGGTGGAACGTGGGGCGTGCAGTTTAACAATGGCGCCCTCATACCCGGCGGTGGCCCTTCACTGACAGTCATCTATTTCCAAATCTCCGACAAACTCGAAATCCGAGGAGCTAGCGCTTCTCCTCACTCAGTAATTGCCTCGCTCACTGCCGGTACTTGGTACAACGTTCAGGCAACCGTTGATGCGGTTGGAGGAACCTACAGCGGAACGATCACTCCTGACGGCGGCAGCGCCGTCCCGTTCAGCTTCAGCGACCTGAACATGGGAGCGAATCTTGACAAGTACATCGCGGGCATTCAGGTCCGTGATCGTTCGGCAAGTGGCGTGGTGAACGCCGGCCTCAAGCTCGATAACTTGTCGATCACCGCAGTTCCGGAACCCGCCTCGCTGAGCCTGTTGGCTTTGGGTGGGTTGTTCCTGGGTCGTCGTCGCAAGTAATGGGTTGATTCAATTTGGTTTTTACAAAAGCCGCTTCTCGAAAGAGGAGCGGTTTTTTTATTGGGGAAGGGGTTGGTTCAGGAGATGGTATCGCAGCAGGTACAGGGCGGTTTTGGCGCTGCGGTCGCGGACCATTTCGCGGTCGCCGGCGAAATGGAAGGTGTAAGTCTGGCATCCATGGGGGTGGGCGAGGGCGATGCAGACCATGCCGACGGGTTTGGCGGGTGTGCCCCCATCCGGGCCGGCGATGCCGGTGATGGAGAGGGCGTGGGTGGCGTTGGCCCGCAGGCGGGCGCACTGGGCCATGGCCATGGCGACCGGTTCGGAGACGGCGCCATGCTGATTTAAGAGCGATTGGGGCACATCCAGCAGCCGGTTTTTGGCCTGGTTGGAATAGGTGATCCATCCCTGGTGAAAATAGGCGCTGGAGCCGGGGGTGTCGGTGATCAATTTGCCAAGAAGGCCGCCGGTGCAGGATTCGGCAACGGTCAGCGTGGCATCGGGGGAGGATCGGGCGAGCAATTCGAGGGTCACCTGCTGGAGCGTTTGGTCATCGCAACCGAAAATCAGGTGGCCAAGGGCCTGTTGGCAGGCGTCGGCGGTTTGGTCGAGGCGTTGTTGGGCCTCGGCACGGCTGGGGAAGCGGGCGTTGATGCGCAGCGAGACCTGGCCGCCGGAGACGGTGGTTCCGACCGATGGATTGCGGGCGCGGTCCATGAGAGGGCCGAGCATCTCGGCAATACGGCTTTCGCCGGCGCCAAAGGTGTGGAGTGTGCGGGACAGGATGACCGCCCCGCCGCCGGCGTCGGCGATGGCCGGCAGGATGTCGCAGGTGAACATCGCTTTCATCTCCTTGGGGACGCCGGGCATGGCGAAGACGCGGCAGGGATGGACGGCCAGGCCGTTGTCCGGGCCAAAGGTGGCTTCGATGCCGGCGGCGGTCCCGCAGGTGTTGAAGAGCATCCGGCTGGTGCGGGGGATCATCGCCTGAATGCGGTTGGCTTGCGGCATGGGGCGATTTCGCTGCTTGAAAAAACGATCCAGCTCGTCCAGCCACTCCTGGTTTAATTCAAGAGGTTGATGCAGCGCGGCGGCGAGGGCCTGGCGGGTCAGATCATCGACGGTGGGGCCAAGGCCGCCGGAGATGATCAGCCATGAGCATTGGTGAATGGCCCCGCCGATGATGCGTTCGATGGCGCGCTGGTCGTCGGCCACGGTCAGGTGGGCCAGGACCGGACACCCGACGGCGGCCAGTTGCTGGCTGATCCACGCGGAATTGGTGTCGAGGGTCTGGCCGAGGATCAGTTCATCGCCGATGGAAAGGATGATCGCGCTCATGGGAGGTTGTCGGGCTTGAAGGTTGAATGGGAAGAGGCCATCGAGCCGCCCAGCCGGGAGATGATGATGGACAATCGCCGCTGCTGTGCGGGGGCCAACCGCAGGTCGCCATAGCGGATGCGGTAATAAAGCCTGGTCAGCCGCCGGATGGTGGAATAAACGTCGCTGGGCAGCCAGGCGAGTTGATCGTTGAACTCGCGGGGGGTGAGATGGGCCGGCCGGGTGATCTGGTGGCGTTCGAGCAGCCGCAGCAGATCGTCATAAAATCCGAGTTGTCGGGCCAGGCGGGCGCGGTCGGAGGCGGGCAGCGACTCGATGCCGATGCGCTGGGCGCGGCGGCGGATTTTCCAGCGTTCCCAGGCGTACCAGCCGATGGCGAGGAAAATCGCCAGCGCCATCCCCCCCACCAGGATGGTCAGCGCGCCCGATGAGAGGGAATAGACGTTGCGGGAGAGCCACCGGTTGAACCGGCCGACGTACTGGCTGCCGTTGACGGCCGACTGGTCGAGGCGGGTGTTGACCTGGGTGATCAGGTTCTGTCGGGTTTCGGTGTCGTAGGCGACGACCGAATCGGCCCATTTGTACTCCATGAAATTGAACAGATGTCGCATCTTCTGCCACAGGCCGGCCTCGTGCGCGGCGGCCGCCCCGGCATCGCTGGTGGGATCGAAGCTCCGCCATCCTTCGGGGGTGAGCACTTCAACCCAGGCGTGGGCGGAAGATTGGCGAACGATGTAGTAGTCGCCATAGCCGTTGTAGCTGTCGGGGGGAACCTTGAAGCCCAACACCACGCGGGCTTTCATGCCAAGGCTCTGACACATCAGCGTCATCGCGCCGGCGAAATACTCGCAGTGCCCTTTTTTGAAATCGTACAGAAAGGCGACCATCGGGTCCTTGTCCATCACCCGGCGGGCGTCGGTCAAATCCAGCGTGTAGGCGTAATTGTGTTGCAGGTATTGTTCGATGTGGTAGGCGATTTGGGCGTCCATCGGATCGGGCGAGGGGCCGGTTCGCTGATCGACGAGTTTTCCCCGGGCGTTTTCGCCGGAAACTTCGGGGCGGCGGGCCATCTGGGCGATGCGGGGGTCGATGGAGGATGTATAGGGTTCGGGCGCCGGTTCCGGCGGAGCGAGCCAGCGTTTGCGTTGAGCCGGACGGGGGCGGTCGGTGGAATTGCCGGACTCCGGGACGATGCCGGTGCTGAGGGCTTCGTATTCCATGGTTCCATAGATCGGGTCGTTGGTTTGCAGGATCATATCTCGCGGGGAATAGCGCAGATGGACCGTCTCCCTGGAGGAGATGGCCACGACGCCGGGCAGGGTGAACAGGACGTTGGTGCCGGTGGGGAGCAGCTTGACGCTCTGGCGGTACAGGTCGCGGCCGGGGGCGGGGCCGAGGATGATTTTGCGCTGCGGTTCCAGATCGATCAGGCGTTCATCGGTGCGGGATCGCGACCATTGCCAGGCGGAGGAACCTTCAAAACCATCGTTGCCGCCGTAAACGTCCAGGGTGATGCCGCGGAGAAGCAGCGGCTCGGTGCCGCGGACGAGGGTGTCGTTTTTCCAAAGCTGGACGTAGGCGACGATCTCCTGGTTCTGGGTGATGCGGGCGACCTGCTGAAAACTCATCTGATCGCTGAATCCGGTCAGGGTCTGTGTCTGGCGAAATTGGAACTGGCCGAGCATTCCCCCGCCGGTGCCGCGCGGGAAGGTTAAAAAGACGACGATGGCCATGATGATGGAGACGCCCGCCACCAGTGCCGTCAGCCGCCGCATGGAGCGGGTGAGGAACCGCTGGTCCTGTCGAAGCATCGCGGGAAGAATCTTGACCTGCGGGGCGGCGATGGCGGCGGCGGCGCTTTCGGATTCAACTTTCAGGTGGAACAACAAGCAGCAATAAAGCGACAAAAACAGGTAAATAATCAACAACACGCCAAACATCAGGCTCGCGGTGTTGATGGCGGCGGCCACCATCAACAACAAACTGAGGACCAGAAGCTGGGCGTAATCGCGGTTGCCCCGGTGTTCGTAGAGTTTGACGATCTGCAGGATGACCAGAAACTGGCCGATGACGATCACCGGCGTGATGCCGGAATAGAACATCTGGTTGACGACCAGCACCAGTGCCGCGACGGTCAGAAGATTGGCGACCAGCCGGGGCAGAGGGCGAAATCGGCCTGTCTTGTCCAGCCAGGCGTGCAGCAGGACAAAGCCGGTGGACAAGATAAAGGTTCCCGGCGAGAGCGAAGCCAGCGCAAAACCGCACATGCCCATCAGGATGAGCAGGTAAAGCATGGGTTTGAACTGGCGAATGTCGTACATGGTTGCGTTGAAGCCGTTATTTCATGGCCGCGACTGACGGAGCGACGCCGACCCGCGGGGGTTTGCGGCTCTTTGTAACTGTAGGCTCCTGATCCAGCGGCATACAATGGGCGAAGTCGATGTCCTGGGGAAAGTCAAACCAGCGGGATGACTGATCGCCCGTGGCCGAGAGGACGATCATGCCGCCACGGCCGTGATCCGTCAGGCCCATCTGCATGTCGCGCGGGGTGAGCAGGACCGCGGTCATGCCCGACTTGAGCACATCGCGGCTGGCGTCCAGAAGCGCCTGGGCATCGTGATCGAGATTCAGGGGCAATCGGGCGAGAACCGCAAGCAAATCGCGGCGATGGCGTTTGCCGCGCTGGGGCTGGATGCCGGCCCAGTGGCCGTTCCAGGCCATCAACCCGACCAGCAGGCCCGCTTCCAGCGCATGGCTGGCCAGCGAGGCGGCCATGGCGATGGTTTTTTCCACGCCGGAATTGGCGGCGGCCGATCGGCCATTTTGAAACGTGTCCACCAGCAGCGCCAGCCGGGGGGGAGAGACCTGCGTCATCTCCCTGGAGACCAGCACCCCCGTGCGGGCGCTGCGGCGCCAGTAGATCCAGCGGGGGTTTTCGCCGGTGCGATATTCCTTGACGCCATAAAATTCATCGGTGCCGCCGCGCCGGGGGCGCATGGTGGGGCCGGTTTTGTCGGCCGCCCGGCAGAGGCTCAGGAGCCTGGGATCGACCCGTCCGATGGCCGGATAGATGATCATCGTGTCCCGCTCGGTCCGGATCGACGCCCGCTTGATGAACCCGAACGGGAAGGAGGTGCTGATCTGATAATGATCCAGCTCCAGCAACCCCCGGCGTTTGGGGACGACCTCGGTGGGTACGGTCGAGACCATGCCGGCGGCGGCGTGCAGCATGTAGGCGGCCGGCTGGCGAACGAACCCTTCGCTGCCTTCCATCTCGGCGAAACTGACCGACAGGCTGGGCCAGAATCGCTTTTCGTTGGTGAATTCGTAGTTGACCGTGACCGGCTCCCCCACCACCGCGTGATCGGGCAGCAGCCGGCGAACCTGCACTTTGCGCAGGACCATCCGGCTGATGGAGTAACTGACGATCAGCACCCCGAACATCAGCCCCACCACGCCAAAGAGGAGATTGACCTGCCCGTTGACCGCCGCCAGCAGCATGAACAGGCTCATCAGGCAGAAAACCAGCCCGCCGAAGGAAAAATCGATCGAAGGTTTGCGGCGAATGGGGGTGGAGAAGTTGAATCGGCGATGCGTCGGCTTGCGGTTAAACATCTTCATCCGCCATGGGCCGGTATCTGACCAAGGCCCCAAAAACGCCACCGGCCATCAGCGCGGCGCGGGGATCTGTTCGAGAATCTGTTCCAGCACGTGCACGGTGGCGTTGGGATCGCCGTTGTGCAGATACGTCTTGCTGACGATGCGGTGGGCACAGACCGGCGTCACCAGCCCTTTGACATCATCCGGAATGACGTAATCGCGTCCGGCCAGCAGCGCAGCGGCCTGGGATGCCTGCGTCAGCGCCAGCGCCCCGCGCGGGGAGACGCCAAGGTGCAACTGCTCATCGTGCCGGGTCGCCTCGACCACGTCGAGGATGTAATCGACGATCGCGCCATCCAGCTTCACGCGCGGAACCTGGTCCTGAAGTTCGACGATCTGATCGTTGCCGAGAACCGGACGAAGCTGTTCGATGGAAAACCGCCCCGGCTGGGTGGTCAGGATGCGATGCTCGGCGGCGCGGTCGGGATATCCGACCGATATCCGCAGCAGGAACCGGTCGAGCTGATTTTCGGGAAGGAAATAGGTTCCTTCAAATTCAAAGGGGTTCTGCGTCGCCACGACCATGAAGGGGCGCTGCAGCGGGAACGTCTGGTTTTCGACGCTGACCTGCTCCTCGCTCATCGCTTCGAGCAGGGCCGACTGGGTGCGCGGGGTGGTGCGGTTGATCTCGTCGGCCAGCACGATGTTGGCGAAAATCGGTCCGGGTTTGAAATCGAAGCTCTGGGTGTGACTGTTGAAGATCGACACGCCCAGCACGTCGCCGGGAAGCAGGTCGGGGGTCAGTTGGATGCGGCTGAATTTGCAATCGAGACTGCGGGCCAGCGATCGCGCCAGGACGGTTTTGCCCACGCCCGGCACGTCTTCGATCAGGACGTGGCCGCGCGCCAGCAGCCCGATCAGCAGCAGGTCCACCGCCCGACCATGGCCGAGAAACACCGTCTGGACGTTGTCTTTAAGCCGTTGAATGAGCGGATTCGCCACGCATCACCTAATGTTGCGGAAGGTTCGATTGTTTTCTCTGATGGGCATTGTATCCGCCGGCTTGCCGTTCGGCCATCTTCGCGACGCCGGGGAATGATCCTCCGTTACTTTGACGGCATGGAAACGGGCGGGATTTTGCCATCGAGAAATTGTTGTAAAAACGAAGCGGCGGCCAGGGCGTCTTGTTGTTCCTTGCGTCGCCGGCGGGTGAGTTTTTCGCCGTGACGTTTGCGATCGTTCAGTTGCTGCTCGGCCTCGAAGGAGCTGAGACGTTCATCGACAAAAACCACCGGTTTGCCGGACTGTGCGGCCAGTTGCCCGCCCCACGCGGCCGCCTGCCGGGCGGCCGGGCCGATCGTGTCGTCCATGTTCAACGGCAGCCCCACCACCAGCCGCCCAACGGCCTGTTCCTGGATTATTCGCAGCAGTTGCGCGATGGCGTGTTGCGGATCGGTGACGGTGAGAACTTCAAAGGGGGTCGCCCATCGGCCTCCTTCATCGGAGAGCGCCAGGCCGATTCGTCTTGTCCCCAGATCAATCGCCAGCGTGCGCATGGGTGGATAGGGGCTTATTGGTAGCGGTCGCCGAATTTTTCCTTCACCTTGGCCACCAGGTCCTTGACCCGCTGGGCTTCGGATTTGGGGCAGATCAACGTCGCATCGGCGGTCTGCACGATGATCATGTCGCTGATGCCGATCATCGAAATCAGATGATGGGGGTTCTGGCTGACGATGATGTTGTCGTTGGAGTCGATGAAGACGCAGGCATCGCTCTCGACCGCGTTGTCGTGGTCGTCCAGTTCCAGCGTCTCCGACAGCGCCGGCCACGATCCCACGTCCAGCCACTGCACCGGCATCTCGACGGTCATGACCTGGGCTTTGCCCTTGCGCTGCGAGGCCGGCTCCATCACCGCGAAATCGATGCTGATCCGCGGCAGCGTGGGGTATATCTGATTCAGCACCTCCTGCTGACGCGGCGTGCCCCAGGCCTTTGCGATCTTCGTCAGCCCGGTGTGCGCTTCGGGAAGGTGGGTGGCCAGTTCCCGGATCACCGTGTCGCATCGCCAGACGAACATGCCGCTGTTCCAATAGTAGCGGCCGGATTCAACGTACCGGTCGGCGGTGGGCTTGTCGGGTTTTTCGCGAAATGCCTGAACCCGAAAAGCGCCGGTGTCGCCGCTTTTGAGCCGCAGTTCCTCGCCGCGATGGATGTATCCCAGCCCGGTGTGCCCGTGGGTGGGGATGATGCCGAAGGTGACCAGCGCGTTGGGTTCCTGGCGGGTGACTTCAAATCCGGTGCGTAAGGCGGCCTGGAAGCGATCCACCGGTTCGATCACGTGATCGGCGGTCAGGACCGCCGTCACCGCGTCGGGGTCGCGCTGGTGCAGGACCGCCGCCGTGAAACCGATGGCGTTGGCGGTGTCGCGGCCGGTCGGCTCGCCCAGCAGGTTTTCAGGAGGAAGATCAGGGAGATTTTGCAGGATCGCCTCCGCGTGACGGGCGGCGCTGCAGACGAATATCCGTTCCGGCGGCAACAATCCCGCCAGCCGCTCGTACGACAATTCCAGCAGGCTTTTGCCCCGCACGATCGGCAGCAGTTGCTTGGGCTTTTCGCCGCGTGACAAAGGCCACAGCCGCGTTCCCGACCCGCCCGCCATGATGACGCCATATTCCATGTGTGTTCGCTGTTTGGTTTCAGTGAATCAGACCCATCCTGTTCATCGGCCGCGCAACGGCACGCGGGGTCGGCATCATTATAACAGATATTTCTTGTCCCGCCTCGCCACCGGCTGAATCCTGCGGGCCAGCTCATCAAACCCGCCCTTGCCCATCAGGGCGTAGGTGGCGTCCTTGCCCAGTTGGACGGCCGGCTGGTCGTAGGTGTTGATCTCCAGCAACCCGCCCATGTAACTGACGGCCACCTCGTACAGGTACAAAAACTGCCCCACCGCCTGCGGGGTGATTGAGGGGAACGTCAACGTCAGCGTCGGGCGTTTGCTTTCCAGCAGGGCGAACTCGGTTCCCAGCTTTTCGGAATTGATCAACGTCTGGAAATTGGAGCCGGCCAGATATTTGAGCGTCTGCACCTCTTTCATGCTCGAGGGGATCGCCACCTTCTGCGAAAACCGCTCCACCTCCACAAACGTGATCACCTTGTCGTTTGGCCCCTCGCGGTACAGTTGCACCTGGGAGTGCTGATCGGTGGTCCCCAGCGCCTTGACCGGCGTCTGGCCGGCGAAGACGTTCTCCTTGTGCAGGCCGTTCTGTTTGCCCAGCGATTCGGCCCACAACTGTCGATACCAGTCCGCCAGCGAATAGAGCGCCGAGCTGTACGGCATCATCACCGAAATCTTCTTGCCCTTGTTGTTGAGGATGTAATGGATCGCGGCCAGCATCGCGGCCGGATTGGCCAGCGGATCGGCCTCCTTGCAACGCTTGTCCATCGCGGCGGCGCCCTGCATCAGCGCATCGATGTCGATCCCGCACATCGCCGCCGAAAACAGCCCCACCGCCGACAGTACCGAAAACCGTCCGCCCACCCCATCGGGCACTTCCAGCGTGCGATATCCTTCCTTGTTGCAGATGTCGCGCAACGTGCCGCCGGCCGGGTCGGTGGTGGCCAGGATGTTCTCTTTGTACTTTTTCCCCAGCTTCTGAAGCAGCAGATCGCGGAACAAAATGAACTGCGCGGCCGTCTCGGCGGTTTCGCCCGACTTGCTGATGACGTTGACGATGGTGCGCTTGAGCCGGGGGCCGATCAGGTCCACCACCGAACGAATCACCTCCGGATCGACGTTGTCCAGCACGAACAACTGCGGCCCCGGCCGGGTGCGGTCGGACATCAGGTTGTAGGTGAAGGGGTTGAGCGCCTGCTGCAACGCGACGTTCCCCAGGGCGCTGCCGCCGATGCCCAGCACCACGAGCGTGTCGCAGCGATCCCGAAAATGTTCCACCTCGCGATGGACCGCATCCACCATCTCCTCGTCGTAAGGCAGATCGCGATAGCGCAATTTCCCCGCCTTGCGGTCGTCGGCGAACTGTTTGGTCAGGCCCTTTAACGGCGATGCCAGCTCCTTCAATTCCTTGTCAGTGACCCCATGCTTATCTCCCACCGCCTCGGCGGTGGCGTGTTTCCAATACAGGCCGATCCGATCCATTTGCGTTCCTTCTCGTTCGATTCTTCGCGATTGAATCCGCGTAGCATACGCCCTGCCCGGCCATTGGCCAAGTGAGACAATCGCCTGAAGTTGCATGATCCGGCCGGCCCGATACGCTTTTCGACGCCGCGACAGGAGGTTTTTCATGATCCATTACTTCAAGTTTCGCCAGGACCTGTTCGACCCGCAGCCCGCCAGGGAGGTTTACGTCAAACGCCCACCCGGCCGGGGATGGCCCGAACAATGCCCCCCCATCCGGGCGGCCAATTCCTTTGGTTTTGACCTGCCGGCCAACTTCGACATCACTTTCACGCGAAATCGCGGCCGCTGGACGGTCAAGCCGGATGTGGTGATCGAATCGGATTTTGACTACGCCGGCGCCGATGATTCGCCCGGCCGGCCCCTCACCCAGCAATACGCCTGGTTCTGGCAAAAAGGGCAGAAATTGCCGCATGTCATCAGCGACAACGTCTACCGTGCCATCTCAAACCAAGTCAAAATCAGCAGTTATCTCTATCTTCACACCGACCCCAACGAGCTGCTGCTGCTGACCGACATTCCCAACCTCAGCCGCCCCTGGCGCGCCATGACCGCCCTGATCGACACCGACTGGTATCCCGCAAGCTATCCGTGGCATTGCGTCCTCGAACTGGACCCGGCCCAAACCCGAATCCGCATCCGCAAGGGGGAGCCGCTCTGCCGGATCATGCCGGTTCGACGGGACACCTATTTCGCAAAACCGATGGCCCCGGCCGAATTTGATGCCTTTTTCGCCCGTGGCCAGCAATGGCTGACCACCCACGGCACGGTTGAGCATGAATCCGCCGATGCCCCGCCCGGCACGATGGACATCACCCACACCTATTCCCGCCAGCAGGTCCGTTCCCGGTTTTTGCGGATGGTTTGAACTCGATTGGGGGCGTTTTTGGCCGGTCCGATTTTTTTTCATCAAAGCCATCCTCCCACTGGACCGATTCAACTGTTGCGGGCATATAATGATGCGGGATTGAAGATGACTCGCTGGCATACCTGGTTGTGGGTGTTTTGGATGGTGGCGGTTGCGCCGGCCATCGGTTACGGGGCCGATCCTTCGGAGGCCCTGTTTGCCCGTTCGCGGTATTTTTACGCCCGCTCGGAGATGAACCGCATCCACATCCAGTTGGAACGGGAATTTGTGCAATCCGCCGCATGGACGGCCGCCCAGTCCAACATGATCACCGTTACCAACCGCCTTCAGACCCTGCGACAGCCTGTCATGGATGCCGTGCGCAGCTCCCCCGCCTATCAGCGAATCTGGCAGCGGAAATACACCCTTGAACAACAGCTTGAATCCCTCCACGAAAAGCCCAAGTCGGCCGAACGGGAGGCTGAGATTTATGCCCTGGCCAATCAACTGCTGGACTTGCGGCAGGAATTGAGCCGGATGGAATCCGATGCGCTGGCGGCCGAACCGGCGATTGAGCAGGCCCGGCAGGAATTGGTCTCGGCCGGTCAGCAGCTTCAGGAATTGTGGGATCAGCACGCCAGGTCCATTCCCGCCAATCCTTCCTGGCGTCGGGCACGCCAGAGAATGGAGATCGCCCGTGCCCAATGGATCGACGCCGCCGGCCGCTGGCAAGGGGCCAATGACCGCGACTGGGCATCCAATCACCAGCGGCTGGTCAGCATCGGCAACCTCGACGGCGGCCGCTAAGGAGCTTCATGATCGACCCCCGCGTCCAGAAACTCGCCAACGTGTTGATTCATTATTCCTGCGGCCTCCAAAGCGGTGAGAACATTCTCATCGAGGCCATCGACATCCCGACGGAATTTGTCGAGGCGCTGGTGCGTTCGGCCGCCGAGGCCGGAGGCCGGCCGGTGGTGCTGCTTAAAAACAATCGCATTCACCGCGCATTGCTGCAAAACGGATCGGCCGATCAATGGGAGTTGATCGCGGACGTTGAAAAACACCAGATGGAGCGGATGCAGTGCTACATCGGGGCGCGGGGGTCGTTAAACGTCTCGGAATTGTCGGATGTGCCGGCCGACAAGCAGAAGTTTTACGAGCAATCCGTCTGGAAGCGCGTCCACCACGACGTCCGCGTCAAAAAGACCCGCTGGGTGGTGTTGCGCTGGCCGACGCCTTCCATGGCGCAGATGGCCGAAATGTCCACCGAGGCGTTCGAGGATTTTTATTTCAACGTCTGCACGCTGGATTATGCGAAAATGTCACGAGCGATGCGGCCGCTGATCGAGCGGATGCAACGAACCGACCGCGTGCGGCTTAAAGGCCCGCGCGACACGGATCTGAGCTTTTCCATCAAGGGCATTCCCGCGGTCGGGTGCGATGGGAAGCTCAACATTCCCGACGGCGAGGTTTTCACCGCCCCCGTGCGCGATTCGGTCAACGGCGTGATTCATTTCAACTGCCCCACCCTTTATCGCGGCGCCACCCACAACGACATCCGGCTGATGTTCAAGGAGGGAAAGATCGTCGAGGCCACCAGCACCGCCACGCGAAAACTCAATGAAGTGCTCGATGCCGATGCCGGCGCCCGCTACGTCGGCGAATTCGCCATCGGTTTCAACCCCTGGTGCACCCGCCCGATGAAGGACATTTTATTCGATGAGAAAATCGCCGGCTCGATCCATTTCACGCCCGGCGCCTGTTACGATGAGGCCTCCAACGGAAACAAATCAGACATCCACTGGGACATGGTGCTGCTGCAAACCCCCGAATACGGCGGCGGCGAAGTCTGGTTCGACGATCAGTTGATCCGCAAGGACGGGCAGTTTGTCATCCCCGAACTGCTGCCATTGAACCCAGAAAATCTGAAATAAACCTGGAGGGCGTCGATCCGCGACGCCGTGGTTGTTGGAGAAATCGGCGGCAGAGGACTGCCGCCCTCCATCGACATCCCGGCGGATGAACAATCAGCCTGGCTGTATTGACCGGAAGCCCATATCATGCAACAATAAATCTAGATCATCTAGACAGGAGCAGCCATGGCCTGGAATCTTTCTGAAGCGAAAAATCGATTGAGCGAGGTATTGACGCGGGCGACGACCGAGGGGCCTCAGACGATTCAGCGGCGAAATGAGGACTACATTGTTCTACCAAAGGCCGAATATGAAAAACTGACCGGCCAGCGCCCAGCGTTCAAGGACTGGCTGCTCAACGGTCCTACATTGGAAGGCGTGGACGTTTGTCGCGACCAATCGTGCATTCGCGAGGTGGACCTGTGAAATATCTCGTGGACACCAACGTTCTTTCCGAAGCACGCCGCCCGAATGGACACCCCGCCGTCCGCAGAATGTTGACGGCCATTGCGGAAGACGACTTGTTCCTCAGTGTGATCACCATTGGCGAGATCGCCCATGGCATTGCAAGAATGGCCGCGAGTCCTCGCAGAAATGAACTGGAAGTCTGGTTGGGCCAGATCGATCGGCATTTCTCCGAATGGGTATTGCCGGTCGATCAACCCATCGCCCGACTGTGGGGGGAAATCACGGCCGCCTCCGCCAAGGCCGGTCGTACCTTGCACGCGGCCGACGGCCTCATTGCCGCCACCGCGCTCCATCACGGCCTGCGGTTGTTGACGCGAAACAAGGCCGATTTTGAAAAGGCCGGCGTGCTGGTCACCGATCCACTGGATGCGTAATGTTGGCGCCTGCGGATCGTCTCAATCAGAAATGAGCCGGCGGAACCCCATCCCTCCCGCAAAACCGGCGGCACAATTGAAGCACCAGCAAAGCCCTACCGCCGCTTTTTCTTGTTGCGGTCTTTTTTTTCCATGAAGCCGGATCGCTTGGTTTTCAGGATCGGGCCGCCGGGGGCGCCCAGGGCGGAGATGCCGCCGGACATCAGGGACTTCATCAGTCTCATTTTCCCCATCATTCCCATGCCGCCGACGGCGCGCATCATGTCGCGGGACATCTCGAATTGTTTGATGAACTGGCCGACCTCGTTCAATCCGACCCCCGCGCCGCGGGCGATTCGGCGGCGGCGGTTGCCATCGAGCAATTCCGTCTTCTGCCGCTCGACGCGGGTCATGGAATTGTAGATGGCGTGCATCCGGCCCATCTGGTTTTCGACGTCCCCCTCTCCCATGTTCACCTGGCGCGACAGCTCGCTCATGCCGGGGATCATGGACATCACCTTGCCCATCGGACCCAGCTTTTTGACCTGCGACATCTGGGCCATGAAGTCATCGAGCGTGAACTGCCCCTTTTGCATCTTCTCCTGAAGGCGGGCGGTCTCCTCCTGGTCGAACTTTTCCATCGCGTCGCTGACCAGGCCGACGATGTCTCCCATCCCCAGGATGCGCTGGGCCATCCCTTCGGGGCGAAATTCCTCCAGCCGGTCCAGTTTTTCCCCCACGCCCAGGAATTTGACCGGCTTGCCCGTGACCATCTTGGCCGACAGCAGCGCCCCGCCGCGGGTGTCGGAATCGAACTTGGTCAGGATCAGCCCATCCAGCTCCAGTTGGGCGTTGAAGGCCTTGGCCGAATTGACCGCATCCTGCCCGCTCATGGCGTCCAGGACCAGGTAAATCTGGTGCGGATTGAGCTGGGCGTTGATCTCCTTGAGTTCCCCCATCAATTCATCGTCGATGTGCAGCCGGCCGGCGGTGTCAAGGATGACGATGTCCCGGCCGGTCTGTTTGGCCTGCTGGATGGCCGCCCGACAGACCGCGACGGCCGCCCCTTTGGCCACGTCGCCATGCGCCGCCACCCGGCTGGGGTCGGTGTAGACCGGCACGCCCACCTGTTCGCCGAGGACCCGCAACTGTTCCACCGCCGCGGGACGTTGCAAATCGGCGGCCGCCAGCATTGGGTGATGGCCGCGCCCCTTGAGCAGCAAAGCCAGTTTGCCGCAGGTGGTGGTTTTGCCCGACCCCTGTAGGCCGCACATCATGATGATCGTCGGCGGGGGCTGGACGAGGTAGATTTTGGTATCCACCGGCCCCATCAGCTCGACCAGCTCATCGTGGACGATCTTGATCATCAACTGGCCCGGCTGCAGGCTGCGGATGACCTCCTGGCCCAGCGCTTTTTGCAACACGCGGTCGGTGAACTCCTTCACCACCGTGTAGTTGACATCCGCCTCCAGCAGCGCGGTGCGGACCTCGCGCATCGCCTCGCGGATGTTTTCCTCGCTGATGCGCCCGCGTCCCGACAGGCCGCGGAAGACGCCGGATAACTTGTCACTGAGCAGGTCTAACATGATTCCTCAACATCCACAGACAGCGGGCACGGCCGAATGATTTATCGAGATTAAACTTCGTCCAGATTGACCGCACGGCCGGTTTTGGCGGATTGAATGGCCGCGAAGGCGACGCGGGTGGCCAGCACGGCATCATCAATCGGGCAGACCTTGGGGCCGGTCCCGATGATTTCATCCAAGAACCGCTCCATCGCGTGGGCGTGTCCCTTGTCCGGCTCGGCCGTGAAGGCGAGCATGGGGTCCCCTTTTTGTTCGGCCTCAGCGCAGGCGGCCCGTTTTTTGGCCAGCCAGCCGTAAATGCCCCCTTCGGTGCCGACGTTGGGATGGCGGTCTTTGATATACGGGAACGGGATGCGATCCGGAACTCCAGGAATGCCGGCCGTGCGGATTTCGACCATGTGATCGACAACCACCGCGCCCCCCTGCCCGAACATCTCATACAACTCTTTGGGATAGCCGAACGTTCCGTTGGCGTACATCGACAATGTGGCCATTTCGCCGGTCTTATAGGCGATGACGACGCCACTGTTGAGTTGTCCGCGTTCCAGGGCGACCACCTGTTGCGGCCGGGCGTCCAGAAACCAGTTGCACATGTCCGTATAATGCGTCATTTCAAAGAGCATCTGCCCTTCGGGGGCCTGTTCCTTGTCGAACACCCAGCTTTTCCAGCTCCACCAGTCATCGTTGATGCGCACCGTCATGCCGGCGACGCCATTGGAGGGAAGATTGGGCCGGTCGGCCCCTTCGCGATCCCATCGCCAGCCGGCGGGTTTGGGGTCGTTCATGTGGTTGCGGAAGATGCGGTGGGCCTCGATCATGGCCGGCGAACAGCGGCGGTTGTGGCCGACGCACGCGGGGATGCCCGACTCGCGGATCACCTTCTGAATTTCGTACATCTCCTTGAGGGTGCGGGCCACGGGCTTTTCGATGTAGATCGGTTTGCCGGCTTTGGCGGCGGCGGCGATGACCGGCAATCGCAGCTTTTCGGTGGTGGCCAGACAGATGACATCCACCTCCGGGTTGGCGATGGCGGCCAGATAATCGCCGGTGGTGTGCAACGCGCCGAATTTGGTTCGGCACTCATCCAACGCCTCGGCCGAGACATCGCAGCAGGTGTGCAGCACCATCCGCGGCGACCGGGCGATGTTGGGGATGTGAGCGCTGCGGGCCAGCGCCCCGCAACCAATCACGGCAAAGTTATATCGATCTTTCATGTTATAAAACCCGCAGTATTCGGCGTTCATCCATCCGTCACGCATCCCTCGGATGCGTTGCCGACCAGTTTAATGTATTTGTACAACGTTCCGCCATTGGCGCGATAAGGGGGCATTTTCCAGTGGCTTTTGCGTTCCAGCAGTTCTTCCTCGGACAGCGCCACATCCATCGTGTTTGTCTCGGCGTCGATGGTGATCACATCCCCTTCGCGCACCAGGGCGATCGGGCCGCCCTCCTGCGCTTCGGGACAGACGTGGCCGACGATGAACCCGTGCGACCCGCCGGAGAATCTCCCATCGGTGATCAACGCCACCTCCTTGCCCAGCCCCGCCCCCATGATGGCGCTGGTGGGAGATAGCATCTCCGGCATCCCCGGCCCACCCTTGGGGCCTTCGTATCGAATGACGACGACATCCCCTTTTTTGATTTTCCCCTGTTTCAGCCCTTCGAGCATCTCCTCCTCGCTGTTGAACGGGCGGGCCTTGCCGCTGAAACGCAACCCTTCCTTGCCGGTGATCTTGGCGACCGCACCCTGGGGGGCGAGATTGCCGTGCAGAATCCGCAGGTGGCCGGTCTTTTTCACCGGCTTGTCGAACGGCTGGACGATCTGCTGTCCCGGCGGCAACCCCGGCAGGTCGGCCAGATTCTCGGCGACGGTTTTGCCGGTGATGGTCAGGCAATCGCCGTGGATCAGGCCATGTTCCAGCAGCACTTTCATGACCGCCGGCACGCCCCCGACGTGGTGCAGGTCCTCCTGGACGTATTTGCCGCTGGGGCGAAGGTCGGTCAGAAGCGGAACCTTGTCGGAAAACCCCTGAAAATCGCCGATCTTCAGTGGAACCTCCACCGCGCGGGCCATCGCCAGCAGGTGCAGCACCGCGTTGGTCGATCCCCCCAGCGCGATGATCGTCACGATGGCGTTTTCAAACGCCTTGCGGGTCATGATCTGCCGGGGTCGGATGTCTTCTTCCAACAACCGGCGGATGGTTCGGCCCGCCTGTCGGCATTCCTCAATCTTGGCCGGATCGACCGCCGGGATCGAGGCGCTGTACGGCAGGCTCATCCCCATCGCCTCGATGGCGCTGGCCATGGTGTTGGCGGTGTACATGCCGCCGCAGGCGCCCGGGCCGGGGCAGGCGTGACAGACGATGTCATCGCGGGTGTGGCGGTCGATCTTGCCGCTGATGAGCTGGCCGTAGCTTTCAAAGGCCGAGACGATGTCCAGCGGCTGGTCCCCCAGATGTCCCGCCTGGATCGTCCCGCCATACACCATCAGCGCCGGCCGATTGAGCCGGCCCATGGCGATCAGGCAGCCGGGCATGTTCTTGTCGCAACCGGGGATGGCGATCAGCCCATCGTACCACTGGGCGCACATGACCGTCTCGATGGAATCGGCGATCAGGTCACGGGATTGCAGCGAGTAGCTCATCCCGTCGGTCCCCATGGAGATGCCATCGGAAACGCCGATGGTGTTAAACCGCATCCCCACCTGCCCGGCCGACTCCACCCCCTCCTTGACGAACGCCGCCAGGTCGTTCAGGTGCATGTTGCAGGGGTTTCCCTCAAACCACATGCTGGCGATGCCGACCTGCGCCTTTTTCAAATCCTCATCGTTCAACCCCGTGGCATGAAGCATCGCCTGCGAACTGCCATGCTCGGCCGGCTGGGTGATCCGCGAACTGTACCGATTCAACGTCTTGTCCATGGAAGGAAAGTATACGCCAATGATTTGCGCTGACCAGTGCCGCGAGAAGGCAGGTTCGCAAATCGCCGGCGGTGGAAAAGGGATGGGTCAAATAAGGCCGGGCGGTTTTGGCCGGGCCGGATTGCGTGTATGATCGGCGGCGGCGTTGAAGGGAGCAACAGTATCTCATGCCCACATTGACCTGGACCGGCAAGGAAGCCGTCGTCAACCACCACCGCAACGTCCCCTATCGCCTGCTCCATTGCGACAAATCCAGAAGCGCCGGCGACGCCGACTCCGGCAACCTCCTCGTGCAGGGAGACAACCTCGAAGCCCTCAAAGCCCTGCTCCCGTACTACGCCGGCAAGGTCAAGTGCATCTACATCGACCCACCCTACAACACCGGCAACGAAAACTGGATTTACAACGACAACGTCAATTCCCCGCAGATCAAAAAATGGCTCGGCCAGGTCGTCGGCAAGGAAGCCGAAGATTTAACCCGCCACGACAAATGGCTCTGCATGATGTATCCGAGACTGGCCCTGCTGCGGGAGTTTTTGAGCGAGGATGGGGCGATCTTTGTGAGCTTGGATGACAATGAGATCCACTCGCTCCGCTATGTGATGGACGAGATTTTCGGTGGATCTAACTTCATTTCGACCATCATTTGGCAGAAGAATTTTTCACCGAACAACTCGGCAAAGCATCTTTCCGAAAGCCATGATTACGTCGCTTTGTACGCAAAACACGCAAGTCCTTGGCGACCAAACTTGTTGACCCGTAGCGAAGGCGCGGACGCGAGATACACGAACCCCGATGATGATCCTCGCGGACCTTGGACATCAAGCGATCTCACGGCGCGCAATTACTACAGCCTTGGCACTTATTCAGTGACTTGTCCATCGGGTCGAGTTATTGCTGGACCTGCGCGCGGACGGTACTGGAGCGTATCGGAAGAGAACATGAATGCGTTGCGGACAGACAACCGCGTTTGGTTCGGAGCAAACGGAAATAATATGCCACGCTTGAAGCGGTTCCGATCCGAAGTCCAAGAAGGTATCGTGCCGCAGACAATTTGGATGCATTCTGAAGTCGGTAACACCCAAGAAGCGAAGAAAGAGCTCGTTGCGGTCGTCGATTTCAATTCATCGGACGATGTATTCATTACGCCGAAGCCGACGCGCTTGATGCAGCGAGTCTTCGAAATCGCCGCCGACTCCACCTCCCTCATCCTCGACTCCTTCGCCGGTTCGGGGACGACGGGGCACGCGGTGTTGCAGATGAACAAGGCGGACGGGGGGAATCGGCGGTTTATCTGCATCGAGATGGACGAGACGATCGCGCGGGATGTCACCTCGCAGCGGCTCAGGAAAGTCGTGGAGGGATACACGAATGCCAAGGGGCAGGCCGTGGAGGGGTTGGGGGGCGGGTTTCGTTTCTGCACACTCGGCAAGCCCCTGTTCGATGAGTTCGGGAGCATCGACCCGGACGTGAAATTCTCCGAGCTGGCAGCGCACGTGTTTTTCAGCGAGACGGGCAGCCCGCTGCCCAAAAGGCGGCCCCCACCCCACCCCTCCCCCGGCGTACCGGGAGAGGGAGCATTGCTGGGGGTGTTCGAGGGGCGGGCGGTCTATCTGCTGTTCAACGGCATCCTTGGCGACAAAAAACCCAACGGCGGGAACGTGCTGACCGGCGCGGTGCTGGAATCGCTTCCCGGGCACGATGGGCCTAAAGTGATCTATGGCGAAGCCTGCCGCCTGGGGGAGACCCGCCTGAAGGCCGCCAACATCACGTTCAAGCAGGTTCCGTGGGAAGTGAGGGCGGGATAGATGGAAGATGCGGAGGACAAACCGTCGGATTTTGAGTATGATCTGTCAAAAGACGCCGCCAATCAGCTGAAGCATGGCGTCGCGTTCATCGACGCCGAACGGGCTTTTGCCGATCCCCGAAGGCTCATTGTGCAAGACGTCAAGCACAGCGCCGAAGAACAGCGATATTATTGCTTTGGTTTGGTTCAAGGGGAAGTCATGACGGTGCGGTTCACCTATCGAGGCAACCGTATCCGTATTTTCGGCGCGGGATACTGGCGAGACGGGAAAAGACGTTATGAGAAAGAACGGCCGAACCAAGCATGAGTCGAGAAGCTCAAATCCGCGCCGGCGAGCGAAGCGTCCGGTGGTTTACACGGACGAGCCGATGGAACTAGGGAAAACTGTGCCGGATTTCCTGCCGCCGCCGGACAAGCTGCGCTTCTCACCGCGCATCGGACCACGCGTGGTGTACGATGCACCCAGCGACACGTTGACGTTGCGGCTTTCTAACCGGCCCGTGGCCGAGAGTGATGAAGCGTCGCCCGGTGTCATTCTCGATTTTGACGCCGACGGGCAGGTGATCGGCGTCGAGCTTCTCAAAGTCTCCGAGCGTTCGGCCAACCCTCGCTCCATCGAGTTGACCGTCAACACGTGAGCCAGCAAGCAATTGAAACTGCGCGACTACCAACGGCGCGTCCTGTCGGAGCTGGAAGATTACTTCAAGCTCGCCCGCACCCACGGCAACGAAGCCCGCGGGGCGCGGACGGCGTTTGTCATCCTGACCGGGCGGAACTACCTCGACGTGCCGGGAATCGAGAACCTCCCGTACGTCTGCCTGCGCGTCCCCACCGGAGGCGGCAAGACCCCGATCGCCGCGCACGCGGTGCATGTCGTGGCGGAAAAGTACCTTCAAACCGCCACGCCCACGGTGCTGTGGCTGGCCCCCAGCAATGCGATCGTCGGCCAGACGCTCAAGGCGCTGCGGAATCGTGACCATTGGTATCGGCGCGTGTTGGATGAGAAGTTCGCCGGGAACGTGAAGGTGATGGAGTTGGGCGAGGCGCTGTCGGTGACGCGGGCGGATTTGACCGGGGCCGCGTGCATCATCGCCACCACGTTTCAGGCGTTGCGGGTGGACAACACCGAGGGACGCAAGGTCTATGAGGTCAACGGGGCGTTGCAGCATCATTTCGAGTCAACCGGGGCGCGGGATCGGTTCACCGACGACAGCGGCGTGGTCACGCATTCCCTGGCCAACGTCCTGAACATGCACCGCCCGCTGGTGATCATGGATGAGGCGCACAACGCCCGGACGGAATTGAGCTTCGACACGCTGGTGCGATTCCGCCCCTCGGCCATCGTGGAGCTGACCGCCACGCCGCAGCGCGAACACAACCCCGCCAAAGGTTTGTTCGCCAGCAACATCCTCACCCACGTGTCGGCGGCGGAATTGAAGGCCGAGGAGATGATCAAGCTGCCGATCCGCCTGCGAACCGAGGCCGACTGGCGGCTGGTGGTGCGGGATGCGCTGGACACGCGAAGGCAACTCCAGGAACAGGCCGTGAAAGAACGGGCCAACACAGGCGAATACATCCGCCCGATCATTCTTTTTCAGGCACAGTCGGTGGAGGGGGATGATCTGAACGTCCAGAAGCTCAAGCAGGCACTGATCGACGATTTTCAGGTCCCCGAAGCGCAAATCGCGATCCACACCGGCAAAAACCGCGGGCTGGACGGCGTGGACGTGGCGGATGAAACCTGTCCGATCACCTGCATCGTGACGGTCAAGGCGCTGGTGGAAGGATGGGATTGCCCCTTCGCCTACGTGCTGTGCAGCGTCAGCGACGTCAGCACGCCGCGCGCGGTGGAGCAGGTGCTGGGGCGAATTTTGCGCCTGCCCGGCGCGAAGCGCAAACAACACGATGCGCTCAACGCCGCATACGCCTTCGCCACCTCCGGCAGCCTGATCGAGACGGCCAGGAACCTGCGCGATGCGCTGGTCCAGAGCGCGGGGTTCCAGAAATTGGAGGCAGGCGATCTGGTGATCGAGGACACCGCCCCGCCGCCATCGTTGTTCGACACCCAGCGCATCGTGTTGACAACCCGGCCGCGCATGACGGCGCTGCCGGTGAATCTCGTGTCGCGGGTGAGGTTTGATGAATCAACCAGCGAAATCGTCGTCACCGGCGAGGTGACGGACCAGGAAGCCCAAGCCATCGCGGGCATTGGCGACACCCTGATGGATCAACAGGCGATCGTGAGCGCCCTGGGGCCGCGCGTCGCGCCGGCGGCAACGGGCGTGGACCGTTCCCCCCTGCGCATCCCCGGGTTGTCGATCAAGACCGATGAGGGCTGGTCGCTGTTTGAGGAGACGCACCTGCTGGAAGTGCCCTGGGAACTGGCGGAGTGCGATCCATCCTTGAATGAAACGATCTTTCCCAGCGCCGGCCCGCGCGGCCAGACCGGCGAGATCGACGTGACGGCATCGGGCAAGGTCGAGATGAGCAATTTTGTCGAGACGCTGCATCGCGACTTGTCACTTTTTACAAACGAACCGGGCTGGACGCCGCCGATGGTGACCGGATGGATGATGCCGCGCGTACGGCAGTTGGACGTGACGCCCAGCTCGCTTCGGTCTTTTGTGCTGGCCTCGATTGAAAACATCATGCGGGAACGGCACTGGACGATCGACCGCATCGCGGCGGAGAAATTTCGTCTGGCCGAATCAATCGTGAACCGCATCGGCGAGCATCGCAACGCCAAACGCAAAGAGTCCTATGAGCGATTTCTCTTCGCTTCCGATGCGCAGGTCCAGACGTCGGTCGAGCGAACCATGAACATCGACCCGGACTGTTACTCTCCCAACTGGTTTTACGAGGGAGGATATCGTTTTACCCGACACATCGGGCGCGTGGGCGAGCTGAAAAACGACGGGGAGGAATTTGACTGTGCCGTCCACATCGACAGCCACTCGAAGGTGAGGCGATGGATGCGCAACATTGACCGCCGGCCGAATCATTCATTCTGGCTGCAAACCTCCACCGACCGCTTCTATCCCGATTTTCTGGCCGAGATTGGCCGGGGCAAATGGCTGGTGGTGGAATACAAGGGCGCCGACCGATGGAGCGATGATGACAGCCGCGAAAAACGCCGGCTGGGGGAATTGTGGGCCAATCGTTCCGGTGGGAAGTGCGCGTTTGTCATGCCAAAAGGTCCGCAAATGAGCGAAATCGACAAGGCCATCGAAGGGCTTGCCCATCCCTGATGCCCCGGGCATTGCCCCGCATACCCTGAAAATACCCGCTTCAACAAACCAAAAACCATATTTCGACTCTCCAAATACCTCTGGAAGGGTGAAAATCACCTTTTGAGTTGTCGGAAGTGGGGCCAGGGGTGGGGGTGGCATCACGGTTGACGGGCGTTTAGGATTTAAGCCATGGAGATCAAGGCGATTCGGGACAAACTTCAATCCATCGGGCAGGGGTCGGCATTGCGGTTCTGGGATCGGCTGGATGAGGCCGGCCGGGGTCGGCTGGGCCGGCAATTGCAGTTGCTGGACCTGACTTCCATCGCCCAACTGGTCCAAACCCAGGTGAAGACCAAGCCGAAGTTGGAGTTGCCCAGGGAGATTCAACCGGCCAGGGCCTATCCGCGCGACCCCAAGCCGGAGGATCGGGCCTTGTATCGGCAGGCCGAACAGCGCGGCATGGAGTTGCTGCGGGGGGGAAAGGTGGGGGCGTTTCTGGTGGCCGGCGGGCAGGGGACGAGGCTGGGATATGATGGGCCCAAGGGGGAATTTCCGGTGACGCCGATCCGGAACAAGCCGTTGTTTCAGGTTTTCGCCGAACAACTGGCCGCCTGGTCGCAACTGGTGGGCAAAACCATCCCCTGGTACATCATGACCAGTGACATCAACGATGGGCCGACCCGCGCGTTTTTTCAAAAACATGGGCATTTCGGCTATGACAGCTCGGCGATCTTCTTTTTTCAGCAGGGGATGATGCCCGCCTTCGCAGCGGATGGTCAGATGCTGCTGGCGGAGGAATCTTCGCTGGCGTTAAGCCCCGATGGGCATGGGGGCTCATTGGGGGCGCTGGCCCGAAGCGGGGCGCTGGCGGACATGAAACGCCGGGGAATCGAACAGTTGTCCTATTTCCAGGTGGACAACCCGATGGTTCAGTGCATCGACCCGCTGTTTCTGGGATTGCACGATCTGGTGGGGTCGGAGATGTCTTCCAAGACGATCCCCAAGGCCGATGCGCTGGAAAAAGTGGGGAATTTCGTCCTCGCCGACGGGGTGTTGCAGGTGATCGAGTATTCGGATCTGCCCGAGTCGTTGGCGAAGCAGACCGATGAACAGGGGAAACTGCGATTCAACGCCGGCTCGATCGCGATTCATGCCCTGAAGGTGGGATTTATCGAACGGCTCAATGAGGGGGGAAGGTTGAACCTGCCATGGCATCGTGCCGAAAAGAAGGTTCCCTACGTGGATCAGGAGGGGAGGACCATCAAGCCGGACAAGCCCAACGCGATCAAACTGGAGCAGTTCGTTTTCGATGCGATCCCGCTGGCGAACAACCCGATGGTCTACACCACCGAGCGGTCTGAGGAGTTTTCTCCGGTCAAAAACGCCGATGGGAACGATTCACCCCACACCAGCCGGCGAGACCAGGTCTTGCGGGCGATTCGCTGGTTGAAAGAGGCGGGGGTGGAGGTGCAGGAGGGGGCGATGGTGGAGATTTCACCCTCGTTCGCGGTTCGGGCCGATCGGTTGGCCGGACGGACATTGCCGCGACGGATTGTCGCGGGGGAATCGGTTTATCTGGAATGAGGGATTCTCCATTGACAGGCCGGATGGGAAACTTTTAAGGTGGGTTGAATTCGGCTGAAATGGTCGTGCGGTGGTCCGAACGTTGCTTTCCCGGATTGATGGTCATAAATTGGTTTGGCGCACAGCGCCGATGGTGTATTGAACGGTGTCGCCGCCGCGAAAATCCAGTGGACCGGCCGGAGGAAGGTCCATCGGGCGCGCGGGTAATGGCGGATGAGTTGGCGTACAGAAAGAAAGAGCGGTTGGGGTCATGCGCGTTTTCATGCTGGGGTGGGAATTTCCTCCTTTCATCAGCGGCGGGCTGGGGACCGCGTGCTATGGATTGACCAAGGCGATGAGCGGCATCGGCACGGACATCCTGTTCGTGTTGCCAAGGCCGGTCAGCACCCCCTTCTCCACCCACGTGAAGCTGGTCAGCCCCAGACCCGGATCGCCGCTGGAGTCGCCGAGCACCGAATTTCGGCTCGATGAATTTGAGAGGGTGACGTTTCGGACGATCCCCTCGCAGATGACCGATCCATACCGCCGGCCGGGGGCCGCTCCGGTCACGCCGCCGGCGCGAACGGTGGCCGAGCATCAGACCATCCGGCAGGCGACGGTCGTGCCGCCCGATCAGCAGCAGCCGATGGCCGCGCCCGGTGGAGCAAAGTCGGCCCCATCGACGCCGGGGATCGCCGGCACACCCGCGGCGGGAAGCAATTATGGCGGGGACATGTTTTCCGAGATTCAGCGCTATGCGGCGCTGGCCGGGGAGATCGCCCGCAACGAAACCTTCGACGTGGTTCACGCGCACGACTGGATGACCTTTCCGGCCGGGCTGGCGGTGGCGGGGATCAAGGGCGTGCCGCTGGTGGTACACGTTCATTCAACCGAATTCGACCGTTCGGGCGTTCACATCGACCAGCGGATCTACGACATCGAGCGACGGGGAATGCACGGGGCGATGAAGGTGATCGCCGTCAGCCATCTGACCAAGGCGTTGATCACCCACCATTATGGAATCGACCCCGACAAGGTCGAGGTGGTGTACAACGCCATCCAGAGCAACGGCAACGGCTCCCATCCGGAGGAGGATGAGAAGTATTCGATCCACAAGGATGAGAAGATCGTGCTGTTTCTGGGGCGGATCACGATGCAGAAGGGGCCGGAGTATTTTCTGGCGGCCGCGAAGAAGGTTCTGGAGGTGATGGACAACGTCAAGTTCGTCATGGCCGGCTCGGGGGACATGATCCGCCGGACCATCGAGATGGCCGCGGCGATGGGGATCGGTCAAAAGGTGCTGTTCACCGGATTTTTGCGGGGCGGGGACGTGGACCGGGTCTTCAAGATGGCGGATTTGTACGTCATGCCATCGGTCTCCGAGCCGTTCGGGATCGCGCCGCTGGAGGCGATGAGCAACGACGTGCCGGTGATCATCTCCAAGCAGTCGGGGGTGTCGGAAATCCTGACCCACGCCCTGAAGGTCGATTTCTGGGACATCAACGAGATGGCCAACAAGATCATCGCGGTCCTTCGACACCCGCCGCTGGCCAGCACGCTGCGACAACACGGGTCTTTCGAGGTCCGAAGGCTGAGCTGGTCGGATTCGGCGCGGCGATGCGTCGAGGTGTATGAGCTGGCGCAGACGGCGATGAACGGCAAATGATCGTCCGCGGGGCTTGCCCCTGCCTGATGAGGGGCGTACTGTGCGATGATGAGTCTGGCATACGATCTGCAATACGCGGTGGAACTGGCGCGGGGCGCGGGGAAAATCGTCCGTGAAAAATACGGGAAGGTGGAACGTCTGACCAAGACGAACGCGGCCGCATCGCAGGAGGCGGTGACGGAGGCGGATCGCGCCAGCCAGCGGTTTATCGCGGCCGGATTGCGCAAGCGATTTGCCGAGGATGGGATCGTTGGCGAGGAGAGCGACACGGGGGAATCGATCACGTTCGAGTGTCCCGATCCGATGGGAAGAAACTGGGTCATCGACCCGATCGACGGAACCAACAATTTCATCGGCGGGCTGGGCATGTTCGCGGTCTGCATCGGGCTGCTGGATCAGGGCAACCCGGTCCTTGGGGTGGTGTACGACGTGACCCGCGACGAGATGTACGCCTCAGCGCGAGGCGAGGGGGCGTGGCTGGGCAACCGGCGATTGACGGCCCACCGCCAGCCGCTGGCGGACAGCTCGATCGTCCTGTTCACCAGCAACGTGCTGGACAAAAACGGCCACACCCCCGGATGGGCGGTGCGATGGATCGGTCAGACGCGATGGAAGATGCGCATCCTGGGATCGGCGGCGCTGGAGGCGGTGTCGGTGGCCGCCGGGGTGGCGCATGGGGCGGTGACGGTCAACGGCAAATTGTGGGATGCGGCCGCGCCGGCGGCGGTGGTGCTGGAGGCGGGTGGGTTGTTTACGGATTTGGGCGGACGGGCGATTTTCCCGTTTGACCTGCGCAATTACACGGGGGCGAAAGTCCCCTTTCTGGCGGCCGGCCCAGCGGCACACGCGGAATTGTTAAGGGAAATCCAGAACCACCCCTAAAACCATCCCCCATCAGGCCCCGGCGGACAGGGTTCGGGCAGGCGGCGGGCGATGGGTCAAGGCGGTTTCGACGCGATTGCGGCCGTTGCGCTTGGCCTGATACAGGTATTCATCGGCCGAACGCATGAGCTGTTCGGCGTCTAGCAGATTATTTCCATCCAGCGTCGCGATGCCGATGGAGACGGTGACCGGCAGGGTCTTCTCCGGTGTGCAAAAGCGGGATTTTTCCACCATTCGGCGGACGCGCTCGCCACAGATGGTGGCGCGGGCGCGATCGGCGTCACGGTAGATGATGGCGAATTCCTCACCCCCCCACCGGGCGACCAGGTCCTCATCGCGGGTCGCCTCCAGCAGCACGCCGGCCAGTTTGCGCAACACCTCATCCCCGACGAGATGGCCGTGGGTGTCGTTGATGGATTTGAAGTAATCCACGTCGATCAGGGCGGCGCTCAGCGGCCGGCCGTGGCGGATGGCGTGGGTGAAATCCGTGTTCAGCCGATCCAGAAAATACTTGCGGTTGTACAGTTGGGTCAGGCCATCCTGCGTGGCGTTTTGATACAGCCGGCGCTGAAACTGCTGGTCGATCTGGTCCTGATAGGAAAATTTGAAAATCGTGCCCGGGCCGAGCTGAATCTTGTCGCCATCGGAAAGGCTCTGGGCCTGGATGCGCCGGCCGTTGACGAAAGTTCCGTTGGTCGAATCGAGGTCGATGATCTGCACCGCCCCATCTGATGTGCAGACCAGCCGGGCGTGCCTTCGCGAGATGCCGGGGTCTTCGATCATCAAGTCGCAATCGACTCCGCGGCCGAGAATCAGCTTGTTTTTCCGCAACGTCAGGATTTGACCGACCATCCGCCCCGCGACGACGATCAGGCAGGCCTTGCTCTGCGGCTTGAGGGTCTCGGACAGGATGTCGTCAACCTTCATCACCATCGTGTTGTCGTTCACGTTTCCCATGGCGCTTCCTGCCGACGCCCCCCTGCCGCACGGGTGCTGACAATGCCACCCATTATCTCTTTCGGCCGCGCGGGGGGTCGGCTTTATCCAACCGTCATATCCAATTCATTTTTTCGTTTGGCAAATAAAAAATGGCGTTGGAAGACAATCAGGGTCTGATAACGGCGTGAATGGCGGCTTTGAGAACGCCGGATGACACCGTACGCTTGGGGCATGTGCGGAATCGCGGGCGTGGTCTCCTGGCGGCGGCGATTCGCCTCGGATCGAACGATCCTGGAGCGAATGTCCGCGTGTCTTGCGCACCGCGGGCCGGATGGGGAGGGGATTCATCTCGATGCCGAACACGAGATCGACGCGGGCCGGCCGGCGGTGGGGTTGGTGCATCGAAGGCTGGCGGTGATCGACCCGAACCCGCGGGCCAACCAACCGTTTGAAGATGGAACGGGCCGGTGGGTGGTGTTCAACGGGGAGATTTACAATTTCCAGTCGCTTCGGGAGGAATTGGGCGCATCGCTCCCGGAACACCGTTGGCGAACGCAAAGCGACACCGAGGTGCTGCTGGCGGCATACGGCCTGTGGGGTGAACGTTGCGTGGAACGGTTCAACGGCATGTTCGCCTTCGCCATCTGGGACCATCCCAGGCAAACGCTCTTCATGGCACGCGATCGCATGGGGCAAAAGCCGCTCTACTGGGCGGTGGCGGAGAATGGAACCGATGGGCCGGGGGCGGTTGCGTTTGCCAGTGAATTGAAGGCGTTGCGACAGGTTCCCTGGGTGGATCAAACAATCAGCCAGGGTGGATTGAGCGATTACCTGTGCTGGGGTTTTGTGCCGGCGCCGGGGACGATTTATCGAAACATCGAAAAACTACCTCCTTCGGGGACGTTGAGCGTGACGGGCCGGAGCCTTGTTCGCGGCACGTTTTCGATCCCATCGCACGTTGAAGCATCAACCAATCCTGTGGAACAAACCCGCCGGATCATCCACCAGGCGGTGCGCCGACAACTGGTGAGCGATGTTCCGCTGGGTTGTTTCCTGTCCGGCGGGATCGATTCTTCAATCATCGCCGCGGCGATGAAGCAGGCGGTGGGAGATGGGCAATCGATCCTCACGTTCAGCATCGGATTTGACGACCCGCGCTACGATGAAACGGCCCACGCGGCCGCGGTGGCCCGGCATCTTGGCACCAAACACCAGCGGTTTGTCGTCCAGCCGCGGGCGGCGGAGGATTTGCCGAAACTGGCCAGGGCGTTTGGCGAGCCGTTTGCCGATTCTTCGGCGTTGCCGGTGCACGACCTGTCCCGTGAGACACGCAAGCACGTCACGGTGGCATTGTCCGGCGATGGCGGGGATGAATTGTTCGGCGGGTATGACCGTTATCGGGCGATGTTGATGGGCGAGGCGCTGGCGGGTTTGCCGTCGATCGTGCGGACGCTCGCGGCCGCTCGAATCTGGCAGCGATTGCCCGGATGGCATCCCAAATCAAGATGGACGAGATTCAAACGATTTCTGGCCGGGATCGACCAGCGGCCGGAGGAACGATACGCCGGTTACATGCGGCTGTTCGATGGACCGGCGTTGCGACAACTTTTGTCGCCGGCATGGCAATCCGGGTTGGAAAACAGCGAACGCTGGATGGGCAAGCTGTACGAGCGGTTTGACCGCGATGGCGATGCCACCCGTTCGGCGATGCGGGCCGATCAGGCGGGATACCTGCCGGGGGATTTGTTCGCCAAGGTGGATGCCTGTTCGATGCAACACGCGCTGGAGGTGCGCAGCCCGTTCATGGACCCGGACGTGGTCAACTGGGCGAACCAACTGCCCACCGAAGCGCTTGCCAACCGACGGCGGGGGAAATTGATCCTTCGGCGGGCCTTCGCGGCCGATTTGCCGGCCGAGGTGTTCCAACGCCGGAAAATGGGGTTTGCCGTGCCGATTGGCGAGTGGTTTCGCACCTCCCTGCGGCCGATGCTGGAGGATCATCTGTTCGATGGCCGATCGTTCGCCTCATCGCATTTTCAACTGCCGGCGATCCGGCAAATGGTGCAAGAACACCTTGAACGCCGACTGGACCATTCGCAGCGGCTGTACGCCCTGCTGATGCTGGAATTATGGCATCGGGATCAGTCGGATTTGACTTGATCGGCGGCTTGCTTGGACAATCGCCATTTGATGATCTCGGTCGTGGTCCCCATCTTCAACGAATCGGAAAACCTGCCGGAACTGCGCCGGCGGTTGCAGGAATCGCTTGATCCGATCGGCCGGCCGTGGGAGGTTCTTTTCGTCAACGACGGCTCGAAGGATGATTCCGCGCGGGTGATCGCGGACTATCACCAGCACGATGCGCGATTCAAGCTGATCGACCTGTCGCGCAACTTTGGCCACCAACCGGCCGTGACGGCCGGCATCCACCATGCGAGCGGGGATTGCGTCATCCTGATGGATGGCGATTTGCAGGATCCGCCGGAGATCATCCCCCAACTGATCGAACAATGGGCCGGCGGATTCCAGGTGGTGCTGGCCGAACGCCGCACCCGCGGCGACCGCCACGGGGCAAGGGGGCTGGGATATCGGTTGTTTTATCCGATGCTGCGATGGATGACCGATCTTTCCAGCGCGCCGGATGCGGGGATCTTCGGCCTGATGGACCGCGCGGTGGTGGATCAATTCAACCGTCTGCCGGAGCGCAACCGGTTCATCCCCGGCCTGCGCAGCTGGCTTGGGTTTCGCCAGACCCGCATCCTCTACGACCGCCAGGATCGCGCCGCCGGCCAGCCCAAGCAGACGTTGCGCAAGCTGATTCATTACGGGATGGATGCGATGATCAGCTTCAGTTACAAGCCGTTGCGGGCGGCGACGTATCTGGGGTTTGTCGTGAGCATCGTCGCTTTTCTGCTGGGGGTCTATTTCCTTTTCAGCTTCTTTTATTTTCACAAACCCAGCGGCAGCGGGTTCACCACCACGATCCTGTGCGTGCTGTTCCTGGGGGGCGTGCAACTGATCTGCACGGGAATTCTGGGCGAATACATCGGCCGGATGTACGAGGAGATCAAGCAGCGGCCGTTGTACATCGTGCAACGCTCGCTGGGGGTTGAAAACCCGCCCCGGTTCAATGAAGCAACAGCGCCAGCATCGTCACCGTCACGCCATTGATCAGCAGGTGGGCGGTCATCGAGGCGATCACGCTCCCCCGCCATTCACGGATGACCGCCAGGAAAATGCCGATCGTCCCCAGGATCGGAATCGCCGTCCATCCCTGCGGGTGCAACGCCGCGAAAATCAACCCCACCACGATGGCCGATGCCATCCAGCCCCATCGTCCGCGCAGATGTTGATAAAACGCCCCGCGAAACAGAGTTTCCTCGGTGATCGGCGCCCAGAGGCACGCCAGCAGATACACCCCCGCCAACTGCCATCCCCCGCCGGCCAGATGGTAGATGATCGGATGGGATGGGCCGCCTTTTGAATAACGGCTTAAGGCCCAGGTGATGACGACCCCCAGGACGATCAAAGGCAACGCGGCACAATACCCGACGATTCCCGCCCCCACCTCACGCCAGAAACCCCGGCCGGCCGTCCACCCCAGTTGCCGTCGAACCATGGCCCACGGCAGGCCCCTGATCACCGGCCACACCACCGCCAACGCCACCATCGGCGCCATCAGCCAGGTTCCATTGAGGCCGACATCGGGCCACCAATGTCGAACCCCCAGCGGCAGCAGCACCATCCCCAGCAGATAGATCGCCATCGCCTCCAGAAAATACCCTCCATCCAACGCCGTTGGCACAAAGGCGCTGCGCAGACGCCGGCCACCCAACCAGCGGATCAACCCGACGATCAACAGCCCGACACCCACCAACATCGCGGCCGACACCCCCATCAACATCACAATCATCCCCACCGCCCCACGAATGGCCGGGCTTATGGCGGCCTGTCGGGCCGGATCACCGGCCGGCAGATCGCAGGTCAAAGCGAGGCGGGCATACCATCCATAGTGGTCCAGTAGCCGCTGACGCAATTCCTTGGGCATCGCGGCGGATCCTTTGCGAAACAGCAGCCGCAACGCATCCGCATCCTGCCAGGTGTCCGGCTGCAACACGCTCGATCCCAATGTTCTCAGTTGTATTTCGGCCTCGGCGGGAGATTTGAGCTGGCTGACGATCATCACCAGCCGCAATTGGTCGGCCGGCGAATGAACCTGTTCATGCAATTGAGACAGCAGCGTATCGACCAGCCGGTCGCGCGATTCCGATGATTTTTGCAGCGAGGCCACCCCCACCGCATATCGGGCCGACAATTTCAATGCGATGTTTTGCGCCGCGACTGGCTGTCCCTGTGCCTGCGGCCGGGAGCCGTTGCGCCAATTTCCCACCACCACCCATCCCAGGCAGGCGATGATGATCCCCCAAGCCAACATCACCCGCCACAACCGCCGGACAACCAAAGGAGGTGGCGAGTGGGATTCATTCATGGCCGAATCGTACATCGTTATTGGGAATCGCCTTCACCGGAATTTTGGCCATTGCCATTGGCGGGCGGTTCCTGCGGGGCGGCCGGATCGGCCGGGTCGGTCGAATCGGCCGGTTGTTCTTCATCCGCATCGACGCGGGCCATGGCGACGAGGCGGTCGCCTTCATCCAGTTTGATCAGGCGGACGCCCTGGGCGTTGCGGCCGGTTTCACGGATTTCGGAGACGCGCGTGCGGATCAGGATCCCTTTCTCGGTGATCAGCATCAGACCATCGGCGTCGGTGACGAGCCTCATGGCGACGACCGGGCCGTTGCGTTCCGAGATATCAATGTTGATGACACCCGATCCACCCCGTCCCTGCAGACGGTATTCGCCCACCGGCGTACGCTTGCCATAACCGTTCATGCAAGCCGTCAGCACCATGCACTCATCAGGCGAACGGCCGTGCGGGACGACGATCAGCGAGACCACCCCATCGCCCTCTTTCTTGAAACGGATGCCCGTGACTCCGGCCGCCGGACGACCCATCGCCCGCACGTTGGTCTCCTCAAAGCGAATCGCCAGCCCCTGGCGGGTTCCCAGCAACACCTGGTCGTTGCCATCGGTGATCTCCACCCCGATCAACTCATCCCCTTCGTCCAGCCCGATGGCGATGATGCCGCTGGAACGAATGTTGGAATACGCGCTCAGGGCGGTCTTCTTGATGACCCCCTTCATCGTCGCGAAGAGCAGGAACTGCTCGGCCTTGTTGAAATCCTTCACCGCCAGCACGTTGGCGATTTTTTCGCCCGTCTGGAACGACAGCAGGTTGGCGATCGCCCTGCCCTGGCTGGTCCGGCTCATCTCCGGCACATCGTACACCCGCCGCTCGTACACCCGCCCCTGGTTGGTGAAAAACAGCAGATAATCGTGCGTGTTGGCGACGAACAGATGCTCGACAAAATCCCCTTCCCTGGATTCGGTGCCGCGAATCCCGCGCCCGCCGCGTCCCTGGGCGCGATAGGTGTCCACCGGCAGCCGCTTGACGTAGCCGCCGTGCGAAACCGTGACGACGACCTCCTCCTGGGCGATCAGCGATTCCATGTTGAACGCCGACACCTCGCCGGTGATCTGCGTGCGGCGATCGTCGCCGTACTTTTCCTTCATCTCGAAGGTGTCCTCGCGGATGATGTCCATCACCAGCGATTCATCCCGCAAAATCGCCTCGTACCCCTGGATCTCCTCCACCACCTCGCGGTATTCGTTGACCAGCTTCTCGATCTCCAGCCCGACCAGTTGAATGAGCTGCAACCGCCCGATCGCCTCGGCCTGCGCCTGCGTCAGCAGGACCGGTTTGGCGGCCACGCGCTCCATCAGCGACTGGGGGATTTTCGGCGCGTTGGGATGATCGGGGGCGATGCGAAACGCCCGCTCGCGCAACTTGACGATCGCCTCGTCGCGCGTGCGGCTGGAACGGATCAGCCTGACCACCTCGTCGATGTCGCAGACCGCGAAGATCAACCCTTCCAGCAGGTGGCCGCGCTGCTGCGCCTTGCGCAACAAAAACCGCGTCCGACGGATGATCACTTCCTTGCGGTGGTCGATGAAATGCTGGATCAACTCTTTAAGCCCCATCGTCCGGGGCTGGCGGTTGACCAGCGCGATGTTGATCATCGAAACCGTGATCTGGCAGGGCGTGTACTGATAAAGCTGATTGATGACGACGTTGGGGTCGGCATCCCGCTTCAGGTCCACCACGATCCGGCACTTGTACTGTCGCCCGGAGTGGTCGTTGACGTCGGAGATGTCGGTGATGAGGTCTTTTTTGACACATTCGGCCACCGATTCGACGATCGTCCGGCGGATCACGCCGTAGGGAAGTTCTTCGATGATGATCGAGGAACGCCCCTTGTGTTCCTCGACGCTCATCTTACCCCGCAACGTCAGCTTGCCCCGGCCGCTTTTGTATCCCTCGATGATCCCATCCCGGCCACAAATCACTCCGCCGGTCGGAAAATCCGGCCCCGGCACGATCTCCAGCAGCTCGTTCAACCCGATGTCCGGATTGTCGATCACCTTGACGATGGCATCGGCGATTTCGCGCAGATTGTGCGGTAGCAGGTTGCACGCCATGCCGACCGCGATGCCGGTGGAACCGTTGACCAGCAGATTGGGAAACTTGCTGGGCAGAACCATCGGCTCCTGGCGGGTTTCATCGTAGTTGGGCTGAAAATCAACCGTGTCGAGGTTCAGGTCCTCCAGCAGCTCCATCGCCGGGGCGGCCATGCGTGCTTCGGTGTATCGCATCGCCGCCGGCGGATCGCCATCGGTGGAACCGAAGTTTCCCTGTCCATCCACCAGCGGGTATCGCAGGTTCCAATCCTGCGCCAACCGGACCATGGTGGGGTAGATGACCGCCTCGCCGTGGGGGTGATAGTTGCCCGATGTGTCGCCGGCGATCTTGGCGCATTTTCGGTGCTTGGATCGCGGCCCAAGCCCCAGGTCGTTCATCGCCACCATGATGCGCCGTTGCGAAGGCTTCAGCCCATCGCGGACATCGGGCAGCGCCCGGTCCATGATGGTGCTCATGGCGTAGGTCAAATAGCTGTCTTGCAGCTCCTGCTCGATCTGGAGGTCTTCAATCCGGTCGGCGGGAGGAATGGCTTGGGTCATATCGGTTACTCAATCGTGCCTTGGCCGATTCGGCGGCAATACACCGGCGCAGGCCCTTGAAAACATCGTCAGCGGGCCTTTTCATTCCGGCCAAATCGCAGGGTAAATTGTATCCGAAACCCACGCCAAACGCGAACCTCCAACACGCGATTTCACCCCAAATTGGCTTGCCTCAACAACGGGGATATCATGTGGCCAAATGGCGTACGAATTTCACCAAATCACCGCCGATGTCCCCGGCAGCGAAGGCCCCGTCTTCGATCGCCAGGGACGATTTTTCGTCGTCTCGCCCTCCACCGGACGAATCCTGCAAATCAACCCGCAAACCGGCGAAAAACGCGAACACGCCAACACCGGCGGCATCCCGGCCGGTCTTCAGGTGGACCGGGCCAACCACCTGTGGGTGGCGGACATGAAACTGGGGATATTGACGATCTCTCCCGATGGGCACATCGCCGACGCGGTGCGGATGTTTGATCATCAACCCATTCGCGGATGCAACGACTGCGCCTTCGATTCGCTGGAAAATCTTTATTTCACCGCCCCGGCCGGCTCCAACGCCCAAACCCGCGTCGGCCAGGTCTATTGCCGGCTGAACCACGGACAGGTCAATCTGCTGGATGGAGGCTACGCCTTCAGCAACGGCATCGCCGTCGATGCGGATGACAAACGGCTGATCGTCGCCGAAACATTCACCAAATCGCTCTGGGCGTATGATCTGCCCTCGGCGGGAAAAGTCGCCAACAAGCGGCTGTTCGCTCATCTTCCCGGCGACGACCCCGGCGGCCCGGATGGAATGGATTTCGACTCCCAGGGCAACCTGCTGGTCGCCCATTGGCGAGGCGCCTCCATCGACGTGTTCGACCCGCGGGGCAAATTGATCGAACGGATCACGCTCCCCTTTGCCAGCCCCTCCAATCTCCATTTCGGCGGCCCGGATGGCCAGGACCTCTACATCACCGACCTGGGCAATGGCTCGGTCTGGAAAACCCGCTGGCGATATCCGGGCTGAACGTTTCTCCTTCGCGCCACGGGGAACATTGTTACACTCTTGGATACGTTTTGATTCGATGATTCAACCTTGCCGTACGGAGAACCATGCCCGAGTTGCACCTGTTGTCGCCCGCCGGATTCAAAGCCTCGGCCGTTTATGCCGGCATCAAACGCCGCCAGAGGCCGGATGTCGGTTTGTTGCTGTGCGACACGACGGCCACCGCCGCGGCGGTCTTCACCACCAACAAGGTTTTCGCCGCTCCGATTCAGGTCGGCCGCGAACACATCGCCTCCGGCAAACTGCGCGGCATCGTCGTCAATTCCGGCAACGCCAACGCCTGCACCGGCCGACAGGGACTGGTTGACGCCCGGCGGATGTGCGACCTGGCCGCGGACGTGGCCGGGTGCGACGCCGGTCAGATCCTGCCCTCCTCCACCGGCATCATCGGGCGCGTGCTGCCGATGCAAAAAATCGAGCGTGGCATCATCGAGGCGGGCCAATACCTGGGAAAATCATCTGAACACGCCCAATTGTTCGCCGATGCCATCCTGACCACCGACACCTGTCGAAAGTCCGCTGCCGTGCGGTTCAAGGCCGGCCGGCAAACCCTCACGCTGGCGGGGGTCTGCAAGGGATCGGGGATGATCGGCCCGCGCATGGGGCCGCCCCACGCGACAATGCTGGCCTATCTGACCACGGATGCGGCCATCGCGCCGGCGCTGCTGCGAAAAATGCTTGCCGGCGCCGCCGACAACAGCTTCAACGCCGTCACGATCGACGATCACACCTCCACCAACGACACCGCCGCGATCCTCGCTTCGGGGGCGTCGGGGGTCAAAATCACCACCGAGCGGGATCGCAAAACCTTTGTTTCCGCCCTGAACGAAGTCTGCCGGTCGCTGGCATACCAGATTGCCGCCGACGGGGAGGGAGCGACCAAGGTGGTGCGGGTGGAGGTGAAAAACGCCGCCACCGAACCGGCCGCGCGGGCCATTGCGCGGGCCATCGCCGATTCGCCGCTGGTCAAGTGCGCCATGCACGGCAACGACCCCAACTGGGGGCGGATTGTCTCGGCGGCGGGAATGGCCGGCGTGCCTTTTGATCCGGATAGGTGCATCCTGACGCTGCAAAACGTCGTGGTGTTCCGCGCCGGCCGGCCGGTGGAGTTCGATGCGGCGGACTTGAGCGCGGATTTGAAATCCCCGGAGGTCTGCGTGGAGCTGAATTGCCGCATGGGCAAGGCCTCGCAAACCTTCTGGACGTGCGACCTGTCACGGGAATACATCACCATCAACGCCGATTACCACACCTGAAAACGGGGCGCGGATGGCCGGTTTGCCACCTTTGGCGCGCGTTCGTATGATTCATCATCCATGGCGATTGCGGTGATTGAATCCATCGGCCAGAAGACCAACAACGCCCTGGCGGTGTTTGGCGATTTCTGGCGATTTTCCGGCCGGGCGTTCGGATGGCTGGCGTTCGGCGGCTTGCGCTGGAAAAACCTGCGCCTTCTGCTGCCCCAGATGTACGAGGTGGGGGTGCGGTCGGTGCCGGTCATCGCCATCACCGGGGCGTTCATCGGCATGGTGATGGCCATCGAGACGTACACGCAATTCAAGACCATCGGACAGGAATATCGCCTGGGCAGCATCATCAACCTGTCGGTCGTCAAGCAGATCGGGCCGGTGCTGGCGGCGGTGATGCTGGCCGGCCGGATCGGCGGCGCGTTGACGGCCGAACTGGGGACGATGAACGTCACCGAACAGCTTGACGCGATGCGGGTGATGGGGGCCGATCCGATTCGTTACCTGGTGGTGCCGCGGCTGATCGCCTGCCTGTTGTTGACGCCGATGCTGACCATCTACAGCGACATGCTGGGCGTGCTGGGCGGGTGGCTGATCGCGGTCAAATCGCTGGGCATCCCCAATCAGCCCTACTGGTTTTATTCCGCGCAGGGGGTGGACACCTGGCAGGTGATGGAAGGGATCGTCAAGAGCTTTTTCTTCGGCGGAGCGATCGGGTTGATCAGTTGTTACAAGGGATTCACCTGCGGATCGGGCGCCAGCGGCGTGGGCCGGGCGTGCACCGAGAGCTTCGTCACCAGCTTCATCGCGATCATCGTGCTGAATTTCTTCTTCGCGCAGCTGATGAAGGACTGGTACATCACCATCTACGGCGTGCGCGGGATTTTTGGATGATGATCCTGTTCCCATGAGCCTCATCGAACTACATCACGTTTCAAAGCGATTCGGGCCGCTGGTCGTGCTCAATGACCTGTCATTGAACATCGAGGCGGGCCAGTCGCTGGTGATCCTGGGGGCCAGCGGCAGCGGCAAGAGCGTGCTGTTGAAGCACATCGTCGGCCTGCTGCGGCCGGATCGCGGGGAGGTCTGGTTTGACGGAACCCGCATCGACGCGCTTTCGGAGCGACAACTGATGCCGCTGCGCCGGCGATTCGGATTTTTATTCCAGATGGGGGCGCTGTTCGACTCGTTGACGGTTCGGGAAAACATCGCGTTCCCATTGCGCGAACACACGCAAAAAGGCTCCGAGGAGATCAACCGCATCGTCAAACAGAAGCTGGCGATGGTCGGTTTGCCCGATGCGGGGCCAAAAATGCCCGGCGAACTGTCCGGCGGCCAGCGAAAGCGCGTGGCGCTGGCACGGGCCATCGCGCTGGGGCCGGAAGTGATCCTGTACGATGAGCCGACCACCGGCCTGGACCCGATCCGTTCGGATGTCATCAACGAACTGATCCTCAAACTTCAGCGCGAACTGAACGTCACCAGCATCGTCGTGACGCACGACATGCAAAGCGCCTTCAAAGTGGCCGACCGGATGGTGATGCTGCACGAAGGCAAATTGATCGTCGACGGCCCCCCCGCCGCGGTCCGCAACAGCGACGACCCGATCGTCCGCCGGTTCGTCGCCGGCGAAGCCAACGAACAGGAACTGGCCTCGCTGGATTAGCCCCTGCTCGAACAGAAGTCCGGCCAGTGGTATCGCCGTCTTACAGCACCAGTTTGCTGAGCCGGTAAACGCGGGGCGACGCCCCCATTTCACGTTTGAACCGCCGGGAAAAATGCAACGCATCCACGAACCCGACCCGCCGGCCGATCTCCTTGACCGACAAAGTCGTCGTCCTCAGCAAAATGGCGGCCCGCCTGGCGCGTTGCTGGGCGATCCAACGGCACGGAGACAATCGGACGTGGCGACGAAATTCGCGAAAAACGGTCGCCTCGCCGCAATCCGCCGACCTGGCGAGGTCTTCAATGGACAACGATCGATCCAGATTCGCTTCCACAAAATCCCGCAGACGTTGCATGGTCGGTGATGGTTGAAGTTCATCCGCGGGTCGCGATAGAACGGCCCGGACCAATTCATCCATCAGGATGTGTGCCAGATGGGTCATCAAAGGCCGGGTCGGCATGGAACGCTGAAAACACTCCACAACATAATGGGCCAACATCTGCAATGGATCGCCCCGGGCATGAAATCGCCGTCGCAAAATCCCATCCAGCCCCCTGATCCGTCGATCCCGCCGGCCGGGAAGATCGACATCGGCATCGTCGGTCCTGTGAACGGCGTGAAATCGAACCGGCACGCGCTCATCGTGCGATGGAATCAGGTGTATGCCGCCAACGAGAAACGGATGCTCCCCATCCGCCTCATATTCAATTTGATGATGCCACGGCAACAGCGCCCAATCCCCCGGAAGAAAGACCATCTGTTCTCCATTGATCCGCAACCGACCCCGCCCCAGCCGGCACCACAACAACATCCGGCTTTCGACCCTCGTGCGCGACGCCCGTTCCGCCGGCGCGAACTGATACCAGTTGGCCAGGACGATGACCGGGGAGCATTTGATGGTTTTATCCATGTTTTGTCGACTGCGAGCCATGTTCAACGCCTTGCATGAACGTTCCAATATTGACATGGAAACGCCACAGAACCAAGAGGCCGGATCAGAAATTCCATTCATCGATTCGACGCCGTTGCTTTCCAGCCGCGACCGGTTGCTGAAAAGGGCCGATGAGGATGGATTCCTGTATTTTCGTCGGTATCTACCGCCGGAGGATGTACTGGGCCTGCGAGCGAAAATGCTTGAAGTGGTCGAACGCCACGGCTGGCGCCAGCCCGGCCAGGATCCGATGGGCGGGCTGATCGACCTCGATGCGATCAACCGTGTTCCCGATGAACAAATGCGCGCCGACATCGGCGTCAGCATCGACGCCTACCAGGATGTGCAGCGGCTCGAATCACTGCATCGCCTGCCGCATCATCCAAAGCTACTGGCGCTTTATCGTTTGCTGTTTGATCGTGATGTTTTCGTCCATCCCCGGCACATCGCCCGGATGATCACCGGACACCGCCTCATCACCCCCACGCCGCCACATCAGGACTTTCCACTGATCCAGGGGACCACCGGCACCTGGACCTGCTGGATCCCGCTGGGCGATTGCCCTCAAGCCCACGGCGGACTGACGATCCTGCGACATTCGCACCGCAACGGTGTGATCCCCTTCCAACACGTCAAAGGCGCCGGAGGGATCGCCGTCCAGTTGTGTCCCGGCGAAAACGCCTGGGCACGCGGCGACTATCAGGCCGGCGACCTGATCACCTTTCCCAGCCTGACCGTCCACAAAGCGCTCCGATGCACGGTCCCCCGGATGATCCGGCTGTCGCTGGATGTTCGATACCAAAGCGTCGACGAGCCAATCGAGGAACATTCCCTCAATCCGCATTGCGAACTGACCTGGGAGGAAATTTATGCGAACTGGAAAAGCGATCAACTGAAATGGTACTGGAAGGATTTGCCGTTGAAATTGATCCCATGGGATGACTCTCACGCGCAGCCGAAACGACGAATCTGTTGACAACAACGGGAAACCACCAACGGGAAACCACCATGGCCAACAAGACCCCCTGCACCTCCCGTGAGCGCACCCTGCTCGCCTTTGCCCACCAGGAACCTGACCGGGTTCCTTTGCATTATTTTGACAATCCCGGCCTGAACCAACGCATGAAAAAACACTTTGGGCTGGCCTCCGATGATGAGGAGGGTTTGCGCCAGAGGCTGGAAATCGATTTTCGCGGCATCTGGCTGCCGTACAACGGAAGGCGGCTACATGCGGAAGTGCCCGACCGGCAGGTCGATCCCGCCTGGGGAAGACGAACACAGTGGATTGAACACGAATCGGGCGGTTACTGGGATTTTTGTGATTTTCCCCTGATGGATGCCCCGGCCGAAGCATTTGAACACTGGCCCATGCCCTCGCCGGATGATTACGATTATTCCATCGTCCAGCAGGTCTGCCGCTCCCATCCCGACAAGGCGATTTACATCGGCGGGCCAGGATCAGCCGACATCCTGAACTTCTGCGGCATGTTGATGGGCGTCGAACAAACGCTGATGGAGATCATCGACCCCGATTCGCCCCTCCAGAATTTCGTGGACCGCCGGATCGACGTGCAAATCGGGGAACTGGAACGAACACTGTCCCTGGCGAACGGCCGGGTCGATTTCCTTTGGATCGGCGAAGACCTGGGAACCCAGCGCGGCCCGGTCATCGGCATGGACAGCTACCGGCGCTTTCTCAAACCCCGTCACAAACGATACGTGGACTTGGCCCGGGCTTGGAACATCCCCGTGATGATGCACAGTTGCGGGTCAAGCAGTTGGGCGTTCGATGAATTTCTCGAATTGGGCATCACCGCCATCGACACGCTCCAGCCTGAAGCGGCGAACATGTCTCCATCTTATCTGAAAAAACGATGGGGAGACCGGCTCACCTTCCACGGTTGCATCTCCACTGCCGGGCCGGTGGCCTGCGGAACGGCACAAGATGTTCGCGACGACGTCCGCCAGACCCTCCAAACCATGATGCCCGGCGGCGGTTATTGCCTGGCGCCAACTCATTGTCTGCAAGACAATTCCCCCACGGAAAACGTCCTGGCGATGTACGACGCCGCGATGGAGTTTGGCCGATATCGTTGAACCGCATCACGGCCAACATACCCTTTGCGGGCCTTGGTGGCCTTCCCATCAAAAATTAACGCGATTTATAACGCATGGGCCGGCCGGGGCGGCTACAATTGGACGGCCATGGAATTCCTGAAAAGCACCGTCGGGAAGGTATTGTCGGCCGCGCTGGCGTTGGCCGTGGTGGCGGGGGCCATTTCGTGGTGGCGGATGGATGAATCGGTCCGCCACGACCTGGTGGCCGGGACCGGAAAAATCATCGGCTGGCTGCTGGGGGTGCTGCTGTGGCCTTGGGCGACGTTTTTTGTCATCGGCCGGGTGGCGAAAATGGACAGCAACCTGGCCGGCGGCCTGCTGGTGCTCGGATACACGCTGTTGGAAGGGGTCATCCTGTTATGGCTGTTCGGATGGACCTTGCCCGGACCGACGGCCTGGACGTTCGCGACCATCGGAACCCTCTTCGCGGGTGTCTATAATCTGTTGTCCTGTGACTGGATCGCCGAAAAGGCGGCGTGAGGTAAACCATGCCGGAAAACGGCCAGAGAATTGGCGAATATTGCCTGACCGAACGGCTGGGCCAGGGGACCTTTGGCGAGGTCTGGAAAGCCCATCACCATGTCTGGTCGGATCAGTGGGTGGCGATCAAAATCCCCACCGACCCGCAATACGTGCGCAATCTGCAACGCGAAGGGCTGGCGGTGCATGGATTGATCCACCCCAACATCGTCCGAGCAATCGGATTTGATCCTTACGCCGCAACTCCTTATCTGACCATGGAATACGTCGCGGGAACCAGCTTGCGGCCGATGATCAAGAATCATTCACTTGTCCCGGCCGATGCGGCGACGATCATGGCACAGGTGCTGGCGGGGCTGGAATATGCGCATGCGCGGGGAATCGTGCATCACGACATCAAGCCGGAAAACATCCTGGTGCATGAATCGGCCGGCCGACAGGGATACGGGTTGCAGGGAATGGTCAAGGTGGCCGACTTCGGATTCGGTCGAGCGGCCGCCGGCACACGGACTGGATCAATGGTCTATTCGGCCTCATTGGAATCCTCCGCCGCCCGCAGCATCGCCGGCACGCTGGATTACATGTCTCCCGAACAACGCTCCGGCGATACCACCGATCCGCGAACGGATTTATATGCCTGTGGCGTGGTATTTTTTGAATTGCTGACCGGCGAAAGACCGGCCGGCACCGAAGTGCCCACCGACCTGAACCCGGCCATTCCCAAATACATGGACGATGTATTCCGCCGTGCCTATGCGCGGCTGGACAAACGATTTACATCCGCACGGGAATTTGCCGAGGCGATTTCGCCATCGCACCCCCCGCCGCTGCCCAAACCGCACGGTAACGGACGACTGTGTCCCAATTGCCGCCACGGGATCGGGCCGGATGACCAGTTTTGCATGTATTGCGGGTTGCAACTGGTGGCCCACGTTCGGAAATGTCCAAAATGCGGCGCTTACCCCGATGTTTCCGATGGATATTGTATGTTTTGTGGACAGACCCTGTCCCCCAGGACGGCGCTGGCGTAACAACCCATGATGCTCGGTGAAGTCATTCTCACGCTGCTGGTCTGCATCGCGATCCTGGTGATCGCGGTGGCGGTGTTTGGCGCTTGGGCAATCATGATGCTGGCCAAAATGGTGCTGGGATTGATGGGAATCAAACGAAAATCATCCCGCAAACCAACGGATGGGATGCGGGTCTGTTCACGGCGGGGCTGCGGCCATGCCAATCCCGCCCAGGCGCGGTTTTGCGCGCGATGCGGCATGGCGCTGGAGGTGGCTCAGCAGGTTAAAATGAAACGGGTAGCGATGTTTTAGAAATCAGGACCGATGACGGCGATTTCATTGGACAATCCGACGCATGGCCAAGCCGACTCGGCGGAACCGGATCGGTTGGCGGGCGCGCTGTTGTACAGTCTCAGCCGGCCGATGCCGGACAAAGGGATGTGGGGGCTGGCGCGGACGGTGTTGCTGGGGGTGATGAGCTTTGGCCTGTGGCCGCTGTTTGAATGGATCAAACGATTTGGAGACCTGGCCCGTGCGGAGAGCGTCCAGTGGGAGCATCTGGCCGAATGGTTGCGGCTGCGGAGTGGCTATCCCGAGTCGGCCGAGCTGGCCAGGTGGATTCCACGAACGGACAAGGGATTGCTGCTGCGGAGCATTTCGCTGGTGTGCGGCGTTGGCGTGATCTGGGCGTTTTTCCTGCACCTGCACGGGCAGTTTTCGTGGGCCATGTTGATGGGCGCCACCTATCGCGGCGGACAAAGCCCGTTGACCGCCCGCTTATTTACAATCTGGACCATCGGACTGGGCGTCGGATATCTGGTGCATTGGCTGAACGTGGCGCTGCACGTGCGAGCCACCGAGCGGTTGATCGGGCAGATCAACTCGCTGGCTCAGCGCGAAGGATTCGGTCCGATGCCAACCCCCGCCGGCGGATGGGGATTGAGGCCGATGTGGCTGGTGGCGGGGATCGTCCTGACGGTGATGGGCGCGGGATGGGGATTGCCGATGATGCTGGCCGGGGCGCTGCAACGCCGGTATGTTCTGTCCACCGGCCGGCGGATGCGCGGCATGGTCGCCGAACGGTTGCGGGCGATGTTGAGCCTTCGACATCCGACGATGTCGCTGCCGACGCCGGTGATGCTGCGACGGCGCTGCGACAATCCGGTCTGCCGATCGACGGTCTCCATGGCGGCCAATTACTGCCCGCGTTGTGGAAGCCGGCTTTGGGCGTCGGTGGATCGGGTGGCGTGAGTTTCGTTCAAAGGGCCGGCATGACCGTGGTGTACGTCATCTTTTCGGTGGCCGGATGGGCGTGGCTGGCGGCGGTCGGGTTGTACATGGGGTGGCGGATTTATCGAGAGCGCATGGAGGGCGTCGTTGCCGCGACGCCGCACAAGAAGCATGAAATGCAGCGTTGATCCATCGGTGCATCGCCAGCGTGAACTGGAATTGATCGCCCACGTGCGGGGGCTGCTGGATGATCCACGGCTGCGGGTGGACACCGCACAGGGCCGCCGGCCGGTCAGTTCGCTGCTTCGCGACATCAACCAATCCGATCATTCGGTGGAATTGAAACGTCTGATGGGCGAATCGGGCATGCCCGACCGCGAGCTGGAAGGTAAGATGCCCATCGGGCAGATGCTGGATGTGCTGCTGGCGAAACGGAAATTGCTGCTGTTGCGCCAACCGGTCGGCCGGCTGAAGGTGATCTGCGTCAGCCCGACAAGGGCATTGCTGAAAGGCGAACCGCCCCGCCCGATGGAGACGGGAGACATTCACAAGGTGCTGGGCGAAATCCCCCCGCCGTTGAAAGGCGCACCGACGACGCTGGTGCTGATGTCCACCAGCGGATTTACGCTCGAAGCGCACGAAATCGCCGAACGCCGGGCGGACCGGACGTTGATCCTGGTCGAGCCGAACGATGCGGGCGGCTGGAACGTCTATGGCCCGCCGGAAACCCGGGCCTTGTCGGAATTGTTCGACCCCGAAGGCGAAGAACCCAAGCGCCAGCGCATCCGGCAGGACATCGAATCCCACCGCGACGAACTGACCGGCGGCGGCGTCGCGGCCGACAAAGTCGCCGGCCGCACGCAACTGCCGATCCAGTTGATCGACGCGGAGTTGAAAAGTTACGCCGGCAACCATGCCGGCCTGATCGCCAGGCGGCTGGATGGACGGATGGTGCTGTTTCGCGAAGGGACCGCCGCCCCGCCGGTCGATTCCACGGGAGGTTCGGACATGCCGTTTCTGGAACGCATCCGCACGCTGTTTTCTCGCAAAGGCGAGACGGAAAAGAAAATCGCCCTGTTGTCCGAGCGCCGGGCCGCCTTGTCCCAGCAGCGCGACCGGTCCTACGAGGATTTGTCCGCGCTGGAGGCAAAGGAATCCGAGTTGCGACAGCAGTTCAAGGACGCCCGCGCCCCGCTGACCAAACGCCGGGTCACCAGCCAGCTTTTGCAGTTGCAAAAGGAGATGGAGCGCCGCCAGCAGATGCTGGGGGTGTTCAATCAGCAGATCGACGTCGTCAGCACGCACCTGCACAACCTGGAGCTGGTGCGGCAGGGCCAATCCGCCAAGCTCCCCGATTCCGAGGAATTGACCGATGACGCCGTCAAGGCCGAGGAGATGCTGGCCCAGTTGCAGGCGGACACCGAACTGGCCGGCACGGCGGCCCAGTCCGCGACGGCCGGCCTCAGCGCCGAGGAACAGGCGCTGTACGATGAGCTGGAGCGTGAATCATCCCAGCCCGCGTCGCCACAAGCCAATTCCACCCCCGCCCAATCAACGCCGGCCCAACGATCAGCCCCCGTTGCCACCCCGCCGGCCGCCGCCGCGACCAAACGGCCCGCCTCCAGCGAACCGGAGGCGGGATAAATGGCGCTGATCGACAAAATCTTCGGCCGCAAAAAAACCCTCAGCGAGCTGGATCGCCAGGAGCTGCGCAAGGAGGAAATCCTCATCGGCAAACAGCGCGACCGCCTCTTTCGCCGCATTGAGGAGATCACCACCGCCAAGCAGAAAATCTTCCAGCAGGGCGCGGCGCAAAAATCGGTCGAGTTGCGCAAGGCGCTGGCCCAGGATTTTGAACTTAAATCCCAGGAACAGCTCATGGCCGCGCGGGAACTCAACCTGCGCAGCAAGGAGCTGTTGACCGTCAGCCGGTTGCGGATGATCAAGGAAAACCAGCAGGGCGGCCGCGCCCTCGGCCGGCTCAATCTCACCGACAAGGATGTCGCCCGCATCAGCCAGTGGATCGAGGATGACACGGTCGGCCAGGACATGTACCAGCAGAGGCTGGACGGCATCCTTGAAATGGGCGCTGAGTCGGACAAGGATGCGCTGGCCAACGTCGGCCTCACCCAGGCCGGCCAGGAACTGATGAACATCTGGAACGACATGGACCGCGGCGCGGTCAAGGAAGATCAGGCGTACAAGGATGCCGATGAAGCCGTCCGCCGTCGCAACGCCGCGATGGACAAGGAGGTTTAATGCCCACGTCAACGCCAAGCTCCAATTTACACCGCAACAACGCCGCCGAGTGGGTCATGTGGGCGTTGGTGATGCCGATCCGCTGGTTGTGCCGGCGCGTGCGATCAAGCCGATTCATACGCTAAAGGAATTTCCATGGGCCTGTTCAAAAGCAAAGACGAGCGCCGGATCGAACGGGAAATGAAGATCAAGGCCGGGTTGCGCGCCATCGAGCGTTCCATCCGGCAGCAGGAAAAATTTTCCGAGGAATTCATCCGCAACGCCCAGCACGCCCGCAAGATCGGCGATGAAGGCCAGTACCAGTTCATCCGCAGCGCCCTGAAAAAAACCGCCGCCGTGAAAAAAATGCTCGAACGGCAGTTCCTGGCCATCAAGAACGCCATGCTCATTCAGCAGCAGGCCCAGGCCAGCCAGCAGTTCGCCGACTCAATGGGCCTGATGGCCCAGGAAATCGCCCGCATCTTCGGCGAGTTGGACCTGACGCAGACCCAGGCCCAGTGGGAACGCGCCGTCGCACAGGCCGGCAGCATCGAGGAACGCATGGAGCTGTTTCTCGATTCCATGGAGCAATCCGCCATCGCCGGCGGCGTGACCACGACCCGACAGGACCTGGTCAGCGACGAGGAGATCGACCGCATGATCCAGGCGGACGTGCTGGCGGCCGAAAAGTCCGAATTGTCCAAGCTCGACCAGCTCGAAAGCGAAATTTCACGGGAATTGGGCGCCAACAAACAGAAGGATTGATTCCCCTTTTCCACCCCCGCCGGCTCAACTTTTTTATTTTCACCCCCGTGCGTATACTGATCGCGCATCCGGGGGCCGTAGCTCAATTGGGAGAGCACCGCGTTTGCAACGCGGGGGTTGGCGGTTCGAGCCCGCTCGGCTCCATTTTCCACTTCTGAAATTCAACCCATCCATCACAAGGCCGTGCCACCTACCGGCGAGCGGCCATCAGACCTCTCATTGCTTTTTCTTGTTGCCCTTTAACAGGTCTTCAAGTCCTCCCAGGGGGTTGTTGTCATCCTTTTTGCGCCGGTTGGGGTCGGCCTGATCATTGCCATCACGGTTGTTGCGATTACCGCCGAGGCCTTCGATGAGGGCGCGCTTGCCGGCTTCGGCCAGCAGGTTGGGGATCACCTGTTCGATCTGCACCTGGAAGTTGCGGGTGGTGCCGGTGATGGGGATGGCGATCCCCTCGGGCAGGTATTTGATCAGGTTCTTGTCGATCATCCGCAGCAGCGTGGGGGGCAAGGTGATGTTCATCGGCATCAGCCGCTGAGTGGCCAGGCCAACCTTGCCGTTGAAGGCCAGCGGATATCGGCCCAGCTCAAAAACCAGGTCCTGCGTGGCGACGCCCCCTTCGAGGGTGATGCGGGCGTCTTTGATGTTGCCCTGTAATCCCCGGCCGGTCAGGGCCTGCTGGTCAAAGATTCCCATGAGAAAATTGGCGAATTGGTTGACGATGTTCAATTCCGTCACCGACAACAGCACCTCGGCCCGGCCGGTGTTGGTGCGGCTCTGCTGGGTCAGCAGGTTGTCCAGCGGCAACTGCTCGCACTCCACGATCGTCAAATCGACGACGCCGTTGACCTGCTTGGGATCGGCGAACAACGGCGTGATGTCTCCCAGTGCCGAATTGGCCAGGATGGGATTCAGCCGCATCCCGTGGATCAGGACGTGGTTTTTGGGCGTTGAGATGCGCGGGTGTTCCTGTGACAGGTCGATGACCATGCCGCTTAAATCGACGGTTCCGCCGTTGCACGAGGCGATCGGCTTTTTCTGCAACGCCGCCACGTCGATGTCGGATTCCAGCGTCACCTTTCCATCCTTCAACAGGATGGGCAGGTCCAAGTCCTGAAAATCCAGCCCCTTGGTTTCCAATTTCGCCACCGCGACGCTGCCGGTGACCTTCAACGTCCGGATGGCCTGATTGAACGGAACATCGGCCGGATACGACCCATTGATGCGAAACGAACGGGATGCCGTTCCCGCCAATACCAGGTCGTTTTTCGCACCCGGTTGGCTCATCAACGGGCCGAGCACCCGCCAGATTTTCTCCAGGTCATAGGTCAAATCCGCCTGCACATCATCAAACGTGCGTTGGGTGTCATATTGTTCGATCCGGCCGGTCAATTTCAGCGACAGGGCCTTGCTGGTGGGCATCTCCAGCGAGATGGTCCGAAAATCGACGCTCTTGGCCTGTGGATCGAGCGACAGGTCGTTCGCCAGGGTGATCAGCTTCTCGCTCAACACCTCGCGGCCATCCTCGCGAAAACTGAAGTCCTCAATTTTCAATCCCCCGTTGAGCGCGACCGCGCCGCCGGTGGTTGACAGCTTCTGCTCCAGCATGAACTTGCCCCGATACGCCTGCCCGGCGGATCGCCTGCCCTGCAACACATCCAGCAGCCGCGTTAAATCGACCAGTTCTCCATTGACCTGAACAATCCCCGACGCCGACAGTTTGCCGTCCTCATGCCCGATGACGATCGGTTCGGGCAACGAAATCGCGGCCACGCCGGCGCTGCCTTCCAGCCGGGTGATTCGCCATTGCGCATCGGACACCGCCACGGATGCGTTCAAATCAACCGGCCGCAGCGAGTACGAACCCTCGCCGCGCTCCAGTTCCACGCCGTTGGCCTTGGGGGCGAGATCGACCACGGTCAAATCGCCCTGTTGCGAAACGACCACCTGCGCCGACAGCGAACCGCGTTTCACCCGCAGCGCCGGCGCGGGGGGATTGGCGGATGAACCCTCCGCGTCCGGCGGCGAAAAGGCCTCGATCAATCCCTGCAATCGCGGCAGGTCGGCCACATCCAACGCGATCTTCGCCTGTTGCGCCATCTTCAGAGCCGGGACCGGTTCGCCGGCCTGGTCTTTCAGCCGCAGGCGCGCATCGGTCACGGTGGCGTTGGCGAAAGAGCTTTTGACCGTCAACGAATCGGCGAAAACCGTGGAAAAGTCCCGATCGGCCGAACCTTTGAGCGTCAATGAAACCGTTTGGTTCTCGATCGGGCTGGATGGGGTGGAGATGCCCAGATGGGTGATCTCCAGATCGGCCGACAACGCCAGTTGAGAACCCTGTCCCAAACCCACATCTAAGATGCCCGCCAGATTGCCGCTGCGCAATTCGCCCGCGCTGCCTTGCGCCACGACTTCGCCGGCGCCAATCTTCCGCAGCATCGAATTCAGCTTCCCCAGATCGGCGGCGATTTGCAGCTTCCCGCTGGGTTGAATCGAACCACCTTGCGGAATTTTCACGATCAAATCCGCATCACCGGTCTTTTGAAGGTGCAAAAGGTCCGGGCTGTCCACCGAGAGCTGCTTCAGTTGAACGTCCAACCCGCCGGCCAGATTCACCTGCCCCGTGGTCGCCAGTTTCACCGAAAAATTCTCAAGCAACGGCCGGCGCTGACCCTCCTCGATCTTCGCCAGCGCCACCCCAACCGGATTGACTTGCAAATCATTGAACGTCGCCCCATCGGCGCTGTACGTCCCCGCCCCCTGCACCAGCAGTTGGCCCCCTTCAAACCGCAATCCCGCCTTGTCCAACGCCGCCAGCACCGGCCCCAGTTCATTCTGCACCGCCCCCAGCGAGATGCGCAGCCCCTTGATCTGCCATTGCGGCAGCGCAAATGGAGCCAACGCCACGTCGGCCGTGGCATTCAGGTCGGCCGTGGGATTGTCCAACGGCCCAAGCTTCAGGATCAGCGTCGCATTGCGGATCGCGTTGATCGCTTCTTTATGCGAATCTCCCCGCTCGATCGCCCCCGAACAAGCCAGCACCACGCCCGGCTCATTGATGTCATACCGCTCGCCAAGGCCGGTGATTTGCAACTGACTAGCCTTCACCTGCGCCCAGGTGTCCAGCTTGCCATCGGCCTTCATCAAGTCGCCGCTGGTTCCACCCGACAAGTCGATCAGGCCCGCCAGAATCAGCTTTGACCGTTCCGGCCCGGCCTCGATCGACTCTCCCCTCAGCTTCTCCAGCACCGGAACCAGGTACGCATCCAGTTGAACGAACTGGCCGACTTCCTGTTGAAAGTGGGACAAATCAATTTGTCCGGCGGCATCCAGCTTTTGCAGCGTCGGCCCCCCCGCGTTGAGATTCGCAAACCCGCTGGCGAGCCTGAGTTGAATGTCCTTTAATTCCGGCGATTGCCCACCGGCCGCCTTCAACGTCGCCTCCAACGTCACCGGTTGCAACGTGCCGTTGCGACCCTGCACGATCCCTGCGGTATCGGTTAATTTCGTGCTGGAGGTGAGATTCGCCCCGCCATCGACGATCCGAACCATCGTCTGATGGGACAACCGCCCGCCGGTCAGCCTGGTTCCATCGGTCAGTTGGATCGTGCGGGACAACTGGTTGGCGATCGCGGCCACATCCAGCTCGGCGGTCAATTCCACCATCCCATTGCCGGTAATGGCCGCGATCTGCCGATTGGCCGACGGAATGCCTTTCAGCGTGGCCGAAATCGCATCGGCAATCAGCGGCCCAACCTGCCGCAACGATTCCTCCGGCGCATCCACCGCGACCGCGATGTTCCCCGCATCCATCTTCAGGCCGATGTTTGCCTTCAACTGTCCGCCCTGACGCGATGCCTGGATCGGAATCACCAGCGACCGGGTCGCGACCGTGTCCCCGTTCAACACCTCGCCCGTGGCCGACAAATCAGCGATTTTGACCTCTCCATCGGCCGAAAGTTGGCTCAACCCATCCACATTGATCGCCAGTTGCCCATCGGTCATTCCCGCCAATTTGAGATCGACGCCGGCCAGTTTCAAAAACGGCGTCACCGCCGCCGCGTCAAGATTCTCAATCTCCAGCTTCTGATCCACCTTGACCGCCTGTGGATTAAACTCCCCCTTCTCCATCGCATTGACCGTGCCGGCCAGCGCGATCGTCCCTTCCGGCCGGTCCCCCACCGCGCAACGCAGCTTGATCTGATCGGTGATCTGCCCATCGAGACTGGGAACCTCGATCGTGATCAATCCGCCGTTGAGTTTCAAAACCTCCGGTATCCCCGCCGCCACGACCGTGCCGGTGGGATTCTCGATCTTGATCGTCCCCTTGACGCTGGGCAGCGAACCTTTTTCACCTTCCGACTTCGGTTGCGATGGAGCCTGGCCCGATGGCTTGCTCAACTTGGACAGGTTTAACCGCCCCTCCTCATCAATGACCAGATGAAACGTGGGGTTTTCCAGAATGGTCGTCCCCAGATCAAAATTCCCCTTGGCCGCATCAACCAGCGACAAACCCGTAAAGACCCTCGGCGCGCTCAGGATGACATTCCCCTGGTCGTCTTTGACCTCCAGCCCCCGCACCTCCACCCCGCTGTTCCAACCGATCGACCAGTCGGTCATGCTGATTTGGCCATTGAGACTGTCATTGACCTTGCCAACGACCACCCTGCGCACCACGGCCGTGCTGATGATCGTCGGGGCCAGCGCCACCAGGATCACCAGCAGCACAGCCACCACCCCCAGGCCGATCAATATCCGCCGGCCCCATCTCCTTTTCTTTGGCGGCACGGGTGCGGCGGAACCTGCTTGTTCACCGGCCGGCGGCATTCCACGATTCTGATCTTCGGACATAGAATTTATTCCCAATCAATCCCCTCTTTGTGATCCAGACACCTTACCACACCCCATGGGCGGTTGAGGATTGTAGATTTTACCACCACGATTGAAATGCCTCCTCCTTTCGCACCCTGCGCCATCACGATTGGCAAGGTCCGCCCAGCTTCCAGCGACCGATTCACAAACCCTGTCAGGACAAACGTTTGCATACAATTGGCGAAACCGGATTCCAGTTGCATCCACCCGCCCTGTCCGCTACGCTCTTTGGCCGCTCGAAATAAAAGGAAATTGCTAAACCATGGCCACGGATCGTAAAACCGCTCTCGTCACCGGAATCACCGGTCAGGATGGCTCGTATCTGGCGGAACTGCTCTTGTCCAAAGGATACACCGTCCACGGGATTGTCCGCCGCTCTTCATCGTTCAACACCGACCGGATCGAACACCTCTATCGCGACCCCCACGACCCCGATGCGCGGATTTATCTCCACTATGGCGACCTCGTCGATGGAACCGGCCTGCGCGAAATCCTGACCCGCGTTCGCCCCGATGAGGTCTACAACCTCGGCGCCCAATCCCACGTCCGCGTCAGCTTCGATCAGCCGGTCTACACGATGCAGGTGGATGCCCTGGGGACGATGAACCTGCTGGAAGCCATTCGCGACACCGCCCTGCCGGTCCGATTTTACCAGGCCTCCAGTTCCGAAATGTACGGAAAGGTCGTCCAGACCCCCCAGACCGAAACCACCCCGTTTTATCCCCGCAGCCCCTATGCCTGCGCAAAGGTCTATTCGTTCTGGCAAACGGTCAATTACCGCGAGTCTTACAATATGTTTGCCTGCAACGGAATCCTGTTCAACCACGAATCCCCCCGCCGCGGCGAAACATTCGTCACCCGCAAAATCACCCGCGCTGCCACCCGCATCAAGGAGGGTTTGCAGAAAAAACTGTTCCTTGGAAACCTCGACGCCAAACGCGACTGGGGCTTTGCCGGCGACTATGTCGAGGCGATGTGGCTGATGCTTCAACAGGACAAGGCCGACGATTTCGTCGTCGCCACGGGTGAAACCCACTCGGTGCGCGAATTTTTGGATGAAGTGTTTGGCCATCTGGGGCTGGATTGGAACCAATACGTCGAGGTCGATCCCCGATATTTCCGCCCGGCCGAGGTGGATTTGCTCCTGGGCGACCCGGCCAAGGCGAAAAAAGAGCTTCGCTGGACACCCAAGGTGACGTTCAAGGCACTGGCCAAAATGATGACCGACGCCGACTGGAAGCTGGCCAAACGCGAAAAACTGGTCGCCGAAAACAGCTAAACCTCTACGACACCTATATTTATGAGCAGCCCCATTCAAAAGAGCGATCGCATTGCCCTCACCGGCGGAGCGGGATTTTTAGGATCGTTCGTCGTCGAAAAACTGCGCCAGCGCGGCTACGCCAACATCTCCATCCCCCGGCGCAAGGATTTTGATCTGACCCACGAGGCCGATGTTCAGCGGTTTTATCGCGAGCTGAAGCCGGATGTCGTGATGCATCTGGCGGCCGAAGTCGGCGGCATCGGCGCCAACCGCGACAATCCCGGCCGGTTTTTCTTCGCCAACATGGCCATGGGCCTGCACCTGATCGAAGGGGCTCGTCAGGTGGGATTGAAAAAATTCGTGCAGGTGGGAACCATCTGCGCCTATCCCAAATTCACCCCCGTCCCATTCCGTGAATCGGAGCTGTGGAATGGCTATCCCGAAGAGACCAACGCCCCCTACGGCGTGGCCAAAAAAGCCCTGCTGGTGATGTGCCAGTCCTATCGCCAGCAATACGGCCTCAATGGCGTCTACCTGCTGCCGGTCAACCTGTACGGCCCGCGCGACAACTTCGATCTCCATTCCTCGCACGTCATCCCCGCCCTGATCCGCAAATGCGTCGAGGCCCGCCGGCGCGGCGACAAGCAGATCACCGCATGGGGAACCGGATCGGCCAGCCGCGAATTTCTCTACGTGGAGGATTGCGCCGAGGCTCTGGTCCTGTCGATGGAAAAGTACAACTCCTCCGAACCGATGAACCTTGGCTCCGGCCTCGAAATCACCATCCGCGACCTGACCATTCTCGTCGCCCGCCTCAGCGGCTTTACCGGCCAAATCCAATGGGATGCCTCCAAGCCCGATGGCCAGCCCCGACGATGCCTGGATGTCACCCGCGCCAGGGAACAAATCGGCTTTGTCGCCCAAACCCCCTTTGAAGAAGGCCTCCGCAAAACCATCGCCTGGTACGAAGAACACGGCCCGAAGGCGTAATCCCCGCCGACGTCCATCCAATCCAACCCTCATCTTGTTCCATGCGCCGGCATCGATGCGCCGGGCCGGTTCGTGAATTTTTCACCTCAAACGCCTACACTCCTGTAATGATTTTTACGCATCGACTCCTTCAGCTTTTCAAAACCCTCCCTCTGTGCCTGCTCGTTGCCGCATCTCTGTCGGCCGCGCCGGCGACCACCCGGAGCACAACCGATTTCGCACAACAGCTCTATCAGAAGATTTCACCCTCCTTGGTGGCCGTCCAGCTCACGTGGGAAAGCGAAGCGGGCAAGCAGGAATTGATCGGCACGGGCATTGTCATCCGTTCCGATGGGCTGGTGCTCTGTTCCATCGGCCTGGTGGACCCGCGCATCCCCGATGAACAACTGACCGATTTCAAAATCATCGTCCCGCGCGACAACCAAGACGATGAGGAATTGGAAGCGACGTTTCTGGGGCGCGACGAACGGACCAATCTCGCCTACGTGCAGGCGGTTCGGCCGCAAAACTGGCCCGCGTTGCATTTTTCACCCCATCCGATTCACGTCGGCGACCGACTCTATTCCATCGGCATGTTGCCCAAGGCCGAGGGATATCGAACCTATCTCATGCAGACCCTCGCCGCCGCCGAACTGCGCGGAGAGATCCCGCACATCATGACCACCAGCGGCCTGGGGGACATCGGCTCGCCGGTCTTTGACGCACAGGGCGACGCGGTGGGGATCGTGAACATTCAGGCCAACCAGTCCGCTTTTCTCAACGCCCAGAGCATCTTTGAACGCATCCAGTCCCCGCCCATGTTTTTTGTCCCGGCCTGCGATTACCTCTGGAGCTTTGACGACCTGCCGGTCGCCGGCATCCCGATGAAACTGCCCTGGATCGGCGTCGTGCAGATGGCCGGCTTGAACAAGGATGTGGCCGAGGCGCTGGGCTTGAAAAATCGCCCCGCCGTCGAGATCGGCGACGTCATCCCCGGCGCGCCGGCCGAACGGGCCGGACTCAAACCCGGCGACAAGATCGTTCAGATCAACGGCCAGCCCCTGCAACGCGGCGACCGCCCCGAAGAACTCCCCTCGATCATCCGCCGGCAGGTGATCCGCATGAAAGTGGGACAAACCCTTTCGCTGGGGCTTTATCAAGGCCCCGATCAGCCGTTGCGGCAGGTCGCCGTCACGCTTGAGGAACAACCCCGCCGATCAACGCTCGCCAAACGATTTTATGCCGAGGACTTGGGATTCACCGCCCGCGAAATGGTCTTTTACGACACCTATCTGCGCCGACTGCCCGGCGATGCCAAGGGAGTGGTCGTCGCCTTCGTCAAACCCTCCAGCACCGCCGCCACCGCCAAACTGCAAATCAACGACATCATTCTCGACATGAACCGCCAGACCGTGGACAACCTCGAACAATTTGAACGCGACTACAAACTCTTTCGTAAAACCAACCCTCACGACCCACTGGTCCTGGTGGTGCTGCACGAAGGCCAAACCCAAACCCTGCGCCTCGAACCCCCCCAGTAGGGTCCGCACCCCGTGCGGGCCAACGATTGCTCTTAAACACGGCGAGAGGCGAAGACCTCAATCCTCCTCATACCGCCGCGGCGTGAACTTGGCCTCCCACAACTGGCCATCCTCGCTGATCACCATTTCCGCATCGCGCTTCCCGGAAATCCCTTCAATGTGAAACAGCCGGCCGATCTCCGAATCCCCATCCTCCACCTTCAAATCCTGAATCATCAGATGCGGCGCGATCGACAAGGCGGTGTCCCGCACTTTTCCCGGCAGCCGCGAATAAAACCGGTCGCTTCGCTCGCGCATCTGCCGGGTGCGCCGGTCGCGCTCACCGGATTTGATCGCTCCTTCCAAGCCCCCCTCCACCAGGTTCTGCGCCTCCCTGGTCAGCTTCATCGCCTCGACCTTGTGCCCTTTGAAGATCGTCCCCGACTCGTTGGTCATGATCTGCATGGCATCGTCGAGCGCATCGTGCGCTTCCTGCCATGCGCCGACGTTGTCCTGGTCGTAATTCTTGCGCTCGCGCTGGCGATCACGCTGGTCGCCGCCGCGAATGGGCTTGTCTTTCCACCCCGGCCCCTCGGCCGCTTCCAACCCTTTTTCGCATTCGGTGAACGCCTGTTCGATCAGCGTGATCGACTTGTCGCGCCGACCCCGCGCATCCTCATCGGCCCGCTTCAATGCGGTGTGGGCATCGTCCAGCGCCGCGGCCGCCGCCCGCAATCCCGTCGCCTTGCCCGACCGGTCCGCCGCCGGCCTGGGAGCGGCCGTGGCTGCCTGCGCCAACCCCACGACCAACCCCGCCGCCAACATCCATCCCATCAGTCGCAACATGGTTTCAGCTCCTTTCACGCACGCGCCGCACCGGCCGGCCAACGTCGTGATTTTACCTTGGCTATGCCTGAAAACTCCAGAGAATTGGACACCGCCCGCCGGCGAAGGTTGGACGATTCATCCGGCGGGGATGCGCCCCGCCTTACGTCGATTTTTCCACCTCGGCGATGGCCGCCTCGGTCACCTGGCCGGTGGTGGCCTGCCCGCCGAGGTCGCGGGTGTGGAATTTCACGTTCGCCGCGACATGCTCGCACGCCCGCTGGATCGCCCTGGCCGCCTTGGGTTGGTTCAGAAAATCCAGCATCATCGCCACGCTCAAAAACGTCGCGATCGGGTTGGCCCAACCTTTGCCGGCGATGTCGGGCGCGCTGCCGTGGACCGGCTCGAACATGCTGGCGGCCTGCCGGGTGGGGTTGATGTTGCCGCTGGCGGCCATCCCCATCCCCCCCTGAATCGCCGCCCCAAGGTCCGTGATGATGTCGCCAAACATGTTGGTCGTCACGATCACGTCATAAATCTTCGGCTTGGTCACCATGTACATGGTGCAGGCGTCCACGTGGTGATAGTCGGTTTCGATGCCTGCATAGTCCCCCTTGATCTGCTCGAAGGCGCGAATCCAAAGGTTGTGCGCGAATCGCAGCACGTTGGTCTTGGCCACCAGCGTCACCTTTTTACGGCCAAACTGCCGGGCGTATTCAAATGCGTGACGAATGACGCGCTCAACTCCCCGCCGGGTCGTCACTTCGATCTGGTTGGCCACCTCGTGCGGCGTGTTCTTGTATAAAAAACCGCCGTTGCCGCAATACAAACCCTCGGTGTTCTCCCGCACGATCACCATGTCGATGTCGGCCGGCCCGACGTTCGCCAGCGGCGTCGGCACGCCCGCCAGCAGTTTGGTCGGACGCAAATTGACGTACTGATCCAGCTCAAACCGCATCTTCAACAGGATTTCAGTCTCCAGGATCCCCTGCGGAATCTGCGCGCTGCCGCGCGGATCAACCCCCACCGCTCCGAACAAAATCGCATCGTGTGCCGCCAGCTCCTTCAATGCCGAATCCGGCAGCGTCTCTTTGGTCTTCAGATAATGTTCGCCGCCAAAGGGGTAATCCGTCGTCGTATAGGTAAAGCCGAATTTCTTCGCCGCCGCCGACAATACCGCCAGCCCCGCCGGCACGACTTCCTGACCCACTCCATCCCCCGGCATCACCGCGATCTTCATGTCATCTCCAATTTTCCCCCTCTCCCTCCGGGAGAGGGGATAAGTAAAAAAAGGACAGGCATCGCGCCTGTCCCGGTGCTTTGATGTTTACGTCGATCGCATCACTCCGGCCTGGCGGCCTTGGCGGCAAAGTATTTCTTCGCCTCGCCCACCAGATAAAAACTTCCGGTGATGCAGATCAGATCTTCCTTGGTCACGGCGCGCTGGGCAATCGCCATCGCCTCATCCAGCGTCGGCGCCACCTGCGCCATCTTGCCGTACAGCTCCACGTACCGCGCCGCCAGTTCGTTGGGGTCGGCGCTGCGGATGTTGTTGACGTTGGTGAAAATCACCTTGTCGGCTCCGGCGGTGATACGGTCCAACATCCCGGGGATGTCCTTGTCGCCGCAGCAGCCGAAAATGACCACCATCGAATCGTACGGAATGTGCTGGCCGATCGCCCGCATCAACGCATCCACGCTGGCGGCGTTGTGGGCCGCATCCACCAATACGCGCGGCGTCGTGCTGACCATCTCCATCCGGCCTGGGATGACCGTCTTGGCCAACCCTTCCATCGCCTTGGCGTCGTTGATCTCAACGCCCCGGCCTTTGAGACGATCCATGACGGCCAGTGCAAGACCGCAGTTGATCGCCTGGTGCTCGCCAATCAGCGGAACCGCCAGGTGCTCAAAACGGGTGTTGGGCGTCGTCAGGCAGACCCGATTGTGCGGGCCAAGCATCCGGCTGGATTCAAAACGGTAGCTGAACTCGATGCTCTTGCCGGGAATGTCCAGCGGCGCACCCACCTGCTCGGCCACCTGCTTCAATACCGCCTCGGCCTCGGGATTCTGAATCACCGACACCGCCGGCACGCCTTTCTTGAAAATCCCCGCCTTCTCGGCGGCGATCTTCCCCAGCGTATTGCCCAACTGGGCCATGTGGTCCTTGCTGATGCTGGTGATCGCGGTCACTTCCGGCTTGATCACGTTGGTCGAATCCAGACGGCCACCGAGGCCGGTCTCCACCACCGCGATATCCACCTTCTGATCCGCAAAATACTTAAACGCCACCGCCGTCAGCACGTCGAAATACGAAGGATGCGGCTTGATCCGGGCCACGATCGGCTCAACCTGTCGAACCAACCGGCCAAAATCGGCCTGCGGAATCATCTGTCCATTAATTGTGATGCGCTCGCGAATATCCACAAGATGTGGGCTGCTGTAGACGCCCACCCGATATCCGCACGCCTGCAACATCGCCGCGATCATGGCGCAGGTGCTGCCTTTGCCTTTGGTGCCCGCAACATGGACCGACTTGAAGCTCTCCTGGGGGTTTCCCAGCCGCTTCAGAAGGGTGCGCATGCGGTCGAGGTTGAAATGCTCCGGGGTATAGCGCACAATCCGCTGGCGCTCATAGTCACTGAGCGAATAGAGAAAGCGAAGGGCTTTGGAATAACCACTACCGGTTGTGGTCGAAGCCACAGGAGGCGCAAAAGGTGCGGTCTTGGCCGTGGAGATCGCCCGCTCGCCGCGTGCGCCGCGGCTGGGATGAGTCGCCACGGCGGATGTTCGCCGCTTGGGAGTGGTGCGCCGAATTTTTGTCCGACTGGGCATAAGGTTCATCATTGTATCATTTTCAAAACCCTGTTTCAATTCGGGCAACAACTCACGACAGGACCAGTACTTGTAACCAAATTGACCAACCAGACTCATTATTTTGGCTAATCAAAATATGCTCTTTTCGCACGACTCAACCGTTAAGGCGTACTATTGACCGGGCTTGCGCAGAATCCTAGGCTTGGCGACGAAATTGTGTTGGAGAAGAACATGGCCAAGTCGGCCAAATCGATCAAAAAAGTAGCCTTTGTTTCGTTGGGCTGTCCTAAAAATCTGGTGGACAGCGAACGGATGCTGGGGCTGCTGGCCGAGGATGGATTGAACATCACCTCGAATGCTTCGGATGCGGATGCGATTGTTATCAATACTTGCGGTTTTTTAGAGGCATCCAAGACCGAATCGATGAAGGAGATTCACGAGGCGATTGAGCTGAAACGGACCGGCCGATGCAAACGGGTCGTGGTGGCGGGTTGTCTGGTGCAACGCCACAAGACCAAATTGCTGAGCGAAGCGCCGGGGATCGACCGGCTGGTGGGGGTTTTTGATCGTGAACACATCGTCGAGGCCGTTCGCGGGCAGACCAATCCCCGTCAGGACCACGGCCACTTCCTGGGCAAATATCACGACCTGTCCAAGGAACTGGCGGCGGCCAGCGGCCAACAGGCCATCAAGGAGACCAAAACCAATCGGCTGGCGGTTTTTGAGGATGACCGGGCCAGATTGCGGTTGACGCCTCGACATTATGCATATTTGCGGATCAGCGAAGGATGCAATCAAGGTTGCACTTTTTGCACGATCCCATCCATTCGCGGGTTGATGCGGTCCAAGCCGCCGCAGCAAATCATGGCCGAGGCCGCGGAACTGGCGGCGGATGGCGCGGTGGAGCTGAACCTGATCGGCCAAGACACCACAAGTTATGGCACGGACATCGGTTATGCGCCGGGGTTGAGCGGGTTGCTTAAAACGTTGGATCGGGAACTCAAGGATGTGCATTGGTTGCGGCTGATGTACGCCTATCCATCCTGTTTCACGGATGAAATGATCCAGACCATCGCGCAGTGCGGCCGGATGGTTCCGTACATCGACATGCCTTTGCAGCACATCAACGACGACATTTTGACGCGGATGCGACGGCGGGTGAGTCGAAAAGAGATCGAAACGTTGCTGGAGAAATTGCGCAACTGGATTCCGGGGATCACGATCCGGACAACTTTCATCGCCGGTTCGCCGGGAGAGACCGAGGCGCAACATCAGGAGCTGATTCGATTTGTGGAAGATTTCGGATTCGACATGATGGGCGTGTTCGCATTCAGCGCCGAGCCGGGCACGCCGATGGGGAAGATGGATGGGCAGGTGCCCGATGAGATCAAGCAACGCCGGGTTGAGGAATTGATGCTGGCACAGCAGAAGGTGGCGTTTAAGAAAGCCAGGGAGATGGCGGGCAAGACGATCACCGTGCTGGTGGATCGGCCGGCCGGACGGGATGCGGAGGATGGGTGGGTGGCACGCGGCACGGGGCAGGCTCCGGACATCGACTCGGTGACCCTCGTGCATGGGGATGATCTTCATGCCGGCCAACTGATCGAGGTGAAAGTGACCGGAGCGGAAGGGTATGACCTGGTGGCGGAGATCCCGAAAAAACGGGGACGGTCGCTCAAGGTTCTGGCGCAGCGGTCATCGTAGTGGTCATCGTAGCGGCGTGACGATCAAACCAGCTTTGGCCAAATCGCTGGCTTCCCCAAAACCACAACGAACCGATGGCGATGGGGGTCAAGAGGCTGGTTTGGGTCATGGCCGACTCGATGGCGGGCAACGTGACGGCCAGCGGATGGCCGGCGCGGTGCTCGGTGTGATCCATCAGCCGCTCAAGCTGGCGAAGCGTTCGGTTGGATCGGGCGATGAAGATCAGTTCCGGCTGATTCAGGAGATTGTCGCGAACCAGTGCCAGGCATTGCATCTTTGTCAGGTGGGACTCTTTCAAGGCCAGTTCTTCATGCAATTCGCGGCGGACGGCGGCGAAGACATCCCCATTGTCGGCCGGTTCCAATGCGCCGGCGAAGGGATGAACCCGGTCGGGGTAATAGGCCACCGAGTCGCTGCGACGGCCGAGCAATAACCAGTCATCGGCGGTTTCCAACAGACAACTGACGCCCAGAGGATTGGCGAGGATCTGCCGACCGTATCGGCCGGCCAGTTCCGGGTATCGCATGTTGGTGCCGAAAAAAATGCGATAGGAAGTGGGGCTGAGGGTCAAATTCAGCGAGCCGGGATCGGCGGCGTAGGATTCGAGCCGGCACATCGGGCCGTCGAACAACTGGATGCCGGGCTGCTGAAGGGCATCCCGCCATGACTGGTCGATGAGTCGTTCGACCGCATCGACACGGGGGCGCGAGTCGGCCTGGATGCTTGCACGCACCTGCGAGGCGGTCCACGGTCCGATGGCGTCAAGGGTCAGCATGGTCCTGCGGGTTGGAGTTGATGATCCGGCCATTGTCGAAGGTATGGCGCGCGATCAGGATTGAAATCAGATCGACGACCCGGATGGGCTTGGGCAAAAATGCGGTGATGCCGAGGTTTTGGATTTCGTGGATGCGTTCATCGGTGACGTCGCCGGTCATGATGATGACGCTGCGCAGTGAGGCGGAAGGGTTGTCGCGAATCCGCCTGAGCACATCCGAGCCGATCATGTCCGGCAGCATCATATCCAGAAGCAGCACGTGGGGATCAAACCGGCGGGCCAGTTCGATGGCCTGCGCGCCGTTGACGGCCTCGGTGATCTGCGCACCATGGCATTGGAGCAATTGATGGGTCGCTCCGCGCGTGGGGGCGTGATCTTCGACCAGCAGCACGCGCATTCCACGCAAGGATGAATTGTCCGATCGCGGGGTGAAGGTTGTCGTTTGATCAGGCAAAACATCGCTCCCGCGCGACAACAGACTTGTGGCGGGCAGGGAGACGATGAACGTGGTTCCTTTCGCCGGTTCGCTTTGAACGGTGATCGTTCCTTCCATGGCGTCGATCAGACGTTTGCAGATGGTCAGCCCCAGCCCCGTGCCCTTGGCCGGATCGCGTTCGGGATTGCGCAACTGGAAAAATTCATCGAAAATGCGAGGCAGGTTCCCGGCATCGATGCCGACGCCGGTGTCGCGCACCACGATGCGGGGGCCTTGGTCGGCCGGCTGGGACAATTCCAGCGTCACCGCCCCCTCGTTTGTGAATTTGATCGCGTTTCCCAGCAGATTGGCGATGATCCGGCCGATCTTGACGCGGTCGCCCCGAATCAGGATCGGGTTGGAAGGTTGAACGTAGTTGAGTTCCAACCCCTTGGCCTGTGCCAGTGGCAGGCTCTGCCGCACCTCTCCGGCCAGCACGGCCGACAGATCAAATTCAGTCTCGTTGAGTTCCAGCTTGCCGGTGTCGTAGCGGGCGAGGTCCAGGACATCGGTCACCAGATTGGTCAGGACAGAGGCGCTGGATTGCAGCTCAACGGCAAGTTGAGGAATATCGTCGGCCATGTCCGGATTGCTGGCGGTCCGACACATCAGTTCCGCCAGCAGGTTGATGGCGTTGGCTGGGGTTCGGATGTCGTGGGAGACGGCCGCCAGAAAGCGGGTTTTGCGGGTCGTGGCTTCCTCGGCCTCCCGGCGGCGGCGGTCGAGTTCCTGTTCAAGCCGTTTGGCGACGGTGACATCGGCGAAACCGGAGACCGCGCCGACGACTTTGCCGTCGCGCTGGCGAATGGGGGCGGCGCTGGCGAGGATGGAGAGCCGCCGCCCATTGGCGAAGATGATTTCCAGTTCCTCACCAATGATTTCAATCCCCTCCCGGAACGCCCTGAACAACGGCAGATCATCGAAATCCATCGGCCGGCCGGCGTGGGATATTTTCCAATGTTGATTGGCGCCGGGGTTTATCAAATTGGCGTCGGCCGGCACGTTCAGCATCGCGGCGGCGGCGGGATTGACGCGGACGTGGCGTTGATCGGCGTCGCAGACCACCACCCCCACCGGCAGCGTGCGGAAAATGGCCATGAACCGGCTTCGTTCCCGCTCGATTTCCTCAAACAGTTGCGCGGCCTCCAGGCTGATGGAGGTCTGCGCGGCCAGCGATTCGATGACGGCGATCTGGTCATCGCCCCAGGTTTGTTTGCGTCGATTGTAGACTTCGAGCGCGCCCACGAGCTTGCCGCGAATGCGCAACGGCGCGGCCACCACCGAGACAAACCGATCGCCATCACATGGCTGGGGCACTTTCAAGGCCGGCCGCATCGTCAAATCATCGATCACAATCGACCGGGCCTGATTGAGGATCATCGCGGCGAAAGAATGATCCAGCGCGATGTGATCGGCATCCGGGCCTTTGGGTCCAAAACCATGGTGGCAAACCACGACCATTTCCTGGCCGCGACGTTCCTGAATGGCGGCGGCGCTCGAGTGGCCCATCAATTGGCAAAGCGACTGGCAGATCAGCGTCATCATGTCGTCGCGATTCAACTCGATGGTCAGCGACCGCGAGAGGGCCAGCAGGTGTTCGAGCATGTACTCATGGGTGACCAGTTGATCGTTGGCGATGCGAAGTTCCGCGCTTTGCCGCTGAAGAAACTGATGCCCGGCCTCCAGGCGTTCCCATGTGCCGGTCAACGCACTGCAAACCAGCCCCACGCCGACGATCCCCATGCTGCCGATGAAACGATTGGTCAAGGCATGAAAATCAGGGTCGGGTCGAATGGCATTGGTCGCGAACAACAACGCCAGACAAAGCATCACCAGCCCCCAGAGAAACCGCCGGTCGCGCACCCACAACGATCCCATGATCAGGACCGCGTAGACCGTTCCCGGCGTGATCCAGACGCTGGTGAACAAATCCAGCAGACCCACCACCAGCGCCACCAACACGAGAACCACCGCGATTCCAGCGGCCGCCGCACGGGGGATGGGATGAACGCCGACTTTCATCGTGAGTCAATTTTATACTCCAAAGAGTCATTTTTTCCCGCCATCAAAATGAATCGATGCCGGTGCGATGACCTCCGGACATCTCATCCTTTTTTCACGCGGGTTCGTTTGGAAGGACGGGTGATCTGGCCGGCGGCGAGCAGTTCGCGGGCCTGGGCGCGGGTGGTGGGGGTGATCTTCTGGCCGCCGATCATTTCGGCCAGTTCTTCGATGCGATCCTCCCCGTCCATGACCTGGACGCGGGTCTGGGTGACGTTGCGGGAGACGGTTTTGCGAACGGTCAGATGCCGGTCGGCGTATCCCGCGATCTGTGGCAGGTGGGTGATGCACAAGACCTGGTGGTGGCGGGCGAGATTTCGCAATTTTTCGCCGATGATCGACCCCAACCGCCCGCCGACGTTGGCGTCGATCTCGTCGAAGACCAGCACGCTGATGCGGTCGCCGGCCGCGAGGATGCCCTTGAGGGCGAGCATGAGCCGGGACAATTCGCCGCCGGAGGCGATTTTGCGCAAGGGTTGTGAGAGCTGGCCCGGATTGGTCCGGGCCATGAATTCCACCTGGTCGAGGCCCGATGGCCCCGGCTCGATCCCATCGCCCCCGGAATTGTCCATTGGCGAAAAGGTGACGGTGAAGCTCGCCTTTTCCATGCCCAGGTCGGCCAGTTGTCGTTCTACCAGGGGGGAAAGTTTTTTGGCGGTGGACTGTCGTTTTTGGGACAGTTCCCCGCCGATGCGGTTTAATTCGTCGGCCAGGGGTTCGATCGTTTGCTGCAAGGACGACTGTTCGTCGCCGGAGCGTTCGAGCTCGGTGATCTTCTGGCCGATCTCGTGGCGATGGGCCAGCGCCTGCCGCACCGAGCCGCCATATTTGTTCAGGATGCGGTTCAGCGTGTTGAGGCGGTCTTCGACCTCGGCCGACTCGCCAGGGTCAAGGTCCAGCTTGTCGAGATAACGGGACAGGTCGAAGGCGGCTTCTTCCAACTGGACCGTGCCATCGCGCACGCCGTCGCCGATCGGTTTGACAGCGCCATCCAGCATGGCCAGCTCGGCCAGAACCGCCCCCATCATTTTCAGCCGTTCGAGGATCGAGCCATCCATTTCGTACAACGCGGCATGGACGGCGCCGGCCTCCTTTTTTAATTTTTCGAGATTGCGCAATACCGAGGATCGGGCCTGCAATTCCTCGTATTCGCCCACATCCAGTTCGGCCGCATCCAATTCGCCGGCCTGAAACTGGAACAGTTCCAGTTGCTGCTGACGCAACGCCCGGCTGGCGGACAATTCCCGCAACTGGCGGCGGGCGGCGGTCAACCGGGTAAAAACATCGTGATACCTGTTTCGCAGATGAAACAAATCCCCGAATTGATCCAGCACATCCAACTGGTTGGACGGTTTGAGCAGAAACTGGTGGTCGTGCTGGCCGTGCACGTCGATCAGATGCTCGGCCACCTGTTTGAGCATCCCCAGCGTGATCGGCTGGCCATTGAGACTGATGGAACTGCGCCCGCTGGCATGGAGGCGGCGGGTGAGAAGCAACTCCTCCTCGTTCGACAAGGCGACATCCGTGATGCGCTCCAGGTTGCGCATCGTCTGCTCATTAAGAGGAGAGAAAACCCCGCTGACCCGCCCTTCTTCGACGCCCGGGCGCAACATCTCGGCGGCCGACCGCATTCCCAACAGCAGCTCGATCGCGCCGATGACCAGGCTTTTGCCCGCGCCGGTGGCGCCGGTGAAACAGTTCAACCCTTCCGACAGCTCGATGCGCGCATCGGCGATCACCGCCAGGTTGGAAATGTGCAGTTCACGCAACATGCCGGCCGGCCCATGGAGGGTTTGTAAAGTCAGCTTACCTTGCTTCCACTGGACGCCGGTTCGCTGGGGGAAATCAGGATGACCCGGCCGCTGGAAGCATCCGTGGCGGCCAGCAGCATCCCCTGGCTGATTTCGCCGCGCATCTGTCGGGAAGCCAGGTTGGCCACCACGACAATCTGTTTGCCGACCAGTTGTTCAGGGGCGTAATGTTGGCGGAGTCCCGCGCAAATTTGTCGCTTTTCACCCCCCAGGTCGATCTGGAGCACCAGCAACTTGTCGGCGTTGGCGTGCGGCTTGCATTCCAGCACCGTCGCGACGCGAAGCTCCAGCTTGGCGAAGTCGTCGTATTCGATAATTCCTGTTGTATCCATGACTTTTCCTCGAGAGTAACTTGATGAAAATACTGTAAGCGCCGGCACAATGTTCGCCAAGACGAGGGGGAATTCAATCGCTGAGCTGGAATAATTTTCATTCTTCTTACAGTTGGGCACGGCGGTTGCTGTGAAGCAAGGCTCGTTTTGCGTGCCTATGATCAGACAGACCAGCGAAAGGAGTTGCGCGATGGCCAACCGAAGTAATCGGGGTTTTGCATCGATGGACAGCCAGAAACAGCGTGAAATCGCCAGCAAGGGAGGCCGAGCGGCCCATGCCAAGGGAACCGCCCACGAATTCACGGCCGATGAAGCCCGCGAGGCCGGCCGCAAGGGTGGTCAGGCCGTCAGCCGAAACCGCGAACACATGGCCAGCATCGGACGACGCGGCGGCAAGGAATCGGGCGATCGCGCCCGGGCGGCACGACAGCAACCCAGCGAACATTCTCATCCCGAATCGATTGTGCGACAAAGTGTCGCGGTGTCGCAGCCAGGAATGTGAGTTGCGAGGCGAAGTATCCGTCGGTTTACAGTTCCGCCGTCACCAGGCTGGCCAGCTCGGAGCGTTCGCTCTTGGCCAGGGTGATGTGGCCGACGAGTTTTTTGTTTTTAAGTCGTTCCACCAGATACGACAACCCATTGCTGGAGGAATCCAGGTAGGGGTTGTCGATCTGCGTGGCATCTCCGGTCAGGACCAGCTTGGTTCCTTCGCCAACCCGCGATGCGATGGTTTTAACTTCATGTGGGGTCAGGTTTTGTGATTCATCGACCACCATGAATTGGTGCGGGATGGATCGGCCGCGGATGTACGTCAGCGGTTCGAGGATGACCTGTCCGCTTTCCATGAGTTGGGTGATGCGCTGTTCAACCGAGGAGAGCGTGGCATGGGTGGGGTGGGCGCCTTCGCCGGCCAGTCGATTGGAAAGAAGGTACGACAGGTTGTCGAAGATCGGCTGCATCCAGGCGGTTAATTTTTCATCTTTGTCTCCCGGCAGATAACCGATATCACGGCCGAGGGGCATGATCGGGCGGGCGACCAGCATCTTTTGATAGGCCTGTTCGTTGACGGTTTTGGTCATGCCGGCGGCAATGGCGAGAAGGGTTTTGCCGGTTCCGGCCGAACCAATCAGGGAGACCAGTTTAATCGAGTCATCCAGGAGCAGGTCAAAAGCCATGGTCTGCTGGAGATTGCGCGGCATGATGCCGAAAATCGGCCCTTTGCGCGGGCGGACCGGCAGGACCGTCTGCTCTCCCCGGCAGCGTGACAAGGCGGTGTGATTGGGATCCTGGTCATCTTTCAGGAGCACAAATTCATTGATCAACAGGTCTTGCGCATCGAGCTTGAGTTGTTTGTCGGCGTAGAGCTGGTCGATGGCGGCCGAGGGGACGACCATTTCGCGCCAGCCGGTGTAGAGCCGTTCAAAATCAACCTTCTGGGCTTCAAAATCCTCGGCCACCAGGCCCAGGGCGTCGCTTTTGATGCGGGCGTTGATGTCCTTGGAAATAAAGACAACGCGGTGGCCTTGTTTCTGTAAAGCGTATGCGCAGCAAATGATACGATTGTCGGGCGTGTTGCCGGTCAGCCCCGGACAGAGGGCCTGGTCCTGATCCAGAATGACGCGAACCCGCCCGCCGGTCTCTTTTACGGCAACGCCTTCGGACAGATTGCCCGTCTGTCGCAACCGGTCGAGATGTCGAATGACGCCTCGCGCGTTGCGGCCGAGGTCATCGTTGTTGGTTTTGAACTTGTCCAGTTCTTCGAGCACATCAAACGGAATGACAACCTCATTGTCGGCAAACATGAACAGGGCGCTGGGGTTGTGCAACAACACGTTGGTGTCGAGAACAAAGTGTTTGATGGCGATGTTGGGTGTGGGCATCTGTAAAACCTCCGCTGATTGATTCAAAACGTCGAATTATCCACCGGTCAATGGATGATCATATTAACAAACAGCGAACTGGTATTGGCGTGATGTAAAAAAATAAAATTTTGTTGACTGGAGTCAACCATTCGCATTAATGTATAAATCGTTAAGATATTTATAATTTATCTTACGGTCGGGCCATTTCATCTCTCTTTCACTGGAGGTTTTATGCGTGGTCGGGCATTGATTGGGTGTGGTACTTTGGCGTTGCTTTTTGTCACTTCCGAGGCGATGGCGCAATTTACGCCGGCGGTTGGGCCGGGGACGGGTGTCGGGCGGATCGAACATGCGGTGATCGGCACGAATGCCGGCGGCCCCGCGGCCGTTTTTGATGGATTTTTCGACCCGGCCACCGGTTCGGGCGGTGCGTTGAAGCAGCCGGGATTCAACTTTCCCGCGACGACCGGCGCAACCGCCATGGACAATGACACCGGCGCCGTCGCTCTTGTCGCCGATGTGCCCATTTTCCTGAACAGCGCCGCCAATATTCCGTTGGGATTTGGCGGCGCAACCACCACCATGGTTGGGCTGGGAAGCGGGCGGGCCGGTTTGGCCGCGACCAATTTCAGTCTGTATGACGCCGGCCCGGATGGATCGGCATCCACCAACACCTGGGGCGGCTCGGTGGATTACGTGAACAACAGTGGCATTGCACAGGTGGGCCGATTTGGGCACTTTATTTCCGCACATGGAACCGCGCCGTTGGGCGGATACCTTGCCGTCGGCGTGAAATCACTCATTGAGGCGGATACCGGCGGTGGAACCGGTGCGGGTTTTACCCCCGATTTCTTCTGGGAACCATTGCCGATCATCATGGCTTTTGACGGCGTCGGCGTCGGCAATGCCAGTGATTTCATCCAAGCGGATTATTTCCGATATCTCGTGGCCGGCCAGAACGTGACGTTCTCCGGTATTTCCGTCAGCCCCGTCCTGAACATCCCCAATGGCTGGTCGATCCGCATCCATGGAACGACCTCGCTGGTTGCCGATCCGCAGGCAACCATGGATTTCGATCCGATGCCGCAGGACCTGCTGGCGGAAGCGCCCGGTTTTAGCTGGGGCAACGGATCCTCTTCCGATGCCTTACAGTTGTTGCCCGAACCGGGCACGTTCTCGCTGTTGACCCTTGCCGCATTCGCGGTACTGGGCCGGCGCAAACGGCAATAATTTCCGCCAGGAATAAAATTCCGGCTGTGCCGAAAGACGCGGCCGGAATTTTTATTCCCCGGGGATGTAACTGATCACCCCGTCAAAGGGGGAACTGGCCGTGGCGTAGCGTTTTTTGGGGATTCGGCCGGACTCGTAGGCCAGTCGGCCGGCTTCCAGGGCGTGGTTCATGGCCGTGGCCATTTTGATCGGGTCTTTGGCGTGGGCGATGCCGGTGTTCAGCAGCACGCCGTCAGCGCCCAATTCCATGGCGATGGTGACATCCGAGGCCGTTCCCACGCCGGCGTCGACGATGACGGGATAGGTGGCATCCCCTTCCTTGAGCAGTTCAAGGCACAACGAGATATTGAGCGGATTGAGCACGCCCTGCCCTGATCCGATCGGCGAACCGGCCGGCATCACCGCGGCTGCGCCGGCTTCCTTGATCCGCACGGCCGATCGCGGGTCGTCGCTGGAATAGGCCAGCACGGTGAACCCTTCCTTGACCAGTTCGCGGGTGGCTTCGATGGTGCCGATGGGGTCGGGCAATAGGGTTTTTTTGTCGCCGAGGACTTCCAGTTTCACCCATCCCGCCCCCTTGTTCTTCTGCTTCTCCAGCAATTCCCGGCCCAGCAGCGACACGCGGATGGCATCCTCGGCGCTGAAACACCCGGCGGTGTTGGGCAAAATGATGTAACGGGACAAATCCAGATAATCCAGCAACGACCGGCCCTGCTGGTCGATCAGGCGTTCACGCCGAACAGCCACCGTGACCACCTGGCAACCGGAGGCTTCCAGGGCTTGTTGCATGATCTCGTAGGATTCGTATTTGCCGGTGCCGACAAAAAGACGGTTGGACAATTCATACGATCGAATTCTCAGCGTTTCCATGGTTAAACGATTCTATGCACAACCGGGTTCGCTTGCGAATGCTCAATACCAAACGATGGCCGGCGGCTGCGGGATGGCAATGGATAAGAGCACATCCGGAGAGGTTCCAAGCCACAAATTGCCGCTGAGGAGATGGACAATGTATAATGTTCCGATGAGTCAATCCACATATGATATTGGTCCACACGGTCAAGTCGACGATGGTGTTACTCTAGGGTACATCTATCCGGGCTGGACTGAAAAACTTGTAATTGGTGAACACGCGATCATCCGCAGCGGCTCGATTCTGTACGCCGGTTCGACCATCGGCAAACGATTTACCTGCGGACACCACGTCCTGATTCGCGCTGAGTGCCGGATCGGCGATCGCGTGGTGATTCTTCACAACAGCACGCTGGAAGGCAAAATCACCATCGGCAAGGGGGTAAAGATCATGGCGCACGTCTATATCCCCAGCCGAACGGTAATTGGGGATTTTGTTTTTATCGGGCCGGGGTGCACGTTTCTCAACCATCGGACCCCAATGCGCACTGATGAGCCGATCGCCGGCCCGATTCTGGAAGATCGTGTGTGCATCGGGGGCGGATCGACGATCTGTCCGGGCGTGCGCATCGGGCAAAACAGCTTTATCGGCGCGGGAGCGTTGGTGAACAAGGACGTTCCGCCGGATACGCTGGCGTATGGTGTGCCGGCGCGGTTTCATCCGCTGCCGGAGGAGTTGAGCGGCGGCAATCGGCCACAATCCATGCTCACCGGCACCGATTTATGGGCCGGTCAGGTCGGCGACGATTGGAAAATCGACTACCCCGACCTTGCCAGGTCGCCCGCCCGGGAGAAATAACATGCGCGTATCAGCGGAGACGTTCAGCATCGTCCCCAAGGCCGGCGGTGTAGGGCAATCCGCCACCGCGGCCCCCGTCGAGCGTGTTTGCGGCGGCCTCCAGACCACGGTCACGCTTCTGGAAGACGACCGCTCGCGCTTCTGCATCATCAGTTCGCACGCGGTGACGCATTTTTACCGATTCTGCAATGTTCTGAGGTCGGCGGTGGGCCGGGTGCTGGAGATCGACCCTTCGCACGTGCTGTGTTTTTCCTCGCACAATCACTGCGCGTTTCATGCGTTCAATCCATCCCATCCGCTGGCGGAATATGGCAGGCCGAAAAATCATGCCGTGCTGGCGATGGAAGACCTGACGGCGGAAGGCCGCATGATGTTGGAATCTGCGTGTCAATCGGCCGCAAAATTGCCCAAAAAACTTCAGGAGGCCGAAATCCAATGGGCATTGGGGCACGAGCGCCGCATTTCCTACAACCGCAAGGGTTATCGCGTCGACGGATCATCCTACATGATCCGCGAAGAAGACCGCCTGCGGCTGGGGACGGATTTTAACGGCGATATCGACGATGAAGCGCCGGTGATCGCATTTGTCTCAACGGACGGCAAGCCTATTTGCTTTCTCACGTGTTTCACCGGCCATCCCGCCACGGCCTATCATCCCGAACATCCGGTGCTGTTTGGCGAATACCCGCAGATCGCCTGCGAGGATCTGTCGGCGGCCCACGGCGGCGTGCCGGTGGGGTTTCTGCAAGGGTGCGGCGGCGATGTGAACGCCAAGGGCGTGCAGGGCCATAAACCGATCGAGCAGAGTTTGGCCGATGCCACGCGGTATGGACATTATCTGGGGGAGACGTATCGGAACGCCGCCCGCTCGCTGATGCGATGCCGGACGCAGGATCTGGGGTTACTGCTGCAAAGCGTTCGCTTGCCGTTCGCCGGAGTGCCACCGCTGGCGGAATTGGATGCGCAGATCGCGGATCTGCGGCAATTCATCGACCGCTGCGGCAATGGCGACTCCGACACGCAGGTCTGCCAGGGATTGAATTTCCCCAGCAACATGACCCCGCGATATCGCGCTGCGCTGGTTGAGCCACTGCTGAAATGGGCGCGATGGGCCAGAAGTTTTCACGAGCGCAATCGCCTGGATGAAGCGCCCACGGGTGTCGAGGTACAGATCGCGGTGCTGCGGCTGGGAGAGGTGGGCATCGTCGGGCTGCCCTGCGAGCCGTTTGACGCGATCGGCCGGCGGATCAAGCGAAATTCGCCCTGCGCATTGACGCTGGCGTGCGGCTACATGAACGACGACGACGTATTTTACGTTCCCGATTCGGGCAACAACGGCGACCGCGAATACCAAAGCGCGTTTTATCGATACACCACCAGCCTCCTCCCCTACGCCCAGCCGGCGGGCGACGCCCTGGCGGACCGAGGCGTGGAGATTCTGCGAAAAATGGCGACTTTATCTTCCGCCGTAACCTGAAATCCGCGTTCCTTCTCAATACCCCCCATCGCGCAGCCGATCCAGCGTCGGGGCGAAGGGATAGCGGGCGAACAGGCCCACCTGAGAGGTATGCCACATGGCCGGCGAGGGGTAGACATCGCCGCTGTAGCCCGCCTGATACATCGTGTTCAGGACGCTTTCAAAGGCCGGTTCGCGGCCGTTGGCGTCGAGAAGTTGATTGGCCCGCGCGCCCAAAAACGAAACCGATGCGCAGGGGAGCCGGTTGGTTCGCCGGTCCAACATGCCGACGATGACCTTGAACGCGCTGCTCAGGTCGGGCAGGGACAGGTTTTCCTGGCCGGCCGGACGAAGAATGGCCAGCACCTCGACGGCGTCCATGTCGTATTTCAGCACTTTGACCCGTCCGGGGCCTGCGCTGAACTGGCGGGCGTATTCGCTGATCGAAGTCTGATCCCACTGGCTGGAAGGGAGCAACGCCGCCAACTGGGCGATGATCCCGCTGCGGTTGTCCTGCGCGTTGACGGCGCAAATCAGCGAGCGGTATCGGCCGGCCAACAGGTCTTCCAGCAGGTGCTGGCCCCACATGATGCGAATCCGCGACGTTGGGTCGGGGGTTTTGGATGGCAGCGCATCGGGCACGATGATCAGCCGTTCATTGGCATCCGGCGGAGAGCCGGCCATCAGCCGGTCTCCATCTCCTTCGTAAATCCGGGGGGCCGGGTCTTTTTCACGTCCTCGAGTACGGGTCATGGTGTTTCTCCTGCATGGGCCTGCGCCACGATCGACCAGTATATCGCCGCATCCAGCACTCCGCTGGGTGGGAAGACGGGGATGTCATATCCTTCGATGCGCACGGCCGCATCGGGCAGATCCCACGCGGGGTCGATGTAGCGGATGTTGTCGGCGACATCGCCGATGGCGCGGGTGACGCTCATGTAGGCCAGGCGAAATCCATCGGTTTTGGCCAGATCGACCAGTTGTTGGGGGGCTTGCTGATATCCGACGAACAGGACCAGCGCATCGCGGCCGGCCTTCACTTTCACCTGACCGTTAATGGGGGTATCCAGCCGCATGGGCTGGGGGGCGCGGGAATCCTGAAAATGAGCGGGGAACATGTGGCCGATGAACCAGCATTGGGCCTCGCCCGCCGGAGTCTCACGGAGCCATTGACCGGCCGTGACAATCGCGGGCAGTTGCTGCGCGACGATTCGCCTGAGGGAAAGTTCCAGCGAATCGAGATAGGCGTTGCCAAGTGTTTGGGCCGACACCGGGCCTACATTCATGTCATCGTGAAACGTCCGGCCCGTGTATTTCTCGTCGCGTTGGCGGCCATTTGGCATGCCGTAGCTTTCGTACAGTACGGGCATCCGGCCCAGTCGGGTGCAGGCGGCCGTCAGCTCGGCCGTCCAGGTCCACATGGCCGCGATGTTGACGATGCTGTCGATCGGGCAGATTTTGGCATCGGCGCCTTCGCCCAATGGCAATCCTTGATCGCTTCCGGTGTCGATCAGCGCATCGCATGCCGGCGTTCGATCGGATGATCTGGGCATGAACGCGACGACGTACACCCCGTCGGCTTTGTATTTCGCCAGGATTTGTTCATCCAAATCCGTGGCCGGGCCGGTACGGGCATACAGCACCACATCGCCACGGGCCGGAGTCGCCCCGGCCAGCGGTCTCATGCCCATCAACCCGCCCGACCGCCCTTCCGCCTCGGGGGCGAAATCCGCCTGCGGGCCGCCGCTGTACAAATGCCCCCCCGCCACCAGGAGCCGAGCGGCCGGTTCAGCGGATTCCACAATGACGGGCATCTGCCCGCGAATCTGATTCAGACCTTGTTCCAGCAGCGAAAAATAGACCTGTGCGGAGGGGTTTTTCTCCTGTGCGCCGGCCAAGGCGGAGAAAATCAGCGACAGGATAACCGTCAGGATCATTCGATGGGGTCGTGGATTATTCATTTTTGTCCTTTTTGTCGTTTTGCAACTTTCGTACGAACCATTTTCAAATCCATCCACCGCAAGTAGTATTCCCCGCTGGTTTATACATCACCACCGTGAGTAAAAACACCGCCGACAGGGACGGCAACCCAACTTCTTCCAGCGCACAGCAACTGTCACAAGCCGAGCGATCCGGCGGCCGGCTGGTGTTGTGGATGCTGGGTCTGGGCATTCATTATACCTGGCGCTGCCTGCTGGTGCTGCTGTTGAATCTGGTGGTCATGGGGTTGAGCCTGGCGGTGCTGACGGTCATGGGGTTGAATTTCGACCTGATCGGTCACACGCTCAACCCCGGCCACGCGCAGGCGCCGCGCTGGTTCCTGGGGCTGCATCCGCCGGCCGACTGGTCGCCGCTGAAGGTGCTGATCGTCGTCAACGCCGTGCTGGGGGGGCTGGCGCTGTTGCGGGCGATCTTTCGATTCGCGGCGGCGTTGTCGCAGGGCCATCTGATCCAGGTCATCCTGAGCGATCTGCGGAAAAAAATCTACGACAAACTGCAACGGCTCTCGTTTCGTTTCTTTGACGCCAACGACACCGGCACGCTCATCAATCGCGGCACCAGCGACGCTTCGGCCATCCCCACCTTCATTGATTTCGCCATCGTGCAGGTGGTGATTTTGCTGATCTCCCTTGGCGTCAACCTGACGTACATGATCAACATTCAGCCGGTGCTGACGTTGATCTGCCTGATCACCACGCCGCTGCTGGGGGTGGCTTCGATCATCTATTCGCGCAAAGTCCGCCCGGCCTACGAGGAGAACCGCAAGCTCTTTGACAAGGTCGTCCTGCGGCTGTCGGAGAACATCCAGGGTCAACACGTCGTCAAGGGATTCGCCCTTGAACAGCACGAGATCGGCCGGTTCGCCAAAGCCAACGACGACCTTCGACGCCAGCAGCGGTGGCTTTTCAAACGCAGCAGCGTCTATTCCGCCACGGTCAACTTTCTGACGCAGTTGAACCTCGTTCTGGTGTTGCTGGCCGGCGGGTACATCGTCATTCGCGATTCGGGCAATCCCGATGGGATGACCGTGGGGGAACTGGTCGTCTTCGCGGGATTGTTGCAGCAGATTTCCACGCAGGTGGCGAGCATCTCCAACATCGCCAACACGCTGCAGGTCAGCCTGACGGCCGCCCGTCGCGTGCAGGAGGTGCTGACGATGCCGATGGACGTGCGGAACCGGCCCAATCCGGTTCGACTCGCCCGGCCGACCGGTCGAATGCGATTTGAAAACGTCACGTTCGGCTATAAACCGGACGAGCCGATCCTGCACGAGATCAACCTGGAGGTCGAACCGGGCCGGTGCATCGCGATCCTGGGGGCGACCGGATCGGGCAAGAGCACGCTGTTGTCGCTGATCCCGCGGTTTTACGACCCGACTTCCGGCCGGATCACGCTGGATGGGCACGACCTGCGCGACGTGGAATTGAACGATCTGCGCCGAAGCATCGGGCTGGTGTTTCAGGAAAGTTTTCTTTTTTCCAACACCGTGGCGTTCAACATCGCGTTCGGCAACCCATCGGCCACGCCAGAACAGATCGAGCAGGCCGCCCGCATCGCCTCGGCCCACTCGTTCATCATGGACCTGCCCAGGGGGTACGACACCGTGATCGGCGAATACGGGTCTTCGCTGTCCGGCGGCCAGCGCCAGCGGCTGGCGATCGCCCGCGCGGTGCTGCCCAATCCATCCATCCTGATTCTGGACGATGCCACCGCCGCGATCGACCCGGAAACCGAACACGAGATTCACCAGGCGATGGACCAGGCGATGTCCGGGCGGACGATTTTCATGGTCGCCCATCGACTGTCCACGCTGAGGCGGGCCGACCAGATCATCGTGCTGGACCAGGGCCGCATCGTGCAGACCGGCACCCACGACCAACTGATGCACAAACTCGGCCATTACAGCAAGATCGCGCGGATGCAACTGGTGGACGAGGAAAGCCGGTACATCATCCAGGCCCGACGATGGTACGAAGGCCAGACCGACACGCCGATGCCGCGGGAGGAAAACATCCCGTGAAAAAACGTCCGGCCATCGCGCTGCTGACCCAGTCGAACAAGGAAGGGGAGATCGAACCGGCCCGCCGGCCCCTGTCGTTGAAGCTGTACAAGCGGATGTTCCGCTATGCCCGGTCGTATCGCGGCGTCCTCATCGGCCTGACCCTCAGCGTCATCGTCCGCGCCGCCCAGCTTCCATTGCTGGCGCTGGCGTTTTCGGCGGTCATCAACGGCCCGATCAAGAACAACCATCTGACGCAACTGCTCTGGGGCGTGGGCGGATACGCGGCGCTGGCGATTTTCACCCAGTACACGCTCTATCACCGCCTGCACCTGGCGTTGCTGCTGGGCGAAGGGGTCGTGCACGACCTGCGATTTGACATTTTTTCCCACATGCAGCGCCTCACCAGCGGGTTTTTCAACAAGACCAAACTGGGCCGGCTGATCTCGCGCATCACCTCGGATGCCGAGACGGTTCGCGCGGGGATACAGGATTCGATCTTCGCCTCGATGGTCGCCGGCGGGCAGATCGTCGTGGCGCTGACGATCATGGTCTTCAGCGATCACTGGCTGTTCCTGGTCGTGCTGGCGACCGCGCCGGCCTATTTCGTCACCTACCAGTATTTCCGCCAGAAACTGTCGATCGTTCACCGCGCCAACCAGGAGAGCTTTTCACGGTTGACCTCGACGCTGGCCGAGTCCATCAGCGGCATCCGAGTCACGCAGGTCTTCGCCCGCCAGGATTCCAACGCCAGAATGTGGAACGCCCTGGTCAGCGATCACGCCGGGTACAACCTGGCGACCATCCGCACATCGGGTCAGTTTTCCCCCCTGCTGGAACTGATCAACGCCATTCTGACGGCGGCGTTGTTCATCATCGGCGGCTGGCGCATCTTCCATAATGCGCAAGGCGCTTCGCTGGAGGCGTTGATCGCGTTCTTTTTCCTCCTGAGCAACGTGCTGGAACCGGTCGGGATCCTTGGGACCATGTACACCACCGCCGTCAGCGCCATGGCCGGGGCCGAGCGTGTCTTCGCGCTGTTGGACCGAAAGCCCGATTTTGTCGATCCACCCGACGCCCTCAAACCCCAATTGAACGGGAAGGTGGAATTCCGCAATCTGAGCTTCGGATACGACCCGGACAAGCCGATCCTGCACGATGTCTCGTTCACCGCGCAACCGGGGCAGACCATCGCCCTGGTCGGACACACCGGCAGCGGTAAAAGCTCCATCATCAACCTGATCTCCAAATTTTATCTGCCGGATTCAGGGCGGCTGCTGCTGGATGACATCGACATCCAGAAAATCGACAGCGACACCCTGCACCGCCAGATGGGCATCGTCCTGCAGGTCAATTATCTGTTCACCGGCACGGTGATGGAAAACATCCGCCTGGGCATGGACCGCACCGACCAGCAGGTCATGCAGGCCGCCCGCGATCTGGACATCCTCGACCTGCTGCAGGCGTTGCCGCATGGATTGGACACCCCCGTCGGCGAACGCGGCGCGGGATTGTCTTTGGGACAGCGTCAACTGGTCTGTTTCGCCCGCGCCATGCTGGCCAATCCGCGCATCATGATCCTGGACGAGGCCACCAGCTCGGTCGATTCATTGACTGAAATGCGCATCCAACGGGCCTTGAACATCCTGCTCAAGGGACGAACCAGCTTCGTCGTCGCCCATCGACTGTCCACGATCCGGCAGGCGGATCAGATACTGGTCCTGGACCACGGCCGGATCATCGAACGCGGCCGCCACGCCGACCTGCTGGCCACCAGTTCGGTCTATTCCAATCTGTACCAGCAATTCGTTCTGGCCAATGAAAGCTGAAAATCCGGTGGGCAATTACGCCGATTCATCCGGGCGGATTTCTTCAAGGCCGATGCCGGATTGTTCGCCGGGGGGGAGATTGCCCAGGTCAAAATCCGAGGCGGAATCTTCGGAATTCAAGGCCGACATGGGATCGAAGTCCTCGGTGGAATGCGCCATGGCGGTTTCGGAATGTTCGGCCTGATTGGAGGAACCGGCACTCGAAACGGATGCGGGTGCGGCGGGCGCGGAAATTTCGTCTTCAGGGGGCTGGCCGTCAATCTGGACGATGAACGCCACTGAGCCGATGCGGATCGAATCTCCCGGCCCGACGGCGGATTCCTGGATGCGCTCGCCATTGCAAAACGTGCCGTTGGAGCTGCCCAGGTCTTCGATGCGAAGGTTTTGGCCATCTTTGATGAGCCGGCAATGTTTGCGCGAGACTTCGCCCAGCGGAATCCGCAGGTCGCAGTCTTCACGCCGGCCGATCACGGTCACATCGCGCGCCACGGAGAAACTCCGGCGTTCGCTGTCCCCCTTGAACATCACCAAAACCACCTGCATAGTTGTCGCCTCTGGAGGAAGTGGAACAGGTTTTGAACCATTTTCCAACTTAGCGTCAGGAATGGATTTGAGCAAGTTTGAATTGATGTTTGCGACGGCGGTTCGCCTATAATTTTAACCTGCGATGATGCAAACGAACCCTGGCCATCTGACCCCGCAAATGCTCCCCAAAGCGATGGCCGAGGGGTTGTATGTCCATGTGCCATTTTGCTTTCACAAGTGCCATTATTGCGATTTTTACAGCATCACCCGCCAGGATGAGGGGCGGATGGAGAAATTTGTCGAAAGATTGCTGCGCGAGGCGGAAGTCTGGGAACGTTCAGTTGCGGGGCAATCCAACGGGTTGCGAACGGTGTTTTTTGGGGGTGGAACACCCAGCTTGCTGCCGTTGGAAATGATGCGCAAGATATTGCAAGGCCTTAAGTTGCGATTCGATCTGTCCGCTGTGGATGAATGGACGGTGGAAGTGAATCCGGCGACGGCAACGCTGGAGTATTGCCAGATGCTCAAACAGGAGGGGGTGAACAGGCTGTCATTTGGAGCGCAAAGCTTTTCAGTAAATGAACTTGCGACACTGGAACGGCATCATGAGCCGGGGCAGGTTTCGGAGAGTTTGCAACTGGCCAAGCGGGCGGGATTTGAGCGGCTGAACATCGACCTGATTTACGCGATTCCGGGTCAGACATTGGAATCTTGGAAGCATTCATTGGAAATGGGGGTGGCGTTGGGGACAGGGCATATCTCCTGTTATGGGCTGACGTATGAGCCGAACACGCCGATGGCGGTCAAGAAACGGCTGGGGGTGGTGAAGGGGGCGGAGGAATCGTTGGAATTGGAGATGTTTCGGCATACGCGGCGGCGGCTGGCGGAGGTGGGTTGGCCGGCGTATGAGATCAGCAATTATGCGAAAAAAGGGGAGGAGTGCCGTCACAACCTGATGTACTGGCGAGGGGGAAATTATATCGGGCTGGGACCATCGGGGGCTTCGCACATGGAAGGATGGCGTTGGCGGAACCGGCCGCATCTGCGCGAATGGGAGGAGGCGGTGGATGAAGGCCGGTTGGCGGCGGTGGAGGTGGAGCAATTGTCGGCCGAGCAACGGGCAAGGGAGCTGGGGATGCTGATGCTGCGGCTGTGCCGGGGGGTAAATTATGAGGAATTTGCTGGTCGTATGGGGATGGACGGGCGTGCGCTTTTTTCGGGCGTGGTGCAACGTTTGACAAAACATGGGCTGCTGGAGGGGGATCAAAGCGGGTTTTGGCTGTCGGAGGGGGGATTGGCGGTGGCGGATGCCATCGCGGCGGAGTTGTTGAGGGGCTGATAACAGGTGGGCGCATCGGGCAGCGGGGGTCATTTCAACTAATTTAGCGTTGGTTCACCGTCGATATTTTGGGTGGAGGTTCGGTTCGTCCGCGCGGTGATTCTTCCCCGTTGGATCGTGGGAGGAAAAACAACCCCGCTTCACAGCGGGGATTTGACTGTGGCACGGATCGAATTGTAAGTCCATTTGGGCGGGTTGGAGTTTGGAGAGAGGATGTTTGGACTGGCGAAGAAATTTTTTGTGCCCAGGGCCAACCCGATCGGGGTGGATTTTGGCAGCGATGGGCTGCGGTTGGCGCAGGTCCGGTATGAAGGGGGGGATTATCGTTTGATCGCGGCGGCCAGCGCGGATGTGCCTTCGCACGTGCGGAACGATCCATCGGCCAAGCTGGCGTTTTTTGTCCAGACGACCAGGGATTTGCTGGCACAAGGAAATTTCGTGGGGCGGCAGGCGGTGTTGTCCCTGCCGGCGTCGATGATGTTCATCCAGCATCTGCGGATGGCGAAGATGGATGAGCAATCGACGATCAAGGCGCTGCCGTGGAAGGCGCAGGGGAAATTGCCGATCGATCCGGGCGCCGCATTGATGCGGCACATCGTCGCGGGGGAGGTGTACGCGGATTCGGAACCAAAACAGGAAATCATTTTGATGGCGGCCAGCCGGGAGGCCGTGAATCAACTGCTGGGGGCGGCCGGTCGGGCGAAGCTGGACGTGGTGGGAATGAACATTGAAGCCAAGGCGGTGGTGGACTGCTTTGGGCACATTTATCGACGCAAGACCGATCAGGAAGTCACCAGTTGTTTTGTGGACATCGGGTGTTCGGCGACGCGGGTGTTCGTGGCGCGGGGCGAGCAGATTCTGCTGGCGCGGTCGATCCCGGTGGGTGGAGATCACCTGACGCGGGCGGTCGCGGAGGCGATGGGATTACGGTTTGAAGATGCCAGGTTGCTGCGGATCAAGCTGGCGTCGGCGCAGACGGGCGGGCCTGAGGCGACGGTCAAGGCGGCGGTTCGCGAAGAGGCATCGGAGGAGAACAGTTTCGCGTTGTTGTCGGCGGGACTGAGGGCGGGTGGAGGACAACAGCGACGTTTGGAAGATGCGGCCGGCGATCGACTGGGCGGGGTGGCGCTGGCCGAGGAGGAGCCGGTGGATCGAACGATGGCGGACGTGCTGGGGCAGGGTCCGGCGGTGGAACATGCGTGCGCGGAGGTGACGGGGAGGCTGGTGGAGGAGTTGGATTTGTGCCGGCGGTATTACGAGACGACGTTTCCGAGTCAGGGGGTGGACCGGTTGATCTTCGTCGGTGGAGAGGCAAGACAACGGGGGATGTGTCAGCGGATCGCCAGGGAACTGTCCCTGGCGGCGCAGGTGGGCGACCCGCTGGTTCGCATGGGGCGGACAAGCGACGTGGGAATTGAGAGCGGGATCGACCGGAGGCAGGCGCAGCCGGCGTGGGCGGTGGCGATCGGATTGAGCCTGGGGCCGGTGGGTGTACGCAATGAGGTGCGGGTATGAACGTTTCGCCCAATCAACTGAGTTTTCTGCCGGATGATTATCTGGAGCGCAAGTCGCGCCGTCGAACGAACGTGATTTGCGCTTCGTTGTTTGTGGTGGTGAGCCTGGCGCTGGGGGCGGCGTTCGCGCTGGATCAGCGGGCGAACCGGCAGGTGCAAAGCCGCGAGGACCAGATCAATCAGCGGTACGCCGAGGCGGCCAAGCGCATCGTGCAGGTGGAGCAGATGCAGGAGAAGCAGCGGCAACTGGCCCGGCAGGCGGAGTTGAGCGCCTCGCTGCTGGAGAAAGTGCCCAGGAGTTTCATCCTGGCGCAGATCACCAACGCGCTGCCGGCGGGGGTTTCGCTCCTGGAGTTCAAGCTGGAATCGAAGGTTCGGGCGGCCCCGGCCGCGCCGGCGCGGACGGCGTTCGAGCAGCGCAAGGCGGAGGTGGACGCGAAGAAAAAGAGCACCTCCCCCCCGCCGCCGGAACCCAAACGGTATGACGTCACGATGAAACTGGCCGGGGTGGCGCAGACGGATGTGCAGGTGGCGCAGTTCATCAACAAACTGTCGCAGTCGGCTTTGTTGAAGGATGTCAATCTGCTGGTCAGCGATCAGTACACGCAGGGGGATGACAAGCTGCGGCGGTTTGAACTGGAGATGTCCTTGCGAACGGATGCGGAGGCGACGGTGGATTTGACTCGGCAGAACCGGACGGCGGCGGTGGAAGTGGAGGCGCGGCCATGAAACTGGGTGTCAGGGAAATCCTGTTGTTCGCATTGATCCTGGGGGTGCTGGGCGGGTCGTACTTCTTCGGATTCCGCAGGACGACCGCCGAGCGCGAGCGGAAGCTGGCGGAGATTCAGCGCAAGGAGCAGCACCTGGCGAACCTTCGGCAGGTGACCAGCGGGATCGACGATTTGAACCGCAAGATCGATGAATTTGAGCGGGCGATCGCGTTTTTTGAATCGAAGCTGCCGCAGGAGAAGGAGGTTGACCAGATTTTGAAGGAGGTCTGGCAACTGGCGGAGGCCAATTCGCTGCAAACCAAGACGATCAAGACGATGCGCAGCGAGAAGGCGGCCAATTACAGCGAACAGCCGATCCAGTTGAGCCTGAGCGGAGATTTCAACGGCTTTTACGCTTTCATGCTGCAACTGGAGAAGTTGCCGCGGATCACGCGGATCGGGCAGATGAATCTGCAGAAGATCAACGGGCACGATGGAGAGATGCAGGCGCAGCTGACGGTGAGCATCTTCTTTGAACCGGATGGACAGGCCGATCAATAGGAAGGCCATCGACGGCGTGCCGAACAATCAAAATGAACCGGAGCGGTCCATGAGTGATGAAATACTGGAAAATCAGTCGCCAGGCGAAGAGACGGCGGAATTGTTGACCGGCGGAGAGGGTGAATTCATTCTGGCCGAGGCGCCCAAGCCGAAAAACAAGGCGATGACGGTGCTGCTGGGGGTGGTGCTGGCCGGGGCGTGCGCGATTTATCTGACGTATTTCCGGTCCGGCCCGCAATCGGCGGCGGCGGCGACCAACGAACAAAGCGAGAAGAACAGCGCGGCCATCAGTCGATTCCTGGAGGCGGGCGGCGAGAACATCAAGCTGATGGAACGGATGCTGCGCAACACCGAGAAGGTGGTGCAGCAGTTTCGCAATTATCCAAGCACGACGCAGGTTCCGCTGGCGGGGCTGAAGGCCAATCCGTTCCGGTACGAGCCGGTCAAAGGGGAGGATCCGGCGGCGGATGAGGAATTGGCGCGCAAACGACGGGCCGAGGAGCGGGCGGCGGTGCTGAAATCGGTGCAGGAACTGCAGTTGCAGTCGATCATGCACGGTGAGAAACGGCGGGCGTGCATGATCAACAACACGCTGTATTCCGAGGGCCAGCAGGTGGAAAGTTTCACCATCGAGAAGATCACGCCCGATTCGGTGATCGTGAAAAACGGGTCGTACCGGTTTGAGTTGAAGATGCAGAGGTGATCGGAATTTAACGTCAGCGGTTGCAAGCCCCCTCCCATCCCCCTCACAGGGTTTGGGAGTGGGAGATGGCAGGGAAGATGTTTGGACGAAAGAATCAGGATGAGGCCGCCGCGCGGGGGGTAGCGGTGGAGGATTGGCCCGAGGGCGTGGAACCGCTGTGGGCGCCGGCCAAGGCGGCGGCGCGCAAGTCGGTGGAAGACCTGCTGCTGGAACGGGGGATCATCAATGAAGCGCAACTGTCGCAGGCGCGATCGGTGCAGGCCCAGACGCCGGGCAAGGGCCTGACGCAGATCCTGCTGACGATGAACGCGGCCAGCGAGTCGCAGATCCTGGCGTGCCTGGCCGAGACGATCGGCGCGGGTTTTGAATCGCCCGACCGCGCGGGGGTGGATGCGGCGGCGTTTGAGCTGCTGCCGCTGGATTACGTGCGCCGAAACCTGGTGCTGCCGCTGCGGTTTGAGGGCAAGACGCTGGTGGTGGCGATGGCGGACCCCACCAACGTGTTTCTGCTGGATGAGGTGCGGCGAAAGACCCGCCGCGAGGCGAAGGTGGTCGTCGCCACGGCCGCCGACATCAACAAGACCATCGAGCAGATCACCAGCGGGTCATCGGATGTGCAGGTTGACGAGATCATCAAGGACATGGCCGAGGACGATGTCCAGGTGGTCAAGGAGGCCAAGGACGACGTGGCGGACCTTGAAAAGATGGGCAGCGAGTCGCCCATCATCCGGTTCGTCAATTACCTGATCTTCGACGCGATCAAACAGGGGGCCAGCGACATCCACATCGAGCCGAAGGAAAAGGCGTTGAAGATGCGGTATCGCATCGACGGCATCCTGTTCGAGGCGATGAACCCGCCCCACTCGATGCACGCGGCGATCGTGTCGCGGTTGAAGATCATGGCGAACCTGGACATCTCCGAACGCCGGCTGCCGCAGGATGGACGAATCCGGGCGATGGTGCATGGGCGGAAGGTGGACCTGCGCATGAGCACCCTTCCCACCGCCAACGGGGAAAAGGTGGTAATCCGCATCCTCGACAACCGGTCAATCAACGTGGCGCTGGAGGATTTGGGTTTTGGCGAGGATGCGCTGACGATCTGGAAAAAACAGATCGACGAGCCGCACGGGATTTTACTGGTGACCGGGCCGACCGGCAGCGGCAAGACGACGACGCTGTATTCATCGCTGCGCTGCATGGATGGCAACAAGCTGAACATCAGCACGGTGGAGGACCCGATCGAATATCACCTGCCGCAGGCCAACCAGGTGCAGGTGCATGACAAGATCGGGATGAGTTTTTCGGCCGCGCTGCGAAGCCTGCTTCGACAGGATCCGGACGTGGTGATGCTGGGGGAAATCCGCGATGCGGAGACGGCCAGGATCGCGGTGCAGGCGTCGTTGACCGGTCACCTGGTCCTCAGCACGCTGCACACGAACGATGCGCCCTCGTCGATCACCCGGCTGATCAACATCGGCGTGGAGCCGTACCTGATCGCCTCGGCCGTCAATGGGATTTTGGCGCAACGGCTGGTTCGGCGGATCTGCCAGCATTGCCGCGAGCCGTATCGGCCATCGGATGAGATGAGGGAGTTTTTGCAGCTCCAGGGGTTTGAAGGAACGGAGATTTATCATGGCAAGGGGTGCGACCGCTGCCGCAAGACCGGCCACGCGGGGCGGCTGGGGATCTACGAATTATTGGTCATGGACGATTCGCTGCGTGACCTTGTGACGCGCAATCCGAACGTGACGGAATTGCGGAAATTGTGTCGTGAGCGGGGTTTGGTGACTTTGCGGCAGGATGGGTTCACCAAGGTGCTCAAGGGGCAGACGACGATCGACGAAATCCTGCGGGTCACGGAGAGCGGCGTCTGAAACGCCGATGAATGACGTATGAGCCTGATCGACGACATCCTGCGCAACGCCGTGGCGGCCAAGGCATCGGACATCCACATCAACGTCGGCGCGCCGCCGTTGTATCGCATCCACACGGTGATGTCGGCCAGCGATTTTCCGCTGGTGACGCCGGAGGGGGCGCTGCGGATGCTCAAGGAACTGGTGAGCGAAAAACGCTTCGCCGAATTTGAGGAGACCCGCGACGCGGACTTCTCCTACGAGATTCCGGGGCTGGGGCGGTTTCGCGTCAACGCGCACTATCAGCGCAACACGGTGGCGCTGGCGTTCCGGGCGATCAACGACAAGATCCGGCCGATCGAACAGTTGTTTCTGCCGGAGGTGGTCTCAAAGCTGACGTATCTGCCGCGCGGGTTGATCCTGGTAACCGGCCCGACCGGATCGGGAAAATCGACCACGCTGGCGGCGATGGTCGACGCGATCAATCGGCGCGAACAGGGTCACATCATCACGCTGGAAGACCCGATCGAATACGCCTTTGTCAGCAACCGGTGCGCCATCGAACAACGCGAAGTGGGCAGCGACGTGCCGACGTTCGCCAGCGGCCTTCGTCACGTGCTGCGACAGGACCCCGATACGATCCTGGTGGGCGAAATGCGCGACCTGGAGACGACCAGCGCGGCCATCACCGCGGCCGAGACCGGCCACCTGGTCTTCAGCACGCTGCACACGGTCAACGCGCCGCAGACGATCGAGCGCATCATCGACATCTATCCCAGCGACGAGCAGAACCAGATCCGCTCGATGCTGGCCAACACGCTGCAGGCGGTCATCAGCCAGACGCTGTTCAAGCGGGCCGACGAACCGGGAATGATCCCCGCGGTGGAGATCATGCTCTGCACGCCGGCGGTGCGCAACTGCATCCGCGAGAACCGGATTTTTGAGATTCCCAACGTGATCGAAACCAGCCGGGCGCTGGGAATGCATACGCTGGACAGCTCGATCAAGCAGTTGTTCGTCAACGGATACATCAGCCGGGAGGATGCGGTGGCGCAGGCGGCCCATCCGGAGAAACTGGAGCGGGCGCTGGTGGCCTGATCGAACGGGCGGGCGCGGGAGAAACATGCCAAGCTATCGGTACGAAGCCAGGGGCGCGGGAGGAAAGGTGACGGCCGGCGTGATCGCCGCGGCCAACCTCGCGGCCGCCTCACAGCAACTCCGCGAACGGGGGGAGTACATCCTGGCGCTGGCCCCCGCACAGGAAACGACGGCCAGAAAGTCGTTCAATTTCAATTTCAGCTTCGGTCCCGGCGCCCGGGATGTGCAGAATTTCACCAGCCAACTGGCGGTGATGATCCGCGCGGGGATCAGCATCCGCGCGGCCATCGAAGGCATCGCCGAGCAGGCGACCAATCCCAAGTTTCGTGAAATCCTGGTGCAGATGAGACGGGATGTGGAGGCGGGAAAGCCGTTTTCCGACGCGCTGGCGCGACATCCGAAGGTTTTCAGCCCCCTGTACATCAACATGGTCAAGGCGTCGGAATTGTCCGGCGGATTCAGCCGGATGCTGGACCGGATCGCGGGGTATCTGGCCCAGCAGATCGAGACGCGCAGCATGGTCGTGGGGGCGATGATTTATCCGGGGATCATCGGCGCCATGGCGATCAGCACGACGATTTTTCTGCTGACGTTCGTGGTGCCCAGCTTCAAGGAGATATTCAAGGGCAAGGAGGCGGCGCTACCGGCCCCGACGAGACTGCTGAACATGATCTCGGAATTCATGGTCGGCTACTGGTATTTTCTGCTGACCGGCACGGTGGCGGCGGTGTGGGGGTTCGTGCTGATGCTGCGGACGGACTGGGGGAGGACGTGGTTTGACAAGACCAAGCTGACGATCCCGCTGTTCAAGAAGCTGTTCAGGGCGCTGTACATCAGCCGGGGTCTGCACACGATGGGCCAGCTCATCAACGCGGGCGTGCCGATGCTGGACACGATCAGCATCACGGCCGAAATTTCAGGCAATCAGCTCTACCGGCGGATGTGGCGGACGGTCTATTCGGCAGTCAAACAGGGAAAAAAAATCTCCTCGCCGCTGCAAAAGAGCAATCTGCTGCCCCGGTCGGTGGTGCAGATGATCGGCGCGGGGGAAGAATCGGGAAAACTGGGCGAGGTGCTGGACGAGGTGTCCGACTTTTACTCGCGCGAACTGCGCGCGGTGATCAAATCCGTGACGGCCATGATCGAGCCGCTGATGATCATCGCGATGGGCAGCATCGTCGGTTTCATCGCGATGAGCATCATCCTGCCGATCTTCAAGCTCAGCCAGCTTGTCAAATAGGCCAAAATAAACGGAATTTGACTTGGGCCGGTTTGTATTGGACATCATGGGTTGATGTGGTTGGATCATCCCAAATTCACCTCACGCGGCCGACGGCGGCGGGGGTTTACGCTGATCGAGGCGGCGCTGGTCACGGTGATCGTGGGCGTGGGCGTCGTGTCGATGCTGCGGCTGCTGGCGGCGGGAACGTTCGTCAACGCCCAGAGCGCTCAGACCACCACCGCGATGAACCTGGCTTCCAACCTGCACGAGGCGATGCTGCGGATGAGCCTCGACCAGGTGGCGGCGATGAACAACGTCACCTATTCGCCGGCGGTGGATTCCGACCTGTCGGAAATCACCACGATGTCCTCCTGGAGCCAGAAGGTCGCGGTGCAATACGTTCAGCCCGACAATCTGACGGCGAATGCATCCAGCAAGACCACCGCGGCGCTGGTGACGATCACGGTGCTTCACAACGGCGAGGTGGTCTACGCCTCGCGGCGGCTGGTGACGTCGGCACAATAACGGAAACAACCATGGCCAAACGACCGGCACAACATCCGAGCGGCATCAGCAGCGTCCTGGCGATGCTCTACCTGGTGCTGTTTTCCACGCTGGCGGTGGGATTCTTCGCGGCCATCACCACCGCAACGCAGATCGCGGCCAACGAACAGCGCAGCGCCCGGGCACGGCTGGCGGCCGAATCCGGCATGGCCTTCATGCGCTACCACCTGGCCACGGCCGGCCTGCCGGCCCGAACCCCGCCGGACCAGTTGTTTGACGCCCTGGCCACCTCGCTGCACACCAAGTTCGACAACACCCAGAACATGCCCACCGGCTCGGCCACCATCGGCGTCTCCTCCGACGGCGACACGATCACCATCCCCGGCGACGGGACCAGCCGGATCGCACTCGACGCCGAAGGCTCATCCTTCCGGGCCGTCATCCACAAGCTGATGAACGGCGAGACGATCCAGGTGATTGTGTACGGAAATTACGCCAATTCCTCGTTTGAACGCGCCATCAGCCTGCAATACGCCAACTTCCCCAGTCCAGCCTCCATCTTCAATTATGGGGTCGCCAGCAGGGGAAAAATCTCGATGACCGGCAACGTCGCCATCAAGGGGTCCACCGGCAACGAATACATGGGCAGCGTGCTGTCCTCATGGATGGACGACCCGGTCGCGTTGTCCATGATCGGTAACTCCAAAATCTCCGGCCACGTCTCCTTCGTGAACCCGGACGCCTCGCCCAACATCAGCACCAACTCCACCATCGCCGGCCTGCACACCGACGATGCGGGGTTTGACGATGTGGTTCACAAGGGGATCGAACCGCCGGAATTTCCGGTCGTGGACAACTCGCTGTTCGAGCAATACGTCCCCGGACCCAACGACACCGGCCCATCGGTCATCACCGGCAATAAATCGGGCAACCTCACCCTCAAGAACCTCCGCATCAAGGCCGGCGCCAATCCCACGTTTTCCGGGAACATTAAAATTCAGGGGGTGATGTACATCGAGTCGCCCAACAAGGTGAAATTCACCGGCAACACGACCATTCAGGGGGTCATCGTCGCCGAGACCGATGACAACAACAACGAATCGCTCAACTTGTCGCAGAACCAGGTCAATTTCGCCGGCAACGTCAATTTCAGCGATGTCAGCACCCTGCCCGACACCTCGGAATTTCCCCCCAGCCTGCACGAATTGACCGGCGGGATGCTGCTGGTGCCGGGATATGGCGTTACGTTCACCGGAAATTTCAGCACCATCGCCGGCTCCATCATCGGCAGCCAGTTCACCTTCACCGGCAACGCCGGCGGGCTGGTCAAAGGGAGCATCATCAACCTTGGCGCCACCCCGATGAGCCTCACCGGAAACTCCAACATCACCATCGAGAGCCAGGGAACCTCCAATTACCCCCCCGCCATCCGCTTCGGCAGCGCCTACAGCCCCCTGCCCTACACCTACAGCGAAGGAGGCTCGTGATGCGACCGATCCCGCTCCATCGCCGCCGCCGCGGGTTCGGGCTGGTCGAGGCCCTGTTGAGCCTGACGATCTCGGCCATGCTGTTGACGGCGATCTCGGCCGCGTTCGCCGCGTCGGCCGGCGCCATCCGCACCAACGACCGCTTCTTTCAGGCCACCCAGACCGCACGCGTCGGCCTGCACCACCTGTTAAGCGAAATTCGCACCGGCGCGGTGGATGAGGCGTGGGATGCGCATGAAATCACCCTGATCACCGGCGGCGCCACCCCGGAGGAACGTATTTATCGGTATCTGCCCGACAAGGATCAACTGGTCATGATCCTGTCGGCCGACCCGACGGCGCATCAATACATCCTGGCACGGGATGTCACCGACTTGAGTTTTTCCGTGGACATGGGGACCGATTACAACAACGCACCCTGCGTCGCCCGCGTCAACGTCAGCCTGAGCGTCCACGTCGGCGACAACGACATCCGCCTGAGCGGCGCCGCCGCCCCCCGGCGCAACCTGATCTACAAATGATTCCCCATCGGGCTTATGACACCGGACTTTTGTGAATTTCCCACCGGCCGGGGAAATCTTCGCGCGCAAACCAGTGGCTGAGCGCCCCCACGTAGATGACCTTGCCATCCTTTGAGATGGTGGACCACAAAAAATAATTCTGATATTTGCACGAATCCAGAAACCCCTTGACCTGCAACGTGGCGGTGAATTGTTCCAGTTTGTTCTCCGATCCCTGCATGACCCGTTGTAGAACGTACGACTTGAAATCCGCCTCGGCCGGCTTGGTAAACGCCATCGCCGCCGCCAACGCCGCCAACAACAGCAGGATAATGAATGATTTCATGAATCGTAGTATACCAAACTCCCCGGCCGTGTCTTTAATCACTTTGCGGATTCCAGCCGCCATTGGATGCTATGGTGCAGTAGATGCCGCCGGCGCGCGGCCAGTGACAATGAGAGGGTTCTGGCGACGATGCGGGCGGCGGCGTTCAGGTCGGCCCGGACGTACCGGAGATGGGGCAGCGGCAGGTCATGGGCCATACCGCTCAGCAGGATGACCTGGGCTTGGGCGATCCGCTGGCGGATCGGTCCCGAAGCGTTGTCCCACAGTTGCCGCATCAGTTGGGCGTTCTGGACCAGGATCGCCGATGGGTTGAGCAGTTCAAGTTGAACCAGCGACACGCGGATGCCCCGGTGGCGGTCAACCAGGATGATTCGATCCCGGCCAAATCGCCGGCGGCGGGCGTGATGGGCGTATTCAAATCCGAGCCGGCTGCGTTCAGCGCCCAGGTTCAACGACCGTTCCTGAATCAGCGCCACGCGGGACCGCCCGCTTTTGAGCAGGTCATCGCACAATCGACGGGTGATTTCCAACTCATCCAAGGCCACGCTGGGCAGCCCCAGCTCATCGTAGGTGTTACCGAAGACCACCGCCGGCTTGCCCTGCGCGGCAAATTGCGACTGAACCGCCAAGGGCAGCGAGTGCAGCAGGTATCCATCCACCTTCTGAGACTGGATCAACCGGCCGATCATCGACCGGTCGGCCGAAATCGGTATTTGCAACGTCGCCGCGTGCAGCTCCTGCCGGCGAAGGGCCTCCATCAAACCCGCCAGCACGTCCCCTTGCTGGCGGGCATACAGGCCATGGCTTTGTTCGTACACCACGCCGATGCGAAAGTTGGATTCATGAAGATCGGCCGGCGGAGGACGGGTGAAATACCCCTTGCCGCGCACGGCGACGACCAACCCTTCGCGAACCAGCCGTTGCATCACCAGCCGGGCGGCCGACCGGGAGATGGCGAATCGACGGGCCAGCACCCATTCGCTCTCCAGAGGGATGCGTAAATTGCCCGACTGGCGGATTTGATCCAGGCAGTGGTGGTACAGGGCGGTGGCGGGAGTCATGTCACCAGATGAACAAGCCCGCCCCCGCGGCGGGGATGGACTTGTTGGTAAGATGTCGTGTAAATAAACAAGTGCCTTGATTATCGGCCAATCCGGCCGGATCGGCAAGTGTTTTATCCAACAGGAGCAACCCATGATTTCCGCCAGCCAGGTCGCTGACTATGAACGAGATGGTTTCATCCGCATTCGCAAATTCCTCAGCGCCGATGAATTGGCGCAACTGAAGTCTGAAATCGACCGATATTCCCATCAGGTTCTGCCCGGGCTGCCCGAGTCGGACCGCGTATTGGAGGCCGACGGCAAATCGGTCCGCAACCTGTGGCGGATGGAGAAGCACGACCGGTTTTTTGACGAATTTTCACGCCGTCCGGGCATTGTCTCCACCGTCAGGCCGCTGGTGCATGGCACGCCGGTGCTGGTGGGCGCTGAAACCTTCAACAAGCCGGCGAAGATCGGCTCGGCCGTGCCGGCGCATCAGGACAACGCCTATTTTTGTCAGACGCCGGCGGATGTGCTGACCATCTGGATCGCGGTCGATGCGGTGACGCTTGAAAACGGGCCGATCTATTACGTCAAAGGGACGCACAAACAGGGGATGTTGCCGCACAAACCCTCCGGCGTGACGGGCAATTCGATGGGCCTGGCCCAGATGCCGCCGGCCGAGGAATCCGACAAGTTCTGCGGCACGCTCGACCCGGGCGATGCGCTGATCCACCATTGCCACACCATCCATTACAGCGCCCCCAACAAGTCCGACCGCAACCGCTGCGGCTTTCTGCTGGTTTATCGAGGCGAACACACCAAGTACGACCCGCAGTTCAAGGCGGCGTACACGCAGGCGCAGGCCAAATGATTCTCGATTTTGCCGCCGGCGCGCATACAATCCAGCCATGCACGACCCCGGCACCGACCCCCTGTCGCCCCTGGCGCATCGGATCATTCAGGAGGGCAACTACGACCAACTGGTCGCGGTTTCCGCTCCCGCATCCGTGCCGGCGCTGGAGGATGTGTCGGCCGGGCAGTTGTTGATCGTCCCGATCCGGTCTGAGCTTCATGCGCGGGCGATGTTGGCCGGGCTGTGGCTTTGGCGCGATGGCTTGGAACAATCGCACACCATCAGCCAGGGGATCGACGATCCCACCGGCTCGTTCTGGCATGCCATCATGCACCGCCGCGAGGGGGATTTTTCCAACAGCAAATACTGGTATGACCGATGCGCCGACCACCCCGTTTTGGCAACCCTGTCGGCCCGCGCATCGGACATCATCAACCCCCTTCCGGCCGATAAGTCCTTGTTAAAGCTGAACTTAAATGGATGGAGTTCGAATCATTTCGTCGATTGGGTCCAGCGGTTGAACACCCAGGCCGATGAGGTGATGTTCGCCGCCGCGGTGGAATTGCAGCGGCTGGAATGGCGGACGTTGTTCGATTATTGCATCCGTCAGGCCGCCGGTCGATAATGACCCCTCCACATGATGACATCGCTCTTTCCCACAGGAACATCCCCATGAAATTTGGCGTGCATCGCGTGGAGATCAATCCTCCATTTCCGTTGCCGATGGGTGGATATGATGCCCGGCTCGACTGTTTTGACGGCATTCACGATCCGTTGACGTTCACGGCCGTTTACCTGAACGATGGCCAACGCGAAGCATGGATCGGCTCGGCCGACCTGTGCCAGTTTCCGGATGGCCATTTTTTTGAAGAGGGTGTGGGTCGAATCGCCAAGTCGTTGAATTGCCGGCCGGAGGCCATTTTTCTCAACGCCTCCCACACGCACGGCGGGCCGTTGACCCGCCCCGAGCCGGGCGTGGAAAATCGCCGGTCATTTATCCGTCATTCGGATGGATACAAGGAAATGATCCGGCTCTATCTCGATGAAGTATGGCGGAACATTACGGCCGCGATGTCGGCATCCCGCGACCGGGCCTTCACCGGCACGCTGCATTACACCGAAACGACAACCGATTTGCCCATCAATCGTCGAAAGATGACCGAGGGCAAAGTAGCGCTGGCCCCCGACCCGGATGGGCCGATTGATGGGCGGCTTCGGATCTTCGCGATTCGGGACTCGGCCGGGGCGTTGAAGGCGCTGCTGCCGATACTGGCCTGTCATCCCACCTCCACCGGCGCGCAGCATCTCCTGACGGCCGATTATGTCGGCGCCTGGCGGACGGCGATCGAAACGCAACTGAATCACGCCGTGCCAATGGCTTTTTTACAGGCGTGTGCCGGAGATGCCCGGCCGGCGTTCACGGTCGAAGGGGACCATTGGCGGACGGTCGGGCTTCATGAGTTACCGAAGCTGGTCGAACCGCTCTGCGTTCAAACGATGTCGGCCATCCATGGCGCATGGAATGACTGCGGGCCGTTAAAACTCTCCTTTGGCGTCCGTTCGATGGACCTGCCCTGCCAGAGTACCTACGCCACCCGCCCATCACTGGAAACACTGCGGGATGGAAGCGAATGGGAAATTGATTACATGCACGCGGGGCTGAACCTGTTGAACAAAGGCCAGGCCATCGCCGACAAGGTTCCGTTTCGACTCCAGGCATTGCAACTGAATGAACAATACAGCCTGTTTGGGATGAACTGTGAACCCCTGTGCGGGCTGGGCCGGGCGATTGAAGCCGCCTTTCGGCCGCACAATGCGATGGTTTTGGGATACACCGGCGGGTGTTGTTGTTACGTGCCCAACGATGAGGAGTTGCCTCGCGGCGGATATGAAACCGAAAGTTACCTGTGGATCCCGTCGACCGGGCCATTCAAAAGCGGCATCAATCAACGCTTCATCGACGCCTATCGGATGTTGCGACAACAATTTTCTTCCTAACGATCTCCGATGAGTGAACAATTGCTGGCCTGTCCGGTTCGCCGTCGATCCAGCGCCCTGGGGTGGATCCTGGGGTCGCTGGTCTTGTTCTCCATCACTCCATCGATCACCGTTTTTCTTGCGCGGCGCGGATTGAGCGCGTTCGAGATGTTCTTCCTTTATTCGCTGGGGAGCGTGATCTTTTTGTCGGTGATCAATCCATTCATCGGCCGGGCCGGCCGGACCAAGATGGACTATCGAACGCTGTCGGTCGCGATTTCGCTGGGGCTGTTTGGATACACGCTGTATTACTGCCTGTACCTGGTGGCCATGACCCGCGCATCGGCGACCGGCGTGCCGATGGTGATGATGGCGAATTATCTGTGGCCTTTGTTCACTTTTCTCCTGATGGCGATATGGGTTGAACGTCGGGCGGTTCGGTTGCTGGAATGGGTTGGTTTGATGATCTCAGCCGTCGGCGTCTATTTCGGCCGGTCGTCCGGTATCACATTCGACCGGCTGGACAACCTTCAGTGGCCGCTGCTGGCACTGGCCGGCGCGTTCGTCTGGGGATGGTTTTCCTCGGCGACGCAGAAATGGAACATCCAGGGCATCGGCTCGATCCTGATTTACAACATCGTGGCAATGGTGGTTTCAGGCATCTGGCTGGCGGTTTCGGGATCGGGCCACCTGTTTGACCACCCGTCAACCTCCTTAATTGCGATGATCGCGGGAATGATTTTCATCGCGCTGCCCACCTGTCTTTATTTTTTCGGATTGGAACGCCAACCGACGGCCGGCCAGTTGGCGCTGTTTAACCTTGCGCCGATTCTGGCATTGGTGGTGATGGCCCTCTGGCAGAAGGTGCCGATGGGATGGCCGGTGTGGGTCGGGGTGGTGCTGATCATCTCCGGCATCGGACTGGCCCGGATGGGCCGGCAGGTTGTCGCAAATAAAACGACTTCGTGACGTTTACTGCCCGGCAAGCTGCCCTGGCGTCAGTTCGTTGAGCAACGGCCGGCCGGCGATCCATCGTTCAACGTTGGCGACGAAGATGTCCCAGATACGATGCGGAAATTCCGGCATCGCGGTCGACCCGGAAATGTGCGGCGTCATGATGACGTTGGAGAATTTCCACAACGGATGGTCCGGCGGCATCGGATAGTGATAGTGCGTGTCCAGCGCAGCGCCGGCGATCCATCGTTCATTCAGCGCCCGCAACAACGCCTGTTCCTGGATGATCGGTCCGCGCGCCGGGTTCAGCAGATACGCCCGGCGGGGCAGGAGTTTGAGGTCATCCTCGCCGATCAGGCCGCGGGTCTGATCGGTCAGCGGCATGGCGATGATCAGAAAATCCAGGTTGCCAAGAAATTCCGCCTTCCTGTCCGGCCCGAAAACGGCATCCGGCAGCACGCCCCGCGGATCGCCGGTGCCGGGAACGACGTAATGGTCATCGCGCGGCCGGATGGGCGAGCGGGAGAAGACGTGGACGTTCAACCCCATCGCCTTGCAAAGGCGGGCCGTCTCGCGGGCCAGCCCGCCGTATCCCCAGAAACCGACGGTGCTGCCGCGCAACTGTCGTTGAAACCGGGCGTCGCGATCCCAGATGCCCGCCTCCTGATGGCGGATCATGCCGCGGAGATCCCGCAGCAGGTTGATCATCATCGCCACGTTCCACTCGGCGATCGGGATGTCGTACACGCCCGTGGCGTTGCAGGCGCGGATGTCGCGTTCGTGAAGCTTATATTCAAAAAGCTGGCTGTAGCCGGCCGAATCGATGTGCAGCAATCGAAGCCGTTTGGCGGCGTCCAGATTGGATGGAGCGGTGGATGAAAAAAGGATTTCGACCTGACCGGCCACATCCTCCGGCAAAAGCCACGAATCAGGCTCCTTCGGCGGAAGAATCGTCAGGTTCACGCCGGGCAATTCCCGCAGACGTTCCAGCCCCGGCGCATAAATCGCGTTGTGAATGCAGATGTTCGGCATGTTAATCGGATCCGTTCGTTCAATCGGTGAGGATTTTTCCCGGGACGCTGTTAAATTCGCCGCTGCCGGGGACAAAGGGGAATTTATTCTTGATGGCATCGGTCAACTGGATGCCCAGCCCGGGCGTCTGCGGCGGCAGAACGCGGCCATCACGCATGACAAACGAATCGCCGATGACCTCCGAATGCAGCGGGCCGTAGGCCGGCGCGACTTCAAGGATGCAGGTGTTGGCGGCGGCAAAACCGCAATGGATGTTCTGCATCAGCGACCCGCCGGCCCCCCAGGCGTGGGTGGCGATTTTGCGGCCGCGGCTTTCGAGCATGGCGGCGACTTTCATGAACTGTTCCATCCCGCCGGTGAACGAAGCATCCGGCTGGCCGATGTCAAAGCAGTCGCGTTCGGCGAAAACCCGCCATTCATAGGTGGTGGTCAGGCATTCTCCGCCGGCGATGGGGATCGAGGTGCTCTTGCACAACTGGGCATAACCCCACGGATCGGTGTAATGCAACGGCTCTTCAAAGAAGAACAGGTTGTACGGTTCCAGCGCCCGCGCCACGGCCAGCGCGGTCGACACATCCCACGTGTTGACGTGATTGTTGCCCATGTGGCCATCCAGCATGATGGCGACATCCGCCCCGGCGTGTTGGCGCATGAACCGGAGTTTGTCGGCTTCAAAATCAGCGTTGGCCGCGGGACCTTTGGGCGCCTGAAAGTTTCCATCCGCATCGCAACTACCCGTCCCCACCTTCAACCCGCCAAATCCCAGCGAGAGATAAAAATCCATCTTTTTGGCCAGCTTCTCCTTGGGATAGTTGCTCGGCCCGCCGGTCGCGTAGGCCGGCAGCGAATCGTGTTTGCGGCCGCCGAGCAACTCATAGACCGGCAGCCCCAGTGATTTGCCCTTCAAATCCCACAAGGCCGCCTCGATGCCGTTGAGGACAATCGCCCCCAACCCCACCCGGCACCAGAAGTTGCCGCACTGATACATCCGGTCCCACAACGCGCTGATGTTCTCCACCGTCTGCCCCAGCAGAATCGGCTCAAAAAACCGCACGATCTCCGGGACCATCTCCGGACAAAAATAACCGGCATAGGTCTCCCCCAGCCCGACCAGTCCCGCATCGGTATGCACTTCAATAAAGGCCGCGCTGCGCCGTTTGCGGGCTTCGGAAAGAAACGGGTCATTGGTACAGGGTCCGGTGAGTAAAACCGTTTTAACCGAGGTAATTTTCATCGGATTCAGTCTACAGGCAATGGTATCCACGTTCCAACCCGGTCATTGTGCCCTGTCGCAGCAACGTGGAAAAGTCCGGCTTCGGCTCCACTGTAAGAGCCAATCCGCTCCGGCAAAGGATCCCAACCCCAGGGTCCAACCCCCTTTATCGCCCCCAGGGCAACGAACACCTCGCGAAGGTCGAGCACACGCAGCGGCGCATCCTCACGCATGAGCGTGAGAAACGGGACCACGAACGCTCATTCATAATCCTTGAAGTCAGAGTTGTACGGCTTCCTTGCCAACCCTCCATAATCGCAGGATCATGCCCAAAGTGAATAACACGCTCTAAACTCCACGAGAAAATCGCATTGGGAGGTGATAGAACCGGCCGATTGGCCGTGCTATAATCGAAGGTCTTGTTTTTTGCATCAGGAGCGATGTTCATGGCCGGTATGACGATGACTGAGAAGATCCTGGCCCGCCACGGCGGGAAGAAGAGCGTTGCACCGGGGGAGAACGTCTGGGTGGACGTGGATGTGCTGATGACGCACGATGTCTGCGGGCCGGGCACGATCGGGATTTTTCACGAAAAGTTCGGCCGGCAGGCCAAGGTCTGGAACGGCGACAAGGTGGTCATCGTCCCCGACCATTACATTTTCACCGCCGACGAGAAGTGCCACCGCAACATTCAGATTCTGCGCGATTTCGTGCGTGAACAGGGGCTGAAATACTATTACGACCCGGATTTTGTCAAAAACGAGCCGGGGATGCCCAATCCATACAAGGACCCGACCAAGACCAACTACAAAGGCGTCTGTCACAAGGCCCTGCCGGAAGAAGGTCACGTGCGACCGGGTGAAATCCTGCTGGGGACCGACAGCCACACCTGCACGGCCGGCGCGTTCGGGCAGTTCGCCACCGGCGTGGGGAACACCGATGCGGCCTTCGCGCTGGGGACGGGAAAGACCTGGCTGAAAGTTCCGCCGACGATGAAATTCACCTTTCACGGTCGGATCCCGGCCTATCTGACGGCCAAGGATCTGATCCTGGCCGTGATCGGCGAGATCGGCGTGGATGGGGCGACCTATCGCACGATGTATTTCGCGGGAGAGGGCATTTCATCCCTGACCCTCGAAGACCGCATGACGTTGACCAACATGGCCATCGAGGCCGGCGGCAAAAACGGCGTGTGCGATGTCGATGAGAAGACGTTGCAATACGTCCGCCAGCGATCCAACGTGCCCCATTGGCAGGTGGAACGGGACGATTCCGATGCCCGGTACATCTACGAACATGAATGGAACCTGGACACGATGGAGCCGATGGTCGCCAAGCCCCATTCCCCCGACAACAAGGACACGGCCCACAATTGCCGGCAGGTGAAACTGGACCGGGCCTACGTCGGTTCATGCACCGGCGGCAAGATCACCGACATGATTTTCGCAGCCAACATTCTCAAGGGAAATCAGGTCAAAATCGAAACCTACGTCGTCCCCGGCAGCACCGAGGTTCACGCGGACATGCGCCGGCTGAACCTGAAGGGAATGCCCCGCCAGGGCAACGAAAAGAGCATCGAGGAGGTGTTGCTGGACGCGGGATGCAAGCTGGGTCCAAGCGGTTGCGCCGCCTGTCTGGGCGGGCCGAGCGACACCTTTGGACGGTTGAACAACGCCGAGGTCTGCATCTCGACCACCAACCGCAATTTCCCCGGCCGGATGGGAAGCACCAAGTCCTCGGTTTATCTGGCCAGCCCGCTGACGGTCGCCGCCAGCGCCCTGACCGGCCGGATCACCGATCCGCGCGACTACGTCAGCGACCCGATCCAAACCGGCATGGCCGGCGTGGTGTAGCCCGAATGAATGCTTTGCGATTCAAGCCGCGGAACGCCACCGCGGCTTTTTTTATCCGGAGACAATCGTGAAGATGGAAGTGGCCCTGTTGCCGGCGGAATTGAGCCGGTTTGACCTGTCCCGGCATACAGTGGTGGTGTTCGATGTCCTGCGGGCGACGACCACGATGACGGCCGCGCTGGATGCGGGGGTGGAGGAAATCCGCATTTTCACGGACATCGACGCCGCGAGATCGGCCGGTGATTCGTTTGGGGCCGATCGACTGCTGTGCGGCGAACAAAATTGCCTGCGGCCGAGTGGTTTTGACCTGGGCAACAGCCCCGGCGTCTGGCACGCCGGCCACGCCGGCCGGACGTTGTTCATGGCCACCACCAACGGGACGCGCGCCCTGGTCGGGGCGCGGGGCGCAGCGCATCTGCTGGTCGGCGCGATCGTCAATGCCTCGGCCGTCGCCCGTCAGGTGGCCAATCAAGGGTGCGATGCGATCCTGTTGTGCGCCGGGACCAACGGACGGGCAGCCATGGAGGATTTGATCGGCTGCGGCGCGGTCCTGTCGGCGATGGATCGAATCGGCCCGATGGATTGCGCCGGGGATGAATCACGCATCGCACGATGGCTCTATGAATCCAACAAGCACAACCTCTCCGCGGCGCTGGGCCAATCCGAGGGTGGCCGCAACGTGCTGGCGGCCGGGCTTGGGGCGGACATCGAATTCGCGGCGCGGCTGGATGCGCTGACGACCGTCGGCCGGGCAATCGAAGCGCCCGATGGTCTGCGCATCCGGAAGATCACTTCGACCGATTGATCGGTACCATCCCCGCATAAACTTCGCGGATACGGAGGATGTATTGCGCCTCGATCCGGGTGGATTGATCTTTTGACGTGATCCCGCGGGCCGACCGCCATCGACACAACGCCAGTTCGCTGGTGAGCTGGTGATAGGCAACCCGCTGTTTCCATGCGGGAAACCCGCCCGCTTTCCATGCGGCCAACGACCTGCCCAGCCGGCTTCGGACTTTGCACAGACATTCCATCTCGGCCGGGTTGATCCAGTCGCTTTGCAGGTCGGCCGACAGGTGCGTGCGGACGAGGTCGCTGTCCCGTTTGATCGCAAACCACGCCACCACCAGCACCGCCACCAGCGCCGGGAACATCACCGCCAGATAGACCATGAAAAACTGCACCAGCCCGAACAATCCCGACAAATTCCACAGGAAATGCAGGAACATCGCCCCGCACAATCCCGCCACCGGCGCGATTTTTTTAACCAGCGGATTGTCCGATTGACGTGACAACCCCAGCCCGATGCCGGTCATGCTGGTGAATAGCGGATGGCCATAGGCTCCCATGACACAGCGCAGGAAGAACGTCACGGCCGCGGCCTGAGTGCCACCCTGGGCGATTCCCTTGGCGTAGTAGGTGATGTTTTCGGTCATGGCGAATCCCAGCCCCACCATGGCCGCATAGAGAATGCCATCCAGAACCCCGTCAAACTCATCTTTCTTGAAAAAGAAAAAGGCGAACAGGACCATCGCCTTGGAGATTTCCTCCACCGGCGGGGCCGACAAGGGGGCGGCCAGCGCATCACCCATTCCCTTGCCCAGCAGTTTCATCAAAATGGCGGCGTTGAGCGTGTTGAACATGCCGGCGAAGAGGATCGCGATGGTCGCCCCCCAGAAAAACGCCACCGCCAGCATCCAGATCGGTTCGGCCTCGTAACGGTCCAGGAAAAAAGCCAGCAGGATCAGCACCGGAACCGGCAGCATCGCCATCAGCATCGCCGCCAGAAAGACGCCGAAGTTGCCGATGCCATACGCCTCGACCCCCAGCGTCAACAGAAAGATGATCCCGATCCACCCGGCGACGAAGATCGTCACGATCAATTTCATCTTCCCCGGCTTGCCGGCCAACGGCAGTTGATCGCCGCCGGCGCCCGGGCCGGCCGGTTGACTGGGAGGCACGTTCGACTGGGCCATGAATTCTCCTTGGTTCAATGGGAAGAACAGCGCACTGACTGTTATCGGCCAAACACCCCATGATTGGCCAAAAAACATCCTTGAGCGTTATCCGCAAAAAAATGACTCGGACCATTGAACGTGATGTTTCTGTGAAACCTTGCGGGATGTGGGGATGGGCGATACAGGACTCGAACCTGTGACCTCTGGTGTGTGATACCAGCGTTCTAGCCAACTGAACTAATCGCCCGCAAGGGAGTTAAAAGGCATCTTAGCGGGCGGCGAGGAAATGGCAAGATTCGGAGGTGGCCGGGAAACCGGACGTTTGAGGGGGCTATTTTTCAGTTGTCGGCGGCCGTGAATCTCTTTCCATGGGCGGGTTTTTGGGTTAGTTGTTACGGGATGGATCGCGTAAGGAGACCCCAAATGAGATTGATGGGCCGGCTGTTGGTGGCATTTTTGTTGATCGGGATGGCGGGATGCACGCAGACCCGGCGGGTGACGATCGCCACGCGGCCGCCGGATGCCACGCTGAAAATCGACGGCGTGCAGCGCGGCAAGGCGCCGATCACCGAGGAATTTGTCTTCAAAAACGCCGAGGATGTCCACCGCGTCGTCGCTTCGCGGCTGGGGTTCGCCGACCAGACCGTGCGGGTCGTGCGGGATGATCGGCGCGACCAACTGATGATCGAGCTGCATCCGGTTATCCGGCGGGTCAGCATCACCGTCTCGCCCGCCCCGGCGATCATCAGCATCGATGGCAAGCCGGTCAACACCGAACCGACCAACTTCATCGCCACCGACCTGGAATTCACGGTGGATGCCAAAAACCGCTGGACGACCCACACCGTCAGCGCGGACCGCCCCGGCTTCGCGCCGGCCGAGGAGGTTTTGTCCTATCAGGACCCGGATCCCAATTATCAGCTTCTCCTCCAGCCCATGCGCAAGGACCTGTCCATCACCAGCAACCCGGATGGCGCCCTCATCACGCTGGATGGCAACGAAGTCGGCAAAACCCCGTTGAAACTCTCCGCGCAACCCTTCCAGTTCGACGTTTCCGCCAATGCGTTCGCCCCCCACACCCTCAAGGCCGCCAAGCCCGGCTATGACCCGGTGGAACAAACCCTCAGTTGGGATGAGGGGAAGACCGATTATCACGTTGATTTTGTCCCCAAATCCAAGGCCGTCCGCATCATCACCGACCCGCCCGGGGCCACCGTGACGGTGGATGGTACGCCCATGGAACGCTCGGCCGATGGCGCATCGACCGGCAAGCTGTCGTTTCCGGCCGTGGATGACAAGGGAACGCTCAAGAGTTACACCGCGCAGGTGACCAAAAAGACGGCCGACTCCGAATGGGTTCCGGCACAGGTTGTCATCGGCTGGGATGAGGGGAAAAGCGATTACCGCGTGACCCTCAAGGAGATTCTCACCCGGCCGGTGGAGATGCTGTCGGCCAATCCGCAGCGCACCGATGATGGGTGGGAAATCGTGCCGGTTCGCGCCACGGTCCTGGCGATGAAGGACCTCACCGAAGGGGCGCAAAAAGAATCGCCGGTTCAACTGACGCAGTTGCCGGCCGGGGCGTTTGTGGACACGCTGGCGGTGTCGCCCGATGGATCGAAAATCCTGTTCACGGTCCTGTCGGGCAAAACCAAGCTCGACCTGCGATCCCAGATGATCGCCATTCACGCCGATGGGTCGGGCGGGGCGGCGATGTTGACCGATGGCAAGACGCTGGATTTGACCCCTTCCTTCACGCCCGATGGGATGCAGGTCGTCTTTTCCTCCAACCGCGCCAGCAAACGGCTGGCCGTCTGGCAAATGGCCGCCGACGGCGCCCCCGGCGTCACCCAGTTGACCGGCGGCGACACCACCGACCTGTGGCCCTCGATTGATTCGGACCCCAAACCGCGGCTGTTCTACCAGGCGCTGGTGGACACGCGGCCCGATCCGCGGCTGTACATGACCCAGCTCGGAACCACCACCAAGACCGATCTGATTCAATCCGGCGGCGGCCAGCCCCGCGTCAATCCGCGCGGCGATGCGGTCGTCTTCACCCTCGTCAACGCCAAGACCGGAAAACGGGACCTGTATCGCATGTCCGACAAGGGAGGCCTGCTGGAAAATCTCACCAACACGCCCGACATCGATGAATGCGACCCCGCCTGGAACAAGGATGGCACCAAAATCGCCTTTGCCAGCGACCAGGGCCAGACCGAAGACCACCCCGACAACCACGACCTGTGGGTAATCGACCTGACCCGCCCGCAACGCCCCACGCAGATCACCACCAACGGTAGCTGGGATGACACCCCCGGCTGGGACCCTTCGGGCAACGCCCTGTTTTTCCGATCCAACCGCGGCGGAAGCTGGCAAATCTGGAAGATCGCCGTGCGTTAAGACGCCCGGTTATGACGATTCGCTTTTTTGCGATTCCGGATCGGGCGTGGTGGCGGCCGGATTCGCCACCGGGTCCGCCGTCGGTGCGGCCTGCGGAAAGTCGTGGACCGCTTCGGGAAGCTTCAACAGCGCGAAATCGATCTCGCTGTTGATCTCCGCCCCCACCAGCAGCACGACGGCGTCGATGTAAAACAGCAGCAGCAGAATCGCCACCCCCCCCACCGTGCCGTAGGTTTCGTTGTATTTTCCCCAGCGTTCGATGTAGTAGCGAAAACCCATCCCCAGCACGATCCAGACCACCACGCAAAAGACCGCCCCCGGCGTGATCAATTGCCATTTGCCGCGATAACTGCGGCCAAAGTGATAGATGATCGCCAGCGACAGGAACATCAGGATCAGCGCGATGATCCATCGCGAGAAGTCGAAGGCGAAGACGATCGCCCCATTAAAGCTGGCGACCAGCGACTCGATGCGCAAAAACGAGGTGTGGTTCAGCGTCCAGTTTCGCACCAGCGTGCCGATGGGAATCAGCGCCACCACCACCAGGATCATGCTGGCGACAACGACGGTCATCAGGATGGCGATGGGGCGGGACAAATAAAACGGCCGCGGTTTTTTGACGTCGTAGCATTTGTCCAATGCCGACATGGTGGTGGCCATGCCGCCGCTGGCGGCCCACAGGGTGATGATCAGGCCAATGCTCAACAGTCCCTGTTGCGGGTGATCGAGCATCCGGTTCATGCGCGGAACGACGAAAGTCTCCACCGTCTGGCGGGCGCTGAAAGACGACCGCGTCGTCGCATCGCCTGCTTCGCCGCCGGGAAGCTGTGAAATGGCGTGCTCGATCGCATGGCGGGCGCTTTGCTTGGCCTGCGTCGGCAGATAGGGGATCAACGTCAGCAGGAACAGGATGAACGGAAAGACCGCGAACAGCCACGAATAGGCCAGCGCCGACGCCCACACCAGTACGTTGTCCTCCCAGACCTGCTGATACACCCTCCACAGGAACCGAAACGGCCCCACCGAACGCCAGACCGATGGAATATCCCGCAATCGAGCCATGGGGAGATTGTGCGGCAACCCCCCCGCCGATGGCAAGGTCACGGTGATTCACACACCCGGGCGTAATCAGGCCGCGTCGGCGCCGTGGCACTTTTTATATTTCTTGCCGCTGCCGCAGGGGCAGGGGTCGTTCCGCCCGACCTTGGGGGTCTCGCGGACGATGGTTTTGACGGCCGTCGCCTGGCCCTGGGGCTGATCGGAGGCCTGCTGCATTTCGCCCGCGCCGTCGATGCCCTGGGCATTGGCGGCGACGTTTTCCGACACGCCGTAACCGGGGCCTTCCTGGTGGGTGGCGGCGGTGACGTTGTAGGCGCTGCGGGCCTGCGCCGCCCCGGCGACGCGGGCACGGAAAATCAGGTCCGTCACCTTGTCGCGCACGCCGATCATCATCTGTTCAAAATACTGGAAGCCCTCGCGTTTGAACGCCACGCGCGGGTCCTGTTCGGCGAACGCCTTCAGGCCGATGCCCCCTTTGAGCATGTCCATCGCGTAAAGATGGTCCTTCCACGCCTGATCGAGAATCTGGATCAGCACGAATTGCTCAAGGTCGGTCAATTCCTTCCGCAAAAAGGCCCTGGCTTTCTCCAGCAAAACCGGCCGAATGCCCGTGTCCGGCTTCTCATCGCCATTGGGCTTCACCGAAGATGATGATCGCTTCGCCGACAGGTCCTTCTCTGAAACGTTCAACGGAAAGCGCTCGTTGAATCGCCGCAACAACTCCGCGCGATCGCCGTTGGAAGAGGCGATCATCGCGTCGATCTCCTTTTCCAGCCGTCCCTCGTTGAGAAATTCCCGCTGGTATCCCACCAGTTCCTGGTGAAGCTTGTGCGGTCCCTGGGACCGGATGTGATCCAGCGACAACTCGATGCCGTACTTGGCCCGCGCCCACGCCCGCAGATAGTCGGCGGCGTAGGGATTGTCCGTGGTGTTCTCCGGTCCGCCAAAGGCGAAAACCAGCGCCTGGTCGATCGGATATTCCATCTCCCGCCGCGCATAAGATCGGCGGGCGCGGTCCTCGATCAATTTGCCGATCACCTCCGCCGGCTGCGCCATGCCGCGCTCGGCATCGGCCATGAATTCCTCGGGCGCCACCTCGATGGCGAATTTTTCCCTCGCCCAGCGGGCCAGTTCCCCCTCGGCATACAGCGGCTCGAGGTATTTCAACAGCGGCGAACAGTCCCGCTTGTCGATCTGCTCGATGGCCGCCTGGCGAAGTTTTTCCTCCAGCTCGACGGGGTCCATCTTGCGAATCTGGCCCTGGCTGAGGCTGACGTGAAACCGGCTCATCGCCCACGATGACAATCCCCGCGCATCCCAACCCGATGGGTTGTCCGGGTCCTCGCCCATGAACTCGCCCAGCGTGGCGCTGATGTTCATCTCGGCCTCGGCGCGGGCCTGGCTTTTCAGATAATGCTCCAGGTCCTCGATCTGCCTCATCCCGCGAAGGTCGCGCACGTCGATGTTGGTTTCAAAATTGGCCCGCGTCCATTCGGAGATCACCACCGCCACGTAATCCTGCGAGATGTACTTGGTGACCGCGTCCGCGATGGACTCGCCGATCATTCCCCAGATCACCTGGTCGATGTCGCGCCCCTCCAGCACCTTCTGGCGCATGCCGTAAAAATTGGTGCGCTGGTGGTCCATCACCTCGTCGTATTCCAGCAGGTTCTTGCGCGACAGGAAGTTGCGCTCCTCCACCTTCTTTTGCGCCCGCAGGATCCCCTTGCTGATGCGCTTGTCCTCGATGGCCATCCCCTCCTCCATGCCCAGCCACCCCAGGACCTTGATCGTCCAGTCGCCGGCGAACATCTTCATCAGGTCATCCTGCAGCGAGACGTAAAAGCGGGACGATCCCGGATCCCCCTGCCGGCCGCCGCGGCCGCGAAGCTGGTTGTCGATCCGCCGGGCGGTGTGCCGTTCGGTGCCGATCACGTGCAACCCGCCGGCCTTGAAACACTCGGCCGCCAGCTTGATGTCGGTTCCGCGGCCGGCCATGTTGGTCGCGATCGTCACGTTGCCGACGGTTTCCCCGTGCGGGTTGGCGTGTTGCTGGCCGGCATGGAGAACGATCTGCGCCTCACGCTCGTGCTGCTTGGCGTTGAGCACCTCGTGCTGGATGCCGTATTTGCGCATCAGCATGTTCGAGACCATCTCGCTCTTCTCGACGCTGGTGGTTCCCACCAGCACCGGCCGGCCGGCATCCGAAAATTCCTTGATCTCGTCGATGATCGACTCCCACTTTTCGCGCTCGGTGCGGTAGACCCGGTCCTCGTTGTCCTGCCGAACCATCGGGCGGTTGGTCGGGATGCTGACCACCTCCAGCTTGTAAATCTTGCTGAATTCCTCCGCCTCGGTCTGGGCGGTTCCGGTCATGCCGGCCAGCCCCTTGTAGAGCTTGAAGAAATTCTGCAGCGTGACCGTCGCCAGGGTCTGCGTCTCCTGCTTGATCGGCACGCGCTCCTTGGCCTCGACCGCCTGGTGCAGACCATCGGACCATTGTCGACCGGCCATCTTTCGGCCGGTGAATTCGTCGACGATGACCACTTCCATCTCGCCGCGCTGGCCGCGCTCGACGACGTAATCCTTGTCGCGCTCGTACACCACGTGCGCCCGCAACGACTGCTCCATCAGGTGCGGCCATTCCATGTTCGATCCGACGTAGAAACTGCCCACCCCGGCCGCCTCCTGCGCCGCGGCGATCCCTTCGTGGGTCATATGCACGCTCTTGCGGTCCATCTCCACTTCGTAATGCTGCGTCAACCCCTCCTTCTTCGCCTCCGCTTGCTCCAGCTCCTTTTCCGCCTCCACCCCGCGGGCGCGGGCGGCCTCCACCGCCTTTTTGTCACCCTTGGCCTTGTCCTCATCCCCCTTGGCGGCCTTGATGGCTCGCTTGGCCGCATCCACCGCCTTTTCGGCCGCATCCCAGGGCTTGTTCAGCTCGATCACCTTGCGCGCCACCGCGTCCGCGGCCCGATACTTGGGCGCATCATCGTGCGCGCCGCCGGAAATAATCAGCGGCGTGCGCGCCTCGTCGATCAGGATCGAGTCCACCTCGTCCACGATCGCGAAGTCCAGCGGCCCCTGCACCTGCAAATCGGCCCGCTCCTTCATGTTGTCGCGCAGAAAATCAAACCCGAACTCGCTGTTCATGCCGTAGGTGATGTCGCACTCGTACATCTTCCTGCGGGTCTGGCCGCCCGGCTCCATTTCGGCCTGGATGTACCCCACCGTCATCCCCAGGTTCTCAAACGCCGGTTTCACCCAGGTCGCGTCGCGGCGGACCAGGTAATCGTTCACCGTCACCACGTGACAGTGCATCCCCTCCAGCACGCGCATGAAACAGGCCAGCGGCGCGACGAACGTCTTGCCCTCGCCGGTGGCCATTTCCGCGATCCGGCCTTCGTACATCACCAACCCGCCGATCAACTGCACGTCAAAGCACCGCGCGCGAAACGGCGGGCGGGATTCGGGATACAGCTTGCGGACGGCCGTATAAATCTCGGTCGGGATCGGCACCTGCTGCCACGACTCGCCGCTGTTGATCATCCGCTGCTGCACCTGGTCGTACGCCTGGAGCATCGCATCGTCGAGCTTGTCGGGATCGAAATTCTCCTCCGGATTGAAGATCGCCCGGATGCCGATGTGCCGGTCCATCGACTCGCGGATCAGCGCGAACGCCTCGGGCAGCACATCCATCGAGCGCAACTTGCCCGCCATCAGCCCCGCGCGCAATTCCTGGGCGCGGTCGCGCAACTGCGCATCGCTCTGAGCCTGGATCTTCTCCTCCATCCCATTGATCTGAGTCACGATGCGGTAATAACGCTTGAGCAGTCGCTCGTTGCGGCTGCCGAATACTTTTGTCAAAATCTTGCCAAAACTCACTGCCATGAGATCACCTGAAGTCGATTGGTCAAAAAACGTGCGGAAAATACGGCCGGGAAACGATGAAATCCGCCGCCGTGCGGCCGGTGTCATCAAGAAAGATCAAGCCAGGATCAAAGCGGGCGGAGGAAGGCGAAAACGAAATGGCGGGCACTCAACTCGATGGACGATCGCATCGACCGGCCGGGCATCAACCCGCTGGGCGGGCGATGCGATGCGATGATGGGCCGCGACGGCCAGCCGGGTCATCGGCACGGTCTTGCGCAATCCCGCGCCCAGCCGGCCGGCGAGCTGGCGGGCCAACTGCACAAATTGCGGCGGCATCGCCGAGGCGGGCGCGCCGACCCGATCGGCGCACAACGCCGTCGTCACGATCACCGCGGCCAATATATGCCGGTATCGACGCATAAAACCTGTCACTACAAGGGGGGCAAGTATGCCCCACCCGAATCATCCGTCAAGGCGCTCCACCGATTGATACGAACCGGCGGGCCATCGGGTTTGGATCGCCATCCATCGGCATCCATCAGGATAAGCCTTTGACCATGCAAGGCTTATGACGGTTATCATATCAACGACGACAGGCCATGGAAACAAGCCTTTCTGAGGCTTGGATTCCATGGCCTACCGTTGAGCCGCCCCGGCTCTCCACTCCGGAAGACGCCGTCAACAGTCCATCAGCGCGTTATTTCGCGCTGGCGGAACTGCTTGCAGCGGGGGCTGCCGAGCCTGCACCATCATCACCAGAAGGCTGGACGTTGTTGCTGAGCTTTCCATCCTCAACCCGATACAGTTGCGATGCGCCCAGCGATGAGGGAGCATGCACATCCGGGTTGCGACCTTCGGCCAGCTTGATCTGTTCATCGCGCAAACCCGAATCCTTCAGATACGCCACGACAGCCGATCGGCGCTTCTCGGTGCGGGGGTCGTTGTCGTCCAGATTGACGTAAACCATCATCGGTTCGCACGCATCATCGTCGGCCACCATGTCATCCAGCTTGCGCGCACCCAGCGAGCTGAGCGCTGAGCCGTTGAAATGGACCGGGTAGAGCGTCGCATCGTTGCGCGCCCCGGCGGCCGACTGAGCCTCATTGAACCGGTTGATCGACCGAACCTCATCCTGTTTCGGAAAATCCATCGCCGAAGGCTCGTTGGCCTTGTTGTGGCAGCCGGCCAGCAGCGCCAAACCCAGGACCGACAGGGCCGTGTTGCGAAAATTGTTCATCATTGCGTTCATGTCCATCACTCGCTTTCTAATAGCATCGGTTCATTTGACTACTTAAATAAGGCGCTGTTCATCAAACCGATGACGGTCGGCCCGGCCAGCACGATGAACGTGGCCGGGAAGATGAAAAGCACCAGCGGAAAACTCATTTTCACGGAGGCTTTGGCGGCCAGTTCCTCGGCCGCGTGCTGACGGTTGTTGCGCAGACTCTCGGCGTGGATGCGCAACGCCGAAGCGATGCTGGTGCCAAACCGGTCGGCCTGCACGAGCATCGCCGCCAGCGACTGAAACGCCGTCGATCCGGTGCGAACGCCCAGGTTCTTGAGCGATTCGGACCGCGACAGGCCCACGCGCGTCTCCATGTGCGCGATCGCCAGCTCGCGGCTGATGGACGGATGGGCGATCTGCATCTCCTGGCCCACCCGCTGCATGGCGGCGTCGATCGTCAACCCCGCCTCGACGCAGACCACCATCAGATCCAGCGCATCCGGCAGGCCGTAATTCATCGCCTTCTGGTTGGATTTGATCGCCAGTCGCATCCACAACCTGGGGGCGAGATAGCCGATGATCCCGCCCAACGGCAGCGCCAGCATCGACGTGCCCATCATCCAGTCCAGAAAATACCCGCAGAACAGGCCCGCGATCAGGCAACTGAACTTGCAGGCCATCACCAGCTTGATCGCCGACGGGGAATAAATGCCCGCGTAGCCAAGATCCCGCCGCAGCGCGGATTGCTTTTCCCTCGACTTGGGCATAAACGGCTTGGCGGCGGCCTGGCTGAATCGCTCCACCAGCGAAACGAACTTTCCCTTGCCCTGCTGGGTCGGGGTCTGGTTCTCCTCGCCGCTCAGACGCGAACGCAACGCGCGATCCTCGCCGCTGCGCAACAGCACCATCGACGCGAAATACGCAATGATCGTCACCGCGCCGAACGTGCATCCGAGAAACAATAATTTAGGGTCCATGTGATCCGCTCCAATCGCTGTCGTTTACACCCGGACGGTCGTGATCTTTCGGATGGCGAACAAACCGGCCATCTGCAACCCGAAGGCGATGCCCAGCAGCATCAATCCCGTGGAGGTGTGCAACAGCACGCTGGCGTAATCGGGGTTCATGACGTACGCCACCACGAACATCACGGCCGGAAAGGCGACCAGGATGTAACCGGTGAACCGCCCTTCGGCCGTCTTGGCCTTGACGTGCTGCTGCAGCCGCACGCGCTGGCGGATCATGCCGCTGATGTTGTTGAGCACCTCGGACAAATCGCCGCCGGTCTGGCGCTGAATCAGCACCGCGGTGACGAAAAAGGCGAAATCGGTCGAGTCGATGCGGGCGGCCATGTCGCGCAGGCAGTCTTCCAGCGACTGGCCGAGGCTGTGCTGGTCATAGCAACGCCCGAATTCGGCGGCGATCGGCTGGGGAAGCTCCTGGCTCATCATTTGCAGGCCGGTGCTTAAACTGTGTCCGGCCTTGAGGATGCGCGACAGAAAATCCAGCGATTCGGGAATCTGCAGGGCGATCAGCTTTTGTCGCTTGTTGCGCTTGTTGTTGAGCAGGAAAAACGGCACGTAACCACCGATCCCCCCGGCCACGACGCCCATCAGGATCGAGCCGAGGACCGCCCCGACGATCAACGCCGAAAAGAAGGCGATCGCGGCCGCCACGGCCAGAAACCGCGTCAACGTCATGGCCGGATAGGCGTGCAGAATGCGGCGATAGAGCGAGGCCATCGGCCGCCACCGGATCAACGTGGCCGAAAATCCGGTCACATCCGTCTGCAGTCGAACGGTGGTCCGCTGGCCCGGCTGTTCGACCGGCCGGGAACTTTCGGAGCTGAGTCGGCGAACCAGCTTTTTCTTTTCGCCGAACACGCCGCCGGCGATCAACTGCCAGACGCCCCAGACGATCAGCATGACCGTCATCGCGATCAAAATGGGAAGTAGGATCATCATCTTGCGCCTCGCTGGGTCGGTTGGGATTTATTCTTCGATGGTTCGCCGCTGGAACAGGTCCATCGGCAGCCGGATGCCCCGGTTTTCGATGCGTTCAGCCACGCGCGGCCGGATGCCCGAGCAGACAAAATGTCCCTGCGCGTGCCCTTCGCTGTTGACGCCCTTCTGTTCATAGTGGAACAGGTCGTGCATCTGGATCTGCTCCCCTTCCATCCCCGTGATTTCGCTCACGCGGGTCACTTTGCGCTTGCCGCCGGGCAGACGTTGGGCCTGCACGATCACCTGGATGGCGCTGGCCACCTGTTGCCGCAAGGCCCGCATCGGGATGTCGTAACCGGCCATCGCGATCATCACTTCCAGCCGGCCCAGGGCGTCGCGCGTGTTGTTGGCGTGAACCGTGGTCATCGATCCTTCGTGACCGGTGTTCATCGCCTGGAGCATGTCCAGCGCCTCGCCGCCGCGCACCTCGCCGATGATGATCCGATCCGGCCGCATTCGCAGACAGTTCTTCACCAGGTCGCGCTGGGTGACTTCGCCCTTGCCTTCAATGTTGGGCGGGCGGGTCTCCAGTCGAACCACGTGCGGCTGCTGCAACTGCAATTCGGCCGCATCCTCGATCGTGATGACGCGCTCGTCGGTCGGGACGTACCGCGACAGGCAGTTTAACAACGTCGTCTTGCCCGAACCGGTTCCACCGCTGATCAGAATGTTCACCCGCGCCTGCACGGCCGCCGACAGAAAATCCATCACGGCCGGCGGAAACGCCCCATGGCGGATCAGGTCTTCCAGTTGCATCGGCTTGGAACCAAACCGCCGGATCGACATCGCCGGGCCATCCAGCGCCAGCGGCGGAATGATCGCGTTCACGCGCGAACCATCGGTCAACCGCGCATCCACCATCGGGCTGATCTCATCCACCCGCCGGCCCACCAGCGCCACGATCCTGTCGATGATCTGCCGCAGGTGCGCGTTGTCGCGGAATCGCACGTCCACCGCCTCCAGGCGGCCCCGCTTTTCGCAATAGATGCGGTCGAACTTGTTGACCAGGATGTCGGTGATCGTCGGGTCCTTCAACAACGTCTCCAGCGGCCCAAGGCCGAACGTCTCATCCATGACGTCGTCCATGAGCTTTTCCTGCTCCGACTGGTTGATCAGGCTCTTCTCCGACTGGCACAGCTCGCGGATCAGCACCCGCACCTCGGCCCTCACCACCTCCGGCGGCAAAGCCCGCATGTTCTGCATGTCCAGACGTTCCACCAGTTGCTGGTGCAGACGAACCTTCAACTGCTGAAGGTAGATCTGCCGTTCGGTCTGCTGCGGAGGCACTGCCGCGGGCGCCGGCCTGGGGGCCGCTGGCGCCGGCGTCGCCGCCGCTAGAGCCGCCGGCGGATCGACGATCGGCGCCGAATTGCCCGCCGCCGGCGAAGGCGTCACCGTGGCCGTCACCTGATTGTTTCGTGTGAATAATCCCATGATTTATTTGTCCCTGGCTGATGTCACCCGTTCATCATTCAATTGTGCCCGGCCCGGCCATTGAACGTGCCGGCCAGTTCGCGCAGACTCACGCTCATTTCCGCGCGCGGCGTCCGCAACACCACCGGCTCGCCGAAATTGATCGCCCCGATCGCGTTCTTGAAATCATTGGGAACCATCCATGCGATCTTCAGGCCCAGCGCCCGCTCCACCTCGCTCGGTTCGATGTCCCAACCCTTTTTCTCAAACCGGTTGACGATGACCCGGATCTTGGATGACTCGATCCCCATCCGCCGCAACGCCCCCACAAAACGCTCGGTGTTCCGCGCGCTGGGCACGTTGAGCTGCATCACGATCACGTTCACATCCGACGCCTGGATGGTGGAGGTGTAGATCGGATCGATGCTCATCGTCGAATCAACGACGACGTAATCGAACATTCTTCCCATCACCCCCAGCAACCGGCTGACGCCCTGCACGGTCACGCGCTGCGTATCCTCCGGCAATTCCGGCCGGGCCAGGATCGCAAGAGTGCTTCCCTGATGAATCGTCAGCGCGTTGTCCAAAAGCTGTCGGTCCACCGTTGAGGTCGATTCCATCACGTCCGCGATCGTGTAGCGCGGCCGCACGTCGAAATAACTCGCCACGCCGCCGCGAATCAAATCCAGGTCGATCAGCGCCGTCTTGCCATGCTTGGCCAGCGCCGCCGCCACGTTGCACGCCACGGTCGTCGATCCGCACCCGCCCATCGTCGGGATGATGTGGATCATCTTCGCCCGCTTGCCCATGCCGTATTGCTGGGCCACCCGCTCCAGCGCCGACGAGAATTTCGCCTCGGTCATCGGCAACGGGATGAATTCGCGTACGCCCGCGTGCATCGCCTCCATCAACAAATCCGGGTCCAGCACCTGCGACATCAGGAAAAAACTGACCTGCTGGTGCTGCCTGGGCAGATGCGCCACCTTCTTCATCATCTCCCGGGCATTGGGGTCCAGGTTGATGATGACCAGTTGCGGCGCATCGCTCCGCGACAACATCGCCGGCAACATCTCCAATGAAGGCAGTTGCGACATCACGCTGACGCCGAACTGCCCGAGAAAATTGGCCATCTCCTGGCGGTTGGTCGCATCGGCGTCCACGATCACGCTGTTCAATTGCAAATACATCGTTGGCCCTCAATCTACAGGGTCATACCCATTCATTTCCCGCCGGCCGGCACGCTCGCCGTCGTCGGCTGGACGTATCCATACTGCCCCTGGAATCGCGGCGCCGGTTGCTGCGGACCCGCCGGCCGGGATGTCGGTCCCTGCCGCGGATCGGCCGCCGGGCCGCCGATGTCCTTCTTCCAGAACAACTCCCCTTCGCTGGGATGCCGCCAATATTCCCCCGGCAGCGTCGGAACCTGGTCGGGGTTCATCCCCTCCACCAGCTTCGGCGTCACCAGCACCACCAGCTCGGTCTCCTTGCGCTGATAGCGAACCGACCGGAACAACGCCCCCAGGATCGGAATGTCCCCCAGCACCGGCGTCACATCCTTGGTCGCCGACACGCTGTTGTTGAGCAATCCGGCGATCGCGAACGTCTGCCCCTCGGCCAGTTCGATCGTCGTCTGCACCTTTCGGCTGGTCAGCCCGGGAATCACAAACCCGTTGAACCGCACCGCCGTCGTGAAATCCAAATCGCTCACCTCGGGGGCGACTTTCAACCGGATCCTTCCATCGCCCAGCACCGTCGGCAGAAAATTCAGCTTCACGCCGAACTCGCGATATTCCACCGTGACAGCCGTGCCTCCTTCGCCGCCGCCACCCTGGGTGACGGGAATCGGAAACTCGCCGCCCGCCAGAAAACTCGCCTCCTGGCCGCTGATCGCGATCAGGTTCGGCTCGGCCAGCATCCGCAGCAGGTTGTTCTGCCGCAACGCATTGACGAACACCGCCAGCGAGGTCGATCCAAACTGCCCCCGGCCGAACAACGTCACGCCCGGATTGGGGCTGGTCAGCGCCAACCGGTCCGGCGTCGTGTCGGTCGCCCCGATCACGCCAAACGGGTTGACCTGCCCGATGTTGCTCCCCCCATATCCCACGCCATCGGTAAAGCCCACGTTCACGCCCAGCGAATCCACCGCCGACCGCGACACCTCCGCGAAGCGCACCTGCAACATCACCTGCTGGCCGCCGTACACTTCAAGAAAATTCAATACTTTCCCATAAGGACCGGCCACCATCACGGCCTGTTCCCCCACCATCACGGAGGGAACCCGCCCGCGCAGGGCGATCGACCCGTTCAAGCTCGCCACGTCGATTTTGGACGTGGGAAACATCTTGGTGAGCTGCTCCTGCAGCGCCGCCAGGTCCATCTCGACGGTGACGTCGATCACCTGCGATTGATCCTGGTCATCCCACAGCACGATCTGCGTGCTGCCGGCTTTTTTCGCCGTCACCAGGATTGTCTGCGGGCCGATCGGATTGACGTCCGCCACCTCCGGCTGGGCGATGCTCAGCCGTTTGTACGGCGACTTGGTCGTCACCACGGCGTTCTTGTTCACCGACAGTTTGATCTGCCCCGTGGCGTCCGTTCCCTGGGCGACCACCGACTGTTCCGCCGGCTTGGTCGCGGGCGTCGACTGGGCCGTCGCCATCACAACGCTGCCGAACACCACCGCCGCCCCAACCCATTTCCACAGTGCCCGACCTGTCCGATTGTTACGCATCTGGCGCTCCATCTTGAATTCCAATTTCAACTTGTTTCCCGATCATCCGATTCACGCCACGGATTGATCCTCACCCTTCCCTTACCGATCCAACGGAACCCGCGTCACCGCCTCCGGCGCGGCCACCTCAAAGGTCATCGTGCTGACGTTGCCCGCACGAATGATCTGCACCGTCCGCGTCCGCTGCGTTGGACGGCTGTCAACCATCCGTTCGCTGGGGCGGGTGGCCGGCTGCACCTGCTCCACCGGCCGGTTCACAAACGGATCGGCCGACTGCTTCTGCGGATCGCCACGCAATTCCGCCAGCGTCACCCCGGCGCTCGCCTCCAGTTCCTTGTCCTGGCTTCCACGCAGCACCAGCCGGGGCCGGCCCATGCTCGCCCCCAGCTCGATCGCCTCCGCATCCCGCGGCGTCACCAGCAACGTCACGCTGCGCGACATCCCCTTTTCATCCTCATCCTTGCTCTTTTCCCGTCCGATCTGCTGCCCCACGGCCGTCACCTTGATGTCCTGGCAGATCGTCCGCGCCAGGTTTTCGCCGCTTCGTTCGCCCGGCATCGTCATCACAACGTCCACCCGGCATCCCGGCGCCAGCAATCCCGCCACGCCGCTGAATTCGTTCACTTCAACCGTGATCGCCCGCATCCCCGCCGGCACCAGCGCCTGCAGACCCGAACCGGTCCCCTTGGGCGCCAACAACGTGTCGAACACCGGCTGGCCCACGACCATCGGCACGGTCGAAACGCGCCCCGCCACCTGCTCCACCGAGGTAAACGTCCCCGATGGCGCCTTCTCGCTGCCGGCCGGCCCCATCGTCAGGCTCTCCGGCCGCAACTCCGTTCCCGGAGTCACGTTCTCCTTCAAAACCACCACCTGGGCGGATGCCTTCTGCTGGCCGGTCTTTTGCCCCTGCCGGCTGGTCAACTGCCATGCGGTCAGGGCCGCCACCAGGCCCAGCACCAGGGCCACGCTCAACGGTACGATTGCTTTGACGTTCATAATGATCTCCCAAAAATCACAACGGCTTCCTTCATTTTGTCGGTTGGATCATCTGTGCGCTTTAGATCGACTCTGATTCTTTTTCCTAACGGTCCGATTGTTCTTCGCGGCATTCAACCAAAACAAAATGCCCCGGAAACATCGGTTCCGGGGCATCTCACAGGAGCATCTTTTTTTACGTCCTCATTCCCGCCGCATCACTGTGATGCCAAGCACTTTTTTGTTGGACCCGATCGTGGGAAACGCGCTTTTCCATCCCACCGTCCCCCAACTGCATTCCACGCTCACCTTGATGTTGGTCCCCGCCGCCAGACCCGATAACGTCAGCGGGTTGTTGTTCAGGTCCGTCACCTTGATGGTGTAATTCGCCTTGGGAATGCTCGTCGGTGTCATCGCGTTGTCCACCGCGGTGGTCACATCCGTATTGTCCGAAGTGGCCAAAATCGCCACCCGCGCCCCCTCGCGCGCCGCCGCCTGCAGGCAATTCTTCACGTACAGGTAATACCCCCACTCCACCGTGATGAACAACACCGGCAACAGCACCAGCGTCAACACCAGCACCGTCTCCAGAACCGCGTTGCCCCGGCCCCGTCGTCCTCTTGCGACAATGGAGGATTGGGACGATGGGAATTTCACGTTCTTATCGAATCCGTTTTCCATGATGATTTCCTCAACCCAGGAGCAACACCCCCACCGTCGCGATCAACACCGGCACCGCGTACGGCAACGGCCGATCCACCGACCGGCACTCCCTGCCCGTCTGGCTCACGTGATCCACGCCCACATCCCCCACGTGGACCAGGTTCAACGCCAACACCGCGCTGTTCCTGAACAACACCTTCATCCGCCCCTGCTTCGCCGACTGCGTCAATACGATGATCATCCCCACCACGGCCGAGCCGGCGAAAATCATCGCCACCGGCCACACCCCCACCCACGCACCCACCCCCGCCATCAATTTCACGTCCCCGCCCCCCAACGCGCCCATCGCGAACAGAATGAAAGTCAACCCGAACCCCAGCCCCAACCCTCCCAGCGACTGCAACGGCCCCACCGTGTGGGTCGGCATGAAACTCTGCGCCAACCCCATCACCGCCAGGCAAACCGTCAGCACGTTGGGTATCCGTCTCGTCCGCGCATCCCCCACCGCCGCCAAAACCAGCATCGCGAACAACGGCCCACACATCGCCAGGTGATACCCGCTCATCGCATCCCTACAATGAAGAATTCACGCTCGTCCACCGCGCCAACACCTTCGTCCCCACCGTCCCGATCACCGCGATCGCCGTCACGATGATCAGACCCAGGATCAGCGCATATTCAATCGTCTCCCCGCCGCATTCATCCCGCCACAGCCTGCTCATCCATCCCATCGCCCTGCTCCATCCACCGGCTTCGGCCCCCGTTAAACGGCCGGCGACGCGGACAACGGCCAAACTAGCCCGCCAATCCGCGTCGCCTGCCCCTGTCTTCACGCTCAGATCGCTTACAGCGAGCTGTTGAGCGCGGTCCAACGGGCCAAAACCTTGGTCCCGACCGATCCGATGACGGCGATCGCCGCCACCACAATCAGACCCGCGATCAGGGCGTATTCCAAAACTTCGCCGCCCTGCTCGTCCTTGACCAACTTGGCCAACAAATTCTTCATCGCCTTCATATCGTGTCTCCCGAAAAAGGCGTTTCCCACTTCCCTCGTGCGGTCCACACACCATTCAGACCACGCGGCCTGCTAAACACGAGGCAGCGCTCACATGCGCCATGCCGGCCACCGCGGCCGAACACGCCCTTTCCGTGCAACCTTCCATTTCTGGCTCAGCCACACGAATCAGGTGACACGTTTTTCATCGGAACAACTCCCACCCTTCTTAATTTCCCCATCACTTTTTTCAGCGATTTGATTTATCGGACGGCCAATTCGGCCGTCTTCCCAGCCGAACCCGACCTGTTCCGCGGAATCATCAGGCTGACCCCCAACGTCACCACCAGGTTCGCAACCACCGAATAGAGGGCGGCATATCCCGGAAACGTCCATCCAAACAGATGCAGCGGATAAACCGCCGTGGCAAACCCCTGCGACGCCGCCATCCAGGTGCCCAGGGCCGTCCCGACCACCCAACCGGCGATCAACCCCTCCCGGCGCATCCACGGGATGTACAGCGACAACATCAACGCCGGAAACAACTGGATGATCCAGATGCCCCCCAGAAGCTGAAACTGAATCGCAAACTCCACCGGAACCAGCAAAATGAACGCGATCGCCCCCACCTTGATCCCCAGCGAGACCAGTTTGGCCACCAGCGTCTCCTCCCGCGCTGTAACGTTCTTTCGCATCGGCAGATACAGATTGCGGGCGAACAAATTGGCCGCCGCGATGGACATGACCGCCGCCGGAACCAATGCCCCAATCGCAATCGCGGCCAGCGCGATCCCCGCGAACCAGCCTGGAAACGAATGCAGAAATAGCGCTACCACCGCGTAATTGGGACCGTACGCCTTGAATCCGCCGGCGTACTGCGGCATGTGCTGCACGCCCGCGACGTACGCCATGTATCCCAGCATCATCACGAACCCCAGCAACACGGTGTACATCGGAAGCAAAGCCATGTTCCGCCGAACCACCCGCCCATTCTTGGCCGCGAAAATGCCGGTGGTCGCGTGAGGATACAAAAACAACGCCAGCGCCGAACCCAGCGCCAAGGTCATGTAAGCGCCCACCGTGCCGGTGTTGTGCGCTGTCATCGTCAAAACCTTCTTGCCGGCGGGCAACGCATCAAAAAGATGGCCATATCCCCCCAGTTGCTTCGGGATCACGATGGCCGCGGCGATGATGACCACGTAGATCAGCGAATCTTTCACCAGTGAAATCGCCGCCGGCGCCCTCAATCCGCTGGAATAGGTGTAGGCCGCCAGGATCAAAAACGCGACAATCAACGGCAGATCGCCGGAAAACGCCCCGGTCGGCAACCCCAGCCCCGCCAGTGCCACCTCCATCCCCACCAACTGCAGCGCCAGATAAGGCAGCGTCGCGAAGATGGCGGTGATCGCCACCAGCACCCCCAACGTCCTGCTCTGAAAATGCCCCTGCACAAAATCCGCCGCCGTGACGTACCCGTTTTGATGGGCCACATCCCACAATCTCGGCAACGTGACAAATCCAAGGATAAAAGCGATCAACGCATATGGCAGGGCGAAAAACCCGATCGCGCCCGCGCCGAAAACCAACGCCGGCACCGCGATCAGCGTATAGGCCGTGTACAAATCCCCGCCCAGCAGAAACCACGAAACGATCGTCCCGAACCGCCTCCCCCCCAGCCCCCATTCATGCAGTTGATCCAGATCGCCTTTGCGCCAATGCGCGGCGATGAAACCGATGATCGTCACCAATGCGAACAAGCCGACAAAGATGACGATGCCCGCGGTACCCATGATTCAGTTCTGATCTCCCGCGGCACGATGCGCCACCGCCGTGGCCACCGCGGCCACAACCACCCAAACCAGTTGAAACCAGATGAAAAACGGCATCCCCCACAGCCGGGGCGTCTGCCGGTTGTACAGCGGGGCGGCCAGCGCCACGATGCACACCAGCAACAAAACAACGTAGATCAGGATGCGCCGCCGATTCCGCTTCAAGCAACCCTCCGGTATGTTCCCGCGATGCGCATCGGTTGACCCTATTTCACCGCCACGATGTCCGCCGCCGTCGTCGCCAGCGTGCGCGATTTGACCCGGTCATATTCCTCTTTCACCCACCCGATCCGGTCCCGGTTTTTCTCCATCCAAAGCGGTATCGGCGTGTTCAACCCCTCCTTGGCCAGCTCCGCGAACTCCACCACGACCTCTTTTCGCGTATAGCTGCTCAGGTCATGCAGCTTGCCCATGTGAATACACAGCGTCGGACATGGCTCGGTGCAGAGGGCGCAAAACAGACATTTGCTGTAATCAATCGCGAACCGCAGCAACTCGCCGCCGGCCGCCTTGCCGGTCTTTTTATCAATCTTGCGGGGCGCGCTTTTATCAATGTAAATGCAATCCACCGGACAGGCCTTGGCGCACAGGTCGCACGCGATGCACTTGTCGGCCTCAAATTCGTGAATCCCCCGATACCGCGGCGCGAAACTCAGCCGATGCTCCGGATAATGCACCGTCACGGTCTTCTGAAAACAATATTTGATCGTGATCTTCATCCCGATCGCGATCGTGCGGACGTTCTCGAAAATGTTCTGAAAATAACCTTTGACGGTGGCCATGACGCAAACCCCGGCCGGTTGCCAATCCCCAACCGTATTATCGCCCCATATCCCCCCAGGTCCAGTTTTTTCACCCCATAAACAAAAAAAGCCCCGGCCTCACCCACGCAGGAAGGCCGGGACTCAAGTTCACCTGGCGCCATGGGTCGGGCACCAGCCTGAAGCGGCTTATAGTGCGAATCAATTCACCCACTGATTGTCACACCAGCATTTCACTCCAGTCGGCGACATGAACTCCCTCTCCTTACCCCGATCAACTTCCTCGTGGTCTTGTCCCATTTATGGACACCACCGACTTCAATTGGTCAGTGGATCAGTTCAAATTTCCGACTGCTCACACGATAGACCCATCCCACCCGCTCATCAAGGGTAAAATTCATGCTTCCAAGGCCAAATAATTAAAATTTCGCGGATGGGACAACATCGCCCGCCAACGTTACCAATTTCATGGGAAAATGGGAAAACTTTGCCGCCGCGACAACAGGCAAGACGGCGACGTCTGAATGTTGCTGTTCGGAGGTTTCGGATCACACCTCGACGGTCGCCGGTTTGCGATTGGATTTTTTGCGCTGGTTTTCCGTCAAAAATTCCTTCCGCAGGCGAATGCTGGTGGGGGTGACTTCAACCAGCTCATCTTCCTCGATGTATTCCAATGCCTGTTCCAACGTCATTTTGCGCGCCGGCTTGAGGATGATGTTTTCATCGCTGGAGGTGGTGCGCATGTTGGTCAGCTTTTTGGTCGTGGTGGGGTTGACGACCATGTCGCTGTCACGGGCGTTTTCGGCGACGATCTGGCCTTCATAAACCGGGTTGGTCGGCTCTACGAACATCACACCCCGTTCCTGGAGGTTGTTCAAGGCATAGGCGTTGACCGTGCCGGCACAATTGCTGACCATCACACCATTGGCGCGAGCCGGCACTTCGCCTCGTAAAGCCGCGTATTCAAAGAAGTTATGGTGTATGATGGCCTGGCCTTGGGTGGCCGTGAGCATCCGCGTACGCAGGCCGATCAGGCCGCGTGCGGGGATGGTGAATTCGAGGTGGACCTGGCCATTGCGGTTGTCCATGCGGACCAGTTCGCCACGGCGGTTGCCGACCAGCTCCATCACGCCCCCCATGTTTTTTTCCGGCACATCGACCACCAGGTACTCGATCGGTTCTTCGATCTGCCCCTCGGCGTTTTTGCGGGTGATGACGTGCGGTTTGGAGATCGACAATTCATACCCCTCTCGGCGCATGTTTTCGATCAGGATGCCCAGATGCAGCAAACCGCGGCCGGATACTTTCATCGCATCGCGGTTTTCGGTCTCCTCGACCTTCAGTGCCACGTTGGATTCCAGCTCCTTAAACAGCCTTTCACGCAAGTTGCGGCTGGTGACGTACTTGCCTTCCTTGCCGGCAAAGGGAGAGTCGTTGACGCTGAACAGCATCGTCAGCGTCGGCGGCTCGATTTCCTGTGCGGCCAGCGGCTGGGGGTTGGTCGGGTCGCAGATGCTGTCGCCGATGTCCACCGATTCCAGGCCCACCAGTGCGACGATGTCCCCCGCTTCGGCCTGTTCGACCGTCCGCCGGCCCAGGCCGTCAAACACCTGCACCTGCTGCACGCGGCTGGTGATTTCCTTGCCGTCGCGCCGAATGATCTTGATCTGCTGGCCGGAACGGATGATGCCGTTATAAATTCGACCGACGCCGATCCGACCGACGTAATCGTTGTAATGAATCGTGGTGATCTGAATTTGCAGCGACTTGTCCGGGTCGCCGTGCGGGGCCGGAACGTGGCGCAACAACGCTTCATAAACGGGTTGAATGTCCTTGCCCGGCTCCTCCAAAGACCACGAAGCGACGCCGGCCCGTCCGCTGGCGTAGAGGACCGGAAAATCCAACGTCTCATCATCGGCGCCCAGTTCGACGAACAGGTCGAACACTTCGTCGAGCACCTCGTTGGCGCGGGCGTCGGAGCGGTCGATCTTGTTGATGACGACGATGGGGCGCAACTCGTGCTGGAAGGCTTTTTTCAGCACAAAACGGGTTTGCGGCATGGCGCCTTCGGCCGCATCGACCAGCAGAAAAACGCCATCGGCCATGGAGAGGACGCGCTCGACTTCGCCGCCAAAATCAGCGTGGCCCGGGGTGTCGATCAGGTTGATCTTGGTGGTGTTGCCCGATGAATCGGTGTAGTTGATCGAGACGTTTTTGGCCAGGATGGTGATGCCGCGTTCGCGTTCCAGCGGATTGGAATCCAGCAGACATTCCTGCTGCAATTGCGAGTCGCGAAAGTTGCCCGATTGGCGCAACAAGGCGTCGACCAGGGTGGTTTTGCCATGGTCAACGTGGGCGATGATGGCAACGTTACGGATGTCGTTACGCACGTGATTCATTGTATGCTCATTTGGATGACAGCGTCTTATTCTTCCGACAACTCGTTATATTACAGACACTTGAGACGGATTTACTTCAATCCATCCCAAGGCCCAAAGACGCCCTCGGATCAGGTCCGGTAAAAAACGGAAGGGGCGATACGATACTGTGCCGGCCCGGATAATACAACGTCCGCCGAAATGAAAAGTTTGTGGAGTTTGTGGATTTTGTTGGGAATTGAAAAATTGCATCCCGGCTAAACCGCCGGGGTTCAGGTCGCACAGATTACATACTGAGACGGGAAGCAGCGTGGATCGGACGATTGAGGCAGCACGACGAGGTGAGCGTGACGCACAGTCGCGGCTGCTCAGGCAGTTGCAGGATCCATGGTATCGGATGTGCCTGGGTTTGCTGGGAGATGCGGATCTGGCACGCGAGGCGGTGCAGGAGACGGCACTGCGTTTTTTGCAGAATTTGCATAAGTTCAGAGGTGACAGCAAGTTACAAACGTGGTCGATGGGAATCGCGATCAACGTCAGCCGGGAAGTTCGGCGGACGACAAGAGCCGGAGGTGGCAGGGATTTGGAAACGTGCGACATGGCGGCGGTGGATGATCCGGCCGGCCAGGTTGATGGAGATGAGCAGCGCCAGGCGTTGCGGGCGGTTTTGGAACAACTGCCGGATCGACAGCGGGAGGCGGTGATCTTGAGGTTTTTTGAGCAGTTGTCGGTGGAGGAATCGGCCCGGGCGATGGGATGTGCAACCGGGACGGTCAAGGCGACGGTTCATCAGGCGCTGCGGGCGATGCGGGAGAGATTGAAACAGTGGATGTAACCCGACAGGGTGGATTGATATGAGACAGTTGCGACAAGCGGTTGAGCGAGGACGGGAGGCGTACCAGGCGGTGCGGTATCCCGGTGATTTGGCGGCACAGGTGCTGGGGCGCCGCCAAAGTTGGCGCTGGGTGTTGCCAATGGGCGGCATGGCGGCCGCGGCGGCGGCTTTGGTGATTACTCTGTGGCCTCATCACCCCGTGAGTGCACCACAGCCGCCGCAGCCCGTGGCGACCGTGGCGGGCATGGCTACACCATCGCCGCAAACATCGGACAGCCTGCTGGCGATGCCGGGGATGCCGGAGTTGCCCAGCGGGATCGAGTTGATGCCGAAGTATCAGGCGTTGTCGCCGCAATTGGGGGCGATGACATTTCCGAGTTACCCGGGTTTCCCCTCGAGGGATTTTGAAAGTGTTCAGTCAACCTCTACCACACGGGAGGCCGTATGAAGCATGGAAAGAAGTTGTGTTCGATGATGTTGTGTTTGTTCATGGCCGCGCCGATGGCGCTGGCCGAAGAGCCGCCGGGTCCGCCACCGCCGGGATTGCCGGAGTTGCACCCGGATCGTCCACCACCGCCGGATGAAGATTATGGCGGGCGGGGCCGGGGCGATCGCCCTGACCGGGACAACGGCATGCGTCGATTGCCGCCGGAAATGGCGCAACTGGAGATGTTGCGCGGGTACATCGACGTGGTGGGCCGATTGGCGCAACTGGCCAAGGACCCCTCGGCCGCGGGCGTTGCGGCGGTGATCGTCGCCAACGATGCGCTCAAGAAACAGGGGCCGGCCGCGCTGATCGCGTTTTTCACGGAGATTCTGCCGGATGTGAAAGACCCGGCCATCGCCCGCGCGATCCGCATTCAACTGGCGGACGCCTATAAAAACGCCGGCAAACCGGATCAGGCGCTCAAACAACTGCGGATTCTGATGACCTCGCAGGAAATGGGTGCGGACACGGCGAAAAAGCAGGAGTAGGCCCCCACCCTTGCCCTCCCCCGGAGTACCGGGAGAGGGGAAAAGAGAATTTTCCTCCGGGCACATCTCAAAAGGATGTGCCCTTTTTGATGCGCGGTTAATCTGAAAAGGCCACCGAAGTCCGGGTCATCGCGACCGTGGCGCCGGGGGATAAATATCCCAGGGCCAGGCATTTTTCGATGACGCCCCGTGCGATGCTGGCGCCGGCGATGCCGCCGGAGCCGCCATATTCAACCAGCACCGCGAAGGCGATCTGGGGTTTGTCGGCCGGCGCAAAGCCGATGTACCAGGCGTGGGAGATGTGGGCTTCGGGGCCGAATCCCATGTACCAGGGGACTTGCGGATTGGGGTTTTCGGGGGTGCTGGGGGTGAAATACTGTCGTTTGGGCCGGCCTTTTTCGTCGAGGATGAATTTGCCATCGGCATCGCGCAATTTGATGCTGAACGGGGCGGCCTGGGCGCTGCCGGTTTTTCCGGCGATGAGGATTTCATCGTTGTGCAGTTCCCGCCCGGTGCCGGCCGGTCCGTTGACGACGCGGGTCATCCCCAGGCGTGCTTCGGCCAGGGCCTGCGGATTCAGATGCAGGTTCACAAGATCGGCGGGTTTGAGTTTTTCATCCGCGATCAGGTGGGGACGGATCCACTGGCCATCCCGCGCGATGGTGGCGGCGACGTTGGCCATCTGGATGGGCGTGGCCCAGATTTGTCCCTGTCCGATGGCGGCGAACCAACGCGTGGCGGGCCGGCGCCAGGCGGGGCCGTTGAAATCGCTGGGCAGTCGTCCTGAGGCCTCGGCGATGCCGATGCCGGTGGGCCGGCCCAGGCCAAACTGTCCGAACCAGAAGCTTAAACCCTCGATGCCCAGCCGATCGCCGAGGGTTTCAAAATATACGTTGCAGCTTCGTTCGATCGCTTCGGAAAAGGTTAGAAAACCATCCGCGTTGCCGTGGGTTCCGTGGTGGGGGATGGGGAAGGGATGATGGGCGACGCCGGCTTTTCCGAGCTGGGCGGCATACATCGACGCGGTCCAGCATCGCCCTTCGGCGTATTCATGGCCGTGAAGTTTCAGATAGCCGGTGCATTCAATCCCTTCGTACAGCCCCACCTCACCCTGGGTGATGGCCCCAAGGCCGACCATCGGCTTGGCGGTGGAGCCGGGTTCGAGCTGGGATTGGGTGGCGCGGTTCAACAGCGGCGAGTTGATTTCATCGCCGGCCAGTTCACGATAACGGTCGTCCAGCTCGTTGAGATTGAAATCCGGATATGAGGCCAGCGCCCGCACCTCGCCGGTTTTGACGTCGATGACAACGGCCGCGCCGTGCATTTCGTGGATGTTCTGGGCGCCTTCGCCCAGCCCGACCCGCACGCGCCGATAGAGCGACTGGATTTCGCGCTGAAGCTCGATGTCGATGCTGAGGCGGACATCCTGTCCCGGCACCGGCTCGATGGTGTCGAGGATGCGTTTTTCGCCCACAAGCCTGTCGATGCGGCCGCGCGACCCGCGAAGCCGCTGTTCGCACAGCGACTCCACCCCGGTCCGGCCGATGACGTCGTTGGGGAGATATTGGCGAAGCTCATCCTTGCCCAGGTTCGGGTCGTTCTCCAGGTCTTTGCGGTCGACGCGCGAGAGGTGGCCCAGCAGGTGGCAGGCGGCCTCGTTGTAAGGGTAATAGCGATGCGTGCCGGGGCGCAGGACCAGGCCGGGGTATTGGTCCATGTGTTTGCCCAGTTCGTTGTTCACGTCGAGGCTGATGTTGCGGAGGATGGCATGGGGCTGGAGCTGTTCGCCGACGGTCAATTCAAACTGGTCGAGTTCGGGGGTTTGAGCTGAATCATCAATCAGCCAGCGGCGATACCATGGGGAGACATCGCGATCCTGGTAGCGCTGCATCGCCTCGACGTAGTTGTAATACCAGACGTAACGCCGGCGCATCTCGACGCGCTGGACGATGGCCAGGCGGATGGCGCGGATTTCATCGGCCCCCAGCCCGGAAATCCGGCCCAGCCGTTCCCACATGATCCGCAGGTCGAGTTTCACGCGGTCGATTTCATCGGCGATCATTTTCTGCCGGCCGGATGAATCGGTTGAGCGGTACTCGCTTCCCAGCCGCGCGCGCAGCCGGTTGATCGCCTGCCGGCGAACCCATGCCTCATCGGGACGTTCGAGGATGGCGCGATAGTCGACGCAGGCGTCGATGGAGGGGGCGTCGATGGCCAGTTCGCGGCCGCGAAGGTCGAGGATTCTCCCGCGGGTGGTTTCGAGGGTTTCGCTGCGTTTCATCGTCCGGCCGGCCTGTTCGCGCCAGACGGACCGCTGAATCACCTGCACCTGGACGGCGCGCAAAACCAGCACGATCGTGAAGATGATCAGGGCCGCGAGGAATATTTTCAGTCGACGTTCAAACATGATGGCAAGGAAACTACGAACGGCCGGCAGGCTCCGTTCTCAATACACCCTTAATTTTCTGCGGGTCGATTCAAACGCGAACCATTTGCGCAACCGGTGCAGGATTCCCAGCACGATGGGGGCCAGGATGGCCGTCCAGACCGCGCCCGACAGCAATCCCCCCATCGGCACGCGCACCGCCGGCAACACCGCGCCGCCGGCCGAGACGCCCGCCGCGGTCGGCGGATGCAACCACCCCGCCAGCAGGATCATCATCACCGTCACCGCCGACCCCAGCAACGCCAACGCCACGTGCGTCAGCGGATGGGCACGGTAAACCACCTGTCCCATGGCGTTGACGATCCAACCCATCAATCCGTACGACACCGCGAACAACCCCAGCGGCTGCTGGCTGACCAGGTCCTGCATCAGGCCGATCACAAAACACCCCAGCAGCGCGGCATCACGGGGCGCGTTGACCGCGATGAACACCGCCGCCAGCAACGCCAGATTCGGGCCGCCTCCCCACCATCGCACCACCCCCTCCATGCCGCTTTGCACGGCGATGGACAGGTAGGCGAGGATGAGAACCGCGAACCAACGCATGATTTCAAAAGACCAATGGCCGGGCAACGATAAAAAATTCCCTGCTCAATGTGATCGCATCTAACCGCCGGCCTTCACCATCACCATCACCTCGCGCAGCGCCATCAGGTCGGCATACGGCTGCACGCGGATGTCGGCGAATTGAGGTTGTTCGGGCAGTTCCTTGATGGAGACGATCCGGCCGAGGCGATAACCCTGCAGAATGGGCGGCCAATCGGCATCGTTCAAAACCACCCAGTCGCCGACGGCCAGGCCGGCCGATTTCATCTCGCGCATCGACAACATGCGAATCCGCATCGACCCCTGTCCCACCCCCTGCACCAGCACGGCCGGGGCGGTCAATGCCTGAAACACGATCGCCCCTTTTTCATCCTTCACGTAGCGGGCGAACGAGCCGGTGGCGCGAAAGGCCTCATCGGTCACCAGTTGCACCTGCGCGCCGCCGGCCCCGGTTCGCGACACCCTCCCGGCGATCCCACCGGCATACACCGCGGCCTGCCCGTTGCGCAATCCATCCATCGACCCGCCCGACAGGCTCAATGACTGGCGGCCGCCGGGATCGGCTCCGGTCACGTTAAACGGCTCGCACAACGGCAACACCCGCCCCACCTGGCGACGGTCGGCGTTCAATTCCTTCATGGCGGCCAGTTGCGCGCTGAGGTTCGCCACCTCCACCTTCAACTGCTGATTCTCACGGATGATCTCATCGGATGAACGCGGCCGCGAGCCGTTGGATTCGGCCCCTTCATCCACCGCCCGATTCGCCCCCATCCCCGCCGCCGCCATGGATGACAGCCATCGCACGGGAGAGGAGACCGGCTTGAAGATCACCTGGAATTGGGCCCGCGCCCCATCCAGTTTTCCCGATACGCCCGGCGAAACCACCAGCGCGCTGATCGCGCCCAATGCCATCAACATCCAGTAAACGTGAATGAATCGGAGCTTCGACATCGCCGGGGGGGTCAGGTGCGAAGGATCAACAGATGGAATGACACGACAAACAACCTCCGTGTTGTGAGACATCCTTCCCCATTTATCGCACCGGCCGCGACAGCCGGCCCCTACACCTCATCGGCATCGCTTTCCATCGTGTCTTTCCAGAGTTCCAGGTTCTCCAGGTAGACGCTGGTGCCGCGGGCGACGCAGGTGAGGGGGTCTTCGGCCAGGCGGACGTCAAGGCCCGTGGCGTTGCTGATGACGGTGGTCAGGCCGCGCAAAAGGCTACTGCCGCCGGCCATGGTGATGCCGTTGTCCACCAGGTCGGCCGCCAGTTCCGGCTCGGCCAGTTCCAGCGTGCGGGTGACGGCTTCGATGATCTGGGTGACCGGCTCCTGAAGGGCTTCGCGGATTTCCTCGCTGGTGACGGTGGTTTTGCGGGGCAGGCCGCTGATCATGTCGCGGCCGCGCACCTCCATGGTCGGCTCGCCATCGCCCTGCGGAGCCGCCGAGCCGATCTCGATTTTGATCCGCTCGGACATCTGTTCGCCGATGGCCATGTTGTAGGTCTTTTTCATGTGGTTGACGATCGCCTCGTCAAAATCGTCGCCGGCCACGCGGACCGATTCGCAGACCGAGATGTCCGCCAGCGAGATGATCGCCACCTCGGTGGTTCCGCCGCCGATGTCCACGATCATGCTGGCCGTCGGCTCGGTCACGGGAAGCCCCGCGCCGATGGCCGCGGCCATCGGTTCCTCGACCAGGAAGACCCGTCGCGCCCCCGCGCGCTCGGCCGAATCCAGTACGGCCCGTTTTTCCACCGCCGTGATCCCCGAAGGAATCGCGATCACGACGCGCGGGCCGATGAAATGCTTGCGACCATGCACCCGGCGGATGAAATACGCCAGCATCGCCTCGGTGATCTCGAAATCGCTGATGACCCCATCCTTTAACGGCCGGATGGCGGTGATGCTGCCGGGCGTCTTGCCGAGCATCTCCTTGGCCACCAGCCCCACCGCGTTGCCCCCCTGCAACACCCGGTTGGTCCCTTTTTTGACGGCGACCACGCTGGGTTCGTTGAGAACGATCCCTTCACCTTTGACGCACACCAATGTGTTGCACGTCCCCAGGTCGATGCCCATGTCGATGCTGAACATGCCCAGAAGGGAATCAAAAATCACGCGAAGCACTCCTTGCCACGGCCGCTCTTTTCCGACGGTGG
>JADYZN010000054.1 GCA_020853095.1 Phycisphaerales bacterium | reverse complement strand
AGAAGCGCTATAATGCCTATGACGACCAGCAATTCCACGAGGGTAAACGCGGCCAGCCGGCGTGAGCCGTTACGAATGGACACGATACTGTTCATAACTGCTCCTTGAAAAAAGAGTTCAATGAAGTGCGGCCGTAATGGCCACCACCGTCAATGTCATGTTATTGCTCAGTGAACGCACGCTGACGGATTTGACCTTGGCCTCCGGCCGGGTGTTTTCCCAATACCAGACCCGTAGGAATCGATAGGGATAGTTGAGATCGATCGGATCGGCGGCCTTGAACGCCACGGTCCGGCTGTCTTCCGTATCTGTATGGTCATACCACCAGTTGTCGATGTTCTGGCCCACCACGATCGGCAGTTTCACCTCCTGGCCATCCTCGTACTGAACGATGTATTCCCCGACCGTCTGCCCTTGATCCGTCCAGTTGGCGGTATGGACGAAGAACAATCCCCGCAGGCCGCGATCGCCAACATTGATCGGCCCGGCCACCTGCGGGCCATTGGGAAACGTTCTTCCCTTCATCGTCAGGACGTTGTTGTCCTGATTCGTTTTTCCACAGATGACAAAGGGCGCGCCAAGCCATAGGTGTTTGCCCGGCGTCATGTTGCGGAAATCATTGTATGGACCCTCATCCATCCACCCCTTGCCATCACCGGCCAATTCATCGGCCAGCGAGGAATTGGCCACGCCGGACAGGTCCAGCGGATCCATCTTTCCCATGCCCAATTCCGCGGCGATCGGGAATGGCGACATCTTCTGAGGAGCGGGGATGCCACCCGTGGACGATTCCTTCTGTCGCGGGCCGCGCACGGATGTGACAATCGCCGGGTCCAACAGCATCGCCTGCAACCGGGTCAGGTCCGCCGCATGCAAATAGGCTGGCGCCTGCGTGATCTCCACGGACGCCGTCTGCACCGGATTGCCCATCAGGTCGATCACTTTCCCATCCGCCGGAATGTGCAATCGTGCCACCGCCCCATCCTCGGCCCAGAGCACCGCCACCGCGCTGCCATCGGCGCGGTCAAACGCATAAGCACGCAATCCATCCGCCGCCGTCTTGGGCTGCGAAACAAACTTGCCGCCATCCAGTTGCCACGCCAGGATCGCACGCGAAATCGCCATTGGCTTGGGCGAATTGGTCACCTCCATCGTCGAATAGTTGACATATTTCCACAGGCCATTTTCAAGAGTCGGATCAACCGGCTGATGGAAGTAGTAATACCACGCGCCCACGTTGTCGGCGATCATCACCACGTGCGCCTGCACCAGCGACTCGGCCGACGAACGGTAATTCATCGCCGGGCGAAATTCCTGCGGCGGCATGTCCGCAAAATCCAATCCGCGCATGAAGGTCGTGCTGTCCATTCCACCTTCGGAAGCGAGAATCGGCATATTCGGCTTGCCGTTGTCCGCCAGCAACTTTCGCAACTTCCGCGCCGGCTCGGTGGCCGACTGTGGATCGTTGTTGGGCACATGATAAAAATGGTACGCAACGGCGTCGCAATAATTCAGCACACCCAGTTTCATCGCCTCGCGCGTCCAGGGGCCTTCATATAAAAGCTGGGCATAGACGGTGATGTCCGGCCGCGCCTTCTTGGCTTCGGTGTACATCACCTTGCACAGCTCCACATAGTCCTTGGGCGAGCCGCGCCAGAAGAGCGACACGTACGGCTCGTTCCACATTTCCCATTCTTTGATGGCCGGGAAGCGTTTAAGGGATTCGCGCACATACTCCCGCATCGCCTCGATGTCCGTCGGCGGATAATTGTACGCCTCGTCGGACGGATGTTTGCCATCACCCAGCGTCACCGCCCAGTTGGGGGCGTAGATCCACTGGCCGTAATGCGTATACCCCATGTCCATGTACGCCTGATATGCCCAGTTCCCGTTCATCGCCCACTGGCCGCGTTGCGGTTCCATATGAAACCACCAGGTAAACTGCGTCATGTTATGGACGCGGTTGCGGCTGAACCCCAGCCGCCGGCCCAGTTGCGGCATCGTCCCGATCTGGCTGATGTGCCCGCCAAAAAACGGATGGCTGGGCGGCGGATCCTTCGGCAGACAACCGAACGTCGTCACATCCCGTTCCAGTGTCTTGCCATCCACCTCCACCGTCACCGCCACGCGGAATGAACCCAAACGATCCACGCTCACTTTGAACGGCAGCTCCTGCTTGGCTTTGGCCGCCAGCTTCACATCAAACTTCTGCGTTGGCCCAACCTGCTGATCCCACACATCCTGCACCGCCACGGTGACAACACCCGCCTGCTCCTTGTCCGTGCGATTTTCCAGCGGCAGCTTCAACGCCAGCGCTTCATTGGGCGCCACGACCGAATCGGCGAAGTTCTGATAAATCAGTTCCGGGTAAATGGCCCACTCGATCTTCTGGCGAACGTGTTCCTTGCCATAGGCCGTCAATTCCGACGCCACTTCCGCTGGTTTTCGCGACAGCAGTCCAATCTCCGCCGCCGTCAATTCCCGCCCCCACACCGCCAGCTCGTCATAATCGCCCGGCAATCCTTCGCCCAGGACAAACGAATCACCGCTGTCGCCCGGCTCAATCAGCTTCGTATTGACCGACGCCACGCGCTTGCCGTTGAAGTAAACAGTTTTTCGTCCCGCCTTGGCGCTGTACGTCAGGGTCACGTTCGTCCATTTGCCGGCGGGCAATGAATCAATCGGCGCGGCCGCTGAGTAATCCCACTGAAAATCCTTGTTCGGCAACGTCGCGCCGGTCATGAAATAAATCACCGGCTGGATGTTGGGCAGATTCGTGTAGGCGACCAGCTTGAAGTTAATCACGCTGAAGATATTGCGCGTGCCCGGCCCCGACCCGACCAGCGACTTCAGATCCACCGACGGCTTGACCCAGAAGCTCACCGTCCCGGCATCCCGGTTGAGATTGCCCGGCTGGAGATAGCTTACCGCCCCGGATTGCAAATCCGTCCCCTGGCCCACCACCCCCTTGGCGGCATGATACATCCCTGTGGTGGTGTCGGCCCCGCGCGCATACGTTGGCTGGGCCGAGGTGTCGAAGCTGGCGTAGAACGATAAATCGCGGCTCAGCCCGCCGCCCGGTGCGGCCATGCACGCCGTGCCACTCACCACCAACGCAAGCGCCGTCGCCAATCCGCAGAGAGCCGCTTTGAATCCATTCGATTTATGCCGCCGATTCATCATCCTTGTTTACCTTAATTTAAAACACTTCTCCGCCGCACCATCAGCGCGGCCATGCCAGCCCCCAGCAGCGCCAGACTGGACGGCTCCGGAACCGCCTGCAGCTCCAGCATCACAATGCTGGCGTGGGGGATGCTGAAATTGAAATTATCCGCGTTGAAATTCGTCAGGTTCTGATCCCGCCAGTCCACCGTCAGGTCGCCGACGGCGGTGCTGTTGCTCGTCCAGAGGGTCGTGCCGTTGGGTCCGCCGTTGAGGATCGACAAAGTCGCATTGCCCGAGAGATCCATCCCCGCCAGCGACAGGGCGATGCTGGTGTCATTGGAGTTGCTGAAATTCAGCCCCCAGATGTAGACCTTGCCGGTCGCGGTGTCGCGGGTGATGTAGATGCGCCGGTTGTTGGCGTCATCCACGATGCTGCTGACCAGCGAATTGCCCATGCTCGTTTCCAGCTTCTGCCACGCCTGGGCCAGCGGATAGGTCCAGCCCCAATAGGGCGGATCGGGCGAGACCGAACCCCAGTAGTTGGCCCCGGCCATCTTCAAATTGGCGAAGGTGAAGATCGAATCCACGAACCCCAAAGCCCCGTACATGGTCGGCGAGCTGTTGGGGTTGGCGCCGCCTCCCATCGCGTTCCATTCGGTCGCCATGAACTGCACGTTGTTGGGGTTGCGCCCGGCGTTGGTGAACGCCTGCACCTGGGCGTTGTACTTGCCGATCTGATCCGTGCGCACGCTGCGCAACTCGCTTTCCATGGCCGCGATCTGGCTGGGGGTGCCGTTGGCTTTGAAGACCGAATCCAGGTTGTCATACGGGTGATAGCCCCAGAAGTCGATCGTCGCATTGCTTGCCAGAAGCGCCTGGGCGGTGTTGGTGACGGCGTCCAGCATGGCCGGCCCGACCTTGATCGTCGGGTCCACCGCTTTCATGGCCGCGGAAATCTGGGTGTATCGGCTGACGTAATCGGCCGACGTATGGTTGGAGCTGTTAAATGGCGGCAGTTGAAAAGGGTCGTTGGTGAATTTCCATCCACCCACCTTGATTTCCGGCTCATTGCCGATCTCCCAGTATTTCACGGTGGGGACGGCCGCCTCCCCCGCCGTCGGCAGCACGTTGCTCGCCTCGCCGAAGTCGTTGATCTGGTTGAGGATTCCCTGGTCCGTGACAGGCAATCCACTCACCGGCGTGCCGGCGTAGAGGCTGGGCAGGATGAAATTGGTGTAGCGCACCCACTTGGCCGCCAAACCCGAGAGCATGTTCACATCGGTGTTGTTGAAAGTGAACCCACCGACGCTGTAGGGGTTGGAGTGCGTCCCCGTGCCGCGGATGTTGGCGATGAAGATCGGGGTCTGGTTGCCATCCCGCATGGAGCGCAGCACCCCCAGCGTCGGCCAGGGGACGCCCTCCATCGTCTGCCAGTCGAACGTGTCGGCCAAAAGTCCACCGGCCACGCCCGTCGCATAGGCATTGGCGCCCAGCGTCGGCAGCCAGGATCGGCCAGTGGAATAATTCGTCCCCAGGATGCCGCTGTTGATCCCGATCGCCGAGCCGTTGAGATTGACGTTCGTCTGGGCCGACGCCTGTCCCGACAAGCCGTTTAATAATGCAACAGAAGCAACCGCCGTCAGAAGTTTGGCCAACATCATCTTCATGTCGAACTCCGTAGGGTGGGCAATGCCCACCAACCCGTCGTGGTGGGCAGTGCCCACCCTACAAGCGCCGCCTCCGGCGATGAACCGGAGGCGGCGGGAAAAATCCATCGCAATCAGGCCATGCGACGACGACGCATCACCAGCGCGCTGGCTCCCAAACCCAGCAGCGCCATCGATGCCGGTTCGGGAACGGCGGTTTCCGTCAGGCGGAAATTATCCAGGCCGAGGTAGCCGGTGATGTTCCCGGCATCCACTTTGTCAGTACCGCTATCATTACCCATGCGCCATACTTCGATCGTGAACGCGCCGGAATCCGTTAGACTCGGCGTGTAGTTCAAAGTCTGGTTGGTCATCGTGTTCACGGAAAGCTGAGCCGCGGTTTGTGCATGGGACGCAACGACAGTGCTACCTGCAAGCAACTGCACGAGGTAGCCGCCATCGATGGCTCCGGCGCTCTGAGCCCCACCGGCAAGAAACTCAAGCGTATATGTTTTGCTGGTGTCGACGCTGGCGCTCAGGTTTTGATAGGCCTCGCCATGCACTCCCGGAAGTAGCAAAAGAAACTGGCTGCCGTCCACATTAGAAATAATATTGTCTGGATTATTTCGCACATAGAGTGTAGGGGCGTTTCTATCACCCTCGCCATTGTTTATCCAAGCGTGGCCGGCAGCGTCCTCCAAGTAGCCTACCGCAGGAGCCGCCCCCAAACCAACAGAGGTTTCAAAACTGGCATTGGCGATGGTGATCGGCGCTGCATTCACTGCTGCACCCATTCCTAAAACGACCGCGCCCAAAGCGATGGTTCGCAGTCCCGATAAGAGAGTCCTCTCCATAACGTGCCTTCCTTTCAAAGAAGTGCCACCCAAACATCGCCAGCGGAACACCCGCCGGCCGCGTTGAGTTTTGTTTCACAGGGTCCGCCTCGCGGACCGTTGTTTCAATTCATAGTCCGCGGGGCGGACCCTGCGCGGGCCGTTTTGCCCGCGATCCATGCTTCACGAACCCGCTGGCTGTCAGTTTCGTAGGGTGGGCTTCAGCCCACCACTTCGCTCTGGTGGGCATTGCCCACCCTACAAGCGCCGCCTCCGGCGATGAACCGGAGGCGGCGGGATAAAACCATCGCAATCAGGCCATGCGACGACGACGCATCACCAGAGCGCTGGCTCCCAGACCCAGCAGCGCCATCGATGCCGGTTCGGGAACGGCAGTCTCATTCATGCGGAAATTGTCCACATTGACGTACCCATTGACGGAGCCAGATTGGGGACCGGATAGACCCAATCTCTCCACTTCGATCTTGAACAAGCCGGAATCCGCTGGTTGTGGCGTGTAATTCAGAGTCTTCTCGGACAATGTTCCCACGCTAAGATCGCCCGGGTTCTGCACCAGGGATGCAACCACATTGGCGCCGGCGTATAATCTCACGATATAGCCGCCTTGAACGGTACCAGTGGATATTGTTCCGCCCAGCCATTTAAGCTCGTATGTCTTACTGGTGTCCACGCTGGCGGTCAGCGTTTGATGGAACTTGCCATAGGCTCCCTGATCGAAGAGGACATCGTTGAGACCATCCTGCGTACCGCCAAGTGATGCCCCCGTATACTCCACATAAACGTTCCCGGTATCTTCCGTCCAGGAGTCCGTCCCAGTCACCATCCTAAATGCCCAAGGGTTATAATTTGTATTGCGATCTTCAAAACTTGGATTGAGGATCGTGATCGGCGCCGCCTGCGCTACCACCGAAATAATCCCGATGGCTGCCGCTCCCAATGTGATTGACCGAATTCCCGATATAACATTCCTCTCCATAACGTGCCTTCCTTTCAAAGAAGTGCCACCCAAACATCGCCGGCGGAACACCCGCCGGCCGCGTTGAGTTTTGTTTCACAGGGTCCGCCTCGCGGACCGTTGTTTCAATTCATGGTCCGCGGGGCGGACCCTGCGCGGGCCGTTTTGCCCGCGATCCATGCTTCACGAACCCGCTGGCTGTCAGAACCATGGCCGCTGGACAGATTCTCCAGCATCATGGCGCCGACCCGTCGGCCCAGTTCAAATTGATTGAACCCCATCCGGCTCAATTCGGGCCAGAAACTTTCGACCTGCCGCGAATCGTCGCAGCACCCCAGCCCGAAATCCTCCGGCGCGATCCGCCTCATCCTGGTGGCACATGCCGTCAGCCACTGGGCATAGCGCGATGAATAGGCGACAAACGCCGTCCGCGGATCGAAGTATTTGGCCAGTTCCCGGCCCTGGGCGGCCAGTTCCGCCGCGTCATTGGCCGTGAATTCCGTCAGCGGGATTCCGCTCTGGGCGGCGACTTCCCGCACACCCTCCAACCGCTCCATTTCGCTGTAGTGCCGGTTGTCCTCCTGCGGCGGGCCCAGCCAGACGAGTTTTTGATAACCCAACTCCACCAGCGCACCGGCGGTCGTTTGGCCGGCATAAATTTCATCCCGCCGAATGCAGTTTTTTTCCCGCCAGACGTTGGAGTGAACCCAAAGGCACGTCGGGGCCAGTTTGCCCACCGCATCCAGAACGTTGTCGGGCATCTGGCTGATGACGATCAGCCCATCCACCATCCGCTCGCGGAAGATGCGCGAGTGGGCGTTGCGGGGATGCAAAACATCCCCCAGCGTCGCCAGCGTGGTGCAATACCCCTCCTGCTCCAACGTCTCATTGATCCCCAGGATGATCTCAAACGCTTCGGGATAGTGCTCCAGATAGGACCCCCCTTCGGTGTTCCGCAGCAACACCGCGATCTGCATCTTCCTGCCATTGCGCAGGCTTCGGGCGTTGGCATCCGGGGCAAAGTTGATCTTCTGCGATATTTTCCGGATCAGTTGCCCGCGCTTGCTGGAACTGGGCCAGTTTTCCTTGTTCTCCCCCTGAAGGACACGATAAACGGTCCGGACGGAAACTCCGGCCTCCCTGGCGATCTGTTCCAATTTCGATGGCGTGACGGTTTGGCTCATGTTCGGCATCGTCGTCAAAATTGCATCGTCGTCAATCTGGCATCGTAGCCATATTGACATCGTTGCCAAAATATACCCCAATTTTTTGTCGTGTCAAATAAAAATGCAAGTTTCATCAAAAAAGCGAAGTCGGCCCGCGGCCCTGCTCGGTCTGCTGGAAATTTTGTCGCGAATTTGTTACCAATTCCCCCCTTGAAATCCGTTCCAGGTCCGTTCATGGATTGGAAGGATCAATCGCCTTGGAGAGGTGTCCGAGTGGCCGAAGGAGCAGCACTGGAAATGCTGTATGGGGCTTAAACCCCATCGAGGGTTCGAATCCCTCCCTCTCCGTTACCCCATCGCCGCGACCCATCGAGTTAACATTATGCGCCGAGGTTGCAGGTGCAATGGGCGGGCAGATAGTTGCGGACGAGATGCTTTCGCATGCACCGGGAAATTTCCCGATTGTACGTCCCGATGTTTTCCAGCCGGCGGCGATGGTCCTCTGGTCCGATGATGCGCTTCATCGACATCTGGCCGAATTTCCGGTCAATTGCGACTGGTCGGCCCACCGGCTGACCTGGCAACTGATGCAACTGGGGGCGCCCATCCAGTCGGTGGTTGATGCCGATGCGTTCCAGAAGGCCGATGGCCCGCTGCTGATCCCTCATCCGCATCTGCTGGATGAACCGCTGCGCCGGCGGCTGTTGGATTCGGGCCGGCCGCTGATCGCGATCGGACCCGATCTGACCCAATGGCCCCAGGCCGATCTGGACTGGACCGATGTACACGGCTCCCGGCCGATGGAATGTCGCCTGTACAACGCCCGCTGCGATGTGACCTTCATCGCGGATGTCGCGGCGGCGATGATGGATCAGACCCTCCCATCCGACCCGATGGAGATCCTGGACAGCACTTACTTTCGCTGGGATTTGTACTTCCAGCCGGCCTCGCAACCGTTCCTGGCCGCGTGCGCGAAATTGATCCAACAGGTGAGCGGCGCGTGTTCCATTGAGTCGCACAAATCCCGCGAACAGCCCCCGGGACACCAGGCCCGCCTCAGCCTGTTGATGAGCGAACGCGCCCCGGACACGTACCGCATCGCCATCAAGAGCAACGGCGACATCTATGAGCATCCAACCATCGACCTCGGCCACCCGATCCATCGCATCGCCGTGCGAACTTCGTTTCCCGTCTCCACGATCAAACCGGATGGCTCCCGGTTCACCCTCCCGATCCCCCCGCACGGGATCGTCGTGGTGGATGTGGAGAGGTCACGCACCCCAAACGACCCCGGTTCGCAAGAATAAAGCCCATCCGGATCACCAATCGCCCGCCCCACACCCGCCGATTCCTCCTCCCGCGGGGGGATGAAGAGATGTGCCACAGAGACACAGAGACACGGAGAAGAAAATCAAAATGTAAAAATTGAATGTTCTGATTTTTCGCTCCCTTCTCCTTCTGATCTCCGTGCTCTTTGTGTCTCTGTGGCGCATTGATTTCCGGTCGACCGGGAACCGGGTCGCGGTGGGGACCCAATCACAGGTGGATCGCCCTTCCATCGGCGACGCCGGCGGCTTCCATGATCGCCTCGGAGAGGGTGGGGTGGGGGTGCATCGTCTCCAATATCTCCGACTCGGTGGCTTCGAGTCGCTGGGCCAGCAGAAGTTCGGCCAGCAGTTCGGTGACGTTCTCGCCGATCAGGTGGGCGCCCAGCAGTTCACCATATTGGGCGTCGAAGATCAGCTTGACGAACCCATCGCTTTCGCCGGCGGCCAATGCCCGGCCGCTGGCGCTGAAGGGGAATTTGCCGATGCGGATGGGGCGGTTTTCCTCGCGCGCCTTGCGTTCGGTCAGGCCCATGCTGGCGACCTGCGGATGGGTGTAGGTGCAGCCGGGGATGAAGCGGTAGTCGATGGCGTGGTCGGCGACGCCGAAGATGCGCTCGACGCAGGTGACGGCCTCGTGATGGGCCACGTGCGCCAGCCACGGCGGGCCGTTGACATCCCCCACCGCCCAGACGTTTGGGAGGTTGGTGCGATATTGGCGGTCCACCTTGACGTGGTTTTTGAACAGCTCCAGGTTGGCCTTCGGGTCGGCCAGATTTTCGACGTTGCCGGTGACGCCGACGGCCATGAGGACCAGGTCGGCGTCGATGGTGATCTTTTTCCCATCGCCGCCGGTGCAGTGCAGCCGGACGCCGTCGGCGTTTGTTTCCACCTTGTCGGTTTTGGTCTTCAGGTGGAGGGCGATGCCCCGTTTGGAGAAAAGGCGTTCGAGGACCAGCGAGACATCGGTGTCTTCAAGAGGAAGAAGATGGTCCATCAGTTCGACGATCACCACCTGCGTGCCGATGGCGTTGTAGAAGTCGGCGAATTCGCACCCGATGGCCCCGGCCCCGATGATGGCGAGCTTTTTGGGTTGTTTGGGGAGCGTCATCGCCTCCCTGGCGGAGATGATTTTTTTGCCGTCAAATTCGATGCCGGGCAGGGATCTGGCCCGCGCGCCGGTCGCCAGGATCACGTGGTCGGCGGTGAATTCCTTCGTGGACCCATCGGGCGCGGTCAGTTTCACGCGATGGGGGGCCAGAAGCTGGCCGACGCCGGTTTGGTGTTTGACTTCGTATTTGCGGAACAGGTGGGCGATCCCCTTGGACAATTTTTCGGCGATCCCCCTGCTGCGGGAGATGATCTTGGCAAAGTCGATCTTCAGATGATCAAACTGGACGCCCCATTCGCCGGCTTCATCGCGCAATCGGCGGATGAAGGCGCCACTCTCCAGCAGCGCCTTGGTGGGGATGCACCCCCAGTTCAGACAGATTCCGCCGAGCTGGTCGCGCTCGACGCAGAGGACTCGCTTTTTGAGCTGGCCGGCGCGGATGGCGGCCGCGTAACCGGCCGGCCCGCCCCCGATGACGATCAGATCGAAGTTGTAATTGACCTTCGCCCCCCCTGCCTCCCCGCCTGCCCCCCCTGCCTCCCCGCCTGCCCCCCCTGCCCCACCTTTGGCGGCCGCCGGGGTGGGTTTGGACGCCGGGGGTGCGGGCGTTTTGGGTGAAGCAGCGGCATTGGGCGCTGGAGCGGTTTTCACCGGCCCGGTGGCCGATGAGTAGTGCTGTTTGACCTGTTCGGGCTTTTCGCCGGCGGCGGCGATCACGGCCAGAAGCTCTCCCACCTTGACCTTCTGCCCTTCCTTGACGGCGATGTGGGCCAGGATGCCCGATTCAAAGGCTTCCATGGGCATGATGGCCTTGTCGGTCTCGACGTCGGCGATCTCATCGCCGGCTTTGATCTTGTCCCCTTCTTTTTTGTGCCATTTCACAAGCGTCCCTTCGCTCATGGTGTCGGACAGTTGGGGCATGGTGATTTCTGAGGGCATTTGGGTTCTCCGGTTCACGTCCAGCGTATCGGGTTGGATCATAGGGAATGGGGGCGGGATTGTCATTATCGGTTGGGCATCCGTTACAATGCCGGCGAATTGGCGGCACGAAGACGAAGATCAAGTTCAGGCGCCCATCGACGCTGGCTGCGGCGCCGGAAGATTCGGCGGATCCTCACCGCGGCGTTGCTGTTGATCGGGGTGGCGGCGCTGGTGGATCATCTGGGGGTTTTCGGGGACCATGGCGACGACCAGGGCCGGTATGATCGCAAATCCGGGGTGGTGCTCCGGGTGATTGATGGGGATTCGGCGGTTGTGTCGGTGGATTCGCACGAGGTGCTGATTCAACTGCTGGGGGTTGATGCGCCGGAGATGAATTTCGGGGATCAACAGACCGAACAATACTGGTCCACGCAGGCCCGCGATTATCTGCTGGAACGGATCGGAAAAAAGACCATCCTGTTGAAGCTGGACCCGCAGCGGATGAGGGATCGGTTTGGCCGGTTGCTGGTGTATGCGTATCTGTCGGACACCGACAACGTGAACCTGGCGATGATTCGGGATGGTTATGCGTATGCCGACCGGCGGGAAAAGCATACACTGGAGTCGCAATTCGAGTCGGCCGAGGCCGATGCCCGCCAGCGACGGCGGGGATTGTGGCCAAACGTCACCGTCCAGCAGATGCCACAATGGAGAAAAGACTGGCTGGAAGAACGAAAAAAAGGTAACACAGAGCCATGACACAGGAAAATCCACCCCAATCGTCATCGACTCCATCCTCCAATCCCCCCCCGCCGGCGGGAGGTGATGGCCCCAACCCCGAGGCGCGCACGATGGGGATGTTGTGCCATCTGCTGGGGATTCTGACCGGATTCGTCGGCCCGCTGATCATCTGGCTGATCAAGAAAGACACCCTGCCGTTCGTGGACGACCAGGGAAAAGAGGCGCTGAACTTCCAGTTGACGGTGTTGATCGGGTACATCGTCGCGGGGGCGACCACGTTTTTCTGCATCGGGCCGTTCATCGGATCGGCGGTGTGGATCGTGAGCCTGATCTTCTCGATCATGGGCGCGATGAAGGCCAACGAAGGGGTGGCGTATCGGTATCCGGTGGCGATCCGGCTGATCAAGTAAGTCGCCGGATGGTTTCAGCGGGAACGGGCATGCACATCGTCATCGCGCCGGATAAATTCAAAGGGTGTTTGAGCGCCGACGACGTGGCCGAGGCGATGGCGCGGGGGGTTCGGCGGGTCCATCCCGATGCGCGGCTGGACCTTTGTCCGATGGCCGACGGAGGCGAGGGATTGGTCAGCGCGATGGTGCGCGCCACCGGAGGCAGGACCGTCAAACGGTTGGTGACCGGGCCGCTGGTGGGGATGAAGGTGGAAGCGCCCATCGGGATGATCGACGATGGATCGACGGCCGTCATCGAGATGTCGGCCGCCAGCGGATTGGCCCTGTTGCCGGCCGATCAGCGCAATCCGTTGCGAACAACGACCTATGGGACGGGGGAATTGATCCGCCACGCCGTGCAGATGGGGGCCGGACGAGTCATCCTGGGGATCGGCGGCAGCGCCACGGTGGATGGGGGCATCGGTTGCGCGCAGGCGTGCGGGGCGACGATCACGTTTGAAAATGGAACCCCCTACTCATCGGGCGGGCGTCGATTGACCGGCGCGGATGTGGCCAACGTGTTGAAGGTGAGTCCGGTCAAGTCGCCGGCCGAAAAACCGGCCGATGGCAAGGGGATGGTTCGCCGGAGAGCGGCCGCGGCGATCGCTCCACCGTCTGAATTCGCCCACGTTGAATTCATCGTCGCGTGCGATGTGGGCAATCCGCTGTACGGACCCGATGGGGCGGCGCCGATCTTCGGGCCACAAAAAGGGGCAACCCCCGAACAGGTCGAATATCTGGATTCGGCATTGCATAAACTGGCCCAACGCAGCGGCCGGCCGGACCTGGCCATGGCGCCCGGGGCGGGCGCGGCCGGAGGATTGGGGTTTGGAATGATGGCGTTCTTCGGGGCGACGCTGCGCAGCGGCATCGAAATTGTCATGGAGGCGACCCGATTGCGTCAGCGGCTGGACGGTGCGGACCTGTGCCTGACGGGCGAAGGCCGACTGGACGGCCAATCCGCCGCCGGCAAGACGGCCGTTGGCGTGGCAAGATTGTGCAAACAGATGCAAATTCCCTGCATCGCCATCGCCGGTTCGATCGGGGCCGGGGCGGAAGCGGTGTATGATGAGGGAATCGACGCCTATTTTTCAATCTGTGACGGGCCGATGTCGCTGGATGAGGCGATGGCCAACGCATCGACCCTGCTGACAAGTGCGGCGGCAAACGTGGTCCGGCTGCATCGGCCGGCCCGTTGAGAGGGCCGACCGGTGATTTAGCCGCCGTTGGCCTGGGACAAAATCAGTTCAGCCGCCTGATCGGCCGGAAGATTCAACGCGCCACGGGCCTCGGCGGCGGCAGATCGAACGTTCAGATCGGCCGCGCTCGTGACCACTTTTTGCAATTCAGCGATGTGCACCTCATCCAACTGATTGCCGAAGAACTTGGCATTGGTGGCCAGGCTCTTATAGCAGGCGACTTTCACGTTATTGGCGGTCTTTTCGTCGGCGGCCTTGGTGAACAGACCGACCTGGGCTTCTTTGGAATGGATCAACGCCAGCACATCCGCGACCGATTTAACAAGGTCGGCCCGGCTGTCGTTCAATGAAGCCAGCAACGTCGGCTGGGCAACTGAAACGTCCAGCACCTGGCCGCGGCTGATCGCCAACCGGCCCAGCAATTCGGCGGCGCGTTTGGCATAGGCGGTGGCCAGCGCCTCATCCATCGGCAACGACATGCTTCGCCCGCGCGCTTCGTTGATGACCGGCTTCAATGCGGCCGCATCGTTCGCCTGCGTGACGACAATCATCTTGTTGGTGGCGGCCATGGAGACGAACGGCGAAGCGCCGGTCTTGGTGATGACCACCAGCGGAGCCGACTGGAGCTTCTGGTCCTGGCCCATCAACGCCCTCAACTGGTCGATCTGCCCGCCGAGGTCTTCGGAAACGACCACCACATCCACCGAAGGCAACGCATTGGCCTGGTTGACGGCGGCCTGCGCGCTGGTGGCGCCGGCCACGCCATAATCACCCTTCAACGCATCGGTGTATTGATTTAATTCATCCTGCGAAGGAAGCACCAGCAGCACCTGCGGCCGGCCGGTCTGCGAAACCGCCTCGGCCAGGATCGGCACCACGCGGTTTTGACCATTGAATCCCTGTTGCGGCAACGCCGATGCCACCGTGAAAGCGGCCTCAAAACGCACCAGCCGATCGGGATATTCCAGGGCGCCGATCACCGGGCTGCCCTCTTCACTGAGCAGATTGCTCGCTCCGGCGATCTCTTCCAAAGACTTCAATGATCGCAATGCGACGGCCGAGTTGCGATCTTTCATCGCCCGCGACAGCACATCGCCCAGATACCGCGTGCCGGCGGCGACACCGTAATAATGGGCCGACGGCGAATTGTCGCCTCGCGTCGGGTCGGTGGCGCCCTGTGGCAGATCGGCCTCTCGCTTGTAATCGGAGGCGAGCCAGAGACTGACGGCCGGCTTGTTGGAATTGTCCAGCCGCAGCGATTCCTCACAGCTTCGCATCGCCATGATGTCATTGAAAATCTGGGGTGGAACATCCTTCTTGAACAGTCCCTTTTGATCATCCCAGTACCAGACGAACGAGGAAGGATTGCGGGAATCAGGGGTGATCGTCGAGGTGTTGTAATAGAATTTTTCCGCCAGCCCGTAAAACAACTGGGCGGCGTCGAGTTTGTTCGCCTCGCCCGCGCCCATCTGGATGAGCGCCTGCGCGGCGGCGGATCGAACCCCTTCGGGCACATCCTTGCCATTGGCCAACCGGGCCAGGTACGGCACCGCCGAGTCGTAGCCGATGTCACCCAGAATCGCGACGACCGTCGTCAGGGTCTGGTCGTCTTTCATGTATGTGGCGGCCGTCAGCGGGTTCAATGCCAACCTGCCGAAATCGCGCAACGCCCGGCGGATGGCCGGCTGATATTCTCGCTTGGATGAATCCCTCAGATAATCCACCATCAACGGCACGGCCAGCTCGCCGCTTTCGCGAAGCCGGCCCAACGCCAGCGCGTAGGCGCGTTGATTGACCGACAACCGTTGAATGTTCTGTTCGATAAAGGTCAGGTCGGCTCGCCGCTGACGATACCCCTCGGCCAACACATTGATGATCTGCGTGGTGACATCCCGCATCGCATCAACCCCCTGCCAGCGCAGCAGCCACTGGTCAAGGTTGTCCTGATGCGCAGCGGAAACCGCCTCGAATGCGGCCAACACCGCCTGCGGTTGATCCTTGCGGGCAACGATCTTCTGCCCCTCAGCGGCCGCAAGGTCGTATCGGGCGATCTTGCCATAATGCCAATAATTATCGACGTCGGTGCGCAACGCCGCGTCAACGGGCGCGCCCTGGTCGGCGTTGTTGGCAGGTGGTGTATCCTGGGCCAGCAGGGGCGATCCGTAAACAACCGGAAGCGCCATCGAGCAGGCAATCGTCAATGCGGGCATGAACCGAGGCAGTCGCAGCATGAGGCTGGCCTCCAAATGGTGAGAGACGCGAGGATGTCAAACCGGCCGGATGCGATCCACACGACCCACATCCCGCCATCAGCGGCAACAGGCAAATGCCGGGGCCAAACCCCGGCCCAAAGGCGTTAAAAACACCTCGTCAAGCGAGCATAAGTACAGGCCCCATCAGTGTCAAGAAATCACCAGCCTCGACACAATGCGGTTTTGTCCCGCCAAACTTGTCCGTTTTACACCCCCGCAACCGGTGGCATCGTGCGGACGGATGATAAACCCATAAACGATCGTTATTCGTGCTTTTGTTGCTTTTCCGGCCGGCCGAGACTCTCACCCATACCACATCCCCCACCATCCTGATCCGCAACGATGCCGAGGCGGATTTGGCAGTTCTTCACCGCCACAACATCAACATCGGCATCATCCGACGCGAACAGGTGGTCTTTGAATATTTACAACTTTAGGCAGAGCCAAGACTTACCGATCAAACTGGCTGTCGAACGAGATGTTCGATCGCGGGAAATCCACCTCGCGGACAAAGGCGGCCGCTTCGGCGGCGCCATATTCACGGTCCATGCGGGCATCTTCCCATTCAACACTCAGGGGGCCGGCGTAGCCGATGTCATTGAGGGCGACGATGATCTCCTCAAAATTGACATCGCCATGGCCCAGCGAGCGGAAATCCCAGTAACGTTTCGGGTCGGCCCAGGAGGTGAATCCGCCAAACACCCCTACCGTGCCGTCGCCGTGGCCCCACCAGACATCCTTCATGTGGACGTGATAAATGCGGTCGGCGAAGGTGCGGATGAATTTGACGTAATCGACCCCCTGGTAGGCCAGATGGGATGGATCGTAATTGAAACCAAAACGCCTGTGCCCTTTGATGGCGTCGATGGCCCGGCGGGAGGTTTCGATGTCGAAGGCGATCTCGGTCGGGTGAACTTCGAGTCCGAAATTGACGTCCACCTTTTCAAATTCATTGAGAATCGGGGTGAATCGGCGGGCGAAGTCATCGAAGCCACGCTGCCAGTATTTCTGATCGGTCGGCGGGAACGCATAGATCGCGTGCCAGATGCTGGAACCGGTAAAGCCGTTGACCGTCGGCGTGAAGGCGGGAAGCTGTCGTTTGACGGTCTCCGGGCGGGCATCCATGAATTTTCGGCAGACCTTGGCGGTGTCGATCATCCTGCGGGCGGCGCGTTTGCGGACCCCTTCGGGTTGGCCATCGCCCCAGACTTCGGGCGGCAAAATCGCCTTGTGCCGCGAGTCGATGTTATCGCAGATGGCCTGCCCGACCAGGTGGCTGGAAATGCTGTGGCAATCGAGATCGTGACCCAGCAGAATCTGCCAGCGGCGTTTGCAATATCCCTTGTCTTTTAACGCCCGCTCAACGTCGAAATGGTCGCCCCAGCAGGCCAGTTCCAGGCCGTCATAACCGAATTCTTGTGCCTTGGCGCACATCTGCTCGAAGGGGACATCGGCCCACTGGCCGGTAAACAGGGTGACGGGACGGGCCATCGGAAAGCTCCTTTGAAGATTGTTGATCGACGATCGGTGATTTTCTAATGATGAGCCGCCGGTTGATACGTTCCGGGGTCTTTTCGCATCGCGATCGCCAGTCGATTCCACGCATTGATGGTGGTGATGATCAGCGTCAGGTCAGCCAGCTCCTTTTCGGAAAATTGCCGCCGGACGACCTCATACACCGCATCGGGGACGTGCCCTTCGTGCAAATGGGTGACGGACTCCGTCCACGCCAGGGCGGCGCGTTCGCGCTGGGTGTAATAAGGGGATTCCTCCCACGCATCCAGGCCATACAACCGCTGCTCGGATTCTCCCAGGACCCGCAGGTCTTTCCAGTGCATGTCGATGCAGAAGGCGCAGCCGTTCAGTTGCGACGCCCGCAGCTTCACAAGATGAAACAGCGGCTTCTCTATCGAGCTTGATGAGACGTATTGTTCCAGGGCGATCATCGCCTTGTAACCCGCCGGGCAGACGCTGGCAAAATCGATCCGTTGCATGAGTGCTCCCTTGAAGGCCGGATAAACATCACGATTCGCGCAATCGGCCGGCCATTTGTTCGCCCGAAAGTCGAATCCGCTTCAGTTCGACGCCCCGCCGTTCGATCCATCTTACAGCCCCCCGCATGGGAGTCACGATGGACATGAATCTGCTGATGGTGTCGTTTGTCTTTGGCATGGTCGGCATGGCCATGTGCATGTATGGCAAAAAAGCCGGCCGCCCGATCCCGCTGATCAGCGGGGCGGCGCTCATGGCCGTGCCGTACTTCATCGCCAACATGATCGTCCTGCTGATCGTCTGCTGCGTGCTGACGATCCTGCCGCTGTTCATACACGGCAATTGACCCTTCGGGTCATTTGGACACGTAATTCTTTAATAACAAAGTGACTGTGCCATGGGGGGAATTGGCTTCCATTTTCACCACGCCGCCGGGCACATCCTTATTCGCCCAGAGCTTCGCGTTGACCTCGGTGGGCTTTGAATTATCGCTGTGAATTTCGTAGACATCGCACTCGAAGGTTTGGCCCATCGCGGATACCTCCTCGCTGCCAACCCGCACAACATCCACCTTTTCAACCTGGGCTTTGATCTGCTTTTGCTGCGGCGGCAAGTTGTGCTTTTGTCCCATCATCTCCATGGATGCGGACGTCTCGACCGTCACGTAATCGTCAGTCTTTTCTTTCAGGGTATAGGTTGATTCCATGACCATCTGCTGGCCACCCGGACCGGTGATCTTGCCTTCAAGCGTTTCACTGGAACCGATATTATGGGCGGACCAGACCTCGAACAGGGGATTGTCCATCAACGTCGCCTGATCTTCCGCCCGCGCGATGCCCAATCCCAACACCAGCGCCAGACCCGCAACCCACAGTGAACGTGAAATCCGCATCTGCCAGCTCCTTGTAAGTCAATAAAATCTTCAATGGCGTAAAATCGTAGACATCCCCACGCTTTCCCGCAATGGGTCCATTCGATTTTCCGGAACGGCACTTTCCATATCATTCAACACAAACGGGCCGGCTGAACGAATGGTCAGCCGGCCCGCGTGATGTTTCAAGGATGAACCGATTTCGGTCAGTACATCCCGCCCATGCCGCCGCCGGGGGCGCCGGCGGGTTCGGGCTTGTCTTCCTTGATTTCGCTGACCACCGCGTCGGTCGTCAACAGCAGCGAGGCGATGCTCGCGGCGTTCTGCAACGCGGTGCGTTCCACCTTGGTGGGAACGATGACGCCCATCTTCATCAGGTCGCCATACTGGTGGGTCAAGGCGTTGTATCCGAAATTGGTTTGATCGGATTCCTTGATCTTCTGGGCGACGATCGAGCCATCCACGCCGGCGTTTTCGGCGATCTGCTTGATCGGGGCCTCGACGGCCCGGCGGATGATGTCGATGCCCAGCCGCTGGTCTTCGCTGTCGATCTGTTTGCGGGCCTTGTCCAACACCTTGTTGGCCGCGCGGATCAGCGAGACGCCGCCGCCCGGCAAAATGCCTTCTTCGACGGCCGCCCGGCAGGCATGCAGGGCGTCCTCGACGCGGGCCTTCTTCTCCTTCATCGCCACCTCGGTGGCGGCCCCGACGTGAATCTGCGCCACGCCGCCGGCCAGTTTGGCGAGGCGTTCCTGGAGCTTCTCACGGTCGTAGTCGCTGGTGGTGGCGTCGATCTCGTTCTTGATCTGCTCGATGCGACCCTTGATGGACCGCTCGGCGCCGGCGCCTTCGATGATGGTGGTGTTGTCCTTGTCGATGCGGACCTTTTTGGCCCGGCCAAGCTGCGACTGCTCGACGTTTTCCAGCTTGATGCCGAGTTCTTCAAAGATCGCCTGCCCGCCGGTGACGATGGCGATGTCTTCAAGCATGGCCTTGCGGCGGTCGCCAAAGCCGGGGGCCTTGACGGCGGCAACCTTGAGCGTGCCGCGCAGCTTGTTGACCACCAGCGTCGCCAGGGCCTCGCCTTCGAGGTCTTCGGCGATGATGAGCATCGGCTTGCCCTGCTCGGCCGCCTTGGTCAGGATCGGCACGAGGTCGCGGGCGTTGCTGATCTTCTTTTCGTAGATCAGGACGTAGGCGTCTTCCAGCACCGCTTCCATCGCCTGCGGATCGGTCACGAAATGAGGCGACAGATAACCCTTGTCAAACTGCATTCCTTCGACCAGCTTGACTTCGTTGTCCAAGCCCTTGCCTTCTTCAACGGTGATGACGCCGTCTTTGCCGACCTTTTCCATCGCATCGGCGATCTGCTGGCCGATCTGGGCATCCTGGTTGGCGCTGGACGTGCCGACCTGGGCCACTTCCTTGCTCGAATCCACCTTCTTGCTCATCCGGTGCAGTTCATCGGTGATCGCGTCGACCGCCAGTTGAATGCCCCGCTGAATCTGGGTGGGATTGGCGCCGCTGGCGACGTTGCGAAGACCTTCGGCGAAGATCGCCTCGGCCAGCACCGTCGCGGTGGTGGTTCCGTCGCCGGCCACCGTCGAGGTCTTGGAAGCGACTTCCTTGACCATCTGCGCGCCCATGTTCTCGTAGGAATCTTCCAGCTCGATCTCCTTGGCGACCGTCACGCCGTCCTTGGTGACGGTGGGCGATCCGAAGGATTTTTCAAGTACGACATTTCGTCCGGACGGGCCGAGCGTCACTTTGACGGCCCGTGCCAACTTGCGGACGCCGCGAAGAATCGCCTCGCGTGCTTCCTGGTCATATGCAATACGTTTGGCTGCCATTTCAAATACTCCTCAAAATTTCGTGTCTTGTTGGTTTGCGACTTAATCCACGATCGCCAGAACATCTTCCTCGGACATGATCATCAGCTCTTCGCCATCGACCTTGATCTCGGTGCCGGCGTAGCTGGTGAAAATGACCTGGTCACCCTTTTTCACGGAAAACGGGGCGCGTTCGCCGTTGTCCAGACGCTTGCCATCGCCGATCGCCAGGATCGTGCCACGCTTGGGTTTTTCCTTGGCGCTGTCGGGAAGGACAATGCCGGATTTGGTCTTGGATTCCGCTTCGAGACGCTTGACGAGAATCTTGTCGCCCAGAGGACGCAACTTAGCCATTGCAACTGCTCCTTTTGCAGGTTCTTGCGATTACCTATTCGTCGGTTGAAAACAAAGTTCCATGGCCGCCAACGCCTCCAACCGACACCGAACGGGCGGCACACATTCACAAATCTGTTTTACCCTTCGCTGGGCCAGCGGCTTTCGTAAAACCTTCTCATCACCCGTGCCAGGGCATCCAGCAGCATGTTCAAATCCACCGGCTTGGAGAGCACGCTGAAAACGTGTACTCCAAGGGCCTCGTGCAACAGGTGGTTGGTCAGGTGGTTGGCCAGCAAAATCGCCGGCGGGGCCGCCTTCAACTCGCGCATGAGCTTGATGACCTGCAAGCCACCCAACTGTGGCATCTGAGCGTCCAGCACCGCCACGTGAATGGGGGTGGATTCGATCAGATGCAAGGCCTCGCGGCCTGAGCGGGCGCTCACCGTCTGCACGCCCTGGGGTTCAAGCAATTGGCGGACCGTGTGGTGCCATTCCTCCTGCTCGTCAGCCAGCAGCACTGTCAGGCGGTTTTTGTGCAGTTCACCAACCATGCGCCACCCTGCGGACACCGTGTCCGCACCAGCGCATTAAGCGAGAAGCGTGCCGGAAACGAAGGCGTGATCGACAATCCTAAAATTGATGTAAGTTGTTTATTTATATAATCTTACAGCATAACGCCATGCGACTGATTTCGACCGGAATTTCAGCGTTTCCTGCCAAAGGCGGCCAATGGCCGGTCGAAGCTGCCAGAGTGGCAGAAGGGTCGTGGCCAATGGCTCAGGCCGGTGTGTCATCCGGCGGCAAGTCGGTAGCCAAGGCTGCCCAGAGGAAGCACCCGGCGGCCGTGGCACCGATCACCACGTTGGTCCACATGGCATAGGTGGCGCGGTTCCAGAAGCCCAATACAAACGGGCTGGCCATGACCAGCAGGGAAAAGAGCAACCCCAGCCAGCTCAGCCAACTGGCCCGAAACGCGCCGAAGAATCGAATGGCCGAGACCAGGCCGATCAGGAGGCCGAAAACCAACCCGATCACCAAGGCCGAGACACGCTGGTAATGAAAGGCCACGGGCGCGAAGAAAATCCAGATGCCGCACAACAAACTGCCGAGGCTGGCGGTAAAAACCTGATCACGTCGATGGGCGAAATGAACCATGTGAACTCCTTTGGGTTATCCACCTGAGAGGAGTAGCAAATCCCATGCGAGCTGAGCATTTTTCTTTCAATAATTTGCTGATTCCAGGCTCTGCCTAATGCGGGGTTTGAAACGTGACCGTCTCCATGGCCGGCACGCCGATCCGATGAACGCCGGATTTCGACAGACGTTGGGCAAAGGTGTCGGCGACACCGGCCTCGCCATGAACGACAAAAAATGTGGTTTGAGGGCGCAGGGTGGGGGTGAGGAAACGGATCAGCTCGTCTCCATCTGCGTGGGCGCTCAGGCCGTGGATGGTGCGGATCTGGCAACGGACATCGTACCAGCGGTCGAAGATGCGGGCGCGGTTCTGGCCATCCTGCAGGCGACGACCAAGGGTGTTGGGCGGGGTCCAGCCGACGAAGATCAGCAGGTCGTTGGGGCGTTCCATGCTGAATTTGAGGTGATGAAGGATGCGGCCGAACTCGCAGGTGGGGCTGGAGGCGATGATGACGCAGGGGCCGGTGACGGTGTTGATCGCCTTGCTCTGCTCCATGCTGGTGGCGAAGGTGATGCGGGTCAGGCCAAAGAGGTCTTTGCCGGCGATCATGGCGGTGGTCTGCTTGTCGAAATATTGCGGAAAATCTTCGTGAATGCGGCTGACCTGCACGCCCATGGGGCTGTCGACGAAGACGGGAATCGTCGGGATTTTATTTTCGTGGATGAATTTCTGGATGTACCAGAGGACGGTTTGGGTACGTCCGACGGCGAAGGCGGGGATGAGAAGCCTGCTGCGGTTTTTCACGCAGAATTGGACGGCATCGAGGAATTGCTGTTCGACGCCATCCATGGGGGCGTGGGTTTTGTCGCCGTAGGTGCTTTCGGTGAGGACCAGGTCGGGCAGGACGGGGATGGGGGCCGGATCGTTGAGGATGGGGGTGTTGTATCGGCCGACATCGGCGGTGAACAAAAGGGAGCGGGTGGTGGGTTGGCCCGGATTGGCGGCGGGGACATCCCATTGCAGGAGGACATAGGCCGAGCCAAGGATATGGCCGGCGTCGTGGAAGGTGAAACGGACGCCTTTGCCCAAGTCGATGGTTCGGTTGTATTCCACCCGTTTGAATAATTTCAGGACATGGGGGATGTCGGATGGGCGATAGAGGGGCTGAACGGGAGCCTGGCCGGGCTGTCGGGAGCGGCGGTTGATGTAGTCGGCGTCTTCGAGCTGAATCTCGGCCGAATCTTCCAGGACGATGCGGGCGACCTCGGCGGTGGCGGGCGTGCAATAGATCGGGCCGGCATAACCTTCGCGAACGACGACTGGCAGCTTGCCGCAATGATCGAGATGGCCGTGGGACAGAACGATGGCATCGGCCGTGCGGGCATGATCGGGCAAATACTGATTAAGCCGGCGGGCCTCATCGCGCGGGCCTTGATAAAGACCCATGTCGAGGAAGATGCGCAGGCCGTTGACGTGCAGAAGATGACACGATCCGGTGACGGTGCGATTGGCGCCGCAGAATTGAATGTGCATGGGCGCGAGGTTATCGCTGATGGAACGCCGGGGCAAGAAGGAAATCCCCGCGATTCATGTCGTTGAAATGCTATTGCTTCCAGAAATTCATTTTGCAACCCATCCAGTAGGCGGCAAGGTACATGGGGGCTTCGCTGGTTTGGGCGTGAAGCAGGAATTGAAGCTCAGGCGGCGTTTGGTCGTTGTGAAGATCGACCATCCAATGCAGGCGGGCGTAATCGAGCCGGCCCATGATTTCACGAACGATTCGATCGATCCGTGGGAGTGCCGATCCGCCGGCGTGCAGATAGATCATGTAGGCCAGTGGCAGCCGGGCGGTCGCATCGAACCAGAACAATCGGCTGGGATATTCAAAGAGCATCCAACCACCGGCGGCGGAACGATAATGGGAGAGGGCATCGGGTTGTGCCGGGGTCAGGGGGCGCCAGACATATTCCGCCAGAGCATCGGACCGACGAACTTCGTGATGGTAGTAGTGGCCGAACCAGGTGGGATCCAAACCGATCACCCCATGATCCAGGCAGCGACGGAGCGTTTGCGAGGACCATTTGCGATCCGCAAAGCCAACCGTGGAGAGCAGGTGCACCACCAGCGGCACAAAAAGCAACGTCGCCCCGGCAAATTCTCCACCGTGACACCATTGGGCGAAATAGTCGCTCTTCATGGCGGTGAAGGTGTCGAACAAGCTGGCCGATCGGGGGCCGAAGGTTTGATATCGGTTGAACAATCGCCTGGCCAGTGCGGCATCATCCCTTGATCGGCTCAGGTGATGCGAAAAGACGGCCGCGGCATGGAAGATGCGCATGTGCGCCACATCTTCGCGCAGGTCCCACTCATGATCGCCAAAATCAATGCGGTATTGAATTTTGTCCCAGTATCGTGGAATCGCCCGCACCAGCTCGCCGATCCACTTTGACTGCTTCGCATCCGCATGGGGAAGATACGCCTGCAACCCGGCCAGCACGCAGATATTCTGATCCGGGCTTGATTCGAGCGAGGCCCTGGCTCCAAATGGTTTGCAAACCCAGCCAAAACGATCCGGCCCCGGAAGCTGAGCGATCGTTTGCAATGCGTTGATTGCCTTGTGGCACTGTTCGAGCGCTGCTTCCTCTTTTGTACATTCGTAACGCAGAGCCTGGGACAGCAGGTATTCACCCGTCAGGGAGGAGCTGTTTTCATTGTTCAACCAGTCGGCGGCGGTGACTTGCACGGGTCGGCCCGGCTTGTTGGCGCGAAACCGGGGGGTCGATTGCCCGGAGAAATCCGCGAGCTTCCACGGACGGGACGTATCCACCGCGCCGCCATTAAAAGGCATGCAGCAGGGAATGGGACGATCCGCGAAGTAGCTGATCTCCATGTCGGATTGGATCAGGTCGATCTTTTCGCGCAATGGCATTGCACCGCGCAGGGATTGGATTTTACTGTTGCTCAAGCGCTCACCACTCAATCTGAATATGATCTGTTAAACCTATGTTATAAAGGTAGTCATGTTCGGGATCGTCGATCTTCCGAACCAGACCAGGATGCGGCTGACCATTGACACGCACCTGAACCACTTTGTTAAAACTCGCAAACCGCGCCCATCCGCATGCGCCCGGCTGCCCCTCCGCCTGTGACAGCTTCAATATCGCACTGTTTGGGTTCCATGTGTAGTCAAGCATTGCCACCGTGTCTTCGCCGCTACCCAGGCAGAATGTAAAGCGGCGCGTAATCAAAAACCCGGGAATCAGCAACGTGCCGGTTGATGGCAGGCTGGGTCGCGGAAATTCTCCTGACACGATGCGCGGCTCATAAACTGCCTCAGCCAGTTCGCCGTGAATCTCCGCCCCATGCACCCAGCGACCCGTATCACCTTCCTTGCTCTCGAACGCGTGGATATCCTTAAGCCCAAGCAATTGCGCCCGCTGTAAAAAGCGTCGGTTCATCTCCGGCGGGCAGAGCGTCTCTTGTTCATCCCAGAAAAGATGCATCGGAGTCATGGGGTTGTTCCCGACCGCCTCAACCGCATTCCTGATCCGATATCGCACCGGCGCTTGTTCGGGCGTTTGGCCAACACGTTGAGTTACCTTCTGTCGCCAATCCGGGCTGGAATTGGCGAGATATCCGTAATCCGCAATACCGTAAAAAGCCTGGGCGCTGTTGAACAATTCCGGCATGCGCACAAACGCCTGATAGACACTCCCCCCGCCACCGCTCCAACCGACCATATGGATGCTGTTGGGATCAATGCGATCAGCAAACAATCGACCGGCTGCGATAACGGCATCGTAGATATCGGCAATTTCCAATCCGCCATCATCACCTCTACCGGCGGAATCCGCCCGGCCGCGCATATCCGGCGCCACCGCGAGCATCCCCCGTTGTGCCCGACCCGCCAGGCATGCAATCATCCCGCGACGATCTCCGCCGTACGAATGCATGCAAATCACCAGTGGTAATTTGTCGCCTTGACGCGGACAGGCTGCAATTGCACGCAGCGGACTGGTTCCGTCAAACGAGGAGCAATATGAAAAATCCACAAATTCCATGGTATGCCTCAGACAACGGCAGCTAATCGAAGCGAGTATAACTTTCCTGACCGGCCGGTATGCTCGCGCAATTTCACCTGCACCGCCGCGCCGCTGCCGGTAAATGCAAGCAACGAACCACGATCATCTGGCGCGATTGATCTGGCGATTACATCGCCAGCCGGATCCAGGATTTCTCCGCTCAATAATAACCCATCGGCACGAGCGACCAGCGCGTAGCGCTGGCCCATTGTCGTGTTAGGCTCTGTCTAAAAACCCCGCTGCATCGCAATGCGCTCAGGCCATGCTCGGCAAAATTGGCGAATCCCGCAGCTTCTGATTCATGGCGCCATTTTCAGACGATAAACATGGCGACTGTACGGCTCGAACTGATCCGCCAGCATACCACGATCAACAGCAATGCTGCGATCTTCAAACAGCACGATGCCTTGGCCTGCATTCAGCTCCTTGAAGGAAAACTGAACATTCAGCTTCTGCCCACCTGGATTGACCGCGATGAGATACAGCTCATCGCCGCTGCGCCGACAGGTGTATTCAACCGCGGATGATGACGCCGACACCTCGACGGGTACGCCCTGAAGCAGAACCGGCGTCAGTTCACGAATTTCCGCGGCAAGACTGATCGTGCGCGACCACGTATCCTGTGCCAGCGGGAACGCGGTGAAATAGACAATGACCGTGGCCCCGTTCACCATGGAAATATACGTCTGGGCGGTTTGTTCCGCCGGCGTAGGCCCGCGCCACACCTGCAGGCAATTGGCCATCCCCTGAATAAACACCAGCACGGGTCGATGGCCGACGGATGCAACCTCGCCGGCACGACGAAGCAGCGGGCCGATGTCGGCGATCGTGGTGCTGTCAAAGTTGATTCCATAGCTGTCCACCGCGATCACATCCCCCGGCAGGCCGGCCAGCTTCATCGCCAGGCCGTGCGAAGTCAGGTTGATCAGCGCCGGACGGGTGGGGTCCAGTTGTTTGGCCAGATCATACGCCTGCTGAACGATCTCGGCGTTGGCGTGCGGCTCGTCGAGGATCATCCATCCCTTGACGGCCGGATGATCTTTGAAGGTCGTGATGGCGTAACGAATCTTGTCCAGATGTTCAGCGCCAGGCTCGCCATAGGCGCCCACCCAGTAAATCACGCCAATGTGATCCGATTCGGCCAGGTCCAGCACCTTGCGGATCTCCTGGGCCGAGTGGCTCGAGGCATTCAGGAAAATCACGGCCGCGTTGAAACCGGCCTTCCGCATCGCGGCAAAGGCATTGGGGCCGGGAAGTGTTCCTGATTGCCAAGCCAATCCATAAAGCAGCGAGGGCTTGCCATCCACGGGAAAGCCGACGCCGGAATAAGTTGAAGCTGCCGAAAGCTTGGGCTTGATCAGCCAGGCGGACAAAATATCCGCCGGCAGCGGCGCCAGTTGTCCAAAGCGATCCATGTTGTGAAACGTGCCGAACGTGGGTGACCAGGCGGAAACCTCCCCGCTGCGCGGATTCTCCCGGCACAGGTTGAATCGCCAGCCCCCCTGATCTTGCACCGCGAGATTGAGGCTCTTGAAGGGTATCTTGATATCCACGGTCCATTCATCACTCCCGCGCCAGACCACGGCATCCCAATCCATGTTAAAGGCCGGATCGTTCTTCAGTGCATCGTATTGAGCCCCGCTGAGGCTCACGCCCAGATGGAAATAACGCTCGCTGGTGCCGGCGGTGTCGAGAAATATCTCGACGCAGTCATCCTTCCAGACCTGCCCATCCCGCTGGTGAACGTTGGCAAGGGCCTGGTCAGGCTGCTTCTCGTGACAGCGCATGGCGATGTAGAGATTGTCGTTGTCGAACAACATGGCGGCCTGCGTCGGCTGGACAGGCCGGCTGCCGTTGATGAGGGATAAATTCACCCAATTGGCCGACTTCCACGCGGCATCGTCGATCCTGCCGTCCAGGGCGATGGCGGCATCGGCGCGCGTGGCGGTGTACGTGGGCCGATTGGCCGATTCCCGGCTCAAGGGCATCCCGCCATCGACGTAGGTTGTGGCCCGCGGGCCTTGCTCAAATTGCACGGCGTCCACCCAGAAAGGATGCTCACCCGTCTGACTCTGGATGGAAATAAAGCCCCGATCACGATCGATCGTCGGCACGGGAAGTTCATAGCGTTTCCATCCTCCGGCTTCCACCTGCACGGTTTGTTCCACGGTCGTGCCATCGCGGTAGTTGTAATAGATCAGTTGAATCGGCTGCGGAACGTCGCTGCGGAGATAGGCCGACAGGGTGTAGCCGGTTCCTTCGCGCGGGTAGATCAACGTGGAGGCCAGATACTTGATCGCATCCACCCGCATGGAATAGCGGCCTTCATACGGGTTGACCTCGTCTCGTTTCCACCGGTTCCACAATTCCTGTCGCCGATCGACCCACTGGTCATCGGCCAGCCCCCACGCCTGCGTTCCCCAGTAGTCCGGCAGATTCGGCGCGGTGGCGTTTTCAAACCCGCTGTTGCTGATGAGGTTGCGATCCGCATCGTCCGGAAGCGTCGTCGGCTCGCCTTCCAGCGCCGTCACCTTTACATCGTCAAAAGCGGCCTGGCATTGATAGGCGAACAGCACGATGCCCCCTTGGCGCTGAGTCACGTTGGTCAATACTTTTTCAAGTTTCCCGTTGAAATAAATCTTGACCGTTGTCCCCTGGCATTCAATCACCAGCCGCATCGTATCGGAAGGATTGACATCGATACGGTTATAAGCCAGTGGGCCATGACCCTGCCAATACAGATTTCTCCCATCGGCATCAACGTGGATATACAAAGACTGCTTGCCGTCGTCCCGTACGCGAATGCCGGCGTGGCCGCGTTTTTCGCGATACTTGACGATTCGCATCGTCAATTCAACCGAATAATCCGTCAGCCCCTCGCTGTCATTCAATACGATCCGCCCGGCATTATTGAGGTCGGCATCGCCGGCCAGCAACTGTCCATCGTGATATTCGGCCGTGCCATAGGTGGTGGTCCAGGACTTGCCGGATTTTGAAGAATCGCCGAAATCGTCTACGAAGGGCAAAGTGACCGCGTTGGCGGCCGTCGCCGCCACCAGCAGCATCAGCGCGACAAGAATTCGCATGAGGCAGGCTCCGGTAAATCCAAGAAAAAATGGTAAAAAGATCGGACCGCGCGGCAAGCCGCCGCCACGTCCGCGCAGATTCCGCCCCCGCTCAATGGTCAGTTGCCAAACACCTGCCAGCCGGGAAATGCGCTGGAAGCGAAATTGGCTTTATTTTCAACGTGCCAGTCCATGAACAGATAATTGGCCCGGTGATCGCCATGGCGTTCGTATACGCCGGAAAGCCCTTCGGGAAAGGCATGGCCGGTGGAGATGCTGTCGAACAGGAAAACCTGTTCGCTGGACCTGCGATACCAGCTCAGCGGATGGGTGAAGTTGCTGACGTAGGCGTTCATCATGTAACTGCCAAAGCACCCTTCACCGCTGCCCGCCCAGTTGAAATTGGCCGTTCCCGCATCATGCCCGGGACACAGATATACCTGCGGCAGGTTGCGAAACCAGTAGCCGTTCATGTCCTGATACTGACCCTTGCCAAGATATTTCATGATCCAGAATGGCCACCACGGGGGGTTGGGTGGTGGATAATTGTTGAAACCGGGCATGTAAAATCCGCGGTAGTCGTTTGTATAGGCAAGATATCCCATTCCGATCTGCCTCAGGCCGCTCATGCACTGCACCGAAACGGCGGCCTGCCGGGCCTTGTTCAGGGCGGGCAGAAGAATCGAGATCAAAAGGGCGATGATTCCTATGACCACCAGCAACTCGACCAACGTAAACGCTTTTACTCGTTTCATGTCCGCCTCGGAATGCTTGCCGACGACTCCTCACGGCAATGGACTACGCGAATCTTACACACCCGGCTCCCATCCAGGCCCGCTTAATGGCGTCGGCGTCGCAGCAAGGCAACACCACCCAACAATACGCTCGCAAGAGCGGTGGGTTCCGGAACCGGCTGGGGTGAACCCAGATAGAGCTTGTCGATGTAAACCGACGTGTTGGGGCCGTCTAAGCCGCCATTGGAGTTGAAGAAGAAGGTGTCCAGCGAGCCGCTTCCCAGCACGGTGGAGGCGGTGAAGGTGCGGTTCAGATCAACCGCCGTCCAGCCGCTGCCCGTATCGACATACGTGCTGAACAACTGAGTCGTCAGGTTGCCCAGCAGTTTAATCCCAACCCACTTGTCATCCGGCAGCGTGACCGCGCCCTGATTGGGCGTATTGAAAAACCCGATGGACAGGACGCCATCCTTGATTTTCACGCCCACCTCTTGCGATCCGCGCGCGGCTTTGTTGGTTGCTTCGTAATAGACATACCCGTCATTGGGATGACCGTTTGTCTCTTGATACAGCCACAACGACAATTCGAACGCGCCGGTGGTTGGCCCGCCATCGACATTATTGTATCCCAAAAGTTGGCGGTCGCTCACGAATGCATTGTTCTGGTCGACCTGTGGGGTAAACACCACCGACTGCGTACCGGAATAAGCCCTGGTGTTGGAAGTGGATGGACCATCACTCCAGCCATACCACGAACCCTCAGTTCCTGTTCCGTAATACCCGTCTATGATCTGATTGGGGGCAGTGAAAACGCCTGCTCCATAATCCGGGGTCACCACCCCTTCAAAATCCTGGCTGACAACCACCGCTGCCTGTGCCGCCGAAACAGCAAACAACCCGGCCGCAAGGGCCGCCAATTGATATCGTCGCATACTCGCCATCCTTTCTTGGAGGAACATTGTTCCCACAACCGTGTTAAACCAGTGTCCGCACGCTGCGGCGCACTTTAATTTCAGGTGCAAGCTGGATCGCCTGCGAGATTTCACGAGGGTGATTCAATATGAATAAAAGTCGACTGGCCGCCGTGGCGCCCATCTGCTCGTACGGCTGATCGACGACCGTGATCTCGGGTTCGCAGATCGTGAAACCGTGCAGGTCGCCCAGGCCGATCAGCGAAACTTCATCCGGAATGCGTTTCCCCGCATCCTTCAGGAAACGGAACGCGCCCAGCGCCAGGTTTTCGTGCATGGCGAGGATGGCGGTGATCCGCGGTTCTTTTTCCAGCAACTGGCGGGTCAATTCGTAACCGCCCGCCCAGGGACGTTGGGCATCGAGATGGCCGGCCGATCCCATGATGCTTGTTACGGACACGCCATCCCCGGCGGCGGCACGGACCTGGTCGATTCCCTTGCGAATGTTGATCAGCGTCACGGCATCGCCGTCAATATCGACCACCCCGATCCGGCGGTGGCCGTTTTGAACCAGATGTTCCAGCGCCAGCCGGCCCATCAGGGTGCTGTCGGAGGTGACGGAGTTGACGTCCTTCAGGCCGTCCAGAAGAGTGTCAACCAGAACATAGGGAACATCCCGATCCCTCAATTTGCGAAGCGGCCGGACGTATTTGTTCAGCGATGGCGGATAGATGATGGCGCCGGCGATGGCCGAGCGATCCAGCCGCTCGATGATGTCCGCCTCCTCATCAAAATCGAGATTGGCCGCCTGAACGAGCAACCCGGTATTGGCCTGGGACAGGACTTCCTTCACGCCCATCATGATCCGCGTGACGTGTTCCGCCCCGATCCGCGGCAGCACGAGAGTCAGGTTCTGTTTTTCTTCCAGCGGATTGGAGACAAAAGCGCCGCGGCCGCGATAGATGCGAACGTACCCTTCCTCCATCAGGGTGGTGAACGCCTGGCGGATGACCCCCATGCTCACCCCCCACCGGTCGCTCAATTCACGATAACTTGGAAGCTGCTGGCCGGGCATCAGGTCGCGTTGTCGGATGCGAGACCGCAACCCATCGCGGATCTGGGCCAAAAATGGTTTGTCATCCTTGGGATTGATGGCAAGGTCCAATTCCATGTCAACTATGATAGCACAGTTATCACAATTGTCAATTTTTTTCTGCGCCTATGGGAAAATTATTGAGAAATCATGGAAATAACGAGATAAATCCAAGCAAGCGCAAGGGTTGCGCAATCTCAATCCCTGCCTGTTATCCGCTCTTCACAGACACAAGAACGATGGAATTGGGGTCTGTCTCAGGCGCAATGTGGTCGCGGATTTCCCTAAAAGGACGTGATGAACCGGCGGTGTGCGGCGAGGAGTTTGTCGCCGAGTTGGTTGACTTGCTGGGTGGTCAGGTGGGCGCAGACCGGGTCGAGCCGGAGGGCGCGCAGGGCGAGTTGGCGGTCCTTTTTCAGGCAGGCATCGACCGTCATGGGATAGACCAGGGCATATGGCTCGATGAATCCCCTGACGATCGGCGGCAGTGAGCCAAAGGAGATGGGGGTGATGCCGTTGCCATCGATCCGGACGGCGGTTTCGACGATCAGGCCGGGGGGAAGGTTGGCGATCTGGCCGCGGTTGGGGACGTTGCCGACGTCGATGAAGACCTTGTTCTGCGAGTGGGCCTCGATGATGTCGGCGGCGGTTTCGCGGCTGCGCTTCAGCCAGCGTTCGTTGAGATTTTTGGCGGCCAGCTCTCGATCCAGGACGGCGTCCCTGGATCGGAACAATCGCCGCCGCCAGGCGATGGTGGTGCGCTCCAGCTTGTATTTGCGGATGTTCTGATGGCTGGTGATGTAGCAGGAGAAAAACTCGCAGGTGTGACGGTCGCCCAGATAGGGCATCAGTCCGGTCAGACGGAACAGTTCATCGGCGACTTCGCGGTTGGATTTGAAGCCCATGCGATCGGGGGCGCTGTCGCGCAGAAGATCGGTGATGGATTTGCGCTTTATCCGGCGCTGCAGGTCGGCCAGCACGTCGATGGAGCCGGCGCGAATCTGGTCGGCCCAGAAAAAGTGATTGATGCCGCCGTAGTTGATCGACAGTTCGTTTTCATCCTTCAGTTTGTACAGGCGTTTGATGAATTCGAGGTTTTCAAACAATCCGTGGCACAACCCCACCACCGGCGCCTTGCACAGTCGGCTCAGCAGGTCGGTGAGGGTGTTCATCGGATTGGTGTAATTGAGGATCACGGCGCGGGGGGCGAGGCGGTTGAAGTCGCGCGCAAAACCGGTGAACACGTCGAAGTTGCGGATCAGCCGTGCCCAGCCGCCGGGGCCGGAGGTGTCGCCGACGGTGTGATAGACGCCGAATTTTTCGGGGATGGCCAGGTCATGGGCCATGGCATCGAGGCCGCCGGTGGAGATGGCGATGATGAAGTAATCGGCGCCGCGGAAGGCTTTTTCCCGCTGGTCGGTCGATTCGAAGGTGGCCTTGGTGAAACCAGCCTGCCGGGCGAGTTTGGTGATAAAGGCATGTACCTTGTCGGCGGCCTTTCGATTGATGTCATAAATGACAAAGTGGGCGCCGGAAAGCGCCGGCTTGGTGAGCATGTCGCGTAGAAGGTACGGCGACCATGAGACGCTGCCGCCGCCGATGATGACGATCCTTAGTTGTGAAGATTTTGGCATGTTGATTTTGTTATATTGATTACCGTGGCCATGTCCACACGATGCCCGCTCCATCACGAAGGCAGGCTGTAACGTGTCAGAAGCTCCCTGAGGTTGTCCCCGAGAATTTTTCGCTTGTCCGGTTCGGAAATCCGCGCCATGAGAATCGGCCCGATGCCCCACGAAATCGGCAGGTCCGTCAGGTCCGAACCGAAAAGAAACCGATCGGCGCCGATCGACGCGACCACCGTCTCCACGATGCGCGGTTCCAACACGGGGCACGAACAGACGAACAGGTTTTTGTATTGTCTGATCACGTCCGCATACGCCAGCGTGGTGTGGCCGGTGAAAAAGCACGCATTGGGATAGGTGTCAACCAGCCGGCGCATCTGCTGGGCGCCGCCCCAGTTGTGGTTCAGGATCAGTTGCTTGTGATCGTGCGCCCATTGGCACGCCACATCCACGTTGGGTCCTTCCTCGGGATAACCCTGATAGCTGGGAATCAGCTTGATGCCGCGCATGCCCAGTTTCTGAGTACGGTCCAGCTCCCGGCGGATGAAATCTGGCCCGCGATGAAGGTTGAGCATTGTGAACCCGACAAATCGGCCGGGATATTTGCGGATGTATTCCAGCGTGCGGTCGTTGCCGTACATCTCGTCGGAAAAGACGCCCGACAGGCTGAAGACACAAACCTGCTCGACACCGAATCGGTCCATTTCATGGATCAGGGAGTCGGCATCGCCATCGGGTACGTGATAATGGCCGCTGGTGCCGCCGGCATGGCCGTGGTTGTCGTACAATTTGATCCCCGGCGGCTTGAGGCCGGTCCGGCCCCATTGCACCAGCTCATCGGCCGGGGGTTTGAGGTCAACTTGTGGTTTTGGCGGATCGCACCAGCGGATCAATTCCCGAAGATTGTCGCCGGCGATCCTGCGTTTGTCCTGTTCGTCGATCTCCGCGCACGCCACCGTCGGCAGCGTCAAACCGATCCCATGCGTCGGCCAGTTGGACCCGAAGATCAGCCGTTGCGCCCCCCACCGCCGGGTGATGTATTCGATCCCGCGGTGCAGCCAATAAGCGCTGACCTCCAGCTTCAGGTTGGGACAGGCATCGAACGCCTTGTACAAAATCCGCTGGGTCCGGCGAATCCGATATTCGCTGACGATCACCGGCAATTTCGGCCAGCGCCGGCAAAGTTCCACCACCGAATCCCAGTGGGTCTGATCGGTGCCGTAACTTGACGGCCCGACTTCATCGTAACTGATGAAAACCGGTACGCCCGCCTCGTTCATCGGTTCCAGCAGATCATCCACGCACCAGTCGTCGAGCGTATATCGATACTGGTTGGGCAGCAGATACAACGCCGCCACCTTGTGTTGGCGCATCTGCCGAAGCATCCCGGCCGGATCGGGGGTCTCATCGGTCCCCGCCGGCAGCCCCACCCATACCGGATGCACCCGCGGGTGGCCTTCAAGTTGTTTTAAGATGCGCGGGTTGCCATCTTTTGGGCTGGCTTCAGCGCTCAGACAATCCAGCACCAGCGCCTCGTGTACGCCGCACTGGTCCATGTCCCCCAGAAGCTCCTGAACCGACCAGGGGCTGTTCTTGCCGGGAGCCTGTTTAACGTTCAGACCGACTTTGCAACGCGCATCAAAGAATTTCCAATCGGTGGCCATAAATCTCCTCCCTGTCAGATTGACGTGGGATTCTATCCGGATGATGGATGAACGTCCAAACACCGATCCAGGAGATGGATGGTTATATTCGGCGGAGAGAGAGCTTAGATCGCGACGCCCGTCCGTTGCATCTGGAGGATCCAAGGCGGGGTTTTAGACAGATAGGCGCGGATGTGCTTGATGCGGGAGAAATAATACCAGGCCATGCCCCCCTGGGCGGCGATGGCGACGACGATCAGGCAGACGTACACCATCACCGTCAATTTTCGCACCACGCCGGCCAATGGACGGAGCATCTCGCGCACCTCCGGGCCGGCGGAGTTGATCATTTCCCACGTGTTATCGGTCGTCAGGGTGGCGTGGATGCTCCAGAGGGCGTAGAGGATCAGCATGGCGGCCAGGGCAAGCTGGTTCCACCCCAGCGCCCGGGCGGAATGTTCATCGAGACGACGAAGCCGGCCGGCCCCTTTGAATTCAACCGTGGCGACGATCCCCATTCCCAAGCCCAGAATCAGGCCCGATGGACTGAACAGGCCGCCCAAAAAGGTCAAAATCGCGAACAGGGCGATGGCCCAGGCATCGGATCTCGCCACGGCGACGGCCCGGCGGATTTTTTTACCGGCGCGCTGGGCATCGGCCAACTGCTGGAGTTGTTCACCACCCAACTTGGCGGGGATCGGCGGAGGCATCATCACAACGGCCGTCACTTATGCTCTATCGACCGGGAAACAGGGGAACGTTAGACAGAGCCTGTGAGAATATACCGTCCGTGCGGGCACACCCTGTTTCAATCGAACACGATCGTCTTGTTCTGATGAATCAGCACGCGCTCCTGGACGTGATAGCGCAGGCCCCTGGCGAGGACGGTTTTTTCGACGTCGCGGCCCAGCCGCATCATGTCTTCAACCGCATCGCTGTGATCGACGCGGATGACATCTTGGTCGATGATCGGGCCGGCGTCGAGATCGCTGGTGACGTAGTGGCAGGTGGCGCCGATCAGTTTGACGCCGCGTTCATAGGCCTGGTGATAGGGTCGGCCGCCGACAAACGAAGGCAGAAAGCTGTGGTGGATGTTGATGATCCGGCCTTCAAATCGTTCACAGAAACCGCCCGGCAGAACCTGCATGTAACGGGCCAGTACGATGGCGTCGGCGCGGTGTTCGTTGACGAGGTCTTCCATCCGGCCGAAGGAGCGATCCTTGTTTTCGGGGGTGACCGGCACGTGGTGGTAGGGAATCTGATGAAATTCCACGAAGCCGCGCAGGTCCGGGTGGTTGGAGATGACGCAGACAATGTCGAAGTCGAACTCCTGGTTGCGCCAGCGGTACAGCAGATCGGAAAGGCAATGGTCCTGCCGGCTGACGAACAGGGCGATGCGCTTTTTGACGGCCGAATCGGACAGCCGCCAGTCCATGTCGAACTCTTTGGCCAGCGCGGCGATCCGGCCCCGGAAATCATTGATGTCGATCGACAACGACTCGGCCAGAATCTCCTGTCTCATGAAAAACCACCGAGTCTGGGCATCGGCGTGATAGCTGGCTTCGAGAATCCAACCCCTGCACGAGGCAATCAACCCGCTGACGGCGGCGACGATCCCCACGCGGTCGGGGCAGGAGAGGCTGAGGGTGTAACGGTGCTGGCCCATCGGCGGGGACGATTATAAGCTATGGAATCCCTGAAGCGAGGAGACAAGGACCATGACGACGACTTTCGCGGCCGGCCGTTACGATTCGATGATTTATCGGCGTTGCGGCCGCAGCGGGCTGCTGTTGCCGGCGATTTCACTGGGGGCGTGGGAAACCTTCGGCGGATATCGCGGCGGCGAGGTGGCCAGGGAATGTCTTTTTCGCGCGTTCGACCTGGGGATCACGCATTTTGACTTCGCCAACAATTACGGCACGCCGCCGGGGAACGCGGAGGTTGTCTGCGGAAAAATCATCCGCGAGATGCCGCGAGATGAGCTGGTCATCTCCTCCAAGGCCGGCTTTCTCATGTGGCCGGGGCCGTATGGTGAATGGGGATCTCGGAAAAACCTGATCACCAGTTGCGATCACTCGCTGAAACGCATGGGGTTGGACTATTTTGACATCTTCTATTCCCACCGCCCCGACCCGCAGACGCCGCTGGATGAGACGATCGGGGCGCTGGATTCGCTGGTGAAGCAGGGCAAGGCCCTTTACGCCGGCATCAGCAATTACAACGGCGCCCAATACGCCGACGCCGTGGGCGTGGTCCGGCAACATGACTGGTCGCCGATCACGATCCATCAACCTTACTACAACCTGCTGAATCGGAAGCTGGAATCGGACTTGCTGCCGCTGACCGAGCGGTTTGGAACGGGAGTCATCGCCTTCTGCCCGCTGGCGTCTGGGTTGTTGACGGACAAATACCTGGGGGATGCGATCCCGGATGAAAGCCGGGTAGCCCGCAAATGGGGAAAACAGTGGCTGGCGGAGAATCTGACCGCCCAACGTCGGCAAACCCTCATCGAACTGAATGAAATCGCCCGGTCGCGCGGCCAGACGCTGGCGCAGATGGCGCTGGCGTGGGTGCTTCGACTGCCCGGCATCACCAGCGCGCTGATCGGCGCTTCCAGCGCCAAACAGGTTGAGGAGAACGTGGCGGCGTTGAAAAATCTCACCTTTACGGATGAGCAACTACAGCGCATCGAACAGCTTGCGCCGATTGGATAATCCCGCCGGAGATGCCGGCCGATGCGCCCATCATCCCATCAATGGGGCGTGGCATCGTGCAACGATCCGAACCGGCGTAATTTCGGCCAGCACAAGGCCGCCGCCGCCACGACCGCCAGCGTGCCGATCCCCCCACCCACCACCGAGGCGACCGGCCCGAACCATTTGGCCGTCAGGCCCGATTCCAGACCGCCCAATTCGTTGCTCGCCCCGATGAATACCTGGTTGACCGCCGACACCCGCCCGCGCATCTCATCGGGCGTCAGCACCTGCACCAGCGTGTGACGAATGACGACGCTGACGTTGTCGAACGCCCCGGCCGCCACCAACGCCCCCATCGACAGCCAGAACCATCGCGACCACCCGAAGACGATCGTGGCGACGCCGAACAACGCCACCGCCACCAGCAGGTTCCGCCCGGCCCTGCGCATCGGCGGCAAATGGGCCAGCAGCAGCGCCATCGCGAACGCCCCGATCGCCGGGGCCGCCCGCAACAATCCGAATCCGAACTCATCCACGTGCAGGATGTCCTTGGCGTAGACCGGCAACAGGTAGGTCGCCCCGCCGAACAGCACCGCGAACAAATCCAGCGTGATCGTCGCCAGGATGATCTCTTTTTTCCAAACGAACCGGATCCCCGCCATGAGGTTGCTCCAGATCGAGCCGGTGTTGCTTTTGGAATCCACTGGCCGGGCGGTGATGAACAGGACGAAGATGCCGAAGATCAGGGCGCACACGCCATCGAGCAGGTAGGCCGATCGGACGCTCCATGCGATGACCGCCCCGCCCAATGCCGGGCCGACCATTGATGAGACCTCGAAGATGCTGCTGTTCCAGGTGACGGCGTTGTTGAAGACCGACATCGGCACCACCTGCGGCAGCAGCGCCGACCGGGCCGGCCGGCCCACCGCCATCACCATGCCGGTCAGCCCCATCAGGGCGAACATCCACGGCAGCGATCCGGGCCGATAGGACAACCACGCCAGCCCCAGCCCGCACAACCCCTGTAAAATGGCCGTGTAAAAGACGATCTTCCGCCGGTCAAACCGGTCGGCCAGATGTCCGGCCGGCAACGCCAGCAACAGCACCGGAATCGCCTGAATCAGCGCCAGCCACCCCAGCGCCATCTCATCCCGTGTCCGGTCGTACACCTCCCACCCGATCGCCACCGCCTGCATCTGGTAGCCGATCACCGCCACCATCCACCCGGCCGAATACCACCGATACCCCCGATGCCGCCACGCCGCATACGGATCGTGTTCCCGCGCGGCCGACGTGCCGGGGGTCTGCGACTCCAACACCCCCTCGACCGGGCTGGCCGTGCTGGGCCGCTCATCGTCCGGAAGCTCATACGCCAGATGGGAGGACTGCGATGGATCGGGATCGGACATCGTCGACAGAGTAGGTAATTGCCGTACCGGGGCAAGGAGTTGATCGGGTCACGATGGATCGGCGGGAACGCCGTCTCATCACGTTGTCGCCTCATCAGGTTGCATGTTCCGGATCCATACCCGCCGCCGCCGCGTCGAGCAGCCAGAGGAGGTTGCCGCTTGCGGGGTGGATCAACAGCACGGGGTATTGTTGCGGGTCGGGGGATTCTTCCAGCACGCGCTGGATGGCCGGGGCCTTGCTTTGGCCGCACACCAGCAGCGCCACCGCGCCGGCGCGGTTGATGAATGGGGCCGACAGGGTCAATCGCCAGGCGTTTAATTTTTCCACGAAATTGGCCACGCAGCGGTGGCGGGCCTCGGCCAGGGCGGCGGTGTGCGGAAAAAGCGAGGCGGTGTGCCCATCCTCACCCATCCCCAGCAACACCAGGTCCAACCCCCCATCGCCGAAGGTGGATTTAAGCATCTGTCCATACTCGATCGCGGCCTCGTGCGGGTCGATTTCCCCTTTCATCCGGTTCACGTTGGTTGAGGGGATCGGCAGGTGGTTCAACAGAATCTCCCGCACCATCCCGTAATTGCTTTGCGGATCGGCAGGCCCCACGCACCGTTCATCGGCGAAATAAAAATGCACTTTTGACCAGTCCACTTTGTTTATAAACGGTTCGCCCGCCAGCAGCGCATAAAGCGCCTGCGGGGTGGAACCGCCCGAAAGTGCCACGGAAAACCGCCCCTGCCTGGCGATCGCCTCATCGGCGGATTGAACAAACAGTTCCGCTGCCGCGCGGGCCACGGCGGCCGGGTCGGCCAATACGTTGATGCGTCGGTCATTCATGAGGTTCGCAGCGTACAGCGGATCGGGCATCCCGCCAACGACCGATTCATCATCCGGCGGCGACCAGCGTTTTGGCCGGCTGGCCGAGCAGCTTGGGACGAAGGTATTCGGCCGTGTGGCTGGCGGGACATTCGATGATCCGTTCGGGCGGTCCGGCCGCGATGATCCGGCCCCCTTCATCGCCCCCTTCCGGGCCGAGGTCGATGATCCAGTCGGCGCACTTGACGACATCCAGGTTGTGTTCGATGACCAGGATCGTATTGCTCATGTCGGCCAGGCGGTTGAGCACGTTGAGCAGGTTTTGAATGTCGGCAAAATGCAGGCCGGTCGTCGGTTCATCCAGGATGTAGAGGGTGTGGCCGGTGGGGTTTTTGCCCAGCTCGGCCGCCAGCTTGATGCGCTGGGCCTCGCCGCCGGAAAGCTGCGTGCTGGGCTGGCCCAGTTGGACGTAGGACAATCCCACATCGTTGACGGCCTTGAGCATCCTGTGGATGGCCGGGTGGCTTTCAAAAAAGGCCATCGCCTCCTCCACCGTCATCGCCAGCACGTCCGCGATTGACTTGCCCCGGTAGTGGATCTCCAGCGTCTGGGCGTTGTATCGCAACCCCCGGCAGACCTCGCAATCCACGTACACATCCGGCAGGAAGTGCATCTCGATGCACTTGGTCCCCTGCCCCTGGCACGCCTCGCATCGCCCTCCCTTGACGTTGAAGCTGAATCGACCGGCCTCGTATCCGCGGATGCGCGACTCGCGGGTTTTGGAGAAAACTTTGCGGATCTCGTCGAACACCCCGGTGTAGGTCGCCGGGTTGGAACGGGGCGTTCGGCCGATGGGGGATTGGTCGATCTCGATGACCTTGTCGATCCGGTTGGCCCCCAGGAGCTGCTTGTGTGCCGCCGCCTTGAGACGCGAACCGTAAATTTTTCGCTTCAGCGCCGGCAGAAGGGTCTGGTTGATCAGGGTCGATTTGCCCGAACCGGAGACCCCGGTGATGCAGACCACCCCTCCCAGCGGGATGCGGACGTCCAAATCCTTGAGGTTGTTCTCCCGGCATCCGCGCAGTTCGATGCATTCGCGGTTCGGATCGACCGGCCGCCGGTGCGCGGGGATGGGGATCGAGCGCTCGCCGGTCAGATAGGGAATCGTCACCGAACGGGCGGCCATCGATCCTCGCCGGCGCGGATCGAGAAGCTCGGCGACCGGCCCGGCCGCCACCACCTCCCCCCCGTGCGCGCCGGCCCCCGGACCGATGTCGATCAGGTGGTCGGCGCTGCGGATGCAGTCCTCATCGTGTTCGACGATCAGGACCGTGTTGCCGATCCCCTGCAACCGCCGGAGCGTGCGGACCAGCCGAAGGTTGTCGCGCTGGTGCAGTCCGATCGTCGGTTCATCAAGGACGTAGCAAACCCCCACCAGCCCCGATCCCACCTGCGTCGCCAGCCGGATGCGCTGGGCTTCGCCGCCGGAAAGCGTGCCGGTCCGCCGGTCCAGCGTCAGATATCCCAGCCCCACGTCGATCATGAACCCCAGCCGGGCGGTGATCTCGCGGACGATCGGCTCGGCGATCTTCTGACCCTCGGCCCCGAGTCGCAGATGGTCGAAAAAATGCCGCGCGGCCAGGACGGTGAAGCCGGTGATGTCCACGATGGAACATCCCGGCAACGACGGCGGGAGCGAGCCATTGCCGCCGGCTTTTCGGGACTTTCCGGCGGCCGGGGGTTCGGCCGGGTCGTCGGTCCTCAGCCGCACCGCCATCGCCTCTTTTTTCAGCCGCGCCCCGTGGCATTCCGGGCAGGGTGATTCGGACATGTACTGGTGCAGGCGTTGTTTGGTCCATTCGCTTTCGGTGTGCTCAAAACGACGTTGAAGGTTGGGGATGACCCCTTCAAACTCCGTGCAGGTGCCCAGATCACCCTTGGCGGCCGTCCCGTACATCAGGACCTCGCGAACTTTTTTTGGAAACTCCCGGATCGGCTGGGTATAGGAGACATCAAAGTCACGGCAGAACTGCCGGAGAATCCGGCTGTAATAGATGTTCATCCGCTTGCCGTTTTTGCGCCAGGCCTCCACCGCGCCGGTCTCCAGCGACAGCGAATCATCGGGAACCAGCATCTCCGGATCGAATTCAAACGTCGTCCCCAGGCCGACACAGGTGGCGCACGCCCCGTGGGGTGAATTGAAACTGAACAACCTCGGCTCCAGCTCTCCCAACGATGCTTCGGGATGTTCCGGGCAGGCGAATTTCTCGCTGTAGACCTGGTCTTTCCACGATCCATCACCCTGTGCGATGGAGACGATCACCACCCCCCGTGCGAGTTTCAAGGCCGTCTCGATCGAATCGGCCAGGCGGGATCGGACCTCCGGTTTCAGGACGATCCGGTCCACCACCGCCTCGATGCTGTGGCTGAAGGTCTTTTTCAACGTCGGCCCGACCCGGCCCCCCGACCCAGCCGGCGGTGCGGCCAGTTCCATCACCTCTCCATCCACCCTCGCCCGCACGAACCCCTGTTTGTGGATGGCGGCGAAGACGTCCTTGTGTTCCCCCTTCTGCGAACGCACCAGCGGGGAGAGGATCATCACCTTGGCGCCGGCCGGATAGGCCATCACCGCATCGACGATCTGCGCGGCGCTCTGGCTGCTGATCGGATGCCCGCACACCCAGCAGTGCGGCGTGCCGGCCCGCGCGAACAGCACCCGCAGGTAATCGTAAATCTCGGTCGTCGTCGCCACCGTGGAACGGGGATTGGAACTGGCCGATCGCTGCTCGATGGCGATCGTCGGCGGCAACCCCTCGATCTCGTCGATGTCCGGCTTTTGAAGCTGTTCCAGGAACTGCCGCGCGTAGGCGGACAACGACTCCACGTATTTGCGCTGACCCTCGGCGTAGACCGTGTCGAACGCCAGCGTCGATTTGCCGCTGCCGGACAGGCCGGTGATGACCACCACCTGGTCGCGCGGAATCTCGATTGAGATGTTCTTGAGGTTGTGCTCACGCGCCCCCCGGATGCGGATCGACTTCAAACTCATCGCGGAAACCTGACTAAAAACCACCCCCATCGCCCCCCGTTGCAGGCATCCATTGTACGGAATATGTACGGGATGATAAAGACCCCGGATCGGTCCTGATTCCCGCGATGCTATCGCCACGATGAATACCCGACTATCATCCGGACGATGGACCCCCACGCCCGGCGACTGCGGGCCAAATGCCTCCACCGCATCGGCCGACGATACCAGACCGTGACGGAAACACTGCGTTTCGGCCCGTTGAGCCTCCCTTTCACGCGCATCGCCGACCCCAACCGCGTGCTGGATGAGGTCGCCGAGGCCGAGGATCGCCGTGAACGGCTCGCGGGGGTTCGCACCTGCGGCGATGAGCTGCACCTGCCCTACTGGGCGGAACTCTGGGACAGCGCCCATGCCATTGCCCACTGGTTGATCCAACAACCCACGTTGCGCGGGGTTCGCGTGCTCGATCTGGGGTGCGGCATGGGTTTAAGCGGGATGGTCGCGGCCGCGCTCGGCGCATCGGTTCTCTTTGCGGACCTGGAACCGGATGCCCTGCTGTTCGCCCGCCTCAACAGCGCGACAGACAAGACAACCATCCGCACCCGTCGGCTCGACTGGCGGCGGGATCGGCTGGATGAAACCTTTGACCTGATCCTGGGCGCGGACATTCTCTACGAACGCAAACAATGGGATTATCTGAACCCCTTCTGGAAGGCCCACCTGGCCGACGATGGCAAAATCGTGCTGGGGGAACCAGGAAGGCAGACCGGCGAATTGTTCATCCCATGGATCCGCAGTGCTGGCTGGCAATTGGAGGAACAATCCATCGACCTGACAACGCCTCCCAAACGCATTCGCCTGTTGATGCTGCGACGCCCATCAGTCACCGGTTGATGGCGATTTGATCACCCTTCCTTCAACATCCAGCGGCACGATCGGGCCGAGGTTCAATTCCCTGATCCCCGGCTCGATCTTCGCCCGATCGCCGATCAGCAGGATCATCATCTGGTCGGGCACGATGTACCGGTGGGCGGCGGCATTGACGGCCTGAAGCGAAACCTCGGCCGGCCGTTCGATCTGTCGCTGCATCTCGCTCATGGGCAGGTTCTGCGACCACAGATCGGCGATCTGCGACACCACCTGCGAAAGCGTGGAAAATTGCTGCGGATAACCCCGTTTCCATCGCTGCTGGGCGGTCTCCAGTTCCGACTGCGTGATGGGCCTTTCACCGGCCATTCCCCGGACCTCTTTGACAAACTCCACCAGGGCTTCCCGGGTCTTGTCGGTCTGGACGCCCCCATAGGCCCACCACAACCCCGGCCCGACGTTGATCTGCTGGTGGGACCATGCGTTGTAGGCATACCCCTTGTCTTCGCGGATGTTCAGGTTCAAACGCGACATGAACGAACCGCCGTAGACCGAATTGACCATCCTCAGTGCGTAATAATCCTCGTTGTCGCGGGGTGGATTGGGCAACAGGACCGCCACCTGCGTCTGGGCCGATCCCGGCCGGTCCACCAGGTAAATCCGGCCGTATCCCGCCGGTTGCGCGGGAGGAATCGGGGGCAGCGACGCCGCTTTGCCGGCCCAGTCACCGAAATGCTTTTTCGCCAGCGCCACCGCCTCTTCCAGCGTCATGTCGCCGGCGAAGATCAACGCGGTGCGGTCGGGCGTCAGGTGGGTCTGGTAAAAATTCACCAGGTCCTGCCGCGTGATCGACTCGATGGTGGCCGGCAATTCCCGCAATCCGTAAGGGTGGTTCAATCCGAATTCCAACTGCGGGCCGATGATCCATTTGAGCGTGTCCGGATCGGCCATCTCCTGGGCCAGCGCATCGACGGTGTTCTTCTTTTCCCGATCCACCTCGGCCTGCGGGAAGGTCGGGTTGCGAAGCACATCCGTCAGCAGCGCCATCGCCTCGGGCAGATGATGTTTGAGCGAATCGATGCCAAATCGCAAATCCTCCGTGTTGGCGCGGGTGGAGATCGTCACGCCGAGGTTGCCCATCTGCTGCGAAATTGTCAGGGCATCCCGCGTCGTCGTGCCGCGAAGGATCGTCGTCGTCAGCAGATGCGCCAACCCCGCCTTGTCGGCCGGGTCCAGCGATGTTCCCCCCTTGTTGACCACCTGCACCGACACCTTGGGAAGATCCGCCCTGGTGCAGACCAGCACCTGAAGGCCGTTGTCCAACATCGCCGACTGCACGGCCGGCGCGGTGAAGAGCTGATCCTCGCCAAACGCGGGGGCATGGGATCGATCCAGTGTCGTTGTCGTGGCCGGTGTTTCAGCCGTGCGAGATCGGACGCGCACCAGCAGACGGTTGGGCGTGTCCAGCCATCGGGCGGCGGCCCGTTGAACGTCCGCCGTCGTGACCCGTGCGAACCGGTCCATGTCCTCGTCAAACTTGTTGGGATCGCCCAGGTAGGTGTTGTACTGGTTGATCAGGTCGGCCTTGGAATCAAACCCGCCGATCCGTTCCAGCAGGGAGATCATCATCGTCTCGCGGGCGGCTTTGGCACGGGAAAGCTCCTGTTCGGTCGGGCCTTCGCGGGCCAGCCGGGAAATCTCCCCGGTGATGATCCGCTCGGTCTGTTCCAGCGAAACCCCCGGCCGGGCGGTCGCATCGACCATGAAAATGCACGACAGCTCCATCGGCCATTGGTCTGCCGAGACATCCGTGCACACCTGCCGGTCATAGACCAGCGCCTTGTTCAACCGGGAGGACAATCCATCCCCCAGGATTCGAGCCGCCAGGTCCAATTCGGCGTTGTCCGCGCCAAACCATGGTGGCGTCGGCCAGGCGATGTACGTCCGTTCCAGCGCCACGCGGTCGGTGATTTCAACGATTTTTTCGCCCGACAGTTGCGGAATCCACCGTTTGGGCCGTTCCAGGTTCGGCCCCGGCGGGATGGGACCGAAATACTTTTCGACCAGTTTTTTCGCCACGGCGGGATCGAAATCCCCCGCGATGCAGATCGACAGGTTGTTGGGGGTGTAATAGGTCTTGAAGAACGCCTTGACATCCTCCAGGGTGGCCGCGTTCAGATCGGCCGCCGAGCCGATGGTGTCCCACGAATAGGGATGACCCTTGGGAAACAGGTTTTCGGTCATGAGGATGGTGGCCATCCCGTAGGGGGTGTTTTCATAATTCTGCCGCCGTTCGTTTTTCACCACCTCGCGCTGATTGTCGAGCTTTTCCTGGGTCATCGCCTCCATCAGCGTGGCCAGCCGGTCCGATTCGACCCACAGCAGATATTCCAGGTTGGCCGATGGAACCGAGCAGACGTAATTGGTGCGGTCATACCACGTCGAGCCGTTGGCCCCCGACCCGCCCGCTTTCTCGACGTATTGAAAATATTCCCCCGAAGCGTTGAGCGAACCCTGGAACATCAGGTGCTCAAACAGATGCGCGAATCCCGTCCGCCCGGGTTGTTCGTTTTTCGAGCCGACGTGAAACCACTGGTTCACCTGCACGATCGGCAGCTTGCGATCCACGTGCAACAGCACCTGCAGTCCGTTGGGTAGAACGTACTTTTCGATTTGCAACGCCGGCCGGCCGGCCGTGGCCGCCGGCTCCTGGGCCATCGCGATCGCACAAACCACCAGAACCAGTCCCAGCGACAGATGAATGATTTTCCGCATCGATTTCGTCCCGATCTCCGAACCCTTGATTTTGATCACGGCCAACCGAAATGGCGTGCGAATGGTAAAATCGCCCCATCCGATTCGCAAGCGCCGACCGGCATTTGCAAACGTCGGCTTGTTCCTATAGCGTTGATCCAGCATTAACCCTTGTTTTTTAATGGAGAAACGAACAATGTTCCCCCTGGCCGAGCGGATGAAACTGGTTTCCGAGTCGATCACCCTGGCCGTCAGCGCCAAGGCCAACGCGCTCAAAAAAGCGGGCGTGGACGTGGTCGGGTTCGGGGCGGGCGAACCGGATTTTGACACGCCGGACTTCATCAAGGAGGCCGCCAAAACCGCCCTGGACAAAGGGCAGACCAAATACACCCCGACCCCCTGCTATCCCGAACTGAAGGCGGCCATCGCCGAAAAATTCAACCGGGACAACAATCTTCCCTACAAACCCCAGCAGATCACCACCGGCGCCGGCGGCAAGCATTGCCTCTACATGGCCTTCATGGCCCTGTTGAATCCCGGCGATGAATGTCTGATCCCATCCCCCTACTGGGTCTCCTATCCCGAACAGGTCAAACTGGCCGGCGGGACGCCACGCTTCATTCGCGGCGAAGAATCCAACGGGTTCAAGATCACGCCGGACCAACTGGAAAAGGCGATCACGCCGAAAACCCGGATTTTCCTGATCAACTCCCCTTCCAACCCCGGCGGCCACGCCTATACGCCCGATGAGCTTAAAGCATTGGCCGAGGTCGTTGCACGGCATCCCAACCTGATCGTCTTCAGCGACGAAATTTACGAAAAGCTGGTGTACGACGGCCTGAAATTCGTCAGCTTCGCCACGCTTCACCCTTCGCTGATCGAACGCACGCTGACGTTCAACTGCCATTCCAAGAGCTTCGCCATGACCGGTTGGCGCATCGGATACATCGGCGGCCCGCAGGTGGCCATCGACGCGATCAACAAGCTGCAATCGCAGATGACCAGCCACATCACCAGCTTCACGCAACACCCCGCCGCCACCGCGTTGACCGATCCGCGCGGGGCACAGAGCGTTGAATCCATGCGGCAACAGTTCGAAAAACGGGGCCGGCACATGTGGCAGCGCCTGTCCGACCTGCCACAGGTCACCTGCGTCCGCCCACAGGGGGCGTTTTATTGCTTCCCCAACGTCAGCGCCTACTTCGGCAAATCAGCCGGCGGCGTGAAAATCACCGATGCGGTCAGCTTCTCGGCCGCGTTGCTCGAACAAAACCACGTCGCGGTCGTCCCCGGCAACGACAGCGGCTTTGACACCCACGTCCGTCTCAGTTTCGCGACCAGCCAGCAACAGATTGACAAGGGAATCGACCGGATCGGGGAGTTTTTGAAGAAACTGGGATAAAACGCGGACACGGACCAGCCGCATGCGGCCGTCAGCGAACAAGGCCCTACTGCACGGGTACTTCCTCGTTGAGGATGCGCGTTCCTTCCAGTTCCTTGACGCCCACCCGCACCGTCGCGCCCGGCGAAAGCTGGACGTTGGAGAATTTGTACCGTTTGATCGTGGTGCGGCCGGGGCCGAGATTGGTCACCAGTCGTTCCTGTCTCGCCTGTCCGGGGAAGATGGCAAACGAAATGTAGTCGATGGGCTTGTCCCCATAATTGCTGATGATCTGCTGAATCAGCACATCATTCCCATCCCGCAGCGCCAGCGATTGCATCCCCACATCCGACAACCCCAGATTCAACACGATCGGCGCGGTGAACGTCGAGTTGCGGTCGGCCTGCACCAGGAATTCCGCCTCGATCACCTTCGGGCCAGCAAAGCTGTTGTACGGGAACTCGATGGTGATCTCCCGGTCAAACGTTTCCCCGGGATTGAGCGTGAAGACGTTGGTCGGCGGGTTGACCGTCCATCCGGGCGGGGCCTTGAGTTTGAACGTGCCGCCGATCGCCTGCCGATACGGGTTGATGAACCGAATATGGCGGGTGTGCGGCTGAAAACTGGATTCGATCAACGGCCGGTCCAGCGTGATGCTCGCCCGCAATTGCGCCAGTTGGGCATCGACATCCATCAGAAAGATCGGCGTCGGCCCAACCGTCACCGAAACCGTACCCACCCTGGAATCCCCGGTCGGGCGGGCCAGCGGCGTGATATTGCCCCACAGATCCAGCGCGTAGGGATGTTTCCCAAGATTGATCGCCAGTTGCCGCACGGACGGCTCGTTGCCCCGGTCCCACAGGGCGAGAATGCCCTGGCCGTTTTTTTCGAATAAAAATGCCTCCACCCCGTCCGCCAGCGGCAATTTTCCGTGATACTGGCTGTCTCCCAGCGTGGTGATCAAGGTCCGCATCACCATCAGCAGTTCCTTGGGCTGGCGAACCACCTGCTCGTTTTCACGACGAACGGCAAAGGGCAGCGGCAGGTCGATCCTTCGGGCGTCGGCCGCCAACGCATAGATCACCCGTTGCGCCAGGTCGCGAATCTGCATTTCCCGACCATATTGCCCCCGATCCAGCAGTTGCAGGCTGATCGACAGATTGTGCCCCTCATGACCTTTCAGATCCTGCATGTACAACGGCAACTGCGATGGCAGAACCGATGGAGGCACCGAAAGCGCCACCGTCGCCGGAAGCTGCCCTTCCAGTTCAAACCACGCCGGCCAGGGCATCGCCAGATCGGGCGATTGAATCAACTTCGCAAATTCCTCATACACACGGGAATAGACCTCCCGCATCTTCGGATCGTTCACAAACGCATCGGTTCCATCATCCCCCAGTTGCCAACGTTCCAGATGGTTGGCGTGGCGGGCCAGCAGATAGGCGAGTTGCGGCTGCCAGAGTTCCGAATTCACCCTTAATAAATTCGTCCAGTCGTTTCCTCCCACCTTGGCGGCAATCCTCGGCGGCAAATCAACCAAGCACGCGGTCGGCGTGATCCCCAGCGATGAAAGTTGCTCCAGCAACTCATCAAACGCCGCCGAGTCCGTCTGCTGGATGTCCCCTTGTTTGCTCCAGACCGCGAGTTTCACCCGGCCGGTCCCAAGATAAGGCAATATCTTCGGCAGCTCGGCCCACCCTTCAATTGGCAAATCGGTTGCGATAATCCCGAATCGGTCATCCGGCACGGAAAACGGCGCTTCATCGGCCAATCGAACCAAATCCAATGTCTGCTGACCCACCAATTGTCCCTGACTGGACATGACCAGCATCGCCTCGTACCAACCTGGTTTTAAGTCCGGCAACAACAAGGACATACGTTTCTGACCCGGCCCAAGCGTCTGGGCGGCGCTCATGTCCAGCGCCCCGCTTCGCTGATAAACGTTGTTCCCAACGGCATCCTGAATCAGCAGTTGCGCGGAAAGATCATCCGTAAATCGATCATTGACCAGCACTTGCAAACGAAGCAGATCGCTTAGTCGAAAGATGTTTCCCGGCCGATCCGTGCTGAGCGTGACCTGTGGCACCTGTGAAACGGTGATGTCATCAAACCAGGCTGAGCCGTAAATGTCCTGCTCATAAAGTGCCCGTTGGCCAAGGGTTGTGCTTTCCCATTGTTGCGGTTGAAGCAGGCCGATCTCCAGCACCAGGTAGGCCGCCTCGGTGGTTTGCGGCGTTAATTCCACCGACAACTGATGCCAGCCGGTCTGTCCGGCCTTGGCGGCGTACAATTCCGAATGGTGAATGGTTTCCGTCAGCGGATGGCCATCCAGGTCCGTGAAATAGGCCGTGAGTCTTGCCCGCGCATGGGGCAGCACGGTGGTTTGAACCCACCCTTCCACGCGGTAATGGGCGCCGGTGATGACGCGAATCTGGCCTGGATCGTACCGATATGCCAGCGACCCGCCGTTTAAGTCAAAACGAAAGGAATATCTGCCCCCATGGCAGCGGTCGGTCGATAATTTCGCATTGATATAGTGGGGGAAATTCACGCCGGCGATCTTGGCCCAGTGCATAGGCAGGTCTTCGGCGTTGCCGAGGCTGCGCTCCTCAAAATCGATGTTGCGCAGAATACGGCTGACCTCCGCCGGCTGTGCGAAGGCCGTCACGGCTGCCATCAGCATCAAAATGAAACACCAAACCGGCCGCATGGTCCGATAATCTTTATCGGCCCCATGCCGGCCAGAAGATGATTATTTCGCCGATTGTGCCCAGCGAATCAGGATGTCGGCGATTTCAGGTCGTGAAAATTCCGCCGGCGGGCGCTGTCCGGCCTTGAGGGTTTCGCGAACCTTGGTCCCGCTGGGTGCGATCTTGTCTTCCGGGCCATGCGGGCAGGTCTTGGCCGACACGATTGCCTCGCATTTTTTGCACCAGGCGGTGTGCTCAAATTTCAAAATCGTCACGCCGATCTCTTTGGGCAGGTCAAATTGATCGAAAATCTTCTGGGCGTCGTAGGTTCCGTAATAATTCCCCACGCCGGCATGGTCGCGGCCGACGATGAAGTGCGTCACGCCGTAGTTTTTACGGATCAGCGAGTGCAAAACCGCCTCGCGCGGGCCGGCGTATCGCATCGCCAGCGGCATGACCGACAGCATCGTGCGGTCTTTGTTGTAATACTTGTCCACCAGCGTTTTATAGCAATCCATGCGGGCCTGGGCGGGGATGTCATCGGCTTTGGTCTCCCCCACCAGCGGATGAATCAGCAAACCATCGGTCATTTCCAGGGCGCACTTGGTCAGATATTCGTGCGAGCGGTGAATGGGATTGCGGGTCTGGAAGGCCGCCACCGTGGACCACCCTTTGTCCTCAAACGCCTCGCGGGTTTTGGCCGGCGGAAGACGATAATCGGAAAACTCCGGCTCGTGGGTGGGCGTGATCACGTCGATCGGCCCGGCCAGGCAGGTGTTTCCCTGATTTTTAATGATTTTCACCCCAGGGTGGGCTTCTTCTTCGGTTTTATAAACGTTGGGGATTTCCAGGTTCTTGTCGTGGGCGTACTTTTCCTGGATCGTCAATATGCCAAGCAGGCGGCCTTTGTCATCCTTGAGCGCAACCTTTTGTCCCACCGAGACTTTGGCACTGACATCATCCGGCGGGCAAAGCGTGACCGGAATCGGCCAGACCACACCGTTGGCCAGCCGCATGTTTTTGCAAACCCCTTCAAAATCCGCCTTGCCCATGAAGCCGGTCAATGGCGAAAATGCACCGATGGCAATCATCTCAAGATCAAAACTTTCGCGCGTTGATAAGGTGATGCTTGGCAACGACTTAGCTTCGGCCTCGGCGGCTTTGGCGCGGTCGGGGGTTAAGATGCGATTGACTAACGTTCCGCCATGTGGGGCGATCAGTGCCATGGTAGCTCCTTTGGTGTCAAAATTTTTGAGGCGGTTACAATAACGACTTTTCCGATAGGAACAAGGGGAATTTGATTCAAATTCGAATCTCAGGCCCAACGACCGATATGATGGGTCAGGGGCAGTCAAATGTTGCACACCGGCACGGCATCGCCAGAATCAGCGACCCAATGAATCAGCGTCTGACCAAGTGGGCCAAATTTACCTTGCGGTGGGGAATCGCCATCGTGGGGATCACGCTGGTGGTGCGGAACATGTATTTCCGCGACCGAGTGACGTTTCTGGACGATCGAATGCGGCCGGTGCAGGCGGCGGTGGCGAGTCGCAATGAAGCTGACAAGACCTATCGCGTGGTCGATCCACGGGATGGAAAGTATCGGATGGTCGGCCAAGATGAGCTGGTCAACCAGCCGGACCAGCAGCATCAGCCGATCCTGATCCAGGATGGGCGGGGGACAAAAAAAGTTTATCTGCTGGCATTGGACCTAAGCCCTGATCTGAAATCGGTTCAGAAGCTGTTGGTGGCGGATGCACCCGATGGGCATGGGCGATGGATCGCACAGGCGCAGACGGTGAATTACCAGTTGAAAGTGCCGCACCCGCTGGTGGAGATCGGCGTGGCGACGATGGTGCGCGAGGCATGGCGGCAACCCTCGCTGCTGTTGTTGTCGGTCTTCATCTTTCCGATCACCTTTTTATTGACCAGCGTTCGCTGGCATGAGTTGCTCAAGGCACTGGAAATCCGCATCGGCCCGGCCAAGGCGCTGGTGCTGACGATGGTGGGCGGTTTTTACAACACCTTCATGCCCGGCTCGACCGGCGGCGATCTGTTGAAGGCGATCTATGTCGCCAAGTTCACGCCCCACCGCACCCGCGCGGTCTTTTCGGTGATCGTAGACCGGGTGATCGGACTGTTGGCGCTGGTGATCCTCGGGGGGGTGATGGCGACCTACCAGGTGTTGTTGCCCCATCCGCCACACGATCCGGTGGCGCGGGCCTGTTTGAAGGTGGCCGGCGCGTGCGGGGCGATCTTACTGGCGGCCGTGGTGGGATTGGGCATTTTTTACAATCCGTTTTTGCGCAAATACAGCGGGCTGGATTTCATCTTGCGCCGGCTTCCAATGCAGAAACAGGTGACCAAGGCGGTCGAGGCGATGCACATCTATCGACGCAAGCCGCTGCTGGTCTTCACGGCGCTGCTGCTGACGTTTCCGGTCCACATCACGGTGGTCCTGTCGGCGATGTTCGCGGGGATGGCCTTCGGGCTGCCGCTGCATCCGCTGTATTACTGGGTCGCGGTTCCGGTGATCGTGCTGGTGGCGGCGATCCCGATCTCGCCGCAGGGGGCGGGCGTGATGGAATACTTCGCCATCATCCTGACCCGCGCACAGGGGGCGACCATCAGCCAGGCGTTCGCGCTGACGATGTCCATCCGCATCGTGCAAATCCTCTGGAACCTGACCGGCGGCGTCTTCGTCATCCGAGGCGGCTTTCACGCTCCAACCGCCAGGGAACAGGAGGAACTGGAGACCGATGAATCCACCACAAATCGAACCACGGCAGAGGAGTTGGGCATACGCGGGCCTGTTAATGGATGATCTCAATTCATGCCCTCACCACGACGTAAATGGCATGATGTAACTGCGGACCAGGGTGCTTGATGCCAGTTCAAATCCATCCTCATGCCTTATCTCGAATGAAAGAACGGGGATGTACCCTTGCAGAGGTGCAACACACGCTAAAACTCGGCATTCGCGCACCTGCCAAATACAACCGAGTCCGGTTTGTCCACACGTTCACATATAATCGGAAGTGGTTGGGAAAATCGTATCATCACAAAACCGTCGAAGCATTCGCCCAGGGCAATCGCATGTGGATCGGTGAAGCCCTCCTTTCCCCTCCCCCGGTACTCCGGGGGAGGGTAGGGTGGGGGTTTTCCCAGAGCATCACCCGCGCGAGCCCCCTCCCCAACCCTCCCCCGGAGT
>JADYZN010000053.1 GCA_020853095.1 Phycisphaerales bacterium | reverse complement strand
TTCAACTCCACGCGGCTGACAAACCACGGTTCCACCAGACCAAGAATCTGCTCATAAAGTTGTGTATCGCGCATCCCGGCATGATATCCTGCTCGGTCGTACCCACTCAAAAGCCGGAAGGACCGATAAGAAAGAGCCGGCGGATTCGTAACTTGCCACCCTCGAACAAACGACACAATCACTCGGCGGTTATTGTTGTCGAAATATTGCTTTTGCACGGATGTAGTGTTTGATGGCCTGGTGATCCAGTTGGACTCCGATCCCATGTCCCGGCGGTAGGGGAAGCCGACCTTCACGGTACGGCCAGTCCCAATCCACCAACGTGTGCTCGCGCACGATCGCGGAGACAAAGTCGCTGTGGTTCGTGCAGGACCGCGCCGCGGCGGCGGTGTGGAGATGAGCGGCCTGGCTTACCCCCAATTCGATTCCCGTTCCGTGCCAGCAGGCCAGCCCGTGGACCTCGATCGCATGGGCCAAAGTCATGAATTCCCAGATGCCGCCCGAACAGTTGAACGTATCCGCACAGCCGTAACGCAATCCATCCTTCAACGATTGGATTGTCCGCGCGTGCCAAGCCAGCGGGATCGAGGAGCGTGACCTGGCTCGCTCCCACATCTCGGGCTGATCCTGGGGAAACGGGTCTTCAATCAGAAGCTGGGCGTTCCATCGCTCCAGGGATATGAACGTGGACAAGGCGTCACGAGGGCTGATCCACTGGAACATCGGGTCGATCGTGACATGGAAATGGGGGCCAGCCTCCCGAACAACGGCATCTATCTGTTCGGCCACGGGATCGCCCAACTGGGATTTCATCTTCAATCCCGTGAAGCCTCTCTGTGCGGCACGCGCGGCGATGTCACGGATGTCCTGCGGGGTCTGTCTGCCACACCAATATTCGACCGGCACTTCGTTGCGATACGCCCCGCCCAGCAGGTCCACGGCACGACAATCCATACGCCTTCCCGCCCAGTCAAGGATGGCGATCTCCATCGCCCACAACACGGGGTCGCTGGACTGCCAAAGGGCGGGCGGATATGCCGATTGAAGACCTCCCAACGGCTGCATGCGCCATTCCGGTGGCAATACATCCATGCTCAACGCTCGAAGTTTGATGCCGGGCAGGCGCTTCAGTGAAGACTCGCACGCGGCGAGCGAATGGCCACGCCCGCACTCGCCCACGGACGTAAGGCCATCATCGGTCAACATCTCGATCAGGACGATCGGCTCCAGATACCAGGGCTTGGCGGATTGGTAACAAGAGCTGTCAACCGACCTTGCGTTCGCGGGGACGACCACCTCATATGCCCGAATCTCCTCGATTGCCGCTTCAGTCACGGGTATTCTCCAAGAATGCCGGCACGCATCATCAATCTTTGGACGCATGAGACAAGTTGAGATGTTCCGGGCATCGTTCAGGATCGGTGTCAACTTGTGTGGCGTAGATGGGCCATCACGAATTCCCAGTCGGGTGTGACACCTAAACCCGGGGAACGGGGAACGAGTACGGTGCCGTCGGCCTCAACCGGTAGCATCTGAATCGTCGTTTTCCATCGCAGCGGGGAATGGCTGGTGGAATATTCGAGCATTTCCTCCTGTTCGTGGTTGGCCAGGAAATGCAGGTTTGCGGCGATCTCGATGTTGGTTTTATATCCGTGGGTGATGATGCGCTTGCCTCTTTGTCCGGCCGCGGCGGCGATGCTCCTGAGGCCGGTGAACCCACCGACCATCGTGATGTCCGGTTGACAGATCGCGGCCCCTCCGCGGTCCATCGCCTCGATGAATTCGCTCACGTGGGTCAGGCCGAGGTCGCCGACGCCCAGCGGGATTCCATGGCGGGCCATTTGAGCGTGCCCGTCAACGTCGTCCAGTGGCAACGGCGCTTCCAGGAAATCGATCCGCGTTTCCTTGTAGATGGGAAAAAGCCGAAGTCCCTCCTCGACTGTTTTGTAGGACAGGGCGGCATCAACGATGATCTTGCCGGCATCCCCCAACGTTCTTCTGGCGGATTGAAAAAGACGTCCCATCAGGTCCAGGTCGTCCAGCCACCATGGATCGGCCGCGAACTTGATGTTGCGGAGATTCATCGCCATGGCCCGCGAAACCTGCCTGGCGACGCCATCGGGAGTTCGTTCAAGAGGGTAAATCGTTCCATAGGCCGCAATGCGATCCCGGCGCATGCCACCGGGGAACATCTGGTGAATCGGTTTGCCCGCCGACTGGGCGGCGATGTCCCACAGGGCGATGTCGATCCCGCCGATCGCGTGCATGGCGAGGCCGCGGCGGCCGATGTAATCGGTGGCCTCGTACATTTTATGCCACAGGCGAACCGGATCGGTGGGATTCTCCCCCATCAACAATTCACGAAGGCCGCGTGCATGGTTGTGCGCCGGCGGTGAATATACCAGTGCCTGGATCGCAGCGGGAAGAGATTCGACCTCGCCGATGCCGGTCAACCCCTCATCCGTGCGAACGACGATGAGACAGTCGTCATAAGAGCCGTCGAACAATCCGATGGCCGGATCTTCGATGCGCAGATGAAGGGCCTGTATGTCCGTGATCTTCATAACACCTGCCTGTGCGGGTAATTGTCCGGCATTGTACCGATGAATCGGACTTTTCGATGCCACAGTCTGACCGCACACCCTGCGATATGCTCACAAGAATCAAACCTCGCCGTTCACGGATTATCGCTCACCGATGCAGGCGACTGCCATCCCAACGCGCCTCTCACCGCCTGATCACGAGCGGCCACACTCACGTCCAACCCAAGGTACGTAATGCCATCGGCCGCAAGGCGGCCACACAGTTGTTCCCAAACTTTCATTGCCTGTATGCGGATTTGCTTTGAATCCGATTTGTACGCGGACTGAACTTTCCTCATCATCGTCAGGTAATCCAGCGACATGCGCACATGCGCAACCCGGCTTCGATAAGCATCCGTGTCGGCCAGACGGGCCGCTTCGTCAAGGAGGCGTTCGCTTTGCAATACCAGCTCCGGGGTAAGCAGCGGCATATAGGCCAGCGGACCACCCGGTTGTTTTCCGGTGTCACGAACGTAATCCAACTCCGACCAGCAGGTGCCATGAACGTTCGGCTGTTTTGCGATTTCCGCGTGCATCAGGTCGATCCATTGCCGGATGGCCTGACCCGAAGGGCCGAAGTATCCTTCGAGAAAATCGTTGACGATCAAATCGGCGTTTCGTGTCGGATCCCACAGCAGCTTGGCGAGCATGTAAATCTTCAATTCATCCATGAACCCACCGTTGCCCGGCCAGTCGTTGCCTTCGACAAAGACGCCGACCACGCCATGAGTTTGGTACAAGGCCAGGCTCGTTGCCAGTTGCGCGATGTCGGGAAAGGGCATCGGCAGGTGCGAATAGGCACCGGTGTAATGCCAGATGTAGAGGTTGTTTGTGATTTTGGCCCATCCGCGCAGGTCGCCCATGACTTTTTGCGTCTCCGCCATGGTGCATTGGTCATAAGCATGATACTGACAGGGCGATGGGCAGAGCCGCACGCGAACGTTCGGGCGCGGCCGCACGTGTTTGGGCGGCGTTTGTGAATAGTTGTACGCCAGAGTATCGATCAATACCCCGGGATGTTTTTTCGCCACCTCGTCGGCGATCGCATTCACGAAATGCAGAATCGGGCCGGCCTGGCTGCCCTCGTGTTCGGCAATGGCGGAACATGCCTCACATTGGCAATATCCATCCCCGCCAGGTCCCTGGTCGTTCTGGGAAACCGAAAAGATCCTGGCTTGGGGGTTTTCCTCAATCCATCGCAATACCTCCCGTGTCGCGATGCGCAGCACGTCAGGATTTGTCAGGCACAATTGCGCGCCCCGCTTGCCGCCGATGCGCTGACCATCCCACAATGCGTAGTATTCCGGGTGGGATGATGCATATTGTTCGGGTGGAATCAGCAGATCAAAGGTATGCACGAACTGGCCATAGGTGATGTGTCCACCATGTGCTTCATCCAGCTCCGGGGTTACGCCGTTGCATCGATTGCGCGCTGCCCAGTCCGGATCACGGGCATCCGCACCATCCGACTTGAAATAGACGTCGCGGTATTCGAACGCCGGCCTGTTTTGAATGTCCAGCGATTCAACCACAATGGTTGGCTGACGGGGAATGCGACTGACCTGTGGGGTATACCATCGACATCCCAGGACATCTTCCAGGAAGGCGTAAACTCCGTACATCGTCCCGCGTTGACGGCCGCCCGCGATGACCAGGTGTGGACCGATGGTCTTGATTACAAACCCTTCTTCTCCCAGCGCGTTCAGATCGATCGTGGCCCCGGTCGAATCCAATGCCGGCCCGGCGCCGAGCATGATCATTTTTTCCGGAAACGCCGGAGGTTCGGTCACAATCGAAAGATCGGCGCCGCTGATCTGTTTAATGAATTGGCGAAGCTCCGTGGCCGCATGTCGTTCTGATGGTGAGGCATCGCCAGACAGAACGATTGCATACGCACTGGCGCCATCGCGCGTCAGTTCCAGCGGCTCGCTTGCTCTTGCGATGCCTGCGCCCACAACGAACAGGGTGACCATGCAATGGAAGACAACCGGCTTAAGTTTCATCTCCACGCATCCTTTCACTTGGATCATGTTGACGGAATCGCCTGCCCCTGATCATGGAATTACGGCTCCACCGGCTCGGGCTTGGCCGTATTGTCGCCGCCATGCGGGCACTTGGGGCTGGTGATCGGAATCACTTCACGAGGATTGGCGCAGGACATCCATTTCTGATCTCCCGGTCGCTTCACCTCGCGACCGCGCGTCGCGGCATCCATGGCGGCGGAATCGGGCGCGCCGGTTGTACTCAGCGGCTTGCTTCGGATTTCCTGGATCACTTTCTGTGCGTCGGGAGTGTATCGTTCGAGATAACCTACGAATTCCTTGTCGTGACATCGGAAAACATACGCTCGATACGCCTGCTTGCCATCGTGCTCGATCGGGGGAACTTTATTGTAATCGTCGACGAACCAAGTCTTGCCATCATCCACCGAGAAGAAAACTTTTTGCGGCGGCGTCCAATCCTCGTGCTGGTTCGTCCACTGATAGACCGTGAATCCAACCGCGATGGCCACAAAGGCGATGGCAACAGCGACTCCGACGGCCGGCTTTTCACGTAGAGTCTGACGTACTGACATTCAAACAACCTTTGGTCGGTGTCATCCAATGCGAACGTTCGCGATCACGTCGCGGCGGCCGAGTCGCCGTCGCGCCATCTCCCAGCCGGCTCCATTACTTTAAATCCCAGAAATTCGACTCATCCAGCAGATTGGTTAAACCGCTGCCGAGCGGCCGTTCGTAATCCTTGACTGTGACCGCGGAGCAATGGCCGTCGACCCAGGCAACGTTGACCGTGGTCTTGCGGCCGTGACGTGCATCGGGAATGCCCATCCCCACGCGGTCGCCCGGCGCTGGATCGTAATCCGTCCAGGTCACGAAATAACCGCGCATACCCTGCCATATGCCGTCGGCGTAATAACGGGTGTCGGTCAGCACGATGGTCTCGGCGGGGTTTTTCACCTGAGATTGTTTCGCAGGAGTCGTCAGTTGCTTTAACGTGGTCCCGGTCCATGTCGCCCCGATCATCCCCATGCTATATCCATACTCGGTCCATACCGCCCAGGTCCATTCGGAATCCAGATGATTCTGCGGCAGGTTGTTCCAATCCGGAGTTTCCGCCTCAAATGAGGGGCAATCGAAGACTTTGGGCGTGGGAAGATATCCTTTTCTAACCAGCGTATCGTTCCAACCGAATTGCCCTCCGGCCGCCGGCTTGGGAACGCCTTGAAATTCAAAGGTGTAACACGGAAACCAACCGGAGTTGTCGTTGACGTACATCTGAAGGGCCAGACTGACCTGTCGCAGGTTGCTCAGGCACTGAACGCTCTTTGCCTGCTCACGGGCCTGTGTCAAAGAAGGCAGCAGGATCGAGATCAAAAGCGCGATAATGCCTATGACAACCAGTAATTCCACCAACGTAAATGCACGGATTCGACGAGACATGATTGAACCTCCAAGTTCAATGTACCACCAGGTTGTAGTTGAGACGGGCACATCCGTCTACCAGTACACATTGTTTTTATATATACACCAATGTTTGCGATTGTCAAGAATTAACTTTGGATTTTTCATCTTCTCCCTGAGCGGTCGATTCTTCGAGGTTACGAGGGCCTTTAACCCGTATCTGTTAAGTGTCCAAAGACGCCAGTTTGGGCCGGGAAAGACGGCAGCGGTCGATGGTGTGATCCAGTTGAGAACGCGTCAACGCATCCTTGCTGACCAGCCCTGGCCCAGGCCATTCGTATCCAATGGGTAAAAAATAGGAATCCAATGCATCGGCCGCCTGTTCCACTACTTTCCAACTGGCTTCGGCTTCGTCCGAATCATCTTTGGCAAGTGCCTCGTGATACGCCAGCAACTCGGTCATGACGGTCATGACGTCGATGCCGTACCGTAGAAGACGCCGATCATCCCCAAGACGACGGTCAACGATTCGGCGGCGTGACTCCAATTCCGCCTGTTGCCGGGGGTTGACGGCGGATGTGCCGGCGGTGTTATTCATTCGAAGCCGTGATTTGCGGCGAAAGTGTTCCATGAGTTTCATCGCCTCGCGCATGTTTACCACCGCTTCACGGCCGGCAAGAATCGCTTCCGCCGCACTTTTGAAATGCGAATCGACCGGCATCGTCTTTTGCGGTCGAGCACCATCCCATTTGATCAGCCGCGAAAGGATGCTCTTCTCCGACCATGCGCGCCATTGGCTGATCAATTGCCATGCCTGGTCGATCAATTCGTAGGCCCGTGGCAAACGTCCATCGTCGGATTCGTACCAACGGCGGAAATACTCCTCACAATAAGCCTCAATATCCGTGTCGACATCCCATGAGAGCTGCGCGTAAAGGTTTTGAAGAAGCGTCCGCTGCCCCCAGTTGACAAACGGGACGTGCATGTACGTCATTCCTCGAACGCCACGGCGATGAAAAGCAGGCAGATCCGCACAAACGCGGCGGAGAAATGGCAACGGCAAATCTTCGTATTTTGATACATTGTAATATTCGCCCACGATCATCGGTAGCTGCCCCCGCTCAACCCATCCATCCAGCGCCTGCCGGTAATGGGTGTTCTCTGGGCAACCTGGATCCTTCCAATTGTGGGCATAGCAACGATTAATCGGCCAGAAGACACAGGCCGCGCCTCCCGCCACCAATTCTCGCGGCACAGGCCGGTCGGGCGGTTGCAATGTGTCGGTACCTTCGTAACACCAGATCAACAATCGACTTGCGGCGGCAAGCTCTCCTGAAGCACGACTTTCTTCCATTCTTCGTTGAATGGCGGCGGCGAATGACAGAAGTTGATCGCTTCCATTGCCTGCCGATCGACACTGGCTGCAATGACACGCTGTTCCCCACGTGTCAAAGCCGGATATCGCGATCAGGTCCGTTCCCTTCCAATCGGTTTGAAGCCTCCCCAGCAGGTGTTGCCAGAGATAGTCCAGCAGAGCCGGTTGCGCCATGCAAAACTGGGTTTTGACCGCCTTTTCCTTTGAACGGTCCCCTCCCGGCGGCAGGCCAAACCATTCGGGATGAGCCTCCCACAGGGTTTGCCCGCTCGACAGTGGTCGATCCGGCCGCAACACCTCGTCAAAAAGATGCCCACCCACACAGGTGAGCAAGCCCAATTTTTTGGCGAGTGGGGCGGTTAATGGCCGATGGCCGCAGCAATCGAGCCGATTACGTGACATCCAAAGGATAAAATCAACCGAATCTTCCGAAGCTGATTCAAATTCCAGGCCTCGCAAAACGGGCATGGATGGTTGCTGGTGGACGACTTGTCGCGGCAGGACCAGTTGCGTAGCGGGCGCGGGTGGTGTTTCTCCCGCACTGCCGGGGGCGTACCAACGCCATCCCTGCATCCGCAGCAGTTCATACGCGCCATACATCAATCCGCGACGGGAAAAACCCACCACGCGAACGCCTCTGGCAATCGGTTCCAGTGAAAACCCATCCACCGGCTGCCCTTGTCGAACCACCAATTCGATGATGATCGCGGCGGTTTGCTTGTGGTCTTCGACAACTGCGATTGGATCAAGGGAACATGCAAATCGGATTTGGGTATCATGAAACATCCTGACCAGATATTGTTGCAACTCCATGGCCGCGAACGCCATCGTACAGCGTTCAGCGCGATCGTTCTCATGGGCAAAATCAATAAATTTTTCTTCCACCCCCCAGAGCGGGGTTAATCGCGCGGCGTCGACGAATGGAATGGCGATGACAATCTGTTTCATGTCGAATTTGTGCCGCAATCGTATCTAAATTCTCCTGCCGTGCAGGATCGCGATGCTTTTGTCGTCCAGACCGTACTCGTTGTAGTTCACCCGCGCCGTCGGAACCACGCCGGTGTCCAGATGCCAAGCATGTGCCCTCCTAGCCGCTTCTTCCATTCCGTGATGTTGAACGTAGTCATAATACGACGGCCAGCAATCCCGCACCGGCACGGCGGCGGGCATGCCCTCATGGCCGATCATGACGACCGATCCGCCAAAAAGCCGGCCAAGCATGTCCGAGTGAGCCAGTTGTTCCTGGACGGGAAGACCGCACCATGGAACGCCCCACGTCTGGTAAATGGGTAGGAACCTGCTGCGATCATGAAACATCTCGCCCATGAAGGCCACTCCGGGGCATGCCTGGTGCAATTGGTCCGCCAGTTGTCGCGCCCCAGCCTCAACGTCGGCCATCGGATCGTCATAATAAAATCCGATCTGATCGATGAAGACGGTGTCGATTCCGTATTTGCCTGTCAGTGTACGCAACCGTTCGGTCAGCATGTCCCGCCACGCACTGTTCGTTGGACGGATATACTCGATGGGCGGTTCTCCCTCGACCCGCCAGCCGATCCGTTGGCCATGTTCATCGCGTAGCTGATCATCTTTGAATTGCTGGTAAAGCGGCAGGGTTCCATCGCAACCCCAGTGATTGGTGTGCGGAACCAGGTGATAACCGGCATCCCTGGCGACATCGGCAAGCTCGGCAAATGCCGATTCTCCCCCCAGTTCATCCGCCGGCCAGTAATCAGGATATTTCGTATCGTATGGCGCATGCCATCCCCAAAACACCAGCAGGGCGTGCCGAGGGATTCGTGCGGTTCGCATATCCGCGATCAGTCGTTTCAAATCCTCATATCGATGTTTAATCCGTCGGGTTCCGGTCCACATTTCGATCATCACACAGGCCGGGATATCGTTCACCCAGTCAGGAAATATGGATCGATTAACCGGATAAACTTCATCGATCCATCGACGATGATCACTCCACGCATCAGACAAAGAGTTAAAGGATTTGTCGTGTCGCTCCGGAGGGTTGTCCGCGGAGGTTGCACCTTGACTCAGTTTCAACGACCAGGTCCAGTCAAGACGCAGTTTGCGCTCCTCTCGCACCGCATGGACGTTCAAATTTCCCTTACGCTTGTCCCGAACGCTCAGCAGTCGAACCTCCTCGGGACATTCAACGCCCACACACGAGGCACGCGGGAAACCGCCCCACGCAAAACCAACCGGCGCGCTGGCATCGAAAATTCGACCATCCTCCACCGGCAGATGCAATCGAGCCGACAGAGGCAGTTCGATGCTCCACTTCCATGTCCGCGCATTCATTTGTTCCCATTGACCCGAACGAATTGCACCGCCCGCACTGCTGCCGCTCATGATGTTCGATCCTTCCGTCAATACCGGTGATCTCTCTGACTATTTATATAGGAAACCAACCAGCGATGTTTGGATTATTTACTAATGATTATAACATATATGTATAAATATTTTAAATGAATTGTCAAGCTCATTCCATGGGAGTGGTGGATGGATGCATAAAAAGACTTTTGACAACGACGAAAAAATGATGTAAAAGTAAATAGTAAATTTGCTTATAAACCAATGTCTTTGAGGCTGTGGGTAAATGCAATGGTCGATTTTTTGCCACAAGTAGTTTGTGACCAACAGGATAAGTGTGGTGAAGGTCCGCTGTGGGATTGGCGTAAGCAGTCGCTGGTATGGATAGACGTGGAAAATGCCACAGTGCGTTCGTTGAAACCGCCCTTGGCATCCATCTCCATCCTGAGTCGAGACGTTCCGGTCGTCGGGGTTGGGCTTAACTCGGATGGTGGCTATCTGATTTCTGGCGGCGATGGTTTGTATGCACTGAATGCGGCCGGCGCTGAGCCACTCATCCGCAATTTCAACGGCAAAAAATTGATTCTGAACGATCTCCTGGTTGATCCACATGGCCGTGTTTACGTCGGCAGCTATTACTGGGCTGAGGACATGATCGAGCCGGGGGCGCTGTTTTTGATCGACGAACATCTTCACATGAGCGTTGTCGCGGACGACATCATGCTGGCCAATGGCCTGGGACTCAGTCCGGATCACCGGACCCTTTATTTCGCAGACTCCGCCGCAAGGATTATTTACGCGTTTGATGTCGATCCGAAGGATGGTTCACTTTCAAACCGTCGCCCGTTTGTCAAAGTGCCGCCCGAGGAGGGATTGCCCGATGGATTGACGGTTGATGCCGACGGTTACGTCTGGAATGCCCATTGGTATGGATCGGAAGTGGTTCGATACGACCCGGATGGGGTTCTTGAACGACGGATTCGGTTTCCAAGCAGCCAGATCTCCAGCGTGGCGTTTGGCGGGTCTGACCTGACCGATCTTTACGTCACCAGCGCCGGGCAATCGTGGCCCAGTCGATACATGCCCGCCGGTTATGACCCGCACGGCAACAATGTCGGTGGGCCTTTATACCGTGTTTCTCTGGATGTCGCCGGGCGGCGGGAATTCGTCGCAAACGTACGGAAGTAATTTATGCACTCGATACCACCCCGACAGATGATGCTTGCCACCATCGCCCGTGCCGCGGACATGCTCACCGATTACCGGTGGAAAATGTGGTTCTGGGGAGATGGAATCGGATTGGAAGGTTTGCTTGACGCGACCGACCTGACGGGCAACCAGAAATATCTCGGTTACGTCCACGGTCTGTTCAAGGGCTGGATTTCGAGGATCGAATATCGCAGCAAGTTTGACCACACGGCCGCGGGCGTCGCCCTGGTTCGATGCCATCAGCGCACGGGGGATCCCGCGCTGCTGGAAGCCGCGAGGGATTTCGCCGATTATCTTCAGACGTTTCGCCGATCAAAGAACGGATGTCCGATTCACTATGATGATGCGCACCTGGAGCTTCCACCGGAGCTTCCGGTCGATCATCCCCAGTATTCCGAGCGGGCCGAACAGCGACGAAAGTCCATGGCGACGGAAAACGCCGGCGCCTGCGTTTTTGTGGACAGCGTTCATTTCCAGGGTCCGTTTCTCGCCTCGTTGTATGCCGTAACAAAAGAAGAGCGGTATCTCGAACAATGCCTCCAGACGATCGTGCCGCAGATTCAATTGCTTTGGGATCCGGCTCACCAGTTGTTTCATCACTTCTGGATTGAGGCCATCGAGCAGCGCAACGGCATCCTGTGGGGGAGGGGCAACGGGTGGGGTCTTCTTGGCCTCGTGGAGACATTGCAGCATATACCGCCGCACCGGGCGGAGTTCATCCAGTTGAAGGATCTGTTGAACCAGCAGGTGAAACGGCTGGCTGAGCTGCAGGATAAATCCGGAGACTGGTATACGGTCCTGGACCGGCCGGACTCGTACCTGGAGTCATCGGTGGCCGCGTTCGTCATCGCGGGGTTCACCCTGGCGATCAGCCGGGGATGGATCGACAAATCATATCTCGCGGTGGCCGAGAAAGCCTGGCGGGCCATGTGGCGTCATGTGCGCGAAAGTGGGTTGGTGGATGGGGTGTCCTTTGAGACGTTTCCCAGCCGACGCGCGGAACATTACTGCAACATGCCTCGTGGTGGAGTCGTGCCGTGGGGACAGGGTCCGTTTCTGGTCGCATGTTCCCGGTTTCTCCAGCTCAGGCCGACACGTCGTGCACAGGTGATCGTCAATCCAAATGCGGTTAAAATCATGGGTACGGGGCTGGGCACGCCGGCGGCCACGCTGGGTTAGTCGAACAGGCTTTCCCAACTGCGATCAGGTGCCAGCCGAGACGTCCATTCAAAGGATGGCGATGTGGAACGAGCTGTTGAAGGATCGGGTTGCCGTGATTTCCGGGTCCGCCATGGGCATGGGCCGCGCGGCGGCCGTGTTGTTCGCGCGGCACGGCGCCAAGGTCCTCGTGGCGGATGTTGACGATGAGCGGGGCCATGACACGATGGAACTGATTCGCCAGGCCGGCGGCGATGCGGCCTTTGCGCACTGCGACGTTTCCAATTGGGCCGATGTCCGTTCGATGGTCGAAGTCGCCCTGCGGACGTGGGGGCGAATCGACGTTCTTTACAACAACGCCGCCGCGACGCGATTGTGCAACGAAAAGGACAGGGCCGCCCACGAGCTGGATGAACACGTGTGGGATCGACAGATCGACATCACGCTCAAAGGGGTCTATCTTTGCTCCAAGGCGTGCGTTCCCACCATGCTGGAGCACGGGCGGGGCGTCATCCTCAACGTGAGCAGTTGCGATGCCATTCTTCCGGAAGGCGGCTTTGACAGCTACACCGCGGCCAAGGGCGGCGTCATCTCGCTGACGAAATCCATGGCGGTCAACTATGGCAAAAAAGGCATCCGCATCAATTGCATCAGCCCCGGTTACGTGATCACGGACGTGCAGAAAAAGTGGTTCGACGACAACCCCGCCGCCGTGAAGGCGGTGGAAGGATATCACCTGACGCGGCGGCTTGGCCGGCCGGAAGACGTGGCCAACATGGCGGTGTTCCTCGCCAGCGACCTGGCCGAATTCATCACGGGGGCCATCATTCCGGTTGATGGTGGTTACCAGATGTACAAGGGTTCCGATGCCCAGCGGTTCTGTCGCGACTGAGCGGTGGCCGGCGTTCGGATTCGACGTCCATGACGGCGGTCGTGGACAATGCGTGCATTTTGGCGCCATGATGCGGTATGATGTCACGGACAGGGATACCCGGTGACATCTTGCGGGAAGGTTCAGCCGGGTCCATCCCGACGCGACAATCGAGATTGCACGATCATGGATAAAAACACGGCAAAAACGACGACCAAGCCCACGCATCAGGCGACCAGTCGATATCGCGCGCCGGCGCTGGAGAAAGGCCTGGACATCCTGGAGCTTCTGGCCCGATATGACAGCGCGGTCAACCAGGCGATGATCGCGCGGGAGTTGAATCGCTCGCCGGGGGAAATCTACCGGATGCTCGATTGCCTCGAGCAGCGTGGATACGTGCAACGGGATCGCCCCGGAGATTTATATCGTCTGACGGCCCGGATGTTCGAGTTGTCCCACCAGCATCCGCCCACCAAGCGTTTGCTGGACCTGGCATTGCCCATCATGCGCCGATTTGCCCATGATTCGAATGAATCATGCCACCTTGGCATCAAGCATCGTCACGGCATCCTGGTGATCGCGAACGTCGACAGCCCGGATTTCATCGGGTTTTCCGTTCGGCTGGGGAGAATGCTGCCGCTGTTCGAATCCGTGTCGGGGCTGCTGCTGCTGGCCCATCAATCGGCCGAGGACCGGGAAAGATGGATCCGGGAATGGCGCTCAGCGCATTCGGATGCACCTATTCCCGATGATTTGGATGACATCATGAAAACCATCCGCCTTCAGGATCACTGGCAAGGCCCCAGTTCGGAGGTTGAGGGGATCATCGGCATCACAGCGCCCATCCTGGACCCCTCCGGATCGGCCATCGCCGTTCTTGCGACGCCGGTCATCGTCCTGAAGGCGCGAAGAACACCCGTTGAAGATGTCCGCGAGATGCTGGTGATGGCCGCCGCGACAATATCCAATCACCTGGGCGCTTCAACAAATGCCGACTAGCCGCCGGCGTCGCCGATGGAAGGGCGATCCACCTGTGATTGGGTTCCCACCGCGCCCCGGTTCCCGGTCGCCCGCAAATCAATGCGCCACGGAGACACGGAGTGCACGGAGATCAGAAAGAGAAGGGGGTGGGAAACCAGAACATTCAATTTTTATATTTTGATTGTTCTTCTCCGTGATCTTTGTGGCTCTGTGGCATATGTTCTTCATCCCCGCACCGAAGCGGGGAGGGCGAGTGGGAGCGGAGGGGGAAAAGGGGGAAAGCGGGCGATGGGATTCGAACCCACGACGTCAGCCTTGGGAAGGCTGCATTCTACCACTGAATTACGCCCGCATCGTACGAATGGAGGGGATTGTATCCGGCCGGTGGTTTGAGTACCAGTGGGCGGGCGGTACAATCGGGGGGTCGGTTGTTTTGAATTGGTTGAAGTTTTTACCCCATGGCACAGACATGATTCATCCCTGGCACGATGTCACCCCCGGCGCCAACATTCCGCAGGAATTTTCGGCGATCATCGAGATTCCGTTCGGGTCCAGCGTCAAATACGAGCTGGACAAGCAGAGCGGGTTGATCAAGCTGGACCGGGTGCTGTTTTCGGCCGTGTTTTATCCGGCCAATTACGGGTTTATCCCCCAGACGCTGGCGGAGGATGATGATCCGCTGGATGTGCTGGTCTTTTGTCAGGAGACGGTGGTGCCGTTGACGTTGATCTCGGCCCGCACCATCGGGCTGATGACGATGCTGGACATGGGCAAGAAGGATCACAAGATCATCGCCATCGCCACCGAGGACCCCGAATTCAACTCCTATCGCGAGGCGGCCGAGATGCCCCCGCACCGGCTGACGATGCTGCGGCGGTTTTTCCAGGATTACAAACAACTGGAGGGCAAGGCGGTCGAGGTGAACGAGATTCAGCCCGCCAAGGCGGCCTTTCCGATCATCGAGGATGCCCTCAGCCGATACAGCCGGCAGCGCCGAAAGGGGTTTCACAACAAGTAGGCCGGGTGAGGGGGAGCAGGGGGAGCAATGGGGGCGGGGGTCATGGCCGCGGGGAGGGGAGAGGGGGGAGCATTGACATTGCCAAACGGGCGGTGTTGGCCGAGGCGCCGGGGCGGTCCAATGAGTCGATCAGGTGGCCGAGGCGTTGGCGTTGCAGGCGCAGTTTGTCGGGGTGTTCAAGCAGGTCGATCGCGCAGCGGGCCACCGGTTCGGTGGATCCATGCCAGGGGATGAATTCCGGGACCAGATGTTCGTGGTGGTCGGACAATAAATTGACCAGTGAATAGGTTCGCGTGTTGACCACCCACCGACCGATCAGGTGCCACAGCAGCCAATTGACGTGATAGACCACCACCATCGGCGTGCCGAAGGCCGCGGTCTGCAAGGCGGCGGTTCCGGAGACGGTCAGGCACAGGTCACAACTGGCCACGGTGTCGTTGAAGTCATCGGGGCGGATCTCCAGGGATGGAAAACCGGCCGACAGTTGATGAACGATCGGGGTGGTGGTTGGGGTGGTGGGGGCGATGAAGCGGGCCTGCGGGAATTGAGCGGCGATTTGCCGGGCCACCTCCAGCAGGCGGGGGAAATTGTGAACCACCACCGATTTTCGTGAACCGCACAGCAACCCGATCACCGGCGGGCGGTCGGGAAATCGCGGCCCGGCCGGCCCATCGCGGTGTGGGGGCAGCTCATCAAACAGCGGGTGGCCGACGAAGGTGGCCGGGATGTCGTGCCGGCGGAAATATTCCTCCTCAAACGGCAGGATGCACGCCACCCGATCCACCCATCGCCGCAGTTTTTTCAACCGGCCCGGCCGCGAGGCCCAGGTCTGCGGGGCGATGTAATAGAGGACCGGCGTGCCGAGCTTTTTGGCCAGTTTGGCGAAGTGCCAGTTGATCGACCACGAATCGACGCAGATGTGCAGGTCGGCCGGGTTGTTTCGCAGATGCCGGCCCGTCCAGCGCAGCAGCCGAACCATCTCCAACGCCCGGCCGGCGGCCTGCGGCCCCATGGCGGCGCGGGTGGTGGTGTCGCGGTGAATGACGACACCGGCCTGTCGAAGGTGCGGTCCGCCGTGCCCTTCAAAGAGCAGTTGCGGGTCGAGGGCGCGAAGGCTTTTGACCAGCTCGGCCGCGTGCAGGTCGCCGCTGGGTTCGGCCACCGTGATGAAGATTCGACCCGGCATGGGCGGTAGTGCAATCCGGTGGCGAATGGAAGTCAAGACGATTCGTTTTGGATTCTTTGGCGGGCCGCTATACTTTGCGGCCAAGATGGCATTGCGAATCCTGTGTTTGGGAGACATCGTTGGCCGGCCGGGCCGACAGGTGGTTCATCAGCGGCTGGCGGAACTGGTGCGCCAACGACAGATCGACCTGGTCGTGGCCAACGCCGAAAACATCGCCGGCGGCAGCGGCATCACGGCCAATTTGTTCACCAAATTACGCTCCTATGGCGTGGATGTGGTGACGCTGGGGGACCACGTCTACCGCAAGGTGGACATCTTCTCGACGATGGGCAACAGCGAACGGCTTTTGCGTCCGGCCAATCTGTCGACGCACGCCTCCGGCCGGGCCTTCACCACCGTCACCACCAATTCGGGCGTGACGGTGGGGGTCTTCTGCCTGCTGGGGCGGATTTACATGAACATGCCCTCCGATGACCCGTTCGCGGCGGCCGACCGCATCCTGGGTCAGATCCCCAAATCGGTGCGGGTCTGTGTCTGCGACATGCACGCCGAGGCCACCAGCGAAAAAGTGGCCATGGGCCACTGGCTGGATGGCCGCTGTTCGATGATCGTCGGCACCCACACCCACATCCCCACCGCCGACGCCAGGGTCCTTTCCGGCGGCAGCGCCTACATCACCGACCTGGGGATGTGCGGCCCATACGATTCGGTGCTGGGCAGACGAAAAGATCGAATCCTCCGTCACATGACCACCTCCATGCCGCAGTCCTTTGACGTGGCGACGGGGGATGTTCGTCTGTGCGGCGCGCTGGCCGAGATCGACCCGGAAACCGGAAGGGCGCTGTCGATGGAACGGATCGAAGTTCAAGGCGAAAACGCCGACCATCCCTACGACGCCGACGATGCCCGGCCCAATCACACGTCCAATCACGCGGGCGGGGAATAAACCCCGGCCGTGGCGGTTTTTCACCTGGGCAGATGCCGCCGAAAAAAGTTCAGCCAGTTGCCGTGAAAAATGGCTTGAACGTCGGCCGATGAATACCCCCGGCCGGCGAGGATGGACTCCAGCTTCTGCAAATCAAAGATCGTCTCCAGCCCATCGGGCGTCTGGTTGGTGCCAAAACCGCCATCGAGGTCCGAACCGATGGCCGCATGCCGGCAGTTGCCGGCCAGTTGGCAGACGTGATCGATCTGGTCGGCGACGGCGTCGAGGCCGACCACGTTGCGCGGCATCTTGCCGGGGATGTAATTCGGATAAAGCATCCACGCATCGCAGACCGCACCGATGACGGCGCCGCGGCCGATCAGCATCTTCAACTGCTCATCGGAAAACTGGCGGTCGCCGGGAACCAGCGCCCGGCAGTTGTTATGGCTGGCCATCACCGGGCCGTTGAAGTGGTCCATCGCCTGGAAAAAACTGATGTCGCTGCTGTGGGTGAGGTCGAGGATCATGCCCACTTTTTCGAATTGGCCAAGCAATTTGACGCCATCGGCCGTCAAGGGGCCGGAATCTCCGGTGCCGACGGCGTAATGGCTCGGGCCGTAATGTGCCAGGCCCACGCTGCGCAATCCCAAGTCCCACCAGATGGGAACTTCCTCCGGATGCAGGATCGGATCGGCCCCCTCCATCGCCAGGATAAACCCGATCGGAAGGCGATCCACCGCGTCGCCGGCCGATTCCCACTGTCGCCAGTGGTGATCCAGCTCGCCCTGCGTGCGGATCGGCCGCATCTCGCCGCGGGCGCTGAGGGTGTGGTAATAATCCAACTGGCCCCGTGCGATGGCGTGGGCGTGGTCCTGCGTGGCGGTGTCCAGATCGAACCGCCAAAACCCGCCAGGCGGACAAACCTCCCGTTTGGCCCGCACTAGCAGCGTCGCCAGGCACATGGCGACCCGCCCCCGCCGCATTTCCGGCAGACTGACCGTCCCCTTGCCTCGGCTGGGATGATCGGTCATCCGCCGTTCCCGATCGCGCTGAGTGTCCAGCGGTTCGGTCAGGTCGCGGTTGAACGACAGCGCGCTCCAGGACAGATCAATGTGGGAATCGATAATGGGAATCATGGTGATGGTTTCTCCGGTGGGGCCGAACGTGGAAAATGTGAATCCTGCAACTGCGTGATTTGCCGGGCGTGCCGACGAAAAATGTCTTTCCAGCGGGCCGACTCCGACGGGGTATAGGAATAAAACCCCTTGCCGTTGGCCATGCCCCCGGCGCCCTCATCAAGCATTTGATGGAGGCCGACCGGTGGGCCGGGCATGTTGGACAACGTCGGGAAGATTGTCTCCATCACTTTGACGCAGGTTTTGAATCCAAAATAATCCATCGCCCGAAACGGCCCGGCGACCCCCGCCCACAATCCCAGGGCGTTTCGGAATGCCTCATCAATCGTCGCGGCATCCGCGACGCCGCTCTCCAGCAGGTGCAGCGCCTCGCGATACATCGCGTATCCCAGTCGGTTGACGATGAATCCTTCGATATCCCGGCGGACCAGCGAAGGGTCTTTGCCGCAGGACCGGCACAAGGCGGCCGCCGCCGCATACGCGGCATCCGAGGTCCGTTCGCCGCGAACCAGCTCCTTAAATCGCGTGATGTGTGAAGGATCCGCCCAGTGCATCCCGATCAATCGGCCGGGATCCTTCATGGATTGCTGCAATCTGGTGATCGACAGGCCGGATGTGTTGGATGCGATCGTCACGCCCGGCTGAAGAATGTCCTCCAGCCGTGAAAACAACGACCGCTTGATGGACAAATCCTCGACCACGGATTCGATGACAAAATCGCATTCGGCGAACCGTTGCAACGAATCGACCGCGACATAACGTTCGTGCCAGTCGTCCAAGATCGAAGGCGAAAAGCCATGGCCTTCAACCAATTCCCGCAAATTGGATTCGATTTCGCGCCTGGCCTCATCGTACGTTTTGGCATCGGCTGAAAACGCCCGCACCGCAAACCCATGACCCAGCAGACACGATGCGATTCCCCGACCCATCATTCCCAGTCCCGCCAGGCCGATCGTTTGTTTCGGGTGTTCGTTCATGCCGGCCTCTTTAGTCCCAGCAGCGTCAGCGAGTCGCGAAGAATCAGCCTTTCGATCTGCTTTTCCTCCAGCCGGGGCATCGCCGTTCCGGCCAGCATGTTGTTCAAGCCGCGCAATCCCTCGATCGTGGCGTTGACGGTCGTGAACGGATAGTCCGTCCCGAACAGCAGTTTGTCCCAGATGCCGTATTCCTGCACCAGCATCAGGCCGTGATACAACTGGAACGGACGGTAATACAGGGCGCTGACATCCGCGAACAGGTTCGGGTGCTTGCGGATCACGGCGGCGCATTCCCCTTCATAAGGATGGGACAGATGCGCCAGGATGATCCGTGTTTGCGGATATCGGATCGCCACCCGGTCCAGCCGGCGCGGCAGCGTGTATTCGATCGGCGCCTGCGCCACGAACGTCGTGCCGGTGTGCAGCAATACCGGCAGATCGTGTCGCTGGGCGTATTCCCACAAAGGGTCGAGCATCCGGTCATCGGGCGCGAATCCCGAATACATCGGCATCAGCTTGATGCCGCGCAGGCCCAGTTCCAGGTGCCCTTGTCGCAGTTCATCCTCCCACCCCCGCACGGTGGGGTCGAGCGACATGAACCCGATCAACCGTCCTGGGTCACGCGACACGTAATCGGCGATGAATTGGTCTTCAACCCACAATCCGGACAATCTGGCCTTGCCGCCAAAGACGATCGTCGTCGTTTCGTCCGGCGCATCGCGCCGATAATCCTCGTACCGCACCGTCAGATCGACCTCCCGGCCGGCTTTAGCCCGCGCGGCCTGGCGGCGAAAGTCATCGTTGAAATGCTTCGGAAACAACCAGGCGTGGCTGTGGACGTCGACGATCATGCGCCAAGGGTCTCCCGCAGAAGATCATCCAACCGGTCCACCTCGCGTCGGGTGTCATCGTCCAGCCGATACCCCACCGGCTTGCGCGCGACGGTGTTCTTGAAGACGCCCCGGCGGACCAGCAGATGTTTTTCCACCGCGACAAACGCATCCAGGCTGGTCTGAAGCGAGATCATCGCCGCCAGCGGCTGGCCGATCCGGTCCGCCCGGCGAGTGTCGCCGCTTTTCAACGCATTCCACAACGCCACCAGCACGTCGATCAGGTCCGCTCCCGGCATGGTGCCGACGATGCCGCGGCGGAAGCTGTCCACCAGCGCGATCCCGCCGGTTCCTTCAAAGATGCGCGCCCGGCCGCCGGTCGCATCCCGCAATTCGCTGAGCCGCTGGCCGATGGGGCTGGCTTCGGGCTTGAATTGAATCCGCTCCGGCCCGTATTCCTCCATCATCCTCGCCTGCAGCGCGATCGACATCGGCCGGCCGACGTATCCGCTGGCATCCTGCACGATCACCGGCAGTTCAATCGCCCGCGTGATGCGACGGTAATAATCAAGCAGATCCGCCTCGCCCAGCGCCACCGACACCGGCGGTATCGCCATCACCGCGGCCGCGCCGACCTCCTGCGCATGAACCGCCAGCCGCTCGGCCAATCGGGTCGATTCAGCGCCCACGCTGATGATCGCGGGCTTGCTTCGCGCCGTCGCGAATCGGCACGCCATCACCGCCAGTTCCCGCCGTTCCGCGGTGTCCAGACGCAACACCTCCGATACCATCGCCGCCACGATCCCATCGGCGCCGGCGTCAAAGAGGTAATGAATCTCCTTTTCCAACGTCGCGAAATCCAGCGACTCATCTTCGTTAAAAGGCGTGGAGAAAACCGGAAACACGCCCGTCAATGAATTGGAATTCTTCGCCATCATGATAATTTGCCTCGAGCATCCACACGGATCGGCCGCACCGATCCATCCGATTCACGCCACCACAATTCATCCTGAAGATTGACGCACGGGCAGACGTGATTGGGAATGATCGTCACCCGCTCGCCCAACCCCGGCCGGCGCGAGCCGGGCGCGAATTGCACCTGCGCGTGTTCCTCGCTGAGCCGGCGGATCACCGCATCGGGATATTCGATGATGTAACCATGTCCCGCGTCGGGGTTGTGAATCAGCCGATCGCTGGTCAGGGTTTTGCTCCCGCTGTCCAATACCACCTGATCCGGCACCGCCGTCGAGATCACCGTGGCGATGATCCGCGCCGCGCAATCGTCAATCCCGCAAAACCCGCCCCGCACGGTGTTCATGTCATTGAAAACGTACGTTCCCGGCCGGATTTCGGTGTATTGCCCAACGAGATCGGATTGCAGCGCGCTGGGCGTTGATCCACCGGATACGATCTTTGCCGACAACCCATCCCGCCCCCACAAATCCAGGGTTTCCTCCAGCAATGCTTCGACTTTCTTCAACGATTCGCCCTGTCGATCCGGTTTGTCCTGTACGTGGCCCGGATAACAGAACAGGCCATCGAGCCGCAGATTCGGCAGCTTTGAGATCGCCCGCGCCAATTCGAGTGCCAACCGCGGCGACTGCACGCCGGTGCGATGAAGCCCAACATCCAGATCGACAAGCATTCCCAGCGTTGAACCGGCCGAACCGGCCGCATCGGACAGCGCGCGGGCGGCGAATTCCGAATCCACCGCCACCCGCAACGTTACGACGCCGGCCAGTTCCGCCGCCGCCTTGGCCCGAATCGGGTCCAGCGCCGGATAAGCCAGCAACAAATCATCACTGACATCCGCCATGATCTTCCCCTCGCCCACCTTGGCCACCGTCAATCCACGGCAACCGGATTCCAGTTGCAGCCGGGCGATGAATTGTGACTTGTGCGTCTTGGTGTGCGGGCGGATGTTGATCCGATGCCGTGCGGAAAATCGGGCCATGCGATCAAGATTCCGACGCACGATGGAGGCGTCGATGACCAGCGATGGTGTTGACAAAATTGGCATATCTATGTAGACAGTCTACATGCCACGCATCGCCCTGTCAACCAGTCGTGGAAAGCTCCTGGCCCAGCGGGAACAGGCCCATCGCGAGTTGCGCCGGTTGCTGTTGCTTCAGAAAATCCCGCCCGGCCAGCGACTGGGAGAACCGGCCTGGGCCAGACGACTGGGCGTCAACCGCACCGCGTTGCGCGAGGCGTTCGCAAGGCTGGAGGCCGAAGGACTGATCGAAAAAGGCCCGCAAACCGGCTATTTCGTTCCGGCGCTGTCGGAGGAAGACATCCGTGAAATTCTTCAAACCCGGCTGGTGGTCGAGATCGGGGCGATGGAGATTTTGTTGACGACTCGAAGAAACACGCCCCAGCACCTCAAGCCGCTTCGTCAGGCGTGCGACGACCTGGAGCGGTTTCTGGAACGTGGCTATTCGCTGGGTTTCAGCGAGGCGGACCGGCGGTTTCACGAATCGTTGGTGGAGGCCGCCGGCAACAAGCGGCTGCGGATGATTTACCAGCGTGCGCCGTTGCCGATGATCCATGATGAGATTGTGCGGTCGGAACATTGGCTCAATGAGGGATATGTCACGCTTCGCGATCACCGCGAAATTCTCAGCCATCTGGCCGGCGGACAGATCGAACCGGCCAAGGCAATCTTACGCGAGCATCTGACCTATCGCGGCCGGCCAGCGATCATGGCTTGAATGCTTGGTCCGCTGGACCGGCCGGCTTGGCGGGCATAGCATTTCCGCGACTTGCATGAAGCAGGAATATGACATTCTGGTCATTGGCGGCGGCCACGCGGGTGCTGAGGCGGCATGGGCGTCAGCGCATCTTGGGGCATCGGTGGCGCTGTTGACGCTGGACCTGTCGCGGATCGCTCAAATGTCCTGCAATCCATCCATCGGTGGGCTGGCCAAGGGGCAGATGGTGCGCGAGATTGATGCGATGGGGGGGCTGATGGGGATCGCAACCGACAACACAGCCATTCAGTTGCGGATGCTGAACCGCAGCAAAGGGCCGGCCGTCTGGGGGCCGCGTTCGCAGTCGGATAAATACCGCTATGCGGCCGAGGTGCAACGACTGCTATCAAACTGCCCCAATCTGGACCTGATCAGCGGCGAAGTGGTGGAGATTTTAACGGAAGGTGAACGTCCGGCCGTGCGGGGTGTGACATTGGCCGATGGGAACACCGTGCGATGCCGGGCGGTGATCGTGACCACGGGGACGTTTTTGCGGGCGTTGATGCACACCGGCGAAACCAAAACCGAAGGGGGCCGGGTGGGAGAGGGTTCGGCCAGGGGGTTGTCCGGTTGTTTGACCCGGCTGGGGCTGGAATTGGGCCGGCTCAAAACCGGCACGCCGCCAAGATTGCAACGGGATTCGATTGATTATTCCGGCCTTGAAGTGCAATGGGGGGACGAACATCCGCTGCCTTTTTCGTATTTGAACGAATATGGACAGGCCGGCAGATGGCGGCCGCCATTGCCGCAGGTTCCGTGCCATCTGTCGGCGACCAACGGACAGATTCATCAGATCATCCGCGACAATCTGCATCGCGCACCGATGTACAGCGGGCAGATTCAAAGTATGGGGCCGCGCTATTGCCCCAGCATCGAAGACAAGGTGGTGCGATTCGCCGACAAGACCAGCCACCATGTCTTTCTTGAACCCGAAGGGTTGGACACGGATGAAATCTATTGCAACGGCGTCAGCACCAGCCTGCCGGCGGATGTGCAGGAGCGGATCGTCCGGCTGGTTCCGGGTTTGGAACGGGTGAAATTTCTGAAATACGGCTACGCGGTCGAATACGACATGGTATGGCCGACGCAGATTCGCGCCACGCTGCAAACCAAGCGGATCGCGGGATTGTTTCTGGCCGGCCAGATCAACGGAACCAGCGGATACGAGGAGGCGGCGGCGCAGGGGCTGGTGGCGGGGGTCAACGCGGCGCAATACGCCGGCGGGAAAGAGTGCGATTTTGTGCTGGGGCGGGATCAGGCGTACATCGGCGTGATGATCGACGATCTGGTCACCAAGCCGCCAACCGAGCCGTATCGCATGTTCACCAGCCGGGCGGAGCATCGACTGCATCTGCGCAACGACAATGCGGACCTGCGGCTGACCGAAATCGGCCGGCGGATGGGCACGGTGGACGATGCCCGATGGACCGCGTTTGAGGCGATGCGCGCGGCCATGGAACGGGGGTTTGATTTACTTCGTCAAAATCGAATGGATGGCGTCAACGCGATGGAATGGCTGCGGCGATCGCAAACCGACTGGGCGGGGCTTTGCACATTATTGCCCGGCGCATCGGCCGTTGATCCCGACATCGCCAGCCGCATCGAGATTCAAGTCAAATATGAAGGATACATCGCCCGGCAGGACCGCCAGATCGAGCGTTTTGCCCAATTGGAAAACAAACGCATTCCCGATGGGTTGGATTTTGCCGCGGTGACGGGTCTGCGAAACGAAGCCAAGGTCAAATTCGCGCAATTCACCCCGCGCAGCCTTGGACAGGCGCTGCGCATCAGCGGCATCACGCCGGCGGATGTGACCGTGCTGGCGATTCACATGGATCGGTCTTCGCCGCGCAATGCCACGGGGGGTTGAAACAATTCGGTGATGATGAATTGCTGTCGCAGCGTCTTGGGCGTCAGCCAGTTGTGAATGGAAGCGGCCGATACGGCCTGCGGGACCGACCTGCGGGCCACCGGTTCGGCCGGCGGCGCTGACTGGTCGATGCTCGGCGGCTCAACGGCTGGTTCTGCCGGCAATGGCGGCGGCGCAACGGCGGGGCGTTTTTTTGAACGGCCGGATTTTCGCGGTGGCGGCACGGTATTGATGCGGAATTGCAATCGGGCCACCGGATCCTTTGGTTGGATCGGCGGCTTTGGCGGCTGCTTTGTTTTTTTTCCCGTCGCCGATGCCGCCGCGGTGATGAGCCAGACCACCGCGATCACCACCAGCGGGATCCACCCTCCTTCGGCCAGAAAGATTGTCAGGGCCAGTGTGTTCATGATTCACACCGATCAGGCCTTGGGTCCATCGGTCGGCTGGGCCACCGCGTCGCGCATGGCGGTGTCGGCCTGCACGTTGCGAAGGCGGTAATAATCCATCACGCCGAGGTTGCCTTTGCGGAACGCCTCGGCGATGGCGCGGGGCACTTCGGCTTCGGCCAACACAACCGCCGCGCGGTTTTCGGCCTGCTTGGCGACGTTTTCCTGTTCGTGGGCGATGGCCATGGCCCGGCGCTGCTCGGCTTCGGCCTGGAATCGGCGCTTGTCCGACTCGGCCTGATCGGCCTGCAACTTGGCCCCGATATTTTCTCCCACGTCGATGTCGGCGATGTCGATGGAGAGAATTTCAAAGGCCGTGTTGGCGTCCAGCCCCTTGGCCAGCACCGCCTTGGAGATGTGGTCGGGGTTTTCCAGCACGTCCTTGTGATCGTTGGCCGTGCCGATGGAAGTCACGATCCCTTCGCCGACGCGGGCGATGACGGTCTCCTCGGTGGCGCCGCCGACGAGCCGTTTGATGTTCGTGCGGACGGTCACGCGGGCTTTGACTTTCAGTTGGATGCCGTTTTTCGCAACGCCGTCGATCGTCGTCCGGCCCATGGCGGCCGACGGAACGTCGATGACCTTGGGATTGACGCTGGTCTGGATGGCTTCGAGGATGTCGCGGCCGGCCAGGTCGATGGCGGTGGCGGTCTTCCAGGGCAGATCGATGTTCGCCTTGGACGCCGCGATCATCGAGGTGATGACCCTCGGCACGTCGCCGCCGGCCAGCAGGTGCGATTCCATCTCCGTCTGCGTGACGTTCAGGCCGGCGCGGGTGGCCTGAATGCGGGAATTGACGATGACTGACGCGGGGACTTTCCGCAATTTCATGCCGATCAGCTCCAACATGCTGACGCGGGCCCCGCTGACCAGCGCCCGCACGTACAGCCCCAGGAACTGGAGCATCAGCGCCACGATCACGATCACCACGATCAGCACGACCAGCACGATCGCGATCACGATTCCATCTCCCGCCGCAAGCAGATTCATATGACTCTCCCTTGATGGGTTGATTCGGTCTGTTCAGGTTCCTGTTGATCGGCCGGCCGCACGCGCGGCAGCCCTTCTTCGATCGCCACGATTTTGACACGGGTTCCGGCGGGTATCCAGCCCAGTTCGGATGCCGCCTCGACGCGCTGGCCGTCAAAATCCACCTCGCCGGTGGGGCGAAGGTCGCTGCGCGTCGTTCCACGCTGGCCGATGTGCGCCGCCGGCGGAAGCGGGATGGCCCGCACCTCCGGCAGCACCATTTTTCGTCCCAGCGGCGTCTTGGGCCAGATTTTCATCGCCCAGCCGGCCGCGAATGGAGCGATGCCCACCGCCGCCAGCATCACCGCCACGCCCAGCCATTGATTGATGGTAAAGCAAACCGCGATGGCCGCAATGACCAGCCCCGCCCCCAACACCCCCAGAAGCCCGTGAGTGGGCAGCAGCAATTCGCCGATCAGCAGCGCCAAACCGCCGACCAGCAGCACCGCGAAGAGAATTCCCGGATGTCCCATCATCTCCATCGACACCTTTTTGGACGCCGGATCGAACCGGAAGTTTCAGGCCGTTCGCACCACCGCGTAGCCGCCGCGCAATTCGAGGATGACCAGCCGGCTGTTGGCGGGCACAAAACCGCTGTCGCTGACGACGTCGATCGTCCGAGTGTCGCCGGTCGCCGGATCGATGAAAGCGGCCGTGCCGCCGGGGCGAAGATCGGTCAACGCCTGGCCGTTGGCGCCGATGCCGGGCCATGAATCCACGAGGGCCGCGCCGGACGACTGGGCCGTTCCACCGGCCGAATCCTGCAGGATCAAGCGGTTAAAATAAGGCAGTTTCGGCAGGTAGCGATTGAGCCAGAACCACAAAAAAAGCGATGCGGCCATGGCGCCGGCGATGACCAGCAATCCTCGCCGCAGGGCCGACCAGGTGGAATCCAACGCCGGCAGAATGCCCGGCATGCCATCGGGTTCCTTGGGGACGAAGGTCATCAAAAACCCGCCCAGCGCCAGCAGCAACCCCACGATTCCCGACACGAAATGCCCCGGAAAGACGAAGACTTCAAATGCCAGCAATCCCAGCCCGATGAGGATCGCGAGGATCTCCCACCATTGGGCATAGCCGGTCAACAGGGGAACCCCGAGCAAAATCATCAGGCTCGCGGCCGCGAACGCTTCGGGCGCCCCATGTCCCGGCACGTGCAGGGCGGTGTACAGGCTCATGAAGAAGATGACCGTCAAGACCAGCCGGACGACATCGCCACCCAGCCATTCGATCAGCCGGTCTCCCACGCCCGGCTCCAGCGTTCGCAGCAGGTTGTAGCCGCGCTGGTCCGTCAGTTGATTGGCGGAATCGACGATCTCTTTGGCCAGTCCAAGTTGGACCGCCAGGCCGCTGTGGACCGTCAACAGGGATTCGGGGCCGTCAATCGGGTTGCGCACGCCCTGAACCGGCCGCCAATCCCCTTGCGCGGTCAACTGTTGATAGGTGGGTCCATCCACGAATCGTTTTTCACCCTGTTTGTTTTCGATCCAGTAGACCTCGATGCCCACCGAGACCATCGCCTCGGCCAGCAGCGGCGCATAGCCGTTGTGCAGGGCGCTGTCGCGGAAATCTTCGATGACGGGGCTTTCGGCCTTGGCACGCTCGGCGGCCCCGAGGGTTTGCATTCCGCCGCCGGGAGCCAATGCGATGGGGGCGGCGTCGCCGATAGTGGCGTTGGGTCCAATCACCAGCTCATTGCACGCCAGGGCGATCATCGCGCCGGCCGAGATGGCTTTGCGGGGGACGTAGGCGATGGTGTGCAGGTTGGGCTGGCTCTTGAGAAAATGTGAAATTTCCAAGCCGGCCGTCACCGCGCCGCCGTAGGTGTCGATCTGGAGGATGATGACCTGCGCCCCCAGCTTGCGGGCGGCGTCGAATCGTCGAACCAGCGCATCATACTGCATGTCGTCGATCGGCCCGGACAACACGATCCGAACCGCCGGGACATGGGAGGTGGCGGCCCGCGTCGTCGTCGCCGTCGAGGCGGCGCACAGGCCAACCATCAACAGCATCGCGGCACAAAAGCCGCACCAGGATGCAGCCGACTTTTGTTTCATCCTCATATTGTACACCAATCCATTGTGGCGGTCTTCCTTTGATCCTACACTCCCCCGCGTGCCGATGGATTTTTCCGATTATCAGGCCATCCTGCTCGATCTGGATGGCACGCTGTATCACGAGGAGCACGCCTTGCCCGGCGCGGTGGATTTGATTCGCCGGCTGCAGGCCGAGGGCCGGTTGTACGCCTGTTTGTCCAACAGCACCAGCAGCCCGGTGCGCATCACCGAACGACTGATGCGCATGGGCATGTCGATGGATCCGGACCATGTTTATTCGGCCGCCGCCGCGACCGCCGATTTCGTGATCCAGACGTATGCCCCGCGCCCGCGCGTGTTCAATCTGTCCACCGAATCGATTCGGGAGATGCTTGAGGGGATGGTGGACTGGGTGCAACGGGATGGCGAACCCTGCCACGCCGTCGTCGCCGGATCGCAAACCAGCGTCCATGCCACCGAAGAACGCCAGCGCATCGCGCTGGGTTTGCTGCGCAAGGGGGCGCAGCTGGTCGGCATCTGCGCGGACCGGGTTTATCCGAGTCCGCGCGGGTTGGAATTCGGCGTGGGGGCGTTGTCGGCAATGCTGGCGTATGCGGCCAACTGCCAGCCTGTATTCTGCGGCAAGCCCCAGCCGGTGTTTTTCAATAAACTTTGTCAGCGGTTGAACGTGGACCCCAAACGATGCCTGTTGATCGGCGACAATCTTGAAGCGGACATCATGGGGGCCAAAAACATGGGGATGAAAACCCTGCTCACACTGACCGGCGTGACCCGCCGCAGGGATTTGCTGGCGATCCCATCCGAATGGCAACCGGATGGGGTTGTTGAGGACCTGACCGAAGTCTGAATCGAACCCGCAAAATAAAATCCCTCCGCCGGTCGCCCGGACGGAGGGAATGGTTTTGGGTCAACCCGATGGATCGGCGGAATTATCGCCGATCACCGCCCCGGTCGCCGCCGCGTCCACCGCGATGTCCGCCCCGGTCGCCACCGCGTCCGCCGCGATGACCGCCGCGATCGTCCCGGTCGCCGCCTTCACGACGGTTGCCGGAATTGTCGCCGCCACCATTGCCCACACCGGCGCCTTCGGGTTCGGGATCGCTCTGGCCGAGTTCCTTCATCGCGGCCTTGCGGGACAGCTTGATTCGTCCCTGGTCGTCGATGAGGATCACCTTGACCTGCACATCGTCGCCCACGTTGACGAAATCGGTGACGTTCTGGACGTACCTGTCGGACAGCTCGGAAACGTGGCACAGGCCATCGGTCTCCGGCGCGATTTCGACAAACGCGCCGAATTCCTTGATGGAAACGACCTTGCCGTTGTAAATCTTGCCGACCTTCACCTCGGCCGTCATCGCTTCGACGATGTCGCGGGCCTTTTCGGCCGATGCGCCATCGACCGAGGAGATGAAGACGGTCCCATCGTCCTCGATGTCGATCTGGGCGCCGGTCTCCTCCTGGATGCGCTTGATGTTCTTGCCGCCGGGGCCGATCAGCTTTCCGATCTTTTCCGGGTCGATCTTGACCGTCAGCAGGCGCGGCGCCCACTGGCTGATGGCCGCACGCGGCTGGTCGAGCGTCTGGGCCATGATGTCCAGAATCCGGAGCCGGGCCTCTTTGGCGCGGTGCAGGGTCTGGCGGATGATCTGGTAATCCAGACCTTCGATCTTGATGTCGAGCTGAATGGCGGTGATGCCATCTCGCGTGCCGCAGACTTTGAAGTCCATGTCGCCGAAGTGGTCTTCCTCGCCGATGATGTCGGTCAGCAGTTCCTTGCGGCCGCCTTCCTGGATCAAGCCGATCGAGATGCCGCCGACCATCTTGGTGATCGGCACGCCCGCATCCATCAACGCCAGACACCCGCCGCATGAGCTGGCCATGGAGCTGGAGCCGTTGGATTCAAGGATGTCGCTGATGATCCGCACGGTGTAGGGGAACTGGTCAACCGATGGCAAAACCGCCACCAGCGATCGTTCCGCCAATGCGCCGTGGCCGATTTCACGACGGCCCGGGCCGCGGATGGGCCGAACTTCGCCCACGCTGTAGCTGGGGAAGTTGTAGTGCAGCATGAATTTCTGGCTGTACTCGGCGATCAGCCCGTCCACGAGCTGCTCATCGGAGCTGGTTCCCAGCGTCACGGTGCACATCGACTGGGTTTCGCCGCGGCTGAAAACCGCCGACCCGTGAACCCGCGGCAGCACGCCGACCTGGCAGGTGATGGGGCGGATGTCGCCAAATCCACGGCCGTCCGGACGGACGCCGGTCAGAATCGCCTCGCGCGTCGCCTGTTCTTCCACTTCGGCGAAGACGGAACGGATTTTGCGAACCTCATCCCGTTGCGCCATGATCGACAGGTACGAGGCATTGGGGTCGGTCACGGGCGGGGCCATCTCGACGATCAGGTCTTCGAGAATCTGCGCCACCGCGTCGGAACGATCCTGCTTGCCGGCCTTGCCCTTGACGTCGCGGATCTTGTCAGCCACCCGGCCTCGGATCGCATCGACGAATCCCTGGTCTGGGGCCTTGACGTTGCCGACCTTTTCATGGCCGGCCTTGGATTGCAGTTCCTCGATCATCGAGACGATTTCGACGACGACCTTGTGGCCGAATTCGATGGCGTCGGCCACCACGTCCTCGGACGATTCGCGGGCGCCGATCTCGATCATGTTGACGTAATGCTTGGTCCCCGCCACCACCAGGTCAAACTCGGAATATTCGAGCTGTTCCTGCGTGGGGTTGATGACGAACTGCCCGTCGATCCGGCCGACGCGGACGTGCGCGGTGGGGGTGATGAACGGAATGTCCGAAATCGCCACCGACGCGGAGGCCGCGATGCCGGCCAGGATGTCCGGGTCGTTCTGCTGATCGGCCGCCAGTACGTTGAGGTGAATCTGCACCTCGTCCATGAACCCCTTGGGAAACAGCGGACGCAAAGGCCGGTCAATCAGCCGGGCGGTCAGGATTTCCTTGGTGGTGGGGCGACCTTCCCGCTTCATGAACCCGCCGGGGAATTTGCCGGCCGCCGCACGGCGTTCACGGTAATCCACCTGCAGGGGGAAAAAGTCGATCCCCTCACGCGGCTTGGCTCGAACCACCGCGCCGAAAACCACGGTGTCGGCATACTGAACCGTCACCGCGCCATGCGCCAACTTGGCCAGCGTGCCGGTCTCAATGGACAGCGTGCGCCCGCCGATCTGGCGTTCAACTCGAATCGCTTGCATAAACACGAATCCTCTATGGCCTCTACAGGGGTGTTAATTAAGTAGAGCATATATGCCACAGATGGACAAAACCGCGTACGGGGGTGGGCCAATACCCGGTTTTGTGCATCTGTGGCGCCCGCGCCCGATGATTACCACGCCCAAGCCAAGAGGCCAAAGAGCAAAAGGGGGTAACAAATCAGGCCGGGGACGACAAACCGACTAAATTACTTACGCAGACCCAGTCGACCGATGATCCGCTGGTAGCGGGTCCGGTCTTCCTTGGTCAGGTACTTGAGCAGATTGTTGCGCTTTCCGACCATCTTCAACAATCCCCGTCGCGAAGAATGGTCCTTCTTGTGCGTCTTCAGGTGCTCGGTCAATTCACTGATCCGGCGCGTCAACAACGCGATCTGCACCTCCGGCGAACCGGTATCATTGTCGTGAATCTTATACTCGCTGACGATCTGCTGCTTCGCTTCATTCACTACCGACATCGAATCATCTCCCAGACACCAGGCCGCCAGCGAAAAAAAAAGCCGGCCGGCCGGTCAATAATGGGGTCGCGCCACGCGCGTGGCCAAAACGACGGCCAATAAGAATAGACTCATCCCCCACCCATTGCAAGATGCACAGACCATGAAAATCCACCAAAAACACGCTAAGATACCCCCTTGGTGGCCTGCCGCTATCCCATACTGCTGGATCTTTCCCGACGTTCGGCCTTGATTGTCGGCGGCGGACGGGTTGCAATGCGCAAAGTTCGCGGCCTGATCGAGGCTGATGTTCGCCAGATCAGGTGCGTCGCCCCGAAGATTGACCCGCAAATGCCGCCCGCAGTTCAACAAATCACCGAGCCGTATCATCCTAAGTATATGGAGGGAATGGACTTGGTGTTTGCCGCCACGGATCGGCCCCAGGTCAATGCCCAGGTGGTTCAGGATGCACAAACACGGAACCTGTGGGTTTGCAGGGCCGATGCCGACATGGATCAGCCCGGTGATTTCACCACCCCCGCAAAGTTCCAGCGTGGCCCGGTCACGGTGGCGGTATCGACCTCCAGCCCGGCCCTATCGGCGATGATTCGGGATCAAATGTTGGAATCGCTGGATGATCGCTGGATTAAATTGGCCGAAGCGACACAGCACCTTCGACCTAGAGTGCTTGGGTGCGGCGGGTTGTCAGGCGAACGCCGATCCGATGCCCTTCGCGATCTGGCAAGCCGGCAGGCGTTGGAAGTGTTGGGTGAAAAAGGGTTTACGTCATTGGAATCATGGTTGGTCGCTCGTTACCCGGAATTGAATGTCACCTAATGCCGGACAACTTGGATTGCTAACGGTGTCGGTGATTTTTTTCGCCGTCGGTGGGGTGTTGTCGTTGTTGCGTGTTTTCCGTCAAAAACCCGGCCTGCGGCTTCCGGCCAAGATCTGCGCCTATTTCGGCATTGCCACATCCCTAGCCGTGCTTATCTGGCATGCCAGGATGCGTGGAAGCTGGTATCCGCTGGAAGACAATTTTGACGCCTTGATCTGGCTGGGGGTGTTGTTGGCGCTGTTTGTGCAATACGTTCAACGCCAGCGCCCGCTGGCTGGATTGGACTGGTTCATCATGCCGGTGGTGATCCTGTTGCTGGTGGCGGCCGGCATTTTCGGACAAATCAGCCCGCGCGAATACATCGACAGCACCTGGTCGATCGTCCATCGCGTCACCGCCTATGGCGGGGCGGCGGTCTTCGCGGTCGCCGGTGCGACCGGCGCGATGTATCTGATCCACAATCGCCGGCTTCGGCGAAAGACCATTCGGCCGGAATTTGAATTTGGCAGCCTCGAACGTCTCGAACGCTTTTCGATGGCTTCGGTCACGCTGGGATTTGCCCTGCTCAGCGTCGGCCTGATCACCGGCGTTGCGCAGGCCATCCACATGGGGCCTTATACGCGGCTGGGGAGCCACTGGATGACACAACCCAAGGTGTTGCTCGCCTTCGCGGTCTGGCTGATTTATGCACTGGTGCTGCACACGCCGATCAATCCCCGGCTGCGCGGACGCCGGGCGGCGACGTTGAGCGTCCTGGGATTTGTGTTGATGGTCGGGGCGTTGGTGGCGGTTCAATTCATGCCCGGAGGGACGGGCTGATGCAGCGACTGTTGCTCATGGGACTGAACCACGCCACCGCGCCTCTGGAGGTGCGCGAGAAACTGGCGTTTTCCACGACCCAGCGACGGTGCGCCCTGCGGGGTTTGCGGGAACGATTCCCCGGGGCCGAAGCGGTTATTTTATCCACCTGCAACCGCGTCGAGCTGTACGTTTCCCGGCCAACCCATGAACTGCCCAGGCCTGAACAGATGGTCGATTTTCTCGGCCGGTTTCACCAGTTGCATCCGGATCAATTTTCACCCCATTTGTATCACAAGGCCAACGTCGAGGCGGTGGCGCACCTGTTTTCCGTCGCCTCGTCGCTGGATTCGATGATCCTGGGCGAAACGCAGATTCTCGGCCAGGTGCGCGAGGCGTATGATCTGGCCCGATCCGAACAGTCGGCCGGACTGGTGCTGCATCCGCTGTTTCAACGCGCCCTCGCGGTCGGCAAACAGGTGATGACGCAGACCACCATCGCCGAAGGCCAGCTCAGCGTCGCCAGCGTCGCGGTGGATTATGCCCGGCGAATCTTCGACCAGTTTTCCGACAAGACCATCCTCAGCGTCGGCGCCGGCAAGATGGCCACGCTGGTGCTTCGACATTTCGCCCAGTTATCTCCGGGCCGGCTCCTGGTGTGCAACCGGGATCATCGCAAAGCCGAAGAATTGGCGCGGCGATTTCAGGGCACACCGGCCGCCTTTGAGCATCTGTCCCAACATCTGGTGGCGGCCGATGTCGTGGTCTGCGCGACCGGATCATCCGAACCAATCATCACCGCCGAATTGTTTGAACCGTTGCGCAAGCTGCGCCGATATCGGCCGATCTTCATGATCGACATCGCGATGCCGCGCGACATCGATCCCAGGGTGGGGGAACTGGAACACGTCTACCTGTACAACATCGACGACCTGCAACAGGTGGTCAGGCAAAACCAGTCCCAGCGCAATGGTTCACTGGAAGCGGCCCGCCGGATCGTGGAGATGGAAGTCAATTCGTTCGGACAGTGGCATCGCGCCCGCGAAATGGGGCCGATGATCGAACAGCTTTATGCGCGCCATCATCGGATGGCGCAGGATGAGCTTCGCCGCACGCTCAACAAGATGCCCGAATTGACCGACGACCAGGTCGCACATTTTGAAGACCTCGCCCGGCGGGTCGTCAATAAACTGCTGCACGATCCGGTGCAACGATTGCGCAACGGCCAGATGCCACATGGCATGCAACAAACCTACGTTCACGCACTGGAAAAACTGTTTAACCTGGACCCGCCAACAACCCCCAAACAGGATGATGATGCCGAAGGCCCCAGCGCAACCTAGTCCATGGTGGATCAGCCGTGGCGCTGCGCTGGCGGTGGCGACGGGGGTGTTTCTGATCTGTCTGTTCATCAACGCCGGTGGTTCATGGCCCGCGGTCATCGCGGTGGGAGTGATGGAAGGGGCGGTGTCGCTGCTGATTATTTTGGCGGGCGGGTTGCTGGGTTGTGCGATTCTGCGGTGGATTTTTGGAACCAGGACATCCGACATTCCACTCCTGTTGCGCTGGTCCACCGGCATCGCACTGGGATTGGGCATCCTCAGCCTGGCGGTGATGGGGTTGGGGTTGGCGGGGGAATTGAACCGGCCATATTCCATCGCATTGGTGGCGGTCGCGGCGGCGGCGGGGGGGATCGGACTGGTTCATGGCAAGGCCACCGCCCTGGAACAAACATCATTTGAACGGATTGGGTTGTGGCTCGCCCAGCCCGCCGGGTGGGGGTGGATTTGGGTAGCGGTGATGCCGGCGCTGGCTATCGCGGTTTTGGGCGCGACGATGCCGCCGGGCATTCTCTGGGGTGATGAACCGCATTGGTACGATGTGCTGGAATATCATCTGCAGGTGCCGCGCGAATGGTACGAGGCGGGGCGGATGATGCCGTTGCATCACAATGTCTTTTCATATTTTCCCTTCAACGTCGAGATGCTCTATTGGCTGGCGATGGAACTTCGCGGCGGCCCGTGGGCGGGGATGTATGCCGCTCAATTTCTGCATCTGGGGTTGATGGTGGTCTTTGTGATGGCGATCGCCGGAGCGGCCGGCAAAAGCACGGCCGGGGCGCTGGTGGCCGCGACGCCCTGGTTGGCGCTGTTGGCCCCCGTGGCATACAACGAAGGCGGGCTTCTACTGTATGGCGGATTGGCGATGATCTGGGGTTTGCGCGCGATAAACCCCCACTTCCCATTGGAGAAGCCCTCTTTTCTCCCCCTCTCCCTCCGGGAGAGGACTGGGGTGAGGGGGTGTTCCATGTCGAAACCATTTCACGATCAAACGGACCCTCACCCTAACCCTCTCCCGGAGGGAGAGGGGACCAGAGAAGATGAAGGTGGGTTCGTACGAAAAATGGCTTTGGCCGGCGCGATGGCCGGCCTGGCCTGTGGGGTCAAACTGACGGCCGTGCCGATGGTGCTGTTAGCATTGGCTTTGAGCATCGGCGCGGTGCAGTTGGTGAGACGACCGCGGCGGCCGATCAAATCCATCCTGGCCGGTTATCTGGTTTATTTTCTGGTTGGCGGAGCGGTTTTTTCGCCCTGGTTGATTCGCAATCTGGCCTGGACCGGCAACCCGATTTTCCCCGAAGCGATGCAACTGCTGGGCCGGGCACACTTTACGCCGGTGCAGGTGGAACGATGGGGCCGTGCCCACGATGCCACGGCCAATCAGCGAACGATCGGGGCCAGAATGAAAGCCGGCTGGACACAAATCGCCGTTGACTGGCGTTATGGCGGCCTGATCTGGATCGCGGCGATTGCATCCACCTTCTTCTGTCGGCGCAATCGCTCGATGTGGGTTTTGATCATTACCGGCGGGTGCATCCTGTTGGTCTGGCTTTTTTTTACGCACCTGCAAAGCCGGTTTTTTGTGCTTGGTATCCCGTTGGCCGGCCTGGCGGCGGGGATGTGCAGAGGAAAATTGGCCAATGGCATGGTGGCTGGTGCGGCCATCATAGCGGCCGTGATCGGGTGGATCGGATTGCAAACAAAGCTCGATCCATATCTTCAACGTGGAGTGCAAAGCGCGATCGGCCTGGAAGATTATCGCCCCTTGATGCCATCACAGCAGGTGGTTGATCTTCTCGATGGTTCCGATGATCTGGCCTTGATCGGCGATGCGGCCGCGTTTCGGTATCAAATTCCCATGACCCGCCTGTATTATCGCACCGTCTTCGACGTGCCGGCGGATGGGGATGCGGTTCATGCCTGGTTGTCGGGCCGATCACTCCATCCATCCCGCCCGACGTGGCTTCTGATCGACCCGCCCGAACTGGAACGGTTTGCCCGCACTTACTGGCAAATCCCGCCCGTGCCGGACTGGGTGCGGCAACGTGGCGAGCCATTTGTGATCAATGCCAGGTCGCTTCCGTGAAAAAAGAAAGCGAGGGCCGCCGAAACGGCCCTCGCGAGGGAAGTTGCAATTTGTCAGAATCGCATTAAGCGATCGACTTGCGGATCTTCTTGGCCGCGCGGGGCAGGGCCAATCCGATCAGGCCGGTCAGACCGGTCCAGGCGGCCGCGGGGAGCGGGATCGCGCTGGGGATCGGCTGTTCCTTGAAGACGAAGCGTTTGACGCCTTCGCAGGAAGGAGCGGCGTTGATCACAAGCTGACCGGCGCCGTTCGCCATGCCCGGGTACCACACTTCGCCGTTGTGCAGGGTCCCGTCGCCGACGGTGATGATCTGCGGCATCCCGTAGGGGGCGCCGATTTCAGTCACCGAGAAGGGCGAGGTGTCAAACGGATCGCCCGACCCGAAGGTCTCGTCCAGATTGTAGTGCGTGTCCGCCGGGGTGCCGGTGGTGCCGTCTTCAATGATGAACTTGAAGCCGCTCCAGTCGCCGCCGGTGGCGTTGGTCACGTTCTCGGACGTGAAGACGATCTGCTGAACCGCGTCGCCGCGAATCTGCTCGAAATTGATTTCGATGGGGACGATCATCCCATACTGGTCGGGGCCGTCAGTGAAGACCGCGACTTTCTGGAGAACCACCGCATCGCACGTTTCGGCCAGAACCGTCAGCGTGACGTGAGTGAAGTTGGCATCGTCAAAAGCGGGCGACCAGGATGCCTTCCAGCCGCTGTTGCCGAGCACCATCGAGCCGGCCTGGGCCGAACTGGCGGTGGCGCCGAAGCACAAGGCGCCCGCGACAACCGCCGACGCCGTAAACTTGAACCAGGAAACGGACATTTCCGAACCTCCTAAAACGACAGCCTTGCGAGCCTTTCTTCTTGCCGACGGGCAGCGCTGTCGTAACATCACCACTGCCTCGCCGTTCGGACCAAACGGTCCATTATCCACACGTTGACAGACCAAGACCCTTGCCGGTCGTGCCGGCCATCGCCGTATCGGGATCATTCACGATCCGTCGATTGAAGAGTCACCCACTGCCGCCGGTTTGTCTTATTGACCGGCTGTACACCGGCCTTTGAACCTCGCGGCAATCGACACCCAGAGTGTGCGCCATAAATCCAAATGGGCAAATCGAATTTTGGATTTTGCAATCGTCGCAACAACTCATCCTCAAGAGGATGAACGACGCGAAAATGCCTCAAAAACCGCGATATTGACTCAGGAATGAAGATATTATGGGAACCCGCCTCGTCGCCGCCGGTCCGGATTCCACGTTTGCGGTTCATGACGGCAATGCGGTTGGTAACGCCTGCATTTGCAACGCCGTTTATGCGGCCGCAGATTTGAGCGGGCTGCGTCCAATTCGCGTTTGCCAAGCCCAATTGGATTGCATAAAATTGCTATACAGTTCTTTGGAGCGGCAACATGATTCCCTTTTCCCCGATGAGTCTTTGCAAGGTGGCCGGTTCCCTGTTGATGATATTCACCCTCAGCGGCTGGGCATGGGCACAACCACCCGCCGCCGAGCCGGCACGCAAAGGAACGGCCAATCTATTCGGCAATGATGATGAACCCACCCAGAACGAAGAACAGGCCGGCGGCATTCCGGATTTTCTTCGTCCCGGCGCCCGATTGACCTACTTTGAAGGCTCCTCGGTCGTTCAGGGCGTCAATACGCAGGTGGTGCCGGATGACAAGGGCAACCTGATGGACCCGCTGACCGGCAAGCGCTATCGCCAGGATGACATGAAAAACTCCGGCGGCGTCGGGTATGCCCAGATCAACATCGTGGCCGTCGATCCGGAATTGATTGCCGCCGATGCCCGCAGCTTTTTGATCATCGACTTAAAAAGCCACACCTGCAGCGCCACCAGCGTCGCCGGCCTGACGGGCAATGGCGATGAGCTGGGGATGTACTGGATCAACCCCGCCCGGCTTGCCAACATGGATCAACAGGCCGAACGCGGCGAACGAATCAACCGCGTTCAATACACCCTCAATAACAACACCTACGATGCCCTTAGCATCGTCAGTGCCTCCAATGCGGGGTACGTCAGCCGAATTTATGACCTGAAGACCGGCCTGCTGCTGGCATCCAGCAGCAGCGACACCGGCCAGAACGTCAACACGCTGGACAAAAACAACACCATCACCCCCGGCGCGGGCAGCTCGTACATCTCCCATTCAAGGTTGGTCTCCGTCCGGCAGGTAGACATCCCCTGGGCCGAAGAACGCCTGCCCCGATGGGTCAAGGCCGTCCGGCAGATTGATTATCAGGGCGGGTATACGGCCATTCTCCAGGGGGGCGCGTTGCCCGGATATGGCATGGCCGTGAGTTTTTCCATCGGCCAGGTCTCCCACGGCTGCATGCAGGCCCGCATGATGACGCGCACCGAGATCGGCAACGGCCTTCCCCCGCAGGAATCCACGGTGGACCGCTGCTTCGGCTCGGCCATGCTGGCGGGGCTGTGGGTTCCACCCGATGCGCTGCAACAACTCAACCCCAACCAGTTGATCGACAACGACCCCATCACCCGCTTCCGCACCACCTTTGTGGGCGTGCAGGGCCAAAGCGCCATCTTTGTCGAGCAAGGTCCGGCCGAAACAACTCAAACCGCCTACGACCTGCAATCCGGCGTGCTCCAACGCATCCAGACCCGCCGTCGAAACGCAACCGGCGAGTTCCAGGTTCAACTGCAACTGGTCGGCCAGCAGTAACAGGATCAAGTCGCAATTTTCTGAAAATGCTTGACTCTCCTCCGGCATTGCCTATGATGACCGGCAACTTATCCAGAGTGGTCGAGGGACTCGGGCCCGATGACACCACAGCAACCGGTTGGCGGCACAACACGCCGTTGAACTTGGTGCTAACTCCCGCCTGTTGGAAAAAAACAACAGGGAAGATAAGAAGACGCTGACCGACGAGACAAGGTGTCCGCCCAAGGCCTCTTCTTATATGAAGCGGCTTTTTTTGTTTGGGCGAGCGGGCGTGGTTGCCCGTGGCGTCGGAAGGAACATATGAGCTACGTTTTGGGTTTGAAATGCAAAGAGTGCGGCCACCGGGTTCCGGTGAGTCCGGTTCACGTCTGCGAGGCCTGTTTCGGGCCGTACGAAGTTGAATACGATTACCAGGCGATGCGGGGGCGGGTGACGCGGCAATCCATTGAATCCGGGCCGCGCAGTTTGTGGCGATACAAGGATTTGCTGCCGATCGAGGGAGAACCTCAAACCGGATTTCATTCCGGTTTCACCCCGCTCAAACGGGCACACCGGCTGGGACGGGAACTGGGCGTTTCGCAACTTTGGATCAAGGATGATTCGTGCAACTATCCCACCTATTCCTATAAGGAACGGGTGGTTTCGGTCGCCATCTCCAAGGCGGTCGAGTTTGGTTTTGACACGGTTGGATGTGCCAGCACGGGAAACCTCGCCAATTCCACCGCCGCCCATGCGGCCGAGGCCGGCTTGCGGTGTTTTGTGATGATCCCGCACGATCTGGAACAGGGAAAGGTGCTGGGGTCGCTGGTTTTTGGGCCGCAGGTGGTGCGGATTGCCGGCAATTACGATGAGGTCAACCGGCTTTGCACGCAGATCGCGGATAAATATGGCTGGGCGATTGTGAACGTGAACCTTCGGCCTTATTACACCGAAGGGGCCAAGACGCACGGGTTTGAGATCGCCGAGCAGTTGGGATGGAAATTGCCGCAACACACGATCATCCCGACCGCCGGCGGGACGATTTTGCCAAAAGTGTACAAGGCCTATAAGGAATTGATCGAATTGGGCCTTGTGGAGGACAACCGGCCAAAGATTTATTCCGCGCAGGCGGCCGGGTGCAATCCGGTGGTGAAGGCGATTCACGAGGGCACGGACAACATCGAACCGCAAAAACCCCGGACATTGGCCAAATCAATCGCCATCGGCAATCCGGCCGATGGGTTGTACGCCTATCAGGTGGTCACGCAGTCGGGCGGATGGGGCGAAAGCGCCACCGACCGGCAGATCGTTGACGCGATCAAGCTGCTGGCCAAAACCGAAGGCATCTGGACCGAGCCGGCCGGCGGAACGACGCTGGCGGCGGCGATCAAACTGATCGAGCAGGGACGAATCCCCCGTGATGAGTCGATTGTCATCAGCATCACCGGCAACGGCCTGAAAACCCAGGAAGCGGTGGTGGATGAGCTGCCCGTCCGGCGGGTCATCGAGCCGAAAATCACGGATTTTGATCAATGGATGGAGCAGGAGCCGGAGATTTCAGATCGCCTGGCGACGGTGCTATAATCAATTACGCATTGAAAGTAAAAAGCAGGAGCAATATGAGCATTAAAGTACGAATTCCCTCCCCTCTGCGAAGCTACACCGGCGGGTCGGACGTGGTGGAAGCGCCCGGCGTCAACGTGGGCGAGGTATTGAACAATCTGAAAACCAAGGCCGCCGGCATCGAGACCAGGCTGTTCAAGGGGCCAGATCAATTGAATCGTTTTGTGAACGTTTATTTGAACGACGAGGACATCCGTTTCCTGAAAAACCTGCAAACGCCGGTGAAGGAAGGGGATGAAATCTCGATCGTTCCCGCCATCGCCGGGGGGCGATAGTTTTAATATGGCAGAAAATCTGCAAAGTCGAATTTTGAATCATTTGAAGAACTCCGCGTATCGACCCGTCAAGGCACGGGCGCTGGCGCGTGAATTGAATTTACATCGTGAAGAAGAATATCCCGCCTTCAAGTCCGCATTGAGCGAACTGGAGGAACAGGGAAAAGTCGTGGTGGGGCGGGGACGCAACATCGAATTGCCGCCGACGCCAAAGCCCGTCAAGGTCAATACGGCCGCGAATGTCCGGCCTGCCCTGACGCATGGGATGGTGGTCGGCGCGTATCGGCACAACCGCAGGGGGTTTGGGTTTGTCATCCCGACCGATCCGCCGGGACATGAGGATTTGTTCATCCCCGAAGGGCAAAACGCCGGTGCGTTGTCCGATGACATCGTGCGCGCCCAGATCACCGGCAGCGACCGACGCGAAGGCCGGCTTCGGTATGAGGGGCGGATCACTGAGATCGTCCGTCGCGTCAACAACCGCTTTGTCGGCTCGCTGGTGCGGCAGCACAATCAATGGATGATCCTGCCCGATGGCAACGATTTCACCGATCCGATTCTGACGCCGGATGCGGCCTCGCGCCACATCAAGCCGGGAACCAAGGTGGTCGTGGAGCTGACCAACTGGCCGCAGGATGGCCAGCGGGCGCAGGGCGTCATCACCGAGGTGCTGGGAGCGGCCGGCGAAAAGGACGTCGATCTGCGTTCGATCATCGTGCAGTACAACCTGCCGGGTGAATTTCCCGAACAGGTTCGATCCGAATCCCGCGCGGCGATGGACCGGTTTAACGCCACGCTCAAGGAGGAACAGGCTGGCCGGCTGGATTTGACCGACGATCTGATCTGCACGATCGACCCGGACGATGCCAAGGATTACGACGACGCCATTTCGTTGCGGCAACTGGACAACGGCAACTGGCAACTGGGCGTCCACATCGCGGACGTGGCGTTTTTCGTGACCGATGGATCGGCGCTGGACCAGGAGGCGGCCAAACGCGGCAACAGCGCTTATTTTCCCGGCCACGTTATCCCGATGCTGCCGGAGATCCTGTCCAACGGCGTCTGTTCGTTGCAGGAGGGCGTGCCGAGGCTGTGCAAATCCGCGTTCATCGAGCTGGATGAACACGCCCGGCCGGTGGCGGCCAAGTTCGCCAACACGATCATCCGATCCGCCAAGCGACTGCGCTATCGCGAGGCGCAGGCGATCCTGGACAACGTGATGGTGATTCCCCATCCCGATGGTCCGCGCCGGCGTGAGGAATACGACCCGGCCGTCGTGCAACTGCTTCGGGACATGGACGCCCTTGCGAAGCGCATTCAAAAACGCCGGCACGCCGCCGGCCAACTGGTGCTGGGATTGCCGGAGATCGACCTGGTGCTGGATGAGGAGGGAAAGGTCATCGGCGCGGTGCCGGAGGATGAATCGTACACGCACACGATCATCGAGATGTTCATGGTCGAGGCCAACGAGGCGGTGGCGCGGCTGCTCGATGGGCTGGATGTGCCGTTCCTTCGCCGGGCGCATGCCGAGCCGCAGATGGAATCGTCCGAGCGCCTTCGCACCTTCGTTCAAGTGGCCGGGTATCGTCTTCCCAAGATCATCGACCGCAAGGCATTGCAGCAACTGCTCGCTTCGGTCAAAGGAAAACCCGAATCGTTCGCCGTGAACCTGGCGGTGCTCAAGTCGTTGTCGCGCGCGGAATATTCACCCGAATCGCTGGGGCATTACGCCCTGGCCAGCGAGCATTACAGCCATTTCACCTCGCCGATCCGTCGTTACGCGGACCTGACGATCCATCGGTTACTCGATTCCTATTTGCAGGCCCGGCGGAAAAAATCCCCGCCTTCGCGAAAACGAACAGTGCAACTGGATCGCGTGGTCCCCTTCGAGCGGCTGGTTGAAATCGGCAAGCATTTGTCCGTCACCGAACGCCGGGCGGATGAGGCGGAAAACGAGCTTCGGCGGGTGAAAATCCTGGAGCTGCTGCAAAACCGCATCGGCGATGAATTTCACGGAGTCGTCACCGGCATCACCAAGTTCGGCATCTTCATCCAGTTGCAGGAATACCTGATTGACGGGCTGATCCGCTATGAAGACCTGATGGACGATTACTGGGAAGTCGATGAGCGGGCCGGACTGGTGCGCGGACGTCGGACCGGCCGGCGCATCGGCATCGGCGACCAGGCCCGCGTGCGGGTGGTCAAGGTCGATCTTCCCCGGCGCGAACTGGACCTGGCGGTCGCCGAATTGATCCGCGGCACGCACGGCCACAGTGTCGATGAAGCACCTCATCATCCCCGCAAACACAAGCCCAAGCCCATGAAGCTGGCCCACCGATTGCCCAAAAAACGCGGCCGGGGCAAACGCCACCAGCGCGGACATATTTAAGCAACCGCTGTTGGCCGTACTCGATTTGATCCCCTATAATTCACGATATGGATACGCATCTACTTCCGGACAATCTGCTGACCACGCAGCTCAAGAAAATCGTCAACTGGTCGCGGCGGTCGTCGCTGTGGCCGATGCCATTTGCCACCGCCTGTTGCGGCATCGAACTGATGGCCACGGCCTCCAGCCGATATGACCTGGCGCGATTCGGGGCCGAGGCGATGCGCTTCAGTCCGCGCCAGTCCGATTTGATGATCGTGGCCGGTCGGGTGACGACCAAGATGATGCCGGTTTTACAGCACATTTATCAGCAGATGACCGAGCCGAAATGGGTGATTTCGATGGGGGCCTGCGCCAGCACCGGCGGGGTATTTGACGCCTATGCGACGATCCAGGGAATCGACCAGTTCATGCCGGTGGATGTGTACGTTCCCGGATGCCCGCCGCGACCTGAGACGTTGATCGAGGGGATCATGGCGATCCAGCGCATCGTCGATGAGGAGGGCCTTCCCAAAGGCCCGCGACGGCCGTTGCAACTGGCGGTGGAACCAACCTACAAGCCCGTTCCGCAGCCGGTCCCCGTGCCGTTGACGGTTGGCGGGCGGTAAAGGATTTAGGCCGCGACTTCAGCGGCGATGCCCAGCGCCTGTGCCATGGTCTGGCCGATCGTGGCGGGGGATTCGGCGACGGCGATGCCCGCTTGACGTAATGCCGCGATTTTGGATTCGGCCGACCCTTCGCCACCGGAGATGATCGCGCCGGCGTGACCCATGCGACGGCCGGGCGGGGCGGTTCGGCCGGCGATGAACGCGACAACCGGCTTCTTCACGTTTTCCTGCACGTACCGGGCGGCCGCTTCTTCATCCGACCCGCCGATCTCGCCAATCACGATAATCCCATCGGTGGCGCGGTCTTTGTTAAACATCCCCAGCAATTCGATAAAGTTCAGTCCTTTGATCGGATCGCCGCCGATGCCGACGCAGGTGGTCTGGCCGATGTCGCGGGTGGAGCATTGCCAGACGGCCTCGTAAGTCAGCGTGCCGGACCGGCTGATGATGCCGACTTTCTTTTTGGATTTGGCTTTTCGGGCCGGGGTATGGATGTAGCCGGGCATGATGCCGATTTTGCATTCGCCGGGCGTGATAATGCCGGGGCAGTTGGGGCCAATCAGGACCGAATTGGGGCGATCTTTGAGGAAGGCGTTGACCTTCACCATGTCCAGCACGGGGATGCCTTCGGTGATGGCGACGATGGTGGCGATGCCGGCGTCGGCGGCTTCCATGATCGCCTCGGCCGCGTAGGGTGGCGGAACGAAGATCATCGTGGCATCCGCGCCGGTCTGCCGCACCGCCTGGGCGACAGTGTCAAAGATCGGCAGGCCGTTGGGATCGGTCTGGCCTCCCTTGCCGGGGGTGACGCCGCCGACCATTTTGGTTCCGTATTCGAGGCATTGTTTGGTATGAAACGCACCGGCCGAGCCGGTAATCCCCTGACAAATCACCTTGGTGTTTTTATTAACGAGAATGCTCATGGTCGACAGAGATTAGGGCCATCGGGCGTGCGCGCCAAGTGAGGGGGGAAGTCAAATCACAATCCACGGCGGCGACTGCACGCCTTGCAGCAGCGCCAGGTTCAATTTCAGCGTGTGCAGGCCCTCTTCCAGTGAACACAACGGCGGGGATTTCCCCTCGACCGCATCGAGGAAGGCACTGGCCTGATTGGTGAAGAGCGTGTCACGCTCCAGCGGTGGAAATTCCTGGTGTTGCCACTGTTGGGTGGTGGGGCTGGTCATCCAGCGCAGCTTGTCAGGATATTCAAACCGGATCGTGCCCCCTTCACACAGAACCGTGACAATCAACTCGTTGAGAGCCTGATGCTGATTGAGGGAGTAGATGGCCATGATCGGGCCGTGACGGGCAACGACGTTTACGGAGTCTTCGACTGTAACCCCAGGTAACGCAAGGTGTTGCGCATCGGCCATGACGCGATCCATCGGGCCAAGCAGCCATTCGCCGGCGTTGAGCATATGGGTCAAGGCATCTTGAATGGCGCCGCCGCCGGTTTCGTGACGGGTGTAATAGATTTCGCGGTAGGCCGGGCGATAAGTGGGAAAATGCTGGCCGGTGACGATGGTGGCCTGGATGGGTTTGCCATACCGGCCGGACTGGATCAGTTGACGCATCGCGGTCAATGTTGGGTTGGCGCGATGTACGTACGCGACGGCGGCGGTGAGTTTCTTCTTGCGAACGGTCTGAACCAGCGTTTCCGTCCCATCCAGCGACGTGCTGAGCGGCTTTTCAATCAGAAGGTGGATGCCTTTTTCGGCCAGCCGCTGGCTCATGGCGATGTGCATCTGCGCGGGCGTGGCGACGATGGCGGCGGTGGGGGGATCGACCAGCGCATCGTCCAGCGAGGCGTAGGCGTGTTGAAGGTGATAGCGCTCGGCGACGGTTTTGCGCAAGGTGTCGTTGGGTTCGCAGATGCGGATTTGGGCGCGGTTGGTGGATTGGAAACAACGGGTGTGGCGTTCGCCGATGGAACCAACTCCGACGATCAGGATTTTATGTTGTGCCATGTTGGTGATTGTCTTGAGGACATCAGGCGTTCATTTACTCGATTGACGGACTGAGCTGGAAATTGTACACAAGCTACTAGGCTCTGTCTAAAAACCCCGCTGCCTCGACGCCTCGCATCCGGACCGAATCGTGCCTATCGCGAGGCCGCGAGGTTTTTAGACAGGGCCTAGGGGTTTGAACGTTTGCAAGACATCGGAGAACCATGGTTATCGATCGGATTCAGAACGGAAAGTTGTACGTCGGGATGCACCATCGTCTGGCGCAGGGGCTGGATTATTTAAGGACGATGGACCTGTCAAAACTGGCCGACGGCAAGCACGAGATCGACGGGAAGGATTTGTACCTGATCCTGGGCAGCGCCCAGACCAAACCGGCCGATCAGGGCAAGTGGGAGGCGCATCGTATTTATGCCGATATTCAATATGTCATCCAGGGAACCGAGCGCATGGGATGGGCGCCGCTGGAGGCGATGAAAATCAGCAAGCCCTATGACGAAGCGGATGATTATTTGTTGTGCGAGGGGGATGCGGGGAGCTTCGTGGATGTGAGCGAAGGAAATTTCTGCATCTTCCTGCCGGAGGACGCCCACATGCCCGGCCTGGCGGCGGGCCGGCCGGCGATGGTGCGCAAGGCGGTGTTGAAGGTGCGGTTGTAACGTCCGACAACATCGGACGACTGGAGTTGATTCATGGCGACGGGAACGATCCTGAGCAACGCGCAGACGAATTTTGCCCATGCGGCGAAACTTCTGGATGGTGAGATCGACAAGTCGATCCTGGAGAAAATTCAACTTCCCAAGGAACGCATCGAATTGACGATGGGGCCGCAGATGGACGATGGGAAGGTCCATCTGTTCAAGGCGTTCATCGTCCGCCACAACGATGCGCTGGGGCCGGCCAAGGGTGGCATCCGCATGACGCCGGGCGTGACGCTGGATGATGTCACGGGCCTGGCGATGGAAATGACCTGGAAGTGCGCGTTGATCGGCGTGCCGTTCGGCGGCGGCAAAAGCGGCATCGTGGCCGATCCGGGCAAGATGAGCCATTTCAACAAGGAGACGTTGATCCGCAGTTTCGCACGCAGCGGCCGGCGGCACATCGGGCCGCAGATTTACGTTCCCGCCCCGGACATGGGGACCAATGAGACGGACATGGGGTATCTGAAGGATGCCATCAGCTATTCCGAAGGGATGGCGACGACGCAGGGGTGTTACGTCACCGGCAAACCCGTGGTGGTGGGGGGCATCCCCGGCCGTCGAGAGGCCACCGGCCGGGGCGTCGTGGCGTGCGTGGCGGCGGCGTTCAAGGACCACGGCATCGACCCCCGCAAGGCGACGGCCATCGTTCAGGGATTCGGCAACGTCGGCGCGGCCACCGTGTCGGCGCTGGACCTGCTGGGCGTGAAGGTGATCGCCGTCAGCGACATCAACGGCGCGATCCATCATCCCGAAGGACTGGACATCGTCCGGTTGAATGAGCACATGCGCAACAAGGGAACGGTGGTTGGATATGCCGGCGCCAAGGCGATCGATCCGAAGGCGATGCTGGAATTAAACTGCGATGCGCTGATTCCAGCGGCGGCCGCCAATCAGATCACCGCGGACAACGCCGGGCGAATCAACGCGAAGCTCATCGCCGAAGGGGCCAACTCGCCCACGTCGCCGGAGGCCGATCAGATTCTCAATCAACGCGGCATCCAGGTGATCCCGGACATCCTGTGCAACGCGGGGGGCGTCTTTGTCTCTTATCTGGAATTTACGCAGGAAACCCAGCAGGAGCAGATGGCCGAGGAAGAGGTCAACACCCGCCTGCAACAACGCATGATGAGTCGGTATGCGCAGGTCAAGGCGATGGCGGCGGAACGAAAAATCCCGCTGCGCGATGCGGCGATGTGCCTGGCGCTGCGGTCGGTCTACTCCGCGATCATGGCCAAGGGATTGTTGCCGTAATAAGCAACTGATCGCCTTGACCATCGCCTTGACCTGAGAGCAGGTAAAAAAAGTGCCCCGGGCGCGGGGAAGACGTCCGGGGCATCAGGGGAGGGTAGGATTTCTGATCGATGGAAGGCGACACCCACGCCGCCTTCCATCGTTAATCTCTATTTCAAGCCGTAGACCAGAACACACAAACCGATGTATCCGGCCGCTGCTATCCATCCAATCCACCCACCGGTGGAGAATGCGCCATCCGCATTCACCCTACTATATCCATTACGCGGGAGATAGTTGCAAAAATTTTTCATTCCGGAAAATAAGACACCCCTGGCAAGCGTGGGTTAGAGCGCCCTCAACCGTTTGAAGTTTGTGCATTCATAAATGGCTGATTTGACTTGAGTTATGGACCAACTGTCCAGCGAACTGTCCATGCGGTGCGGCCGAGGGGTGACAGACGGCCGGCGGAGTTGTCCTGGATGGCGCGGCCGATCTCGTCGAATCGGCCGGTGTTGGGTTCGATGGCAAAATGGCGGTGGCCGGCCCAGCCGCCGGTGTTGATCCAGAGACCCCAGTGGGCTTTGAGTGAATCCTGTGATTCATATTCCAGCCGCAACGTGCGAGAGCGTTCGGGATAGAGGATCGTCGCGGGTTTCTCGATGGGGGACAGGGAGATGAGTTTCCAGGCTTGTTTGGCGGGCAATTGATCCAATTGGGAGAAGTTGGAACCGTCCAATTTTGGCCAGAGAAACGGCCGATGCACCTCATTTCCGGCCGCATCGTGGTCAAAACGATATTCGGCGGATCCGTCGATTTGCAGTTGGGCCGGCGAAATCATCGACATCAGGGCGTGCATGGCCCAGACGAAGCGAAATTCAAATGGCGCGAGGTTGATCAGTAGATATTGGGCCACGAGGCTGGGGCCGTCGAGATAGAGCTTGCGGGTCAGGCGATAACCAAAACGCAGGCCGTGCCAGACGGTGGTGATCCCATCGCGGGTGGGGACGGCCGTGGTGGGCAAACCCCACAATTCGCCGTGGTCGGGGATGGCGATGCCGTCGTAGGGGTGGCCGACGTATTTTCCCGGAGCGACCGATGGAAAACACTCATCCCAGCCGGCGTACCAGCCATTGGAATAGGGTTGATCGTACTGGGCGGCGGGGGGGATTTCGGCCGGATAATTGAACAACAGCTCAAAACGGTCGGTTTTATCGACGAAGGAGGAGATTTTGCCACCGATGTGGGGCCAGACCTGTATGCGCAGCAGATCGTTTTCAATGGTGACAGGTTGGGACATGGTGGTGATGCTCCGGAAAAATGAGAGTTTAACGGGCGAAAAAAACAATTTCGCACCTTTTTCATTCTACCCCTTGCAAGGGCGTTGCGGATACCGTATTGTTTGAGTCGTTGAGTGAACACGACGTTTGTCCGGACGTAATAAGTCCGGGCGATGTCGCTGCGAAAAGTCGAGTTTGACGGGTTTGATAAAAATTTCAGTATCAGCCCTTGACGCGACGAAAAATGGTTCTATACTCCGCCACCTCGATAGGACGGTTGGAGATCGAAAGGACGACAGAACGACGCCACGAAAGACGGGAAAGCCGAGATTGGAAACGATCAGTTTGAAGATTCAAACGCTTTTACCGACCCACCGAGCCGCTCGCCTCTGAACCCCTGACAACAAACAGGGCCATCAGGCGAAAGCCGGTGGCCAGCCGACACGGACAGCGAAGAAATGGACTGTCCGGGGATGATTATCGGCCGAACTTGAATTCATCAGCCCTCGACTTGATGACTGATGAATCCGCGTTCGGCGGAACGTGAAAACGGGATTCCGGCTTGCCGGATGAGCGTGGAAGCGGCTCTTTGACAAGTGAATAACGAGGTTCAATAGGTAAGAAAAGAATCCGCGATGCCTGCCCCTGCAAGAGATGATCCCCATCTCAAGTTGTTTTCCGTCGGGCAGGTATCGTCGAGCACCTTTTCGGCGAAAGATCCGTTATCGAAGGGAGCTGGTCTGTTTGACAGACTTCCGGCCGTTCCGCCTCGCCCGGTGGACGGTAATCGATAAATGTGGTCAAGCTACTAAGGGTGTATGGTGGATGTCTTGGCATCGAGAGGCGACGAAAGACGTGGTAGCCTGCGATAAGCTCCGGGAAGCTGGCAAACGAGCGTTGATCCGGAGATTTCT
>JADYZN010000052.1 GCA_020853095.1 Phycisphaerales bacterium | reverse complement strand
TGTTCGCCAGGTCAATCCAGTTGTACCCCCCGCTTTGGGCGATCGCGTTGAATTGGTAGTCCATCAGATCGATGAACGACTCATCGCCGCGCTTGGATTCCAGTGAATACGGGTACCCGACGCTGATGCTGCGATACAGGTTGAATCCCAACTTGCGAAAATGTTTCACTTCGTTGTCGATCTGTGCGTAGTGTTCACCAAAGAGGCTGGACTGCGCGCCCCAGAGTTTGAGGCGTTTGCCGCCAACGGATAAGTGACCATCGACGACCTGAACAAAGTCGGAAGCGGAGGCTTCCGTGGTGGCAGGCGTTTGGGCGGATCCATTCAGCGCGCACGACACCACAGTCAATGCTACCGTAAAAAATAGATGTTTCATCAGATCATTCCGGCAAAATGCAGTCGTCTGGTGCGATCAGATAACGCGATATCACCTGTAACCGTTGCTGATTATCAGCGCACACCATGCCACCACTTCAGTTCATCCTCGTAGGTGAAGCGGTTTCCGGTCTCGACGTGGCCGTCAAACATGCAGAAGTTCGCGGTATTTTTGGGATGACGATATCTCGGTGTATACCAGTTCGATGTATCGCTGGGGTCATCATTGTAGTACGGCCATACGGCAACGTAATTCCTGGGATAACCATCCGTTAACAAAATGGTTGTGCTCGCGAAGCGGATTTGAGTCCACTTGCTGGTTTGGTTCATCCAGCCCACGCCTCCCCAAGTATGGCGATAGTTCAGGGCATAATGCGTCCGAAAGGGCGCGTCCGCCAGTTCCATCGTATCTTCGGCCGGGCAGGCAAAGGCCATGTTGATATAGCCGTTGCTGGCGCCGGGCAGGTATTTCAGATCCATCAACAACGAATTCCACTGTGTATTCCAGGTTGTGCCACCCGTACCCCAGGGCAAGAAGCTCTTCCAGTCATTGGCATACATCTGGCAGGCCAGATGGATCTGCCGAAGATTGGAAGAGCAGGCGACGGTCTTGGCCGACTCGCGGGCCTTGTTCAGCGTCGGCAACAGGATACTGATCAGAAGCGCTATAATGCCGATCACGACCAGCAATTCCACAAGGGTAAAGGCGCGAATTCGTCTGGCGGTCATACGATACCTCCATGTGTTAAAGGATGATTGCACCACGCACATTAAAAGCATCCCGCCGCCGTTAAGCGGCGGGATGCGAAAATCCGATCAGACTAAATTTACATCCGACGACGGGCCAGCATCAAGCCGCCCAGTGCCAGCAGCGACAGGCTTGCCGGCTCGGGAACGGGCGCGAAGTCGTATGAGGCGCGGGAGATGCGAACCTCGTCGATGTCGCCGTCAAAGTTGTAGCTATAGCCCCCGCTTTTATTATAGGCTGCGACACTGACTGGGGTGGAATATTCCCCGAACGACCAAGAGGCATTGGTCTGCGAGGCTTCCAAATTCCCATCGAGATACAGCCTCCATTGGTTGTCGCCACCCGTACTGATGTCATAGACCATAGCAGCGTGGTGCCATACACCTGTCGTCACGGTTGTGGTGCCAGTGACGTCCAAGCCCACATTTCCGTCTGTCCCCGCATATCCACCCATGTAGAGTTTATTGTCGGGACTTATATTGAGGCTCCATTCGCGGCCGCCGGGCCACCCGACACTCTCGTCATATTTGCTCAAGAGCGCCTTGGTTTTTCCTGCTTCCAGGCTGGCGGCCTTGAACCACAGCTCGGCCGTGAATCCGGTGGTGGCCATATCACCATTCATGTCCGAATCATTGGGCACCGTGACATAATTCGTACCTCCGGTGTGGAACGCATTGCCGAAGCCGCTGGCCGGAATTCCCGCGCCGCTGGCAACGTTGCTCGATGCATTGGCGCTGTATGTACCATTGCTGGTACCCCAGGTGCCCGTGGCGCCGGTGTTGGCAGCGCTGGTTCCCGATGACTCATTGAAATGCAGAAGCACCAAGGTATTAGGATCGTTGTCCGCGTAGGGTTGTGCCCAAGCCGTATATGGGGCGGCCATGGCCGAACCAGCGGCCAGACCTACGATACCAGAGACGCACATCGCGAGTGTTCGCGCTTTCATAACAAACCTCCATTAAAAGGGAGTTGAACTTGGGCGAGAAGCACACGCTTTTCGCCGAGATAATGTTCGAGAAGTCAAAAACAATACAGACACCAGGCCGCCAGCCATCGCCGTTGATGGCTCGGGAACCTGAATCACCAGCATGGCCAATTCGGCTGGCTTGACGGTGAACGTAAAGTTGGACAGATTGATCTGTCCGGTCAGATCGCTGGTGATCCAATCGACCGTCACGCCGTTGGTGAGAAAATCGTTGCCGCTGAGAAGCGTGGTCCGACCGGTCGTATCGGCCAGACGCATGAGCGTGATCTGGCCGGGCGTAATACCCAGATCCGTTAAGGAAATATTGAACGTTTTGTCGGCGTCGCCTGGGTCACCGTAGAGGAAATTCATTCCCCAGATGGTTACGGTTCCGCTCTGGCTGTCCCGTGTGACATACAGGCGATTGCCGGTTTCGGATGTAACCGACTGGACCAGTACGTCGCCGCCATATTGGTTCAGAGCCTGGAAGGCTTTGAATTGCGGAAGTTCAGCGCCGCTGGGGCCGCCGCCGTAGATATCCGCCGGCCAGACCCAGAACTGGGCGGCCGAGAATCCCATTTGCGCGAAGGTCATCGCGGTTTCGACGACGCCCAGGGCGTTCCACTGACGAAATCTCCAATTGCCATCCTGGCCCGGATCAGGATCAGGCACGGCTGAATTCCACTCCGTCGCCAGGAACTCAAAATCACTCACATTGCGGCTGCCATTCAAAAAGCCGTTGCTGTTGTTGATCTGGTCGTTGACCCAGTTACGTTCAGCCTGCTGATTAGTGCGAATATTGCTGAGCTGCTGGGAGATCGCGCCATGGTTCGCGGGGTTGCCCGCATCCACACCCAGGATTTGATAGCCGTACGGGTGGTAGGCGATGAAATCGACCGGGAGTTTGGAATAGGTTTTGGTTTGAAGAAACCCGCCTTCCCAGAACGTGCCATTTTTCAACACCGTCTTAAGGTAGTTGCCCTGGTCGGCCTGCGGCCCCCCCATACCCGCACCGACCTTGATGGTTGGATCCTGTGCCCGCATCGCCGTGGTGATGGACTCATACCGCGAACGGTAGGTCGCCGCGTCGTCGTAATATTCTGCTTCGTTGCCGATTTCCCAGTAGGTCACCTTCGGCACCGCCGCTTCGCCGGGCTTCAGCAGCAGATCCGAGGTGAAATCAGGCCCACCCCAGCTCAGCGAATTAAGAATCCGCTGATCTTCCGAATCGCTGATCGTATCGCCCTGCCGGTAGGTTTGCAGGATGTGATTGGTGTATCGCACCCAATCGCTGGCAAGCTGAGTCATCGTGCCGATGGTTTTGTCGGAGTAAGTAAAAACCGCCGAATTATCGAGCGTTCCAATTCCCTGTTCGTTGACCGTGAAGATGGGCGTGCTCTGGTGATCCCGCGCCATGCGCAGCAAATCCAGCGTGGAGGCACTGTTGGCAAACCCGCCGCCGCCGGGAAGGGGGATGTTCTGAGCCTGATCGACTCGGGTTCGCCAATCATAGGTCATGGCGTTGCCGCCGGCGGATGGGCCGCGCAAGCTGGTGCCGTTGGTCAACTCCAGGTTCTTCTCGAACCCCGTGCCGATACCGGCGGTGTAATAGGCCTTGGAATAGAGATTCTGCCCGAAGATCGCCGTGTTGAAACCCGTACCACCCGAGGCATCGACGTTCAGCGACTGGGCGCCGGCCGGCGTCGCGACGGCGGCAACCGCGGCCGCCGCGAGGATGCTCAAGACACGGCGAGTCACAATTGAATTCACGGCCCGACCAAAGCGTCCGTTCAAAAATGTAAAATGGTTACAGCCCTGCAAATCGACTTGACTTGGGAGTTCGGAACTGATGAGCGTCCTTGAAATGCGAGCACACTCAAAATTCATAAAAATCTCCAATGGAAGCGCTTCCATTACACTCGAACCCTACTTGCACCCGTTCTCTCTGGAAGCGCTTTCATTCCTCTGGTTTGTACTTTACCGCAGTATTCCAATAAGTCAAATAAATTTTTTGAGAAAACGTCAAATGGACCGCACGGACTCCAGTTCCACGAGCTTGCCGACCGGGTAAACAGAAGGGATATCCCGCGATTGATGCTCGATGCGTTCAACCAGCATTTGGACGGCCAAGCGGCCCATTTCAAAACGATCCTGCTTGAAAGAAGTCAATGGCACGGCGGCATGTTCCAAAATGACGTCCGAATCGCAGCAGACGATGCTCAACTGGTCGGGAACCTTGATATTCAGCTTCAATGCGCTGCGAAGGGTCATCGCACCGCATAGACCACAGTATGTCACGGCGGCCGTCATGCCGTGCGCGGTTAATATCTTCAGCCGCTCAACGTACTCATCGCAGACGTACTCCACTTGCTTGTCCCACAAAGGCAGCGGCTGCAGGCTGTGTGCTCGCATTGCCTGCATATATGCCTCCTTTCGCATGGCGATACTGGAATGCGTTCCCGTACCGCCAGGCAGATAGCCGATCTTGCGGTGGCCACGCTGGATCAGGTATTCGACCGCCTGGCGGGCCGCCCGGTTGTCGTCGGGCATCACGGTGTTAAAGGGTCGGGGAGCTGGAGCATTGACGAAAACAACGGGGGTGCGAAGCCGCCTGAGGACGCCGTCAACATCGCCGAGCAGGTTACACGTATCCAGGATGGCGCCATCCACCGACCAGGACCGAAACAAGGGCAATTTTTCGAGTGTCCCGGCCGGCCTGCAACTGGAGATGCTGCCCATCGCCAGGCGCAATCCCGAATCGGTCAGAGCCTCCGTTACTCCACGGATCAACTCCGGGACGTAGCTGCCCCAGGTGTCTGTCTGGGTAATCAAACCGATCGTGTCGTGGCGGCGTTTGGGCAGGGTGTAGGCGGCCTGGGAGGGACGATAATGGGTGGCGCGCATGATGTCCGTCACCCGCTTGCGGGTTTCGGGCGACACGAGGTCGGAATTGTTGATGACGCGCGACACAGTGGCCAAGCCGACACCCGCCATCTTGGCGATGTCCATGCATGTCACCCGGCCACCAATGGCTTTGGAAGCGTCACCCATAGGCTCAATGATACACCTGTAATCGGGTATATCCAAATCACCCTCCCCAGGATCTGCTTGGACATTGCCCGGAATTTGATCGCGGACGACGGATTATTGCCTCCGCGAAAGACGCTGCAATGCGGGCTATTTGGGGTCGATCAGCTCGTAATTGATCTTGTCCCCAAACACCTCGGCCGCGATGTCATTCGGGTCGCCGTAGTTCGATTGCGGCAGCGCCCCGTGGAACGGGCGAATGTCGCCGGTGATGCCGTAGATGCAGCCCGTATACAGGCGGATCTCGATCCCGAACCGCTTGCCGACCAGCTCGGAAATCGAACGCTTTTTCCATTTGGGCGTCCAGGCGATGTCGTCGCCGCAGAACAATTCGGCCTCGTCAAACGAGAAGCCGGGGATGGGCTTTTGCCAGATGTCGATGAGCTGCACCTTCATCTCACCTTGCTGACACTGGGCATTGATGGTCAGCCGGTCGCTGTTCAGCAGAAACTGCTTGGTGCGTAAAAACGCATCGCCCACGCCCTGCAGGCCGCAGAATCGCCCCGGCCGGATGGTGCTGGTGTAATGGGCGACGATTCGATTGGAATCGTTGGCCACGCTGGTCCGGCGTTCGGAATAGGTGGCCGCACCATGTTCCAGCAGGGGAAACATGCCGCCGATCATCCAGTTCTCACCCGTGCGATCCGGTGTCAGGTTGCCCAGGTAATTCTGCGTTGCGCCGTATTCTCCGATGCCGCGCAAGCCAATCGCCTTTTCGTGTGTGCGGTTCCACGTCAGCCCGTCGTAGCTGTAGACCAGTTCCGAATAAACATTCCCCTTAAACTTCCATGGCACGCGATCCACCATGTCCGTGTCATACACCCACAGGAACCCGTAAAAAATGCCCGCGTGATAAAACACCGACATGCCGTAAAATTCCGAACAAGGCGGGTCAAAGCCATCGGGGGCGAGTATCACGCGCGGTTTGGTCCAGTGAATCATATCGGTGCTGTACGTGGTGCAGATCCGTCGATCGGTCATCACGGGACGAAGAAGCAACTGATAGGCGTTGAGAACCGGATTGTAGAACAGGCAGTTGTAGGTGTCGGACGCCGACCTTCCCCAGCGATATCGCATTTGCTGGTCATCCCAGTGAATCCCGTCCGGCGATGTTGCGATAATGCCCGGCGCAACGATCTGATTATCCTGAACCATTGAATCGAGGCTTGTCGCGCATTTGTAAAGCTGTTTCGGATCGCGCTCATGCGGATCACGATACACCATTGCACCATGCACGCTGCCCTCCTTACCGGCGTAGACGATGTTCACCCCGTCGGGCCGATTATGATGGTTTTTGATCCGCCAGTGGATCGCATCATCGCTCTCGGCCATTGCGAGCATGAAATGTTCTGATTGCGAAGTGCCGTCCAGTTCAACCTTGCACACCTGATGGTTGACGTTGTACCAGAGTCGATATTTGCCCGCATCTTCGCACCAATGAAGCGAGCAGTAGCTCAGCGCATAGTTGGGGTCAAAGAACTGCGATTCTTCAATAAGTCGCGGTTGAAAAAACCGCCGTGTGAATTGCGTGCGATTGAGCAGCGCGAAATCGTCGAAGAAACTGATGGTATTGAGGAACGGTTCCATGAATTTCTCCTTCGTTAAGACGAGGAACGGTAATATTCACACTGGAATTGTCAATCGCACGTCACCGCTGACTCATCCCCACTTTGGCGAGACCGCTTCGGTTGGCCGTAAGACGGCGGCGAAGGCCTGTGTCCAGACCCCATTCGTGTCCCAACTCGCAGCATTAGGATGTCAGTACTGACCTTCCCCCAAAGTGTGCCCATTCGTAATGAGAATCCTCAGACCCGTTCAGGCCGCCTTGTTGCCTGGCTGGTTCGTACGAACTCGCTGGGAGCCAGGTAGCCCAGTGATTCGTGAGGCCGTGCCTCGTTGCAATCTTTCCTACATGCCTCGATCTTCTCCTTCGCATCCGACAATCCCATGGATTTCCGCTCACGGTCCAGGTACGGACCCATCGCATGGGATGTGCGCGGGTGAATGCCGGCAGACATCGCTTTGGTGGTGCTCAGGATGCAGAACTCGCCGAACTTAAGATTACAGGCCGCTTGTTGGAGAAAACATGCCGATTCCGGATTTTCGCCCGCCCCATCGCCCCGGATGGCCGCCTCGAAGTGCTCATCCGTGGTCATCAGGTCGTGCCGAATGGCCACCGTCGGCGTATTGCCCAGCCCGGCGGACGATTACAAAGCCGCAGAATTGGAACCAACAAAGATCGACATGGGCCGCCATTGGAAATCCGGTCCAAGTGGCCGGCCCATCATTTGACCTCATCATTTGCGGGCATTTCAGAACAATTTTCACAAAATGATCACGGCCAATAATTTTTTTCTTGACTTCCTCAAATCATCTCGCATAATAGCCATGGATATAAAGCATATAAAAGAAACATACAATACAAATGAGTTCGAGCAACGCCGTCCAAGTTCTTTCCAAGTTAAAGCTGGATCTGTCCGGTTCCGAGCAGTTGCATTTGCAGATTCAGCGACGAATTCATGAGAGCATCCAGACTCATCAATTAACGCCCGGCGAGAAGCTGCCCACCAATTTTGAGATCGCCCAGTCGTTGAACGTGGGTTATGTCACGGTTCAGCGCGCGATGCGGTCGTTGGCAAACCAGGGGGTGATCGAACGCCGCAAGAGCAAGGGGACGTTTGTTCGACAGGCGGTGAAACCCCTGGTCGTGGGGATTTTCTGCACCGAAACGGTGTTTGATCCGGTGGCATCGACCTTTTCCTCGTTGATGGTGCATCATTTAACCCATTCCCTGCACGCCGATGCGCGGGATTTGCGGCTGTATTACGTGCCGGAATCGCAAAACGGCAAAGTCAAGGCGTATCACGACCTGTGGCGCGACATCGACAACCATCGCCTGGCGGGCGTTGTCGCGATCAACCGGATGCCCACGGAATTGACCGCGCTGGCCCGTGACAAATCGTTCCCACTGGTCGGGGTGGTGGTGGACGAGGCGATGGCCAACACGGTTTGGATCGACCTTGCGGATTTTTGCCGACGGGCGATTGCCGGCCTGATGAAAGAGGGATGCCGCCGAATCGTTTTGGTCGGTTTTTCGACCGGGATCGAGCGCACAAGCGTTCAAAACCTGCTTCGCATCGCGGCCGGCGAGGGGCTGGAGATGGCCGCGGAGGATGTCAAGACATACGAGGGAACGTATCAGGGCGACTGGCGCGACCTGGGCGTGCTGATGGCCCGAACCATCAACCTGTCGGAATACGACGGCGTGGTGCTGGCGGATGACATTCTGGCGGTTGGATTCACCCGTGAACTGGCTCAGCGGGGCGTTCGCACACCTCAGGACATTCAACTGGCGACGACCTGGAACCAGAACAGCCCCCACTCGCTGTCATTGGATGCGATGCGGTTCGAAGTCAACGCCAAACGACTGGCTCAGCGCAGCGTGGAGATGCTGGATGACCTGATCGACAACCGGCCGGTCGAGCATCCGCACGTTTACATGAAACTGGAACAACCCGGCGACTAACAGGAGTTCGCACGTGGAAAACAAACGTCAAGGGGGATTCATGTCCAAATCTCTTATCCAAAGGAGAGAGAGTATGTTTTCTTTCATTCGTTCGGCCGCGCTGGGCGCGGCGGTGTTGGCGGTTTCGGGTCTGTCGGCCTCGGCGGCGGTGACGTTTCAGGATGGCACAGCCGCGCCGTTTGGCGGAGGAACGTATGATGGCACGCAGGATGCGCATCTGTACTGGAGCAGCGATTCGCAGATCAATACCGGTGGGAATAATGTGATCCTGAGTGGCGGCGCCAATTCGCACATCCTGCTTAAATTCGACGTAAGCTCCCTGGCCGGTCAGGGGACGATCCAATCGGCCACGCTCAGGCTGTATCAACGGAACCAAGGCGGATCCGGCGGCGATTTCACCTTCCCGTTTAACATTTATCAGGTGGCAGATGCCAATGCCGGTTGGCTGCAGGGAGGCTCGTCCTACGCGGCGGCATTGCCCGGCGAAGTCTGCTGGGATTATCTCAGCTATGATGCGACGACACCCACGGAATGGGCTGGAGCGGGTCCGTACACGAACCTCGAGCCAACCCACGGCAATCGCGGCGTTTCGGTTTCGGGGACGGACTTTATCGCCACTCCATTGGCCATCGGCAACTATACGCAAGACACAAGCGGTGTCAGCAACGGCCATGAATTCAGCATTAACATTCCGGTTTCGGCGATCAACCATTGGATCGGCGGACCGAACGCGGGGATGATGATCCTGGCCGACGTCGCCCAGGCCGGATCCGGTTATGCCTCGTTCTTCAGCTCGGATGAGGCGAATATCGCGTTACGGCCGGCGTTGGACATCACCTTTGCACCCGTGCCGGAGCCAACGACAGGTGCAGTGCTGCTGATCGCAGGTTCCGGGTTGTTGTTGCGTCGACGAATGGGCGCGTAATTTGTATCTTGGATGGATCGGCGATATCGCTCGCCGATCCATCCATATTCAATCGAGAATTGCGAGGATTGCCATGAAAACCGTGCATAGCGGAAACAGTCGCAGAGATTTCACTCATGGTTTCACGTTGGTGGAACTGCTGGTGGTGATAGGAATCATAGCATTGCTTATATCGATCTTGCTGCCGGCGTTGAACAAGGCGCGGGAGTCGGCTAAAAGCGTGGCGTGCCTGTCCAACCTTCGGCAGATCGGGATGGGATTCGCGATGTATCAGAACGACTACAAGGGGTCGTATCCGATTTATGACCAGTATTATTACAATGTGTTCATCGGTACTCCCAACTACGGCGGCCTCATGGCCTGCTGGTCAAGGCTGTTGTGGATGAAGGGATATGTCGGCAACGCCCAGGTCTACGCCTGCCCGTCATTTCCGGGCAAGGGCAAGGAAGAGTTCGACTTTTCCCCCGACCAGCGCGCTTTTCACATGGATGAGCGGGCGGGATTCGATGGCGTGTTCCAGCGCGTCCATTATGGCTATAACATGAACAACGTCGGCACCAACGGGCAGAACACACGGGTCGGCGGCTATACCAACCAGCAGCGTTACACGCCGGCCCGGTCATGGGATTTGAAGAATAAAAACGGCACGATCATCCTGGTGGATTCCATCTGGTATCGCTATGCCGATCAGGAGCCGATGGGATGCTGGCTGGTTGACGATCAATATGGCGGTCCAGGTACTTATGGCGCGGATGCGAGGCATTCGGGGCCATCCTGCAACGTGCTGTGGAACGACGGACACGCCACCAACCTCGCTTGTCCCGACCGCAACAACCCGTATGGCGTCACGATTTATTCAGTCACGCCGGGTACCGGCCTGACCAATGTATTTAATTCAAACAACCATTGGACACGGGATGGAAGAAGCCTCCTCGACATCGTGGCAAATCCATGAGCGTGATCTGATGACGGCGGCGGCGGATCGACGTTAAGCAGCAGGATTCACTCTGGCGGACATGTCCCCATCCGGCGGTCATGCGGCCTCGAGCGCAACATCAAACGGGAACTGGGCATGAAGTGGAATCGACTCAATGTATGGATGGGTTTGGCCATTGGCGCGATGGTGATGCTGGCCATGGCGGCCAAGGCAAAGGCGGACGCCGCATCGACCGAACCGGCGTATGACTGGGTCCAGACGAATATTCGTGTTGGATCGTTGTCATCGGCCAAGGTGGACCTGGGGTCGGCGGACAAAAAGCCGGTCAAGGAGCTGGTCGTAAGGTCGCGAGTCGATTTCCCCACGGTCGAAGGGGGCGTGGCCGCGTTGCAGGTCAAAGTCAACGGCACGATGATGACGATGGATCGCGTGCGAAATCGCCTCAAACGGTTTTACGAAGGGGAGCGGCTGCGGTCCAGTTGCAGTTTCGGCGATTCGTGGGTGATTTACTACGCGCCGAATTTCGAGCCGGTTCCCGAAACCTCGGAGTTCGCGTCGGATGTGGACCCATATCTTCTGCGATTTGACGTAACGGATATCTGGAAGGTCGATGGCGGAAATGCGATCGAGGTGATCAATTCGCCGCTGGCCCCGTCAACGGTCATAGCGGACATCGGCGTCAGCGAGACGCTGGGGCCGAAGATGGTGTCGCCAGCGGCCGGGCCGGCGCCGACGGGAGACATCCCGACGATCGTGCCGGTCACGGAAGCGAAGGTTGATTATTCATATCAGCAACTCCCCGGCGGCGCGATCGAAGTAAAGCTGGGGGATCGAACATGGGTGATCCAGTCGCAGTTTTCCACCACTGCCCCCGGATGGGCGTTGCTGGGCAATCAAAAAGAGAATTCATCGCAATGGGAAGTACTGAAACTGAGGGAAGATGGCCTGGTCGCCAAGGCGAAGGAATTCCGGCTGTTGCGCTCCATCACCCGGCACGCTGACCACATTCAGGTAGTGGACCGGATTACCAACATCTCCAACACCGACCTGCCGGTGATGTTCACCCATCAAACCCAGGTGGATCGCAAGGATGGCACGCTCTACATCGGCGGCCGGCAGGTCAGATTGCAAAAGGCAACGTTTGAGAGCGGTGCGCATCCGGCGGCGGTCATGATGGGGGAACATGCCGGGCTGGGTCTGCTCAGCGAAGATGACCTCACCCGAATCCAGGGCGTGATTTTCACCGAACAGGATCGGATGGGCATCCGGGACTCGCGGCTGGTGGTGGGACAAGGCAAGACGGTGGAGTTGGAATTTTCGATTTACCCGATTGACAGCGGGGATTATTTCACCTTCATCAACCGCGTTCGGCGCAACTGGGGCGTCAATTTCACGCTCCAGGGAAGCGAGGCGATGTCTTCATCATACACGCCTCCGGGAATGTATCTGGAGATGACCGACCAGCAGCTCAAGGCGGAGCTGGTGAATCGGTCGGCGCGCTATCTGTTGGGGGTCGTCTGGAATTTCAATTTTCCGGAATTGTATGATGGCCTGACACCGGTGAACATCGAAAAGGTGGCGATGATGGACCGGGCCAAGGAAGTCTGCCCGGACATTGAACGGCTGGTCTATTACCACTGTTTCATCGGGCATCAGGATCCGAGGGATTTCAAGGATCCAAAGATCGCGGAAGTGGAAAATCGTCTTTTTAAGAAGGACAAAATTCTGAAAGCGGACGGAACGGAGGTCAATTATTCGGATCCCGGGATGCCGCTGTTCCTGCCCACCGAAGGTTCGGTCTGGGCCAGGGCGCAGGAGAGCCTGCTTGATTTCCGGCTCAAGCAAACCAGGGCCGAAGGAATCTTCTGGGATGAGATGGCCCGCAGCGCGGTCCGTTATGACTACAACCCCGACCACTGGGACGGCGTGTCGGCCGAGATCGACCCCGTTACGCACAAGATTACGCGGAAGATCACCAGCCTGACGCTGGCCAGCCAGCCATGGCGATTGAAGACGGCCAAAAAACTCCTGGAACGCGGGCCGCTGATGGGCAATGGCGGGCCGCAGACCAGAACATTTACACAACTGCATTTCCCGCGGTTTGTGGAGTCCGGGTTTATCAACTGGCTGGCGGAGTGCCAGTTGTACACGCCCATCGCCCTTGGGGATCATACCTCCGAAGTCACCGAGTTGGACACCTATCACGACATGGTGGAATGGCTGAACTATGGCGTACTCTATTACTATTATCGCACGGACATCAGCATCACCCATCCGACGCTGACCAGCCATATGTTCCCGTCCACGCCGATCAACCTGGGCAAGGGGTATGTCATTGCCAAGGAGCGCATCTTGACCAACACCAGCGGGTATTTCGGCTGGGGCGACAACAGCGAATTCACAGCCGTGGTGTTCGACGATCGCGGGTATCAGACCGAGTCGATCAACATTCCCCGTGTCGAGCGGGAAGGACAGGCTTTCGCCGAGGTGCGGATTCCCGGCGGATATTCGGTGGCGATTGTGCGAAAGTAACCCTGAACTCACCCCCGGATTGGGCGATGGGCTGTATGGCAAGATGATGCGCGGGCCAATGACAACTCTGCACATCACCTTGACCATTTGCCCGGACACGCGACCGCGAGAATCGATGCCCAATCCGCTGTGATCGGCCTTCTGGGAGCCGGAAGGCCCGGGTGAGAATTCTTACGATAGGGTTAAATACGAAATGAAACATGCAGGGATTCAATTTGTCTATGCACTGATCGCCTTGATTGTACTTCAAGCGGCCGCGGCCGCTCCCGCGGCGGATTCCGGCCAACGGGACAAAGGCCTTTTCGGGATCGGCGATGAGTACCCCATGATCCTGATCGCCGTTCCGGGCACGGATCGGAATTTTGAACATGCCAAAGCAATCGGCGCCAATTACGTTCACCTGTATGGGTTGAGCTACGATGCATCCCCCAAGGGAATGAAGGCGATGCGGGATTATCTTGACCTGGCTCAAAAGCATGGCTTGAAGGTCATGTTCGACCTGGATGGCCATCGACGCATGGCAAAACCTGACGGGCTGGAGGAGATGCGCCGGATCGTCACTGCCTTCAAGAACCACCCGGCCCTGGGGTTCTGGTATCTTGCCGACGAGCCGGAATTGAACGGAACCACGGCCCAAACCACTGAAAAGTATTACAAACTGATCAAGGCCGAGTCGCCGGACATCCCCGTGTGCCTGTTGACGGCGACGATGTCCTCCTGGAATGGATATCTGTCATCCCTCGATGTTTATTCCTTCGACATATATCCCGTTTCAACCGCCCCTTTCCCGCAGGCCAGCATCGAGAGCGTGACGGATTTCAACCAATGGGCACTGACATCGGGCAAGCCGGTGCTGCCCTGCCTGCAGGCGTTCAACTATGTCATTTATGACGCCGAGAAACTCCTGAAAAAAAGCAAGCTCGACGACCCGGAAGAGCGCAAAAGACTGATGGAGCTGCGCTATCCCACGCAGGCGGAACTGCGCTACTGGCATTTCGCCACGTTGGCCCAGGGTGCGCAGGGGGCGATCTACTACGGCTATCTGCCAGGCGGACAGACGGGCCTGGCGGTCACCGATCCGATCACCGGCGAGACACTCTCAACGCCTGACCCTACCGGCTTGGCGCCGAAAAACTGGCAGGAGGGTACAAAACTCGATCCGAAATGGTTGGACAACACGCTCAAGCCGGCCATCGCGGAACTGAAATCCTTCACCGACACGGTGGCCCCGGCATGGAAACATGAAGCGATTCCGTCGGGACAGACGCAAAACATCATGCAGGCCGCTTGGAAACGGGGCGATAAGACCTACGTGGTGATGGTCAACAACTGGCCTTTGGCTCGCTACGTCCTGGTGAGCGAAGAAATGATGTCGTTTTTCCAAAATGGCAAGGCCAAACCCTGGGGTTTCAGCCGCCAGACAGCGCCCCAGGTCGATCAAAACGGCAACAGGATGCTCGATCTGATCTATCCATGGGAAGTGCTGGTGTGGGAGATTCAGGCGAAGTCATGATGCATGTTGAAACAGAGTGAAAAAGCGGCCGGCACGGAAACAACCATGATTGAAAATTCAGAAGGCGTCATTCAAACGGACATCAACGGCTTTAAGGTCGATGGCTGGAGGATGGCGTTGGAAGTGGATGGCCGGGCCGTCGATCTGTCGCAGGCCCGGATGGTCCGCGATCCATCATCGCCCCGGACAGCCAAATGGGTTTATTCCACCCCGCAGATCACCTGGAAGATCGACCTGGAACGACGGCCGGACGACATTGTCATCCGGTCCACCATTCATAACACCGGGTCGCGGGCGGTTAAGCTGGGCAAGGCGGTGTTGTTTCAGGCCGATTCGGTCTTTCTTGGGGGCGATGGCGATGAAATCGTGGCGCTGATGTGGCCGGGCGAACACGCGAGGCAGAATGTTTATCGGCTGGATGATCCGCAACTTCCGGCCGATACGAAGATCAAGACGCAGTTTTACAACGCCACCCGGCGGCTGGCGGTGCAGGTTGGATTTTTGACGTTTCAGCGGGCCGACGCGCAGGTGAGCGTCAAGACCGGCCCCTCCGGCTCGGCGGTTGAATTAACGGCCTGGTGTGATTTTGCGGGATGGATGCTGGCGGCCGGCGCATCAACCCAAACCGAAACATTCCGCCTGGCGGCCGGGGATGACCCCTACCGGCAGATGGAACAATGGGCGGAACAGGCCGGGGAACTGGCGGGATCAAAAATCTGGAAAGACCCCCCCATAGGTTATCTCGGCTGGTCCTGGACCGATTGCATCCATGGTTCGCAGACCTATCAACAGGCGACGTTGGAGGTGCTGGATGCGATCAACGCGAAACTGGCCGGATTCGGCGTGCGGTATCTCTGGACGAGCATGACCAACCTCGAGGGGAGCCTGCCGGGCAACTGGTTGAAATGGAACGACCGCTCCATTCCGATGGGTCGAGAGGCGTTCATCGACGCGGTGAGAGACAGGGGGTTTGTCCCGGGGTTCTGGGTGGGGCCGTTTTATCTGTGCAGCACCCTGCCGGATGCGATGGAGGAACTGGGGGAGGCGATTTTGAAAAATCCCGATGGATCGCCGATGGTGGTCTGCCCGAGTTGGAGCCACGGCGACGCGGGGTTGTTGAAACTCAAGGACCGCCCCTGCCTGTATGCGTTGGACCCATCGCACCCCAAGTCCCTGGCTTACATCCGCAAGGTCTTTGAAACGTATCGCCGGTGGGGAATTCGTTATTACATGATCGATTTTCTGGAGGCCGGAGCGGGGAGCCTGGGGAGTTTTCCTTATCGGTCCCATTACGATCAATCCCTGGTGGCCGGACCGGAAGCGTATTTGAAATTCATCCGAACGATCAAGGAGGCCGCGGGCGAGGATGCGTTTTTGTTGTCTTCCACCGGGCCGAAGATGCACAACGCCGGCGTGGTGGAAGGCGCGCGGGTCGGCGGCGATTTTGGCGAGGGACGGGCGCTCAGCCCGGAAAGCTTCTTTTATCCCGCAACCTTCGTCATCAACCAGATGGATTTCTGGACGGCGGCGCGGGATGCCCTGACCAGCCGGGCCATTCATTATCACGAACATCGCACGTTGTACCTGGCCGATGCGGCCAACGTGCTGACGGTCGATCAGCCGGTCCCGGTGAATCACGCGCGTATCGCCGCGACGATTCACGCGCTGTTCGGTGCCGGCACGATGCTCGGAGACGATCTCCGAACCATCCACCCCGAGCGGTTGAGCATGATCAAAAAGACGCTGCCTCGTCCCGCGCAGGCCGCCCGGCCCGTGGATCTGTTCGAGTTGCCATCCGCGGGCGGGCTGAGCATGTTCCAGCGGCACGTTGACAAGCCGGGTCAGGAATTTGACGTGATCGCCATGTTCAACCTGCTGGATCGGCCTATCGAACGCGAATTGGACGTGGCCAAAACACGACTAAACCCAAATCAGGATTATCTGGCGTGGGATTTCTGGAACGAATCGTTCGTGGGAATACTTCGAGGTGGATCAACAATCCATGTCGATGCGGAATCGGTCCGGGTTCTGCGGCTGACGCCCAATGAAGACTGCCCGACACTGCTGGGGACGGACATGCACCTGATGATGGGGGAGATGGAAATCGAACAGGCCTCATACGATCCGGATACAATGATTTTTCACCTGCGAGCCACCCGCCCTTCGGGAGAATCGGGAACGGCGTTTATCCATGCGCCGAACAATGTTTACGTGAAAAATTTTGAGGGTTTGCACCTGGCCAAGGATGGACGGGACAATTCACTGGTGATCGCAGTGCCGCTTGTTTTTGACGATCAAGGCCACGCCGCGAAAGAGATCCATTTCGGCATCCTGAAGGAGGTGTTGGACATGCACAAGCTCAATCTGGCGTGATTCTTTTCTGCTCCAATCGCATGTTCTGATCACTGTCAAACCAAAATAGAAATGTCCAATTCCGCCGATGGCGGCCTTTCGCCTGGGATGGGATGGACGTTGACCGCCGGGTCGATCCGTTTGAACTCGAGATGGCGATTCCTGAATCTCACTTTCATCGTGCCGTCGGGTCGCTGTTCCACGATCACCTTTCCTCCACGCAACCCGGGCCAGGCCGGCGGCAGCAGTTGGTAGATGCGGTTGTTCAGGCGGATCGTGTAATCGTTGGCCACCACACGTTGATCCTGGATCGCCAGGATCGCGCCAAGGTCCAGCCCGCCGATCGGGCGGTGCGCATCGTTGCCGCTTGCCGGCACGCATGTGCAGCGGCGGTTGAACCACGCCGTGAACGTCCGCTCCAGCACCGCGTTGGCCTGGGCGAGCGTTCCGGCCCCGGCCAGACGCAGTTCCTTGACCAATC
>JADYZN010000051.1 GCA_020853095.1 Phycisphaerales bacterium | reverse complement strand
TTCAACTCCACGCGGCTGACAAACCACGGTTCCACCAGACCAAGAATCTGCTCATAAAGTTGTGTATCGCGCATCCCGGCATGATATCCTGCTCGGTCGTACCCACTCAAAAGCCGGAAGGACCGATTTTAATTACACCAACACAAGTTTATCCCCATTGGTGACGCTCGCATCGGATTGGGTGCGTTACACCAATTTCATCGTGCAGAACGGCGTACAGAACGCCAATGACCAGGCCATCCTCGATAAAATCGACTGGAGCTATTGGTCTGGAGCGCCAAAACTTCCCAACGCGAACGAAGGCGCGTTACCCATAATTAAGTATTGGGAAATAGGTAACGAACCGGAGATCGAGCTCGCTGGAAAATGGTTCTCCAGCAATTTCTTTGATCAACTCCAGGGCGCCTGGACGACGACGGAGTACGTCAATCGTTACAAGGCGATCACCGCGGCGATGAAAGCGGTGGACCCGACGATCAAGGTCGGGCCGGGGATGCTCGGCGGCGTTGAGATGACCACGATGCCGCTGCTCAACAGCAACGCGACAATCGACTTCTGGGGATATCATCCTTATGACAATCTGGGCGACGATTTTGTCATCAACGGCAACGCCTCACAGATCAACGCGATGGAAGCACAACTTCGCGGTGTGCGCACCAACCAGATCAACAAAATGAACGCCCTTCGGCAGGCTTTCACCAACGCCGGCCGAAATCCAGACAATGTTGAATTCATGGCGACGGAATGGAATGCCATGGATTTTCGACATGACAACCCGTCCATGTACCAGGCGCTGGGTTTTGCCGAGACTATCTTCACATTCGCACAGTTGAAGGTGAACGCGGCCCACTACTGGGGTTGGCTGGCATATACCTCCGGCGATGACACCGATCCCACGTATCCCGACAATCTTTTGTATCCCATGGTGAAGGTGTGGGACAAGATGAACCAGGAAATGGGCGACACACTGGTAAACAGCATCGTCGACGATGCCAACAACCTGCGGATCTATACGATGCGCGACAGCCAGACCGGCCAGATCACGATCTGGGCACTCAATTTTGACAACGATGCGGACAAAAGCATCAACCTGGCGCTGCTGGGCATTGACGTAGCCAGCAATGCCACGCTGATTATTTTCAACAATCCCAACGATCTGGACCTGGATTCGGCGACGGGCAACTGGACCGCCCAGCAGATTCAGAACTTCAACGGCGACAATTTCCAACTGGACATCCCGCAGGCAAGCCTTGTGATGCTTCAGGTTCAGGTGATTCCTGAACCGGCATCAATGACGCTGCTCGGGATCGGCCTTATCACCCTTTTGGCGCGCCGTAAGGCTGCAAGGAACGTATGAGCATACCTCGAATCGGAATCATCGGCGGCGGCGGAATCGCGACATCGCATATGCCCCAGTTACTTGTGAGGCACAATGACGTCGAGATGTACGCGATGGCGGACATCAACCCCGCCGTCAAGGAACAGCAGGCGGATAAGTTTCATATTCCGCATTTCATGACCGACTGGCGAGAACTTCTGCCGATGGTTGACGCGGTGGCGATCTGCGTGCCGACTCATCTCCATGCCGACATTGCCGTCGAAGCACTGCGGCATAACAAGCATGTATTTCTCGAAAAACCGCTGGCGCGTACGATGGAACAGACCAAGCGCGTGCTGGGGGCTGCAAAGGAAAGCAAGGGGACGCTTCAGATCGGTTTCGTGCGGCGGTTTGACGAGGAGTGGCTGGCGTTTCGCAAGGTCATTCAGGCCGGACGCATTGGACGGCCGGTTGTATGGCGCAGCGTCGCCGCGAACGCCGGTCCGATGATCAAATGGTTCACCCTGGATGATCAGGGCGGCGGGCCGTTTATCGATGGAACGATTCATAACTACGATTTCGCCCTGTACACGTTCGGCCCGGCTGAATGGGTTTTTGCGCATCTGCGCACGATGGGACCGGAACATACTGCGCTCGACACGGGTACTGCGACGATACGTTTTGCATCGGGCGATGAACTGATGCTCGCTTGGTCCTGGGGATTGCCGCCTAAATGCGGCGCGGACGGCGCATTCGACTTAATCGGCCCGGAAGGTTCGATGACATGGACGCGCGATATCGCACAGGATGCCGAGGATGGCGAATTCGTCATACATCGAGAATCCGGGAGAGAGGCGGTCAAATTCTCGCGGCGGGCGCTGGCGTCGGCGTATGATCGCCAGATGGACGAGTTCGTCGATATCATCCTCGGCCGTGCCGACAAGCCGCGCGCCGGTGCATCGGAAGGATATGAGTCGATGCGGATTTCTCTGGCCGTTCTTGAATCGGGACGGACAGCGAAGAAGGTATATCTGTCGGAGGTGACCTGATGGCGGCAAAAGGGAAGAGCCACAAGGTTCTGGGTGCAGCGATCTTCGGGGCTGGCTGGGTGGCCGGCGAGCATGCCAGGGCATATCAGAAATGCCCGCGTACAAAACTCGTCGCTGTCGGCAGCAGGAAGGCGGAGTCGGCTCGCAAGTGTGCGGCCTATGCGGATGCTCACGACGCCTTCATCACGACGGACTTCGATGAGTTGCTGAAGTGCCCGGATGTGGACATCGTGTCGATCACGACCCCGCCGGACACTCATGCCGATTTGACCATCCGCGCCGCCCATGCCGGCAAGCACATGTGCATCGAAAAACCGATCGCGCTTGATTGGAATAGCTGCCTGGAAATGCAGCGGGCGGTGAAGCGGGCGGGCGTGAAGAGCATCGTGTCATTCTGCCTGCACTGGAACCCGTCGCTCATGAACACGCGTTCGCTGATCGACTCGGGAGCGATTGGCCAGCCATATTATGTCGAGGTGGATTACTGGCACGGCATGAAGAAATGGTATCCGCAATATCCGTGGTCCGTGACCAAGGCGCAAGGCGGCTCATCCCTGCTGTCGGCGGGATGTCATGCGATTGACGCGATGCGCTGGTTCGCCGGCGTGGAGAACGAAATTGTGGAAGTCGCGGCGTTCAACGTCGAGCACAAGGGGGACAACAAGGACTGGGAGTATCCGCCGAGCACCGTTTTGATTTGCCGGTTCAAGAACGGGACGGTGGGCATAGTTGCGTCCATCCTCGATTGCAAGATGCCCTACTCGTTCAACGTGGACGTGGTGGGAACGAAGGGAACGATCCGCGACAACCGCTTGTGGAGCGAGACGCTGCTGCCTGGTCAGAGCAGTTGGAATACGACCCCGACCATCCTGCCCGACAGCGGCGATGTGACGCATCACCCGTTTGACGGTCAGATCGAGGCGCTGGTCGCGTCCATTCTCGATGGCGCAATGGTATTGCCCGACCTCGATGATGCGATCAAGACGCACGAGCTGATCTTCGCCGCCGATCAGTCCGCAGAGACGGGCAGGCCTGTGAAGTTGCCTTTATCGTAATCATTCAGAATGAATGAGTGAGAGAAACCCAATGAAAATAGCCGTTCGAGACGAAATGGTTCCAGTGGCTCCGGGCAAGACGATTTATCATTCGCTGCGTGAGCTGGGAATCGACAGTATCGAGATTGATGTTAAGTTGGACGGCACGACGCCGCATGTGAAGAATGCCAGCGGCAATGCGTGTTCGATCAAAGATGCCAAAGGCGTCCAGGAATTGACGGTGATGCTCGGATCCGAGCGGATGCGCGCCTGCGCGCTGCTTCTGTCGACGGATTTTTCATCGAATGACGCGGACAAACACGTCGAATGTTCGGTGAAAGCCGTTCATGCCGCCAAGGAACTAGGCTGCCCCGTGGTCCGCATCGATACAGCGACTCGGAATGAGAAGATCACGAAGGAGCAGAGCCTTGACCTGTTTATCCGGCATATCCGGCAAGTGCTGGATCAGACAAAGGAGACCGGCGTGGACCTCGGGATCGAGAATCACGGGACGATTTCGAACGATCCGAAATATCTCGAAGCCGTGTTCGCAGCCGTGGGCGACGAGCGGCTGGGCATGACGCTGGACACGGGGAATTTTTACTGGTACGGCCACCCGCTGGAGGATTTGTACAAGCTGCTGGAGCGTTTTGCGCCCAAGGCACGCCATACGCACGTGAAGAACATTAATTACCCGAAAGAGATGGCCGAGACGAAGCGGACAATCGGCTATGAGTACGGCAAATACTGCTCGCCGCTGGATGAGGGGAACATCTCAATGAAGCGGGTGGTGGAGATTTTCAAAATGGCGGGTTACACGCGTGACTTGTGTATCGAGAACGAGGCTTTGGGCAAGTACCCGGAAGGAGAACGGTTGAATATCCTTCGCAGGGATGTCGAGGCGCTTAAAATGGTCTTGTAGTTCGATTGTGAACCGCTGCCGCCGATCTGCGCCTCCCGCAGGAATCCGACAATCTGCTCTTCCGTCAATCGCTTCTTCATGACAAGCCCTTTCAGGCCCGTCATCCTAGTCTTCCAACCTGGGACATTTTAGGGGACCGGGACACTCACCTGTTGCCAAGGATCAGTCCGCGCGAACAAACACGCAGGAGCAGGCAGCCTTTTGCATTGCCATATGACGAGACTCTGGCAGAAATCCGGCGATAACTGAGGGCCATGGCGAAATTGGCTTTTAGCGCCGCTTGAGATTCAAGAAAAACAACGGTTCCTCGGCACTCACATGCAGCGACGAACCAGTCAGTTGATCGGTTTCGTACGTCTCCAGCGAATAATCGTGCCGTTCGACGGTCATGCCGGCCAGCCAGGGGGCATCCAGCGTCCAGCCGACGCGCGTCACCAGCACCGGCAATGTGCCGGCATCAATCGATCTGGCGGCCGCCATAGGCCCGGTGTCTTCGTTGGCTTTCATCTCGGCGTCGAACTTGTCCGTGTCCAGCTTGAAGCCGGTATTCCAGCTTGTGCTGTTGGCCATGACCAGGATGTCGGAACTCTCAGCCAGCGGCTTGTCATCCTGGCTGCTCATTGCAAAGCAGACAAAACGCTCGCCTTCGCGGACGAAAGGCGTGCCGTCAGGGATATTCAAGTTGATGTTCTGCAGCTTCTCGCCGGATTTGAATTCGAAGTTTTCGGGCACAAAGCCTGCCAGCACGCGAACGCGCGGGGCGTCGATGATGAGCAACCCCTGCTTCCATTGATAGGTGATCTGGGGCGTCGGGCGGACCACATCGGCATACTTTTCACCATGCCGACCGATGAAGTAGCTTTTAGGTGCTTTGGGATCGAAGCGCAGGCGCAAGCCGAACTGCATGGCTGTTGGGCCTAGAAAATTGCTCACCGGCTCCCAGTTGGAAGCATCGGGGTTGTAGATGATGTCGCGGCCGACCACAAACACGGTGGGATTGGCTGGCGGCTGAAGATCGCCGTGCAGAAATATGGCCGAAGCCAGCTTCATCGACGCCAGCATCACCTCATCGCCGCCGAATCGCACACCCTCCCAGTACGATTGGAGGCCAGGCATCGGCAACGAAGTTGCCGTTTCCCCGTACATGTGAGCGTGGTAATAGTGCCAAGCCACCACGTCCAAATCCTGCACGGCGGCGAAGGCGGCCGTGCGCAGGGGGTATCCCGCCCGATACTTGCTCGGCTGGAAAATCATCGTTTCATAAATGACACCCGGAACCCCTTCGATCCTGTTGTGATTCATCCAGCCTCCCATTGATGGAGGCTCGGCCAGAGGCGCCAGCCACGGGTACGTCGGCTTGGATCGGTCGGTGTTGACCATGGACAGGTAGGATCCAAAAGCAAAGGCCGATCCGAAGGAGTTCACATACGCCGACAGGGCGGAATAACTGGCCCCGGTATCAAAGAGCACCGGCACGACCGCCGCGCCCTTGTTCGGCGCAGAAGCGTGCGAGCGTAAACGCTGCATCGCCTTGGTCTTGAAGTTGATTTCCAGGTCGGTCACAAAATGAACCACATCGGCGGCGCGCGCCCGATTGGTTGCGGCCCCCAGTTCCTCGCTTTTGCCCGGATCAACGTCAATGCCCAGCACGGCGGCCATCTGCGGCAGCGCCGCCCGGCCGCGCATCGGCTGCAGAAGCACCGTCGATTTCTCCAGTGATTCCCCCGGCAGAAGTGAACCCCAGGCGCGCCGCAGGCCGGCGGTGTCCTTATAGCGATCGCCCAGCCACTGGTTCCACTTCAGCAGCAGCGGCTTGACCAGCGCCGGCGACAATGCGGCCAACTCCCCACCGGCCAGCATGTGGGATGTAAACCATTGCTCATTGATCAGCTCGATCATCGCGATGCTCGGATCATCGGCGTAGCGCAGACCATTGTGCTGGTTCACGTGCTCCATCAGCTTGTCAATGTAGT
>JADYZN010000050.1 GCA_020853095.1 Phycisphaerales bacterium | reverse complement strand
GGCTGCTGAGATTCCTTTTTGCGTTTACCCATGGCCATCGACAGTCCTCCGTGACACAGCGGCGGCAGATTATCGCGGGGGCGAATCAAATTCCAGTGGATAAACGACTTTCACCACGGGCTGCTAACAGTCGGCCAATATCTGAAAGCCCTTCGACCGCAACGAAATTTTGAGAAGGTTAGGAGGATAGGCGTCATTTGTGATGCTGAGAAAGACAGGCAGGCAACTATACAGTCAATTCAAGGATTTTTCAGAGAGAATGGAATTGATCCGCCAAAAGATGAAGATCAAAGAGGCGGCGGAAAACCAGAGACAGCGATGCTTATTATTCCTCATGATCGACAAAGTGGTTGCTTGGAAGATGCGTGTTTGAGTGCGATCACACGTCCAAACTTACTCCAATGCGCGGATGACTTCGCACGATGTGTCGGAGCCAATACTTTTGCTGAAAATATGCAAGCCAAAGTAAAAGTTCACTCTATAATTGCTGGCTTCGGCAATAATCCCGCCATGACGTTGGGGCAAAGCTCGAAAACAGACCTATGGGATTTCAAAAAACCATCTCTGGCTGTAATCACCAAGTTCCTTTTAGATTTATGTCAAGGATGAAACTATCAAATCATCTCGATTTGTTAAGCCCTCCTCATATCAACGAACTTGCCGATTGCGATTTGCGGGCGGTTGGATAGGATTCTCACCTTCCGCAATGGCCGCATGAGCATGAATTTGCAACAACCGGACCCCGCCGCCGCCCCGGCCGACCAGGCCGCCGGGCCATCGTCGGCCATCCACAAGGTCTCGATCGTCATCCCCGTTTACAACGAGGTGGATACGATTCAAAAGCTCGTCGGGCTGGTCGTGGCGGCCGAGCTGCCACCTGGGATCAGCCGCCAAATCATCTGCGTCAACGACTGTTCCACGGATGGGACGGCCGAAAAACTCGACCAGTTGCCGCAACTATTTGCCAATACTGAGTTTAAGATCAGTCACAAGCCCGTCAACCAAGGCAAGGGCGCCGCGTTGCGGGATGGATTCAAGCTCGCGACGGGCCAGGTGGTGTTGATTCAGGATGCCGACCTCGAATACGACCCGGAAGATTACATGAAATTGCTTCAGCCGATCGTGGATGGCAAGGCGGATGTCGTCTACGGCAGCCGGTTCATCGGCGAGCCGCACCGCGTGCTCTATTTCTGGCACACCATCGGCAACAAATTTCTGACCCATTTCAGCAACATGTTCACCAACCTGAACCTGACGGACATGGAGGTCTGTTACAAGGTCTTCCGCAAGTCGGTTCTCGATCGCGTTCAGATCCGTTGCAATCGATTTGGATTTGAACCTGAAATTACCGCAAAAATCGCTAAAATCCGTCCCCGGCTGCGGATTTACGAGGTGGGCGTGGCGTATTACGGCCGCAGCTATGAAGAAGGCAAGAAAATCACCTGGAAAGATGGCATCAAGGCGATTTTGACGATCATTCGATTTCGGTTCAGCAATTAGCCTCGGCGGGAGTGGGAGTCCGTTATGCGTGTGTTGATCTCAGGAGCGGCGGGTTTCATCGGGTCGCATTTGAGCGATCTGCTTCTGGCTGACGGCGCGCGGGTGGTGGGGGTGGACAATTTCGTCACCGGCCGGACGGAGAACGTCGCCCACCTGCGACATAATCCACGCTTTGAACTGATCCATCACGATGTCACCGAGCCGCTGAAAATCGACGGTTCCATCGACCAGATTTTCCACCTGGCCTCTCCGGCCTCCCCCGTGGCGTATGACAAGATGCGCATCGCCACCATGAAGGTGAACAGCCAGGGGACGTGGAATCTGCTGGACTTGGCGTTGGAGAAAAACGCCCGGTTTCTGGTCGCCAGCACCAGCGAAATCTACGGCGATCCGGCCGTCCATCCCCAGCGGGAGGAATACTGGGGCAACGTCAACCCGATCGGCCTGCGCAGCATGTACGAGGAGGCCAAACGCTTCAGCGAGGCGTGCACCATGGCCTATCACCGCGAACGACAGGCCGACACGCGGATCATCCGCATCTTCAACACCTACGGCCCGCGCATGGGGTTGCACGATGGGCGGGTGATCACCAATTTCATCCGCCAGGCGGTCCATCACGAGCCGATCACCGTCTTTGGCGATGGCACGCAAACCCGCAGTCTTTGCTTTGTCAGCGACCTGGTGCGCGGCATCAAGGCGGTCATGGAGGCCGATTTCCATGAACCGATCAACCTGGGCAACCCCGAGGACGTGACGATCGTGCAACTGGCCCGCGACATCCTGTCGCTGGTCCCCGGCACGCGCAGCCGGATCGATTTCAAGCCCAGCCCGGCCTACGACCCGCGGCTGCGCAAGCCCGATCTCTCCCGTGCCCGCCAGATTCTCGGCTGGTCCCCGGTGGTTTCACGAAAAGAGGGATTGGAACAGATCGTCAGGTATTATTTAGAGGCAATCCAACCGAAATAAGAATATGGCCAATTCATTCAAACGCATCCTCATCACCGGCGGCGCGGGGTTTCTGGGTTCACACCTGTGCGACCGGTTGGTCGCCCAGGGTCACGACGTGATCTGCGTGGACAACTTTTTCACCAGCCAGAAACAGAACGTCGCCCATCTGCTGAACAAGCCCAATTTTGAACTGATCCGTCACGACATCGTTCACCCGATCTGGCTGGAAGTCGATGAGATTTACAACCTCGCCTGCCCGGCCTCGCCCCCGCATTACCAGTACAACCCGGTCAAGACGATGAAAACCAGCGTCGTCGGGGCGATCAACGTGCTGGGACTGGCCAAGCGCGTGCGCGCCAAAATCCTTCAGGCCAGCACCAGCGAGGTGTACGGCGAGCCGATGGTCAATCCCCAGCCCGAAAGCTACTGGGGCAACGTCAACCCCATCGGCATCCGCTCCTGCTACGACGAGGGCAAACGGGCGGCCGAGACGCTCTTTTTCGACTACCACCGCCAGAATCGCGTCAACATCCGCGTCATCCGCATCTTCAACACCTACGGCCCGCGCATGCACCCCTACGACGGCCGGGTGGTCAGCAATTTCATCGTGCAGGCCCTGACCGGACAGGATTTGACCATCTACGGCGATGGTTCGCAGACCCGCAGCTTCTGCTATGTCGACGACCTGATCGACGGCATGATGAAAATGATGAACGGCCCGGACGATTTCATCGGCCCGGTCAACCTCGGCAACCCCGGCGAATTCACCATGCTCCAACTGGCCCAACTGGTGCTGGAACAGACCGGCTCCAAGTCCAAAATCGTCCACCTGCCCCGACCGACCGACGACCCCAGCCAGCGCCGGCCCAACGGCACGCTGGCCAAGGCGAAACTCGACTGGGAACCCAAAATCCCCTTAAAAGACGGCCTGGCCAAAACCATCGAATTCTTCAAATCCATCGACCTGCGCCACTACCGCCGGCCCACCGATCACACCGCCCACAAGTCCATGGGCCTGTGAGTTGACGGTTATGCGGGAAATTGTATCCTTTCAGTAACTACTGAAAGGATGGTTGGTTATGTCGCGCATGACAACCGCCGCGACCGCGGTGGACCCGGCCCAGCGGCTTCGCACCGCGCAGGATTTGTTCATCGGCCGATGGGGGGAGATGGGCCAGACCTGGGGGATCAACCGCACCATGGCGGAGATTCACGCCCTGCTCTACATCGTCGCCCAGCCGCTGTGCACGGACGACGTGATGGAACGCCTGCACATCAGCCGCGGCAACGCCAGCATGAGCCTGCGGGCGCTGTGCGACTGGGGCATCATCCGCCGGATGCACAAGCGGGGCGATCGCAAGGAATTTTTTGAAAGCCTCTCGGATGTCTGGGAGATGTTTTCCATCATCGCCGCCGAACGCAAACGCCGCGAGATGGACCCGGTCCTGGAGACGATCAAACAATGCCAGCGGATGATCGATGAAAAATCCCTCGGCAAACAGGCGGCCAACCAACTGGACGTTCAATTAACCCGCCAGCGCCTGATGGGCATGGAGGAATTCGTGGAAGTGACCAACAAAATCTTTCAGCAATTCATCGGCAACGCCAAATCCGGCCTGACGAGGGTGGTGAAGGTGCTGTTGAAGGCGTTTTAACCTTTATCCCCTCTCCCTCCCAAAGAGGTTAGCTCCAACGTGACATACGCTGCGGGTCCCCTCTCCCGGTGGGAGAGGGAGAAAAGGAAAAAGAGCATTAACCCGCCGCCTTGACGAAATGACGGCGAGCTTCCGCCGCCGCATTCTCCACCATTCATATCGTCGCGGAAAGGGTACGCTCCAATGCCATCCAGCGTCGTGAATTCGTAAAACTATCCGCGTCCCGTATCACATTTCCCCGTATCGTTTTTCCACCCCACCATCGGCGACACCTACGTTTTCTTTTCGGGGCGGGGGGGTGGCCAGATCTTCGTCGCACGCTTGAACAGTTCTCTTCTCCGTTTCAGAATGGCGTCCTCGTCCCAAGTCTCGTATCCATGAAGTTGCTGGTTAATTGGCAGCAGCGATGATTTTAGCAGTTCCGGCTTCTTGGTAGACCACGGCCCATTGGAGACCGACGAGTTAAGCCCCTGCGTCAGTATCGTCAGGTTTCCGATGGTCTGCATCGCCGCATCCCGGTTCTTGCTGGCATTCGCCCTGGGGTCATCGGCCGGTGCGACAACCATTTCTTTTCGGCTCATTCCTTGCTCGCCGTTTGCGAGTGGCCAGTTGTCACGCCAGCCTTGGGGTAGGAGGTGCTCGACCGTGAGCGGACAGTCGATGGTGATCTGCTCGTTCTTGTTTGTCAGGTAGCTGTCGCTCAGCCGACGCAGGATGTGGACAATCTTGGCGTTGTTCAGATTGTGGTAGGCGTGAGTCGTATCCCACGCGGTAAAGAACACATCATCCGTGGGCCACGCGGATGATTCGCCCTCCAGTTCCGAAAGCGCAGTCTTGAGGTTCGCCGGTGTGCAGCCAGCCTTCTGGAGCGTCTTGAGGAGGTTGAGGAAAATCCGGTTGTATGCCTTCGTAGACCAGTCTAGAAACGCCCGCCGCAGCAGGTAGGACTCCATCGTGGTAGAGATATCCTCCCAATCCTGTTCTGTCAGGTTCGCTTCCAGCAGGAACAGGAGCAAAGGGTAGGCTGTGCGGATGTCAAACCGCTCCATGAACGTCGCCAGGCCAAAAACAGAATCACCCTTCTTTGGCTCGATGATCCGGCGGAAGTTGTCGCCGTGTTTCGCCAACGCGGTCAACTCATCGGCCACCGTGTTGTACGGGTGATTCTTCTCAATCCAAAATCGGTACTCGACGAACAGGTGCTTGATGGGGATGTCCACCATCTGGCGACTTGCGAGATAATGCTGCATGAACAGGTCGCTTCTCGGCCTGATTAGCCGCCCCTGTCGCACCTCGGCTCGCCAGAACTCGTCGTCGAACCTGCGCCAGTACTTCTCGTAGAGCTGCTCTTGCGACTCGCCGAGCCTGCCAGCCCGGAGGAAAATGTAGTTCCTCAGCAAATCGGCGGACAGGAGTGGCTCGCCGCGTGCGTTAAGGGTCTCGAAGATCACCTGGGCATCGTCGTCTTTTTCCAGGTCGATGGCGACCACCTGAAGCGCGTTCTTTAGCGCCTGAAACGCCTCCTCGATTCGTGCCGCGAGGGGCTGGTCCGCTGCTATCGGCGGTTCCTCCGGCGTGCCCTCGAAGAACTCCCGAATCTGATCGTAAAAGAACAGGTATGCCTCTACCATCTGCGGCCGCGGATCGTATTTCCTGGCGTATGGCCGTTTGTGCAAGGGGTGTGCCTTCTCTATCGCTGCACGCGACCCAAGCGTAACGACATCTTGAAACTGCGCCCGGTCAAGTTGCGTCGGCCACACCTTGAACTTGTCCACTTCGGGGTTCGCCATCATCCCTGTGTTCAGGACGTAGCCGTCGAACTCCTTGGCCAATTCTTCGCATGACCGTTCCCGGCAGAAGTCGCGGAACGCGGATAGAAAAATCTGGAGAGTCGTCAGCCGCTGCTGCCCGTCGATCACCTGTCGTTTCTCAACGTGGGTGGAGGGAGTCAGTTTCTGGTCGAGTACCATCGCGCCCAGAAAATGCACCGGCCCGTCTTTGCGCCCTTCCAGATACTCAACGAACTTGCGCTCGATGTCCTCCCACAGTGGCTCCCATTGTGCCTCGCGGCTCCAGACGTACTTTCGCTGGAAAAGCGGTACTTCGAGGCGCATCTTTCTCTCAAATAGAGCCAACAACGGCACTGCATTAGCTTTCATGCGCTGTCATCCTTTATCCTGGTTTCCGCTGGCCCGCGTGGCGCGGCGACGGCTGGAAATAATACGGGGACGTGGATAGCGATATGAATTCACGGAAGAAGAAGTCGGCGGCGGAGGCGCGCCGCCTTCCATGGGCGGTGAGTGGTTGTCCATGGTGGGTGGGTTGATGGAGGAGCGATTCGTCAGCGGGTTGATTGGCGGCCCCATGTTCTCTCCTCGGTCCTTTCCCTCCGGGAGAAGGGGGAGGAGCATTAACCGGCCGCCTTGGTGGAATGACGGCGGGATTCTTCGACGACCACGCCGAGGTTGCGGAATTTTTCGTAGCGGCGTTCCAGCAGGTTGTCCAACTTGCATCGTTTCAGGTCGCGCAGCGTCTTGGCGATGTATTGTTCCAGTTGATGGGCCGCCCCGTGCGTGTCGCGGTGTGCCCCGCCGAGTGGTTCGGGGATGACCGCGTCGATCACGCCCAGTTCCCGCAGGTGGCCGCTGGTCAGCTTCAAGGATTCGGCCAGTTGTTCTGCCCCTTCGCTTCCTTTGAACAGAATCGCGCTGCACGCCTCGGGCGAGATGACCGAATACCAGGCAAATTCCAGCATCGCCACGCGGTCCGCCACGCCGATGCCCAGCGCCCCGCCCGATCCACCTTCGCCGGTGACGATCGACAGGATCGGCGTCCGCAGACGCGACATCTCCAGCATGTTGCGGGCGATGGATTCGGCCTGGCCACGTTCTTCAGCGCCAATTCCCGGATAGGCCCCCTGGGTGTCGATCAGGCAGACCACCGGCAGGTTGAACTTTTCCGCCAACTTCAGGCAGCGCAAGGCTTTGCGATACCCTTCGGGATGGGCACAGCCAAAATAGCACTGGATTTTTTCCTTGGTGTCCCGCCCCTTGTGGTGGCCGATGAGCATGACCTTGTGGCCGCCCAGCCGGGCCAGGCCGCATTTGATGGCCGGGTCGTCGCCAAAATGCCGGTCGCCGTGCAATTCACGGAAATCGCGGCAGATCATTTCGACGTAATCCTTAAACAGCGGCCGTTGCGGATGCCGGGCCACCTGAACCGTTTCCCACGCGCTGAGATTGTTATAGGTTTTGCGAAGCAGCGAGGTGTAATTGGTGCGCAACTGTCGCAATTCGCGCGAATAATCCACCTGCTTTTGGGCCTGCAGGGCCTCCAATTCCTGAATCTGCTGTTCGAGCTTGGCCAGCGGCTTCTCAAACTCCAGAACATGCCGGGCCGGGGTTGCGGGACGCGGGGGAAGGGCGACCGTTGCTTCCGGCCGTTCCTTGGGTGCGAGTGTTTCTGCCATGGTTGGTATCGTCCGGCCGAAAATCGCCGGCCGCCTTGATTGCTGATTCAAATAATGATCGTTGTCAGGTTCAATAAGCTTATGCAACCGCCGGACAACATCAAGTTATTTGACAGTTCCCATCGACTGACGCCAAGATGTCCCCGGCGTTCGACTCGTATTGGCCGGGCCATCAATCATATTATCGGACCATGAGCATACAGCGCATCAGCATTTTGGGTACAGGTCTGTTGGGCGGCTCCATCGGGCTGGCGCTTAAATCCATCTCAAGTGAGTATCACATAACGGGTTACGGTCATAACCCATCCACCGTCCAGCGTGCGGTGGAGGTGGGCGCGGTGGATCATGGGACCAGCGATCTGGTCGAGGCGGTCCGGGATGCCCAGTTGGTCATTTTATGCACGCCGGTGGGGGTGTTTAGCGAAATCTTGCTGAAGATTGGATCGGCATTGGGTAAAGGGGCGATTGTCACCGATGTCGGCAGCACCAAGCGGTCGGTGGTGAAATTGGCCGAACAGCACCTGCCGGCCGGCGTTCATTTTGTCGCCAGCCACCCGATCGCCGGCAGCGAAAAGCGGGGGGTTGAATTCGCCCGCACCGATCTGTTTGATCAAAAACTGTGCATCATCACCCCCACGAGCCGGACCGATCTTGTCGCCCTGGAAGCGGTGGAACAACTCTGGCGGCGGATCGGCATGAGGACCACCCGCCTGTCGCCCGATGATCACGACCGCCTGCTGGCCGACATCAGCCACCTGCCGCATTTGCTGGCCGCGGCGCTGGTCGCCATGCAGTCGCCGGAGGCGTTGGGTTTGTCCGGCAAAGGTTTTCTGGACACCACCCGCATCGCCGGCGGCGACGGCGGGCTGTGGCGCGACATCCTGCTGGACAACCGCGACCACCTGGCCGAATCGGTTGGCCGGCTCAAATCCCAGCTTGATGAGGTGTTGAAGATGCTGCGGGATGACCAGGCAGAACCCCTTCGCCGATGGCTGGATGACGCCGCCACCCGCCGCGAACAGCTCATGCAACAGAAATTGCGCGAACGGAATGCGGAATGAACCGCATTCACCCGCCGACCGGATGCTGGATGGGCGTCGATGCCGGGTTGATCGACGCCTCGTGAATGTCTTTTTCGCAGGAGACGCAAACCATCGCCAGCAGAGCCAATAGAATCACGATTCGCATTGTCGCTCCAATCAAAAAGTTTTCCGTTCGATCCGCAACCCCTGGCGGTTGATCCGTGTGTCAAACACCGTGCCCATCGACCCTGGCTGGCTGGATCGTTCGCGCAGCGCGGATTTGAGTTGCTGGGCCTGGCGGGCGTCGCGGCAGAAGAAATAGGCGAATCCGCCGCCGCCGGCGCCGGACAGCCCGGCCGCGAGGTATAGGTGGCGCAATTCCAGGAACAGCACATCCACCGCCGGGGTTGTGCTGCCGGGGTACAGTTCTTTTTTGATCCGCCAGTAACGGTCGATTTCCCGCGCGACCGATGTCCAGCGGCCGGACAACAGGGCCTGTCGCATCAGTCGGGTGGAATTTTTCAGTTCATCCATGAGCAGCAGAACCGACGGCTCGCGGGCCAGCCACCGGCCCATGACCCGGCGCAGGATATCCCGCGCCAGACGTTGCTGGCCGGAATAATAGACCACCAGCCGATCGGCCAGCGCCTCGTACTGTCCATCGCTCAATCGCAATGGCTCGACAAGGGGTTGTTGCGGCACGCCGGCCGAGGATTGCGTGTAAATGGCCCCGCCGACGATGCCGCCCACCTGGTCCTGCCAGCCGCCGCCGGTGCTGAGGCGTTGTTCCAGCACCAGCGTCTGTTCGATGAGCCGATCGGATGAAACCGTCCGCCGGCAGGCCGCATGAATCGCCCCCAGCAGCGTCGCGGCCAGGATCGAACTGGTTCCAAGGCCCGATCCTTTGGGCACGCGGCATTCGGTGGTCAGGTGCAGCCCGACGCCCAGCCGTTGAAGATGCCGCCGCATGTTTCCATCATCCGGCAACAGCCCGGCCAGCCCCAGCGCCACCTTGTGCAGCGCGAAGGGGTCGCGCACATCCACCGGCGCGGAAGGATCAAAATCCTCCAGATCGATCTGCCGGGCCAGGTCCAGCGATTCGAGCGTGATCCGGCGTTCGGCGATCGTGGAGACCATCGCCCGAACGGGCGGCCGGCCATCCAGGTCAATCGCCAGGTTCACCACCTGTCCGCCCCGTTCAAAACAGTAGGGGGGCGTATCGGTCCATCCGCCGGTCAAATCCAACCGGACGGGGGCCGTGGCGATGATCCGCCGGCCGGCACGCAGCCTCTCGCCCATCAAAGCGGTGCGATGGGCCGGTTTGGTCGACTTGTCCAGCGTGGAGATGCTTTCCGACGCCGTCGCGATTTTCGCAAATGCGCCGGCCATGTTGTGTTCGATTCGTTGTCTCGCCCCGGCCGCATCCGGATGGTCCGACCGTTGCTGCAACTGCGCGATGCACCAGTACGCACGGGCCTGGCCGATGGCTTGCGTAGGAGAGGTTGGGGATCGTTCCGCCCAGCGTGTCAGCACGGCTTCGGCCGCGGCGTAGGCTTCGGCGGCGGCGAAATGTCCCAGCCGTTCGGTCAGGGGCTGGTCCTCCTGGCGTTCGATGGCGTCGATCATTCCAATCGCCTGCAAATATGCCGCCACCATCTCGCGATGGGCGATCATCGCCTGCGGATCGGCGGTCTCCAGCAGCATCGCCATCGAATAGCGCCGCGATTTTTTCCATCGGGCCAGTTTGATTCGATCCGGCGATTCATCCGCAAGCATCAGCACGGCCGGGGCGCAGTCGCGATCCACCGTCGCGGGAAAGAGCCTGGCCGTCCACAGCGTGCGTTTATCGGGGGCAACGTCCGGCCAGACCTGATCGGGCCGAAGTCGCAACCGCCGGAGGAACGGGTCGATCGGCTGGTTCAGATACGTGCAACGCCCCTCGGCATGATGGCCCTTGAAATCATCCTCCACGCCGCACAACACCTGCACGAAACTCGCAACCCCGCGGGCATCGCGGATCGGCGCCTGAAACAGCAGCAGGTTGTCCGGCAGTTTCAACGGTTGTTTGAGAGCCACCACCTGGCTGACAATGCTCCCTGATCCAATCCGCGACGGAGCCGCCAAAAGCGAATGTTCCACTACCGAGCCGGTTCCCAAATTCCCGCCCCGATCCCCATTTCGGCGGGAGGGTGAATTTGAAAGCAGGGCGCTCTGATAGACCCTGGTTCCCGCCGGCAGCTTCCATTGGCTGTGGGCCAGCACGTTCTGTTGAAACAGTTCCGCCGCGGGCGATGGGTTTTTCCCCACCATCGCATCGCGAAACTGGAGGGTCGTCCCCAGATGCAGAAACTGCCCCTCCACCTTCATCACGTTGAACGGGATGCCGTGAAACGTCCGCCACAGTTCCCTGCGAAGCGCCCCCCTGGCGAATTCCGTCCGATCCGTCCCGCCCGCCAGCGCCGCCGTGACATCCTCGTACAGGTCGATCTGCACTTTGAATCGTTCGTGCAAACCTCGCGGCGGGCCGGCCAGTTCCGACAGCTTTTTCGTTCGCGTGGCATCGAAAAACAGCAGCCCCGTGTCGATCAGGACGCGGTCGTGCTCATCGCTGGCCCCTTCCCGCCGCATGACCTGTGGCGTCACTTTCTGCAACGTCTTGCGAATCCCGCCTCGTTCATCGGTGACGAACACCCCATGGCCGCGGCCCATCTCGGCGTCCACGCGCATCGAAATCGCCGTCACCCCCGGCGGCGGAACCGTGACGTGCCGGTGATCGAACAGCAAAAAGACGTCGCCCGCCAGCACCAGCATCCCCGGCCCCAGTCGTTCGGGCAGCCCGGCCAGCGTGAGATACAGATGATCGAACAGCGTCGCGATCTGCCCGTCCGGCCGAAGCAGCGGCAGGGGCGCGAAAATCTTTCCCACCGGCGAATACGCCGGCAATCGCTGGCTGGCCCCACCCGAATGGATCAACAAGATCCGCAGCCGCTCAAAATCCGCCGGCTTGATCCCGAATTGATCCGCCAGCGCCCGCATCACCGCGAACGTCGCCCCGCCCGAACCGGCCCTTCTTCCCGGCGGGTCGGCCACCACCAGCGAACGCTGGATCGGCGGAAAAAACGCCCCGGCCGGCCCGACCGCCTTGTGCCGCAGCGCCAACTCCTGTCGATATCCCCGCGCCTGTTTTTCGTTGGCGGCCGTCAACACCACGAAATCCCAGCAATCGCCCGGCGCGCTGGTCTGGACCGCCCGACGATACGCCGCCGCGTTGGCGTCGATCGCCACCCGCAATGACTGTGCGGCCGAAGAATTGGGGGATTGACTCATGTTGGGTGACAAGACCTAAATGAAAAGCCTGTTCATGGGTTTCCGGCGGCCCGTTTTCGCACGGCATCATACAGTGCCTGCGTTCCATCGCGCCCATGCCCATCCGCCTGTGCCTGGCTGAACAAGTCGTGAACCAGCGACAGCGCCGACAGGTTGATGCCCGCCTCGTCGGCCGCCCGCAGGCACAATCGCAAATCCTTTTGCTGCAAATCGATCATGAATCCAGGCCGATAATCTTCATCGACCATCTTCGGCCCCAGGTTTACCAGTTGCCACGACGACGCCGCCCCGCCCCCGACCGCCGAAAGGGTTTTTTGCGGGTTCAGGCCGTTTTTCATCGCGAAGGTCATCGCCTCGCAGACCGCCAGGTTGGTCACGGAGACCAGGATCTGGTTGACCAGTTTGGTCAGTTGTCCCGTGCCGCTGCCGCCGCAATGGGTGATGGTTTTGCCCATTCGTTCCAGCAACGGCCTGACCCGCGCAAAGGCCGGTTCATCCCCGCCGACCATGATCGACAACGTGGCGTTCCTGGCCCCCACATCGCCACCGGAAACCGGCGCATCCAGCATCATCACGGCTTGTTTGGCCAGTTGTCCCGACATCCGGCGCGTGGCCGAGGGGGAAATCGTCGAGTGATCCACGACGATCTGCCCGGCGCGGGCGGCGTGAATCAACCCTTGTTCGCCCAGCACCACCGCTTCCACGTCCGGCGTATCCGGCACGCAGATGAAAATGACATCTGCCCGCCCGGCCGCCGCCCTGGGGGTGTCGGCCCACGTTGCCCCGCGCGACAAAAGCCCATCGGCCCTGGATTGGGTTCGTGTATGGACGATCAGCGGATACCCCGCCTCCAGCAAATGCCCCGCCATCGGCTGTCCCATGATCCCCAATCCGATAAACGCGATGCGTGGCGGCATGGTGCGATGTTATAGCCGAGGAAATTGATCGACGCGAGAAGGATCGGATGGAGGGCGCTGATGCGGATCAGCGTTATTTCAACAGCCACAACAGCAGCAACACCAGGTTCAACACCACCGAGACGCCCAGGCCGGCCAGAAGCGCGATGAACGGCGGTTGCGTTGAAAGTTCCTGGAAGCTGAGGCGATGGGGTTGATTCTCGATGTCCACCGTCTTGCCGGTTTCCTCGACCTTGGCCAGCGAATCCAGATCAATCGCCCGTCGGGCGTGTTGCGGGGGTTGATGTTTGGCGACCGCCCGCAGGTCTTCGAGCATGTCCTCGGTGGAGGCGTAGCGTTCCTCGCGTTTTTTGGCCATGGCCACGTCGATGATCTCGCCGATGCCGGCCGACAGGTTGGTGTTGATGTGGTCCGCGGGGACCAGCGGTTGTTTGAGATGTTTGTGCATCACCGCCGCGGGCGTTTCGCCCTCAAAGGGGGGCCGGCCGGTCACCAGGTGATACAACGTCGCGCCCAGCGAATAGATGTCGGCGCGGAAATCGATGTCCACATCCCCGCGAATCTGTTCGGGACTGATGTAATAGGGTGTGCCGTACGCCTTGCCGGCCTCGGATTCGGCCGCCTCCTTGTCATCGGTGGCGCGGGCCAGGCCCAGGTCGGTCAATTTGGCGACGCCGGATGGGGTCAGCAGGATGTTCTTGGGTTTGACATCCCGGTGAATCAAGCCCCGCTGATGGGCGTGCGACAGCGCATCGCACATCTGGATCGTGATGTCCAAGGCCTCTTCTTCGGAAAAATTTCGCCCCTCGCCCACCGGCGGCGGCTGCATGAAATCGTACAGCGTCTTGCCTTCGACGAATTCCATCACGAAAAAGTGAAATCCATCCGGCGAACAGCTCACGTCAAACGCCTGAACGATGTTGTTGTGCGCCAAACGGGCGGCCGCCTTGCCTTCCTTGTAAAAGCGGTCCACGAATTCCTTGTTGTCGCTCATCCGCTTGGGCAGCACCTTGACCGCGACGATCCGATCCAGCGACAACTGGCGGGCCTTGAAAACCGTCGCCATCGCACCCTTGCCGACTTTGCTGATCAGTTGATAACCGGGAAGCTGCGCGCTGCGCCGATCTTCGAGTCCGGCGCGGATGCGCTTGGCCTGATTGACGGTGATGAAGTTGTGCTCGATCAGCAGGTCGGCCAGCGAACGCTGGTTGGGATCGGAAGACTGCTTCTGTTGTTCGCGACAAAATTCGATTTCGGATTTGGTGGCCAGACCCATGTCAACGACAAGACGGCCGATCTCCGAATCGAGATCGGTCGTCAGGCCAGTGACATAACTGTCGGAACTGCCCATGGTCTTATTATACGTATCGGTCCGGCGAAAGTGCTACTGCAACTTCAGCCCGCTGAAATTGCGGCCGCCGGCGGGTTGCGCAAACATAAAAAACATCCCCCGACGCTGTCAATAAGACGTTGGCATAAAGGATGAATCAGACCTTTTTCTCCCGTGGAAAAGGACGATTTGACATGCCATCCCTGAACGGGGATATTATCGGAATACACGGTGGCCGTAGCTCAGTTGGCAGAGCACAAGGTTGTGGTCCTTGGGGTCGCGGGTTCGAGCCCCGTCGGTCACCCTGCAATTGCCAGCCGCCTGTTTTTAGCCTGCCCGCGGGCGGGAAAAGACAGCCGGCTGGCAATTTCTGTTTGGACATGGGTTATGTTGACCAAGCGAATTATTCCCTGTTTGGACGTGGATCGCGGGCGGGTGGTCAAAGGGGTCAAGTTTTTTGATCATGTGGATGCGGGGGATCCGGTGGCTCAGGCCCAACGCTATCAGGAGCAGGGGGCGGATGAACTGGTGTTTTATGACATCAGCGCCAGCCACGAAGGCCGGCGGATCATGGCGGACCTGGTTCGGCAGGTGGTGGAACAGATTTTCATGCCGTTGACGGTGGGCGGCGGGATTCGCACGCTGGAAGACGCCACCCGGTTGATTCAGGCGGGGGTGGAAAAGGTGAGCCTCAACAGCGCCGCCGTCCAGCGGCCGGACCTGATCGCGGAGGTGGCGGGCAAGTTTGGAACCTGCGCCACCGTGCTGGGGTTGGATGCCAACCGCGTCATGATCGACGGCAAGGAGCATTGGCGGGTGTTCATCAACGGCGGGCGCGTGGACACCGGCATCGAGGTCATGAAATGGGTCGAGCAGGCCCAGTCGTTGGGGGCGGGGGAGATCGTGCTCAACGTCATGAACGCCGACGGGACGACCAGCGGATATGACCTTCCGATGACGGCCGCGGTCAGTTCGGCGGTCGATGTGCCGGTGGTCGCCAGCGGCGGGGCGGGGTCGCCACAGCACATGCTGGACGTGCTGACCGATGGCAAGGCCGATGCGGCTTTGGCCGCGAGCATTTTTCATTTCGGACATTACACGGTGGGACAGGTGAAGGATTTCCTGGCCAACCATGGCGTGATGGTCCGTCGGGACTAGGCTCTGTCTGACCCAACGATCAGAACGCGATGAAAGCCCGCGGTTCGCTCCATTTGGACTGGTCAAAAGTCTGGGTGGGGTCGATGATGATGTGCCCGTCTTGAATCTGAATGGAATAACGAATCAGCGGTTTTTTGGCCGGGCCGCGCGTGGGAACGCCATCGACATCGTATCGGCTGTTGTGGCATGGGCAGATGATGATCTGATCCTTGGCGCGGACGACGCAATGTTTGTGGGTGCAGACCGCGGTGGGGGCGTAAATCCTGTTCTCGTGACGCACAATCAGGATGTGGCGGCTTTTGGCGAACTGATCGTAGACGCCATCCGAGGCATAATCGGCCAGTTTCCCGGCGTCCAGCGGAGTCGTGGGGACTTTTTCATCGGCCAATGCGGGAAGCGCGCCGCACAAGGCGCACGCGCACGCCGTCGCGGCGGCGGTCTGAATGAACTGGCGACGGGAGAGATCGTTGGCGGACATCGGATTTTCCATTATTGAGTCACCTGTATCGCGCCGGCGGACCATGGGGCGCTTTCCGGTCGCGGATTGCCAAGGCGGTCGGTCCATACGCCGGGAACGGACCTGCCATGCGAGGCGGCGGAACTGCCTGCCGGGGGAACGCCTTGTGGATCGGTTTCGATCAGATCATGCAAGTCTTCTTTCACCTGCGGCAAGGCGTTCCATTGCCTCAGTGATAGCAGGTTTTTGCCCAGTTGGACAATGCCATCATCGGCCGAGGCTTTGGTTCCCCAGACATTGTGGCTGATGGAGGCAAAACCGGCCAGTGAATCATCGTCAATCGAGAGGGCGCAGTTGTTGGCGTCGCTCGGACGAACATCGGGAGCGATCAGGAGGTTGTTGGCGAGGGTGATTGATTGGGCGGGGCCGAGCAGCCGCATGAAAGAACCGTTGGCGCCGCTGACCATCGCGGTGTTGTTCACGATCCACAGGTCGCTGACGCCGCGATCATAGCGGGCGTCGAATCCCTGTATCTCGATGCATCGCCAGCCGCGGCGCTGGAGAAGATTGTTGCGGATCATGACGTGCTCGGCGCCGTGTGAGATGGTGATTTCCTTGTTGATGCACTGGTTGTTTTCGATGACGACGTAGCGGGTCCGCGCGGATCGGTGGGAAAACCCATCGTCGCCGCCGAGCGGGCCGGCGCCGATGCCCCCTTCGCGGGTGATGTTGTTGGCGATGTAAACGTACGATCCATCCTGTGCGACGATGCACCCCTTGGCCCAGTCGAGCTTGTCCCCCTGGGCTTTGCGGTCGAGGTTGGCGAAATCGTTGTGGGCGATCAGGACGTGATCGACGCCGAACCCGCCGCGCAGGACGTGCTCGCGCCAGACGTTGGCGACGGTGTTGGAAAGGATCGTCAGGTCGGAGCCTTCCATCCAGAGGAAATAGCCTTTGATGCCAAAAGCGACCAGCGGGGCGGAGTTGTCCTGCACCAGCAGGCCGCGCGGGCGTCCGTTGGCATTGATGGCGTTGCCGACGCGGCGGAATTCGCAGCGTCGAATGGTGATCGCCTGTCCTGCGGCTTCGATGGCATACTGTGTCGCGCCATCCTTGTCGGCATCGAAAGTCAGGTCCTGAATGACGATCTGACGGGATGATTTGTCGAGATGGACCATCGCTCCATCCTCGCGGCCGGTCCAGACCAGTTGCGGGTTGTCCCCCTGGCCATAAGCGCCCAGCATTACGTTCGCATAGTTGAGCCGGAAGGTGCGGTTTTGTTCAAACCGGTCCCCTTTGCGCAGCAGGAGTTTGGTGTTGTTGCGAAGGAGCATCTGGGCACGCACAAGGGATCGAATGGGATGGTCTGGGTCGTTGCCGAGATTTTCATCGTTGCCGTCGGTCGCCAGATAAATGGCGGGTCGGGTGTCGGGGACGATGCGAATCGACGTGGAGAGCGTGCGCGTTGAGCGGTCGGGATAGGTGAACCGGAGCCGAATGACGTAATCGCCCGGCGTGTCATAGATGTGGGCGGCATTGAACCCCTCCAGGTTGGAAAACCGCCCGGCTTGATCGGCGAAATCCCATTGATAGCGGGTGAGCAAGGGCGAAATGCCCTCCGGCAAATCCGGCGCTCGAACATGAATGGCCGCAGGAGCCATCAACGTCGTGACGGCCTGTGGAACCTTGACCTCCGAATGATCGCCCGTTGGGGCGGTGGTGGTTGCGACGGCAAGTTGAGCGGGAAGCGTCTGTTCCGTGCCATCGTCGAAATGAATCTGAACGCTTTGAACCTGTCGCGGCAGATCCGCGCCACGAGAGAGGGAGGGGATCAAAGCAAGGATGCCGATCCAAACCAGGAACAGACGACGATGGATTGTGAAAAAACGATTATGGGCCATGGGTTGTCCCCCTTCATACCTCCGATGATAAGACAATCAAGCGGAGAAGTGGTGAGATGAGCCGGCATTTTCATCTTCCCCCGGAAGATGACCGGCATGGCCATTATACCTAACAAAGCACAAACAGTCAAGAAAAAAGAATCAATCTGCCGTGAAACAGGATCAGCGATATGGCATCAGACAACGTAAAATTACGGTAAATTTCACAAAAAATATTGACTCGTTGTGGTATGGTTGTATAGTTCACACCGTCAAGTTTTGGGTTATGCCACATTCTGGGGTGGGCGGTATTGCCTATCCGTTTCGGGAATGAGAGGAGGGACTGCACTGATTGATAGTCAAGTCTGTAAGTGCTTTGGCCAGCTTGGGTTGGCACATGGCGGACGAGTTGTAAAAGATAAGAAGAGATTTAGTCAAATTAGGAGGTACGATGAAGCGGTTTTTGCAATTGGCATTGGTTGCTGGCATGTCGGCCACGATTTGCGGCAGCGCTTTTGGCGTGAATCTGGACTCGGCGGATTATTTTGAGGGTACGCCCGATCTTCCGGGGAATTTAACGTTCATGTCCTTTGATTACACCCCGGGGCCAGTGGCGTTCAGCGCCTCTCCTCCGGATTTCAGCAACATTGCCCGTTTTGATATCAACTATCTGAACCCGACGAATAATCCATCAGATCCCAGCGCGGGGCATTGGTTTACGCAGATGTTTTACGGGTACGACGACAGCAACAATCTGACGTTGGCGGTTGATTCGGACTATGGTCCGTACGCGGCGCAGGTTGATCTAACCGGCCAGCACCACTATCTGTTCACAGTGGACCAGTCGAATGGAAAGATGTGGCTTTCCGTGGACGGTTCGCCGGTGGCGTTTAAGGCGACCAATGGCATCACGCAGTTTGACATTGGAGGAACCTCCTCGCCTCAACCGGATGGAACGGCCGTCACGGGAGGCGATTCGGTTCCCTACCTGTTTGTGTCGGATGAGTCGGAGACCTCCGGCGCGAATGCGGTTGCCCTTGGTTGGGCATCCTGGGTGGATGTGAACGACCATTCTCAAGGTTTGACCGGCAATGCCGTCGATGGCGTCGGCGGTGAGGGATCGTACCAGCTTCAGTTCTACCAAAAGAGCGGAGCGTCGGTTTCCAACATCAGCTTCGTCCCCGAGCCTTCGCTGTTGGGGCTGCTTGGCGTGGCGGGGTTGGGTGGCCTGATTCGCCGCCGTCGCGCGGTGCGATGACTGCTCATCGACAGAGAACGATGACCCAACGGGCCGGCTTGGTGCCGGCCCTCTTTTTTGGCGTGCGCCGGGCATGACGTGATGACTTGGAGGTGAAAGTCCTCTTGGGACCCAGGTGACGGGAACCCATAGCCGAACAGCAAGGGCTGCGTCGCGAGGCGTGGTCTGAAGGAAGCTGCAAGCAAAGCTCCGGTCGGCGAAGAGAACGTCGAGGAGCGGCAATGGGCGGGGTGTGCGCTGGAACCAGAGCAATGTCGAGCATGTGATGCAACTGGAGGCCCTGTACCATAGCGGCGCCTGGAACCGCTGGTGGTCAAGCCGACATCCGCTGATTTAGGCCGCTCCCGAAAGAATTGGCGGACCCAGCATCACTGCCTGGCTTGGCGGGGCTTTTCAACGGGGTGAGAATAGATACATTCTGCGGGGATGAGCATGGATGTGAATTTGTCGGTGGTGATCCCGGCCTATAATGAGCAGGAGAACGTGGGGGCGCTGCTGGAGCGGGTGGGGGGGGCGTTGAAGCAGGTGGAAGGGGGGTTTGAAGTGATCATTGTGGATGATGGGAGCACCGATGGGATGGCGGGGTTGTTGAAAGAGGCGATGGGGAAATATCCGTGGTTGCGGGTGTTGCGGATGGGGCGAAACGGGGGGCAGAGCGCGGCGTTTGATGCGGGATTCAAGGCGGCGCGGGGGCGGATCATCGCGACGATTGATGCGGATTTGCAGAACGACCCGGAGGAGATTCCGCGATTGCTTGGGATGTTGGATGGGTATGACATGATCACCGGCTGGCGCAAGGATCGTCAGGACACCGGTTTTCGGCGGTGGCAAAGCCGACAGGCCAACCGCATCCGCAACTGGATCAGCCAGGAGACGGTGAACGATTCGGCCAGCAGCTTGAAGATTTACCGGCGGCATTGCCTGGAGGGGTTGCAGCTTTATACGGGGATGCACCGTTTTTTCCCGACACTGGTGAAGATGCGTGGGTATAGCTGCCTGGAGGTGCCGGTGAAACATTCGCCGCGATTCGCGGGCACGCCCAAGTATGGTTTTCGCAACCGGGCGCTGCGGGCGTTCGTGGATTTGCTCGCGGTGCGGTGGATGAAAAAGCGATATATCCGCTATGACGTGAGCGAAGTGAAGGCAAAGGATTGACAATGCGGATTCTGGGTCACGAAATAGGCGTGTGCAGTTGGTCGATTCGGCCGGTGGATCTGGCCGACCTGGCGGGGAAGGTCAATGAGCTGGGATTGTCCAGCGTGCAGTTGGCGCTGGGGCCGTTGATGGGGCTGGATGAGGGGCAAAAACAACGGCAGCTTGGATGTTTGCGGGATTCGGGGATCGAGGTGTCGGCGGGGATGATTGATTTTCCGGGGGAAGATTACACGTCGATGGCGCTGATTCGCCGCACGGGTGGATTCGCGCCCGATGAGTTGTGGGAGGACCGCCGGCGATTGGCGATCGAGGCGGGGAAACTGTCGGCGGAAATGGGCGTGAAGTTGTTGTCCTGCCACATCGGGTTTGTGCCGCCGAGCAGTGCCGAACATTACGTGCCGATGGTGGAGCGGGTGCGCGGCGTTGCCAAAGAATTGGCAAACCACGGCGTGGAATTGTTGATGGAGACCGGGCAGGAGGAGGCATCCGAACTGCTGCAATTTCTCAATGATCTGGGGACGAAGAACGTCCACGTCAATTTTGATCCGGCGAACATGATTTTGTACGGCGCGGGCGATCCGATCGAGGCGATTGGCATCCTCGGCCGGCACATCCGGCACGTTCACGTGAAAGATGCGGTGTTGTCGGATGCGCCAGGGATGAAATGGGGCAATGAGGTGGCATTCGGGCGTGGGCAGGTGGGGCCGGAACGGTTTCTGGAGGCGTTGGATCGGATCGAGTATCGCGGCCCGCTGGTGATCGAGCGCGAGTCGGGTGAAGAGCGGATGGGAGATGTCAAAGAGGCGATTGCGGTCTTGGAAGAAGCCGGGGTTAAAGAGTGAGGCAATACGATTGAAGCGATGAAGGGAATGGGGCGGGCGTCCAGCCGAACTGTGCGATGAACTTGTCGAGGCGGGCGACGTTGTCCTCCTGGCTCATGATGATTTGATCTCGATTGAACGGCAGCAGCGGGGCGGGGATGGCATGGGTGAGGAACTTGGCGAACCATGCGGGGATGGGGCTGGTCAGTCGGGGATGGCCGACGATGGCCTGACTGGCGAGTCGATAAAATTGCGGCCAGGTATAACGATCCGGGCCGGCCAGAGGGTGGATTTCGCCGATGGTTTTTTCGTTTTCAAGTGCTTCGACAAAGGCGCGGGCGACATCCTCGACAAAGATGGGTTGAAGCAGGCCGGCGCCTTTCTGGCCGAACAATCCCGCGCCGAAATAGGGCATGAATAAAAACGGCGGGGTGGTTTTGCGTGCCCAGCCGGCGACTTGCCGCATGAATTCACCCTGTGGGCCGTGAATGAGAGAAGGGCGAAACACGGTCCATTTCAGTTGGCTGTGACAGACGATTTGTTCGGCGTTGTATTTGGTTCGGTGATAATCGCAGGCGGCGACGGGGCGGGTTCCAAGGGCGGACATATGAATGAATCGCGGGATTTGGGCTTCGTTTGCGGCCTGAACCATGGACGCGGTGGCTTGTTCGTGCAGGCGATGGAAAGTGATGCCGTGCGAAGGTTTCTGGCGGATGATGCCGATGAGATGAATGATGGCATCGCAGCCGCCAAGGGCATGTAGCAAGAATTTGCCATCAAAGAGGTCGCCGGCGACGGGTTGAAGGTTGGGATGGGCGATGGGCAGCGGGGAGTGGTGGATGAGGGCGCGGACGCGGTGATTGCCCAAAAGCAGTCGGCGCACGATGGCCTGGCCGATGAAGCCCGAAGCGCCGGTGAGGAAGATGGTCTGGGGCATGATGACGCCGCTGGGGCCGGATGAGCCAAACCCGACAAGGGGTTGTGGCGTATCATCTTACAGCCGGGTGGCGGTTGGTGTAGCGCCCGGCTATACTGTTGACGGAATTGGCCGCATGGGTTTACGATGCGGTTCTGGGGCGGTGGCGGGCTATTGCTTTGGCGGAAACGCGAAACAAAGTTCTGGTTCTCGCGGGTCAATCGACGACCAACGCTTCCATCATCGACACGCTTGGGGAGCATTGCGAACTGACGATCACCAAGTCGATCGACCAGGCGATTGAGTCGCTGAGGCACGAACATTACGACGCGATATTTTCGGATTCGGCGGATTTTCTGCCGTTGGAGCGCGCCCTGGTGTCGCAGCAGGCGAACCTGGTGTTGAACACGATCGGAGAGGGGGTGTGCATCGTGGATGGGGAGGCGCGGTGCAACTGGATGAACAAAAAGATGCAGGCCTGGCCGGCGCGGGTACACGAAAAAATCCGCCGGACCTGCCAGGAGGCATTTGAACTTTTCAGCAAGCAGACTTCCCCCCTTCCCAACGAAACGCCCGCCTTCAACCGATCCAAACGATATTCGCTGAACATCGAAGACCAGCAGTTCATGGAGATGATCGCATCGCCGGTGATCAGCCCGGCCGGTCAGGTGGTGCAGGTGGTGGCGGTGGTGTGGGATGCCACGGGGACCAGGCGGTTGCAGCAGAAAATCGACGCGATCGACAAGGCGGGCCGGGAGCTGGTGCGGCTGGAGGCCGACGCGCTGAGCAAGATGAACGTGGGCCAGCGATTGCACCTGCTGGAGGAAAAGATCATCAGCTACACGCGCGACCTGATGCACTTTGACCATTTCGCGATCCGGTTGCTGGACCGCAAGTCCAACAAGCTGGAAGTGGTGATCGCGCACGGGCTGCCCAACGATTCGCTCAACATCGAGATGTTCGCCGAGGCGGAGGGGCATGGGATCAGCGGGTACGTCGCGTCGACGGGACGGTCGTACATCTGCCCGGACATCGAGCGCGATCCCCGGTACGTCGTCGGGCTGGACCAGGCCAAGAGCAGCTTGACGGTTCCGTTGCGGCTGCACGACAAGATCATCGGAATCCTGAACATCGAGTCGCGTCAGCGGGCGGCGTTTAACGAGGATGACCGGCAGTTCGCGGAGATTTTCGGGCGGTACGTTGCGATCGCGCTGAACATCCTCGATTTGATGGTGGTGGAGCGCGTCAGCACGAGCCACAAGGTGACCGATGACGTTTGTTCGCTGCTGGCCGGCCCGCTCAATGACCTTCACATCGACATCGGCGCGTTGATGGAGGAATTCATCGGCCATGACGAGCTGCGGGGCAAGTTGCAGCAGATTCTGGACAACGTGCAGGTGATGCGCAAGACGATGCGCCAGGCGGCCGATGGGCCAAGCAACATCATCGGGGCGAGGGATGTGGTGGGGGAAATCGATCCGTTGCTGGCGGGGTCGCAGGTGCTGGTGGCGGACGACGATCCGAACATGCGGCAGACGATCAAGGATGTCCTGCGAAAATTCGGCGTGGTGGCGACGATCACGACCAACGGAACCGAGGCGATGGCGGCGCTGGATCGGCACGGTTTTGATCTGATCATCAGCGACATCAGGATGCCGGACAAGAGCGGGTACGACATTTTCGCCGCCAGCCGGCGAATGCAGCCGACGCCGCCGGTGATTTTAATGACGGGGTTCGGATACGATCCCAATCACAGCATCATGCGGGCCAGCCAGGAAGGGTTGCACGCGGTGTTGTACAAACCATTCAAAGTCGAGCTGCTGATGCTTGAAGTGCGCAAAGCCATGCAGATCCGCAAGGCCCGCGTGGCGGCGCAGGTGCAGGCGATCAGCGGCCAACCTGACGGCCGGTGAGGGCGCGGGCGATGGCGGCGGGGGAACTGGCGCTTTGCTGCTGGCGTTCGGGTTCGATGATCTGGGCGCTGAGCCGGCGATTGCCTTCAACCGGCGGCTTGCCGATGATCTGGGCGATCTGATTCACTTCCATCTGCTTGGCGGCGAGCTGTTTTTCCAACTCATCAAGCTGGGTTTCGATGCTCTGATATTCGCGAAACGCGGCATCGTACAACTGTTCGCCTTCGTTGATCCATTCCTGGAATGATTTGGACATGCTGAAACCTCGCTGATGTTCCCCGCAATCACAATACCAACGGCCGCTTCCCGTTGAGCGGGCATAGAATGATTATCGGCGTTTGCGAGCGGGGACAAAAGCCGCACGATTTGATCCGGCCGGTTTAATGAAGAAAAATGGTTTTCAAGAAAATTTATCAGACTTTCCAGGGGCCGGTTTTGGAACTCGATGAGCGGTATTTCGTTCCGGGCGGATGGGATTGGAATTTACCTTCCCAACGGCAATGAAACGGCCGCCCAGGGCAATCGCTGATTTGGGAACATTGTGCGAAAGGGAATTGGCGCTTACGATTTTGACGTGGGTGGGGTGTGTTGTTTGAGATGAAAACAGGAGCAATCATGATTCATAGAGCGATGGTGGCCGGTTCTGTCATGGCGTTGGCCGGGGTGTTGGCGTTTGCCGATCCGGCGACACAGCCTTCAGCGCAGCCGGCGACGGAGGAGCAGAGCCAGACGACCGATGGCGGATTGGTCGTCACGGAATTGCGGGCGGGTCATGCCGGGGCGCAGGATGGGGACATTGTGCTGGTGCATTACGTCGGGACGCTGGACAACGGGACGAAGTTCGATTCCTCGTATGACAACGGCCAGCCGATCAAATTCACGCTGGGACAGGGGAACGTCATCAAGGGATGGGACCAGGGTCTGGTCGGGATGGTGGTGGGGGAGAAGCGACGACTGGTGATCCCGCCGTCGCTGGGATATGGGGACAAGACGCAGGGGCCGATTCCGGCCAATTCAACGCTGCATTTTGACGTGGAATTGATCGGGTTGGTGCGGTTGAGTCATTAAAAAAAGCGTAACCAGCGATCAGACACGAAAAAAGAGGGCGTCGTTTGGGCGACGCCCTCTTTGTTGCATCATGCCATCAATCGCATCAGTTGGTTGAGGCCAGCGCCCGGCGAACGTTTTGCAACTGCTGGCTCAACGGAACCGACAGCGGCGGGGCGGCGCGAAGAAGGTTGTCCACCTGCTGGACGATCGCGCGGGCTTCTTCCTTGTTGTTGGTGTGGGTCAGCGCATCGGCCAGTCCGATGAGGGATTCGATGTTGTTGGGGTCCAGTTTCAGTGCATTGCGGAAGCTGGCGGTGGCGTTGTCCCACTGTTGAAGGTGGGCGTAAATGCGGGCCAACGTATCGTGCAACGTGGCCACCGAGGGGTTTAAGGCGACCGCTTTCTGCGACCAATGCAGGGCTTCGGGAAGATTTTTGCCCATCTGCAGCAGGATGAAGGCGAGCTGGTTCATCGCCACGGCATGGGCTGGTTCCTTGTCCAGGGCGGTGCGATAAGCCGATTCGGCTGAAGGCAGATCGCCGAGGCTTTCATAGGTGGAACCCAGCAGCACGAAGAAATCGCCGCGGGCCTGCGGTTGGCCTGAGAGCTTTTTGAGCAGGTCGCGGGCGCGTTCGAGGGCGGTTTGCTGGCCGTACCGCTGTCCCATGTCGTACCAGGCGCGGGCCAGGCCAAGCTGTTCGTCGAACGAGTCGGGTGGGATGAAGGGGATGACCTGCGCGATGCGCTGTTCATCGCCCGAAGCGCCGCGGGGGGCCAGGGGAATGAGCGTCAGCCAAAGCTCGCGCCATTGGGCCGAGTTTTTGGCCAGCGGCAGAATGATGGCGGCGGCCTCCGCGGTGCGATCTGACATGATCAGGGCACGCGCGTAGACGCTGACCAGTTGAAGATTTTCCCTGGGATTGGTTTTGGCCAGTTGTTCGTAAGGTTTAAGCTGGTCCATGGCCGCCGGGACGTTGTTGAGGGCCAGTTGGGCCTCGGCGATGGCGATGTCGGCGCCGCGCGGTTCCTGCATGGACCGCTGGCGCCAGTTGCGCGCGGCGACCAGGACATCCGTGGGACGGCCGGCGGCGGCGAAGACCTGCACCGCCAGCCGGGCGGCATCCGGGCTGGTGGGCAGCGCATCCATGGTGCGCTGGGCGACCTGCACGGCGTCATTGAGCTTTCGCAGCTTCAGATAATCGCCGATCAATTGTGCCTGCAATGGGAAGAAACGAGGATATCGGTCGGCCAGCGGCCGCAGGGCATTGGCCTCCTGTTCGACGATCTGGCGAATTTTTTCGTTGGTCTGGGCGGCCGGTTCGTTGGTTTGTTTGGCCTGTGCGATCACCTGCTGGCTTTTGGAGGTTGAATCGTTGAGGATTTTAAGGGTCTGGACGGCCGCCTCGTTGTTGGGTTCCTGTGAGAGAACCTCGATCAAGTCGCGATAATTGCCGCTCTCCTTGTTGGAGGCCAGCGCCGAAGCACGATCGCGGAGGCTTTGAATGTCCTTGTTGTTGGGGATCGTCTTGAGGGCCTCGTCGGCCGCGCTGACGGCGTGGGCGAAATCCTCCTGGCGCATGTAATGCGAAATCAGCCGGATGCGGATGTTCGCATCGGTGGGGGCGGCCGCGATGGCGGCCTGATATTGACTCACGGCCGCTTCACTGCCGACGTAACGACCGTTGAATTCAGCGCGGATCAATTCCGCCCGGCCGGGGGTGAGTTTCAACTGATCGAGCCGGCCGAGGATCTGTTTGGCCTGATCGATGTCGCCGCGCGAGGCATAAAAATCGGCGGCGGCCTCGATGGTGGCGGCGTCAACCGAAGGGGCCTTCAACAATTGCGCGAAGATCCTGCCGGCGGCGTCAAAATCGCCGCGTTGGCGCTGCACCTGGGCCAGGATCAGCAGACGGGCCGGATCGTTGTCCGATGCGGGAACGCCCTGCAGCAGCGCCACCGCCTGGTCGAGATTGCCCTGTTGGGCGTACATCATGGCGATGCGGCGGCGGGCATCGGGCGACAACGAGGGGCTGGCGGCGGCGCGATCGAGATATTTGCGGGCTTCGTCAAACCGCGTCTGTCGTTGCAGCAGTCGAACCAGATCGATCAGGATGTCGATGGAGCCGGGTTTAAGCCCGACGGCCTGCGTCAGTTGTTCGACGGCGACATCGGCATGGCCGCTGTCTTCCATCGCCTTGGCCAGCAGCAAATGGGGTTCGAGCAGGTTGGGCGATGCCCGCGTCAGTTCAACCAGCAGCACGATGGCGGCGGCGTTGTCCTTGTCGTTGCCGCTGCCCAGCAGCCAGCGGGCCTGCGCGAGTTTCCAACTGTATCCTTCCGCGCCGGTCAGGGCCTTGTAACGTTCGATGGTCCGCTTGATGAATTCACGATCCGCGTGGGCCGACGCCGAACCCAGCACGGCCGTCTGCACCGAGAGGTTTTTTGGATACGCATCGCCCAGGGCGACCCACGAATCCTTGGCGCCGGGGTCGCGGATCAGTTCCATGTATTGCGCCAGTGCCAGCTTCCATTGCAGCGCATCGCCGCTCTGGTTGTTGACCAGGGATTGGAGATATTCCAGGCCTCGCTGCGACTCGCCGGCGGCATGCAGGTCCGAGGCGCGGGCATACGCCAGCGACGGCGTGACGCTGAATTTTTGTTCCGCGATGTCATATATCCGCCGTTCAAGCCCCAGCTTGAAATTCCGGCTGATTTCGGCCAATCCCAGCAGCGTTTCCTGAGACAGCGGCCGCTGCGATTCGAGCGCGCCGCGGATGATTTCGATGGCCTGGTCGCGCTGGCCCGATTTGGCCAGCAGCGTGACGTAGATTCCGAGCGTTTCAGGCTCGTTGGGAACCTGGGTTTGCAGCGTGGTCGCCAGCTTCAACGCCTCTTTCAGATCGGATGGGTTGCCGGTCTGTTCGGCCTTGTAATACAGCGCCACCACGCCGGCGATGACCGAGCCGACGGTGGGGGAACGTCGAATCGCCTCGCTGGCTTCTTCGATGGCGGCGTCGATCCGGCCCGTCATCGCCAGCAGGCGGGCGCGCTGGGCGCGCGGGGCGGCCCAGCCGGGGTCCAGTTCGCTGGCCCGGCGCCAGGCATCCAGGGCCAGTTCGGTTTCACGAATGCGCGCGTAGGCTTCGCCGATCAAGAACCGGATGACCGCGTTGGAAGGATCGGACAACACCGCCTTGTCGTACTGTTCGATGCGCTGGGGGGTGTCCAGGGTTGGATCTTCGTATCGCGCCCGCAGCGTGATCGCCCAGGCGCGGGCGGTGTCATCGTTCTTGCGGGCGGCCAGCGCATCCACCACCGGCTTGGCGTCGGCCCCGCGGTTGAGCTGATACAGCGAATAGGCCTTGATCGCCATCAGGTGGGTGTCGGTCTTGTCGGATTTAACGTCCAGCTTGTCCAGCCGATCCACCACCTCGGTGTATCGCGACGCCTGCCACAGGCGGTCGATCAGCATTTGCAGCAGCTTGGGGTCGCCGTGTTCGCTGACGATCTGTTCCAGCACCTTCTGGCCGCGGTCAAACAGCCGCATCGAGTCGTACAGCCGCACCAGCAGCCGGACGAATTCCGGCGATGGCATCGGGTGTTTGGAAGCGGTGTCCAGCCACTTGGTCGCCTCGTCCGTGTTGCCGGCATACAGATAGGCGAACGCCTGCAACAGCTCGAACCGGGCGTCATCAGGGTGCTTGGCCCGCGCCTCTTCAGCGCGTTTCAGCACCTCGCTGACCGGCCGTTTGAGCTGAAACAACAACTCGTAGGTCAGTTGATGGCCTTCCAGGTCCAGCGGGGCCAGCTCATTGAGCTTTTCCGAATCGGCCAGCGCTTCCTGAAACTTCCGCAGCCGATACTGGCATTTGGAACGGTTGCGCAGGGCTTCGATGTCGGCCGGGTCCTTTGCCAGCAGTTGCGTCGCCAGGTCGATGGCTTCGGTGTTGCGGCCGGATTTGTAATACAGTTCCAGCAGCAGATGGCGTGCCGGGCCGTCGTCCGGCCGATCCTGCAGATAAACCAGCAGGTGCGCGATCGCCTCGCCCAGATAATCCACCTTGGGGTCTTCGACTTCGCTGCGCGACTTGGCGAACGCGAATCGCACGTCGAGGTCTTTGGGCTGTTTGACCAGATAACCCGACAGCGGGAGCAGCGCCTCCTGGTAGTCGCCGCGCTGATAGGCTTCCATCCCGATGCGGCGCCGTTCCATCAGCGCCTGCTGGTTGCGGTGTTGCTGCAACAGAACCAATCCCACCACCGTGCCGCTGATCACGATCAATGCCGAAATCAAAATGATCAGCCGGCGCTTGGTCTTTGGACGCATGCTCATGAGCGAGTTACCTTCCTTAGTATCTGCGTGGCCGTTTGGAAAATGATTTTCAGGTCCAGCCACCCGTTGCGCTTCTCAACGTATTCGATATCGTACTTGATCCATTCCTGAAAGTCGGTCCCGGCGCGCCGCGTGCGTTTGACCTGCCACAAGCCGGTGACGCCCGGCCGCACGCTCAGTCGCGCTTCGCGCCACGGCGGACAATACTGGTTTTCCTTGAACGGGCTGGGCCGCGGGCCGACGATCGACATGTGTCCGGCCAGGACGTTGAAAAACTGCGGCAGCTCGTCCAGATGATATTTTCGCAGCACCTTGCCCACCCGCGTCAGCCGCGGGTCGTTTTCCATGAAAAACTGCGGCCCATCCGCCTGGTTGCGGCCGCGAAGCTGTTCCTTGATCTGCTCGGCATCCTTCCGCATCGACCGGAATTTCACGCACGGAAACTCGACACCTCCCTTGGTTTCACGCCGATGGGCGAAGAAAAACGGCCGCCCATCCTCCAGCCAGATCGCCAGGATGATAAACGGATACAACGGCAGCGTCAGCAACACCGCCACCCCCGCGAACGCCAGGTCGAACAATCGCTTGAAAACCCGGTCAAAAATCGTTGACGCCCGCGGCAGGGGGGTCGGCGGGATTTCGGTCGGCTCGATCTCCAGCCATTGAATCGCCTCGGTCTGCGGCCGGGTGGCCGGGTCATCCCACACCACCGCCGGGCCGATCACCGTGTTGAGCGCATCGACCCGCCTGCCCGCGCCCACCCACACCGGGCCGATGAACTTGGCCCCCGATTCGATGATGGACTTAGGGTCGCGCCACACCTCCGCCTCAACGCGCTCGGCCCGCACGATCGTCTGGTCGGGCCGTTTCCATTTCTGGATCAGGTCGCGCAGAAAAGTCGCCACCTCGCGATCGACGTTTCGGTCGTAAACGCTCCCTTTCACCGATGCCGTCACCCGTTCGATGCGCGGAATAAACCGCCGCAGCCGCCGCCAGCCCGACAACGGGTCCGGCGCAGACTGCCACAATTGCGCGATCTCGCGATCCGGCGTCAGCACCACCCTCGCCAGCCGAAAATCCTCCGAAGCATCGTATAAACGCTGAAACCGCACGAACCGCCCGACCTCGTCGGTCACCACGCGCTCACGATAACCGCGCTCCCGGTCATCGTGCAGGCGCACGAAAAAAACCTGCGGCTTGACCCAGTTGAGCGTCTCCATCATCGGAGACAACTGGAACAGCGCCAGCGTCCGGGGGTCGATCAGCAGAAACAACTCGGCATGTTTGACGATCTGCGACGGCTCACCCTGGCGCACCACCTGCACCCCGTGCGCCGCCCAGTAACGGGCGTGCAGTTGCAGCGGGTCCAGGCCCCAGATCGTGCGGCCGGCCGTGATCGGCGCGGCGGGCGACTCCGCCGGCGTCGCCGACGGGCGTTCGTCCATGACCGATTCAGCCGTGATCATCGCCATTGGCCGGATTAAATGATTTCGCCACCGCGTGCGCCACCGGACCCATTCCGTTGCGCGCCCCGTTGGCGGGTTTGCCGCTCTTGACCAGCGCCGACGCCTCGGCCGTGGCGTTGCGTGACATCGAACGCATCGACATCCGGCTCACCGAGCGGTCAAAATCCTTCGCCTGCGCCCGGTTGAACACCACGCCCGCGATGGTGGCGCGGATGGCCGTCAGTTGCGCCAGCGCCTTCTCCACCAGCGGCCGCTGCTGCCCGCGCGACACGGCCAAAATGACCCCGTCCGCGTTGGCCGCCACCGGCGACGCCTCAATGCTGCCCAGGATCGGGCCGCTGTCAATCAAAATCGTGTCGTAATGTTTGCGGGCCTCGCCGATCAGCCGCCGCAACGCCGAAGGCGACAGCGAACTGGCGTGGTGCGCGTGCGCCCCGCCCACCGGCAGGATCGCCAGATCCGCGATTTCCGTGTTGTGGATGTAATCCAGCAGCGAACGGTGGGCCAGCGCCTCCAGGATGCCTTCGGGCGACTTGACGTTCAACCGATGCGTCAATCCGCCGCCTACCAGGTCGCAGTCGATCAGCAGCGTGCGCGAACCGGATGCCGCGAACGACAACCCCAGCGCCAGCGTCAAACTGGTCTTCCCATCGCCCGGCGAAGCGCTGGTGACGGCGAAGACCCTTCGTTCCTCCACGTGCGATCCCAGTTGCAGCATCGTGCGAATCTGATGCACGCAATGGGCCGCGATCGCCGCCTGTTCCGGATCGGTCAACAGGTCCGGCAGGTTCGGCAAAATCCCCAGCAGCGGAACCCCCGAAACATCCGATGTCGGCTCGTCGCTGTAGCGATAACGCTGATCCATCAATCCCACCAGCAGCAACAGCACGATCGGCACCGCGCCGCCGCCGACAAACCCCAGGGCGCTGGCCTGCTTGCGTTTGTCCTGCGACGGAGAAACCGGACGGTCGCCATAACTTAAAACGTTCAGCCGGCCTTCCAATGCCTGCTGGGCGCGTTCCTTCTCCATTTTCTTGGAGTTCTCGGCCAGGTTCTGGTCGGCCTGATCCACTTCCAGCTTCAATTTCTGAATCTTCGCCGCGCGCTCGCCGATCTCCGTGACCAGCTTGAGCTGCTTGTCGTACATCTTCTGCAGATATTCGATGTTGCGCTTCAGTTCATCCAGCGCCACCGGCCCGACGCTCGCCTCCGCCCCCTGTGCCATCGTGCCAAGCTGGTTGCCATAACGTTTGCGATACATCTCGGCGTATCGCGAAATCTGCTGATCCTGAAATTCCAGCCGGCCGGTCATCTCGATCACCACCCGGTGTCGGTCGCCCAGCGTCTTGCGCATCGACTGGAGCTTGAAATCAAGATCCCGCCGCGTGGCGATCATCTGCGCCATCGTCGGGTCCACCGTCGCGATCTGTTCCGCCGTCAACGCCGAAGGATTGGTCGTCGCCGCCGTGTTGCGGGGGGCCTGGTCCATCGTCGATTCGGCCATCCCCAGCTTGATCTGCGCCTCGGTGAGCTGGCTCATGATCCGGACCAGCTCCTGCACCGCGGCGCTGTGAAACACCGCCACGTTTTCCGGCGTGCCATCCTGTTCGGACAGCGCCAGAATCTGATCCTGGTTGGAATTTTTTTCGCGGATCAACCGGTTTCGCTCGTTGTCCAGATACGCCAGCCGGTCGCGGCGTTCGCGCCCGTCCACGTCCTCGAACGTGTCCAGATACGCCCGGATGACCGTCTCCACCGCCACCATCGCCGCCTGCGGATTTTCATCCGTGTACGACACCATGATCAGCGAGCTGCTTTTGACGTGCTGCACCATCAGGTTTTCGATGAAAGCACGGAATTCGGCATCGCTCATCCCGCGACCCAGCGAACGCCATTTGTCGCTGGACATCGCCCGCTGGATCACGCGCTGATCCTGCAACCTCGTCACCTGCGTCTCCATGTACGCCTGGTACATGGGCATCACCACCGGCGCCTCGCCGATGCTGGACAAAAACGGCTTGATTTCGATGTATCCGCGGCTCTGGAAGCGCGGCTTCTGGCTCATGTACCCCGCCAGCCCGCCGCCAACCGCGCACACCAACGCCAGACCCAGCGCCACAAGATATCGCCCGCGCAGCAACCGATGCAGTTTGCGCAGGGGCTGTTGTTGTTGCTGCTGCTGCGCCTGCGGCTGGCCGCTCAGGTCAAGCTGCGTCTGCCACAGATCGGTCGCCGGACCCAGGTTGCGATTGGGCATCGCCAGCGGACTTTGGGGGGGTTGCTCGTTCATTTCGTTATCCCTCCGTTCATCAGTAAACGGATTGTTTTGGTGTTGGCGCCGATCAACACGTTGAAAATCTCGTCGCGATCGGCTTCGCTCAAATCACCCGTCATCACCACTTGAAACTGCGCAGCGCCAAAATAACGCCGCTGATAATCTTCCGCGGCGCGAAAAACGCCGTCCATATCCCGAATAATCGGCACGCCCGGCACGATCATGAAGTCATAAACGTACCGCTGGGTCGTAAATTCGTGCCCGCGACGCTCAAAAAGGTATTCCATCCCCGGAATCGTCATGTCCCCCGCCTTCCAGTCGCGCTTTCGGGATGAGATCAACACCTCGCCCTGCCCCGGATAGCAGATCGGCGGATAATGCCCCATCATGTCCCGCGAATCGCGGCACTGCACGATCAACAGGCTCGCCCGCCGATTCACATCCGCCACGTCCACGTACGTCCGGCTGATGATCCGGTTGGGCCGAAGCAGCTTCACCGCCTCGGTCGGAACCGCCTCATCCTTGCCCACCCACGACCCGATGACGTACGGAACCTCATCCAGCGCCGCCTTCGCCTCGTCGTGAAACGCCTCGACGTTTTGCGGCTTGATGTGCGTGCTGTTCTCCATGGCCATGCCGCCCAGCAACGCCGCCGTCACCAGCGGGGCCGTCATCACCATCAGAACTTTGCGAATCCGGATGTTCATCTCGTCCTGTTTCTCATCTCATTGCGATGCCAGCGTGTATTTCGTCACCGGGATCATCGCCCATTTCAAAATCCAGATGATTCCGTACAACATCAAAAACGCGATCGGCAGCATCAGCCACCCGCTGTAATCGTGGAACATCTGGCCCGTCTGCGGCGTGAAATACCCGTACACCATCGCCGTGGCCAAGATCCTCGGCACGTTGCACGCGATCGCCGCGATCGGGCTGATCGCCAGGACCAGCAGCCGCACCGAATTGCGCAAGGGCATTCCAAACGCGAAGGCGTACACCACCAGGATCAGCGCGAACACCATCCGAATCCCGTTGCACGCCTCGGCGATCGTCACCGGCCGGCCGTTGATCGACAGCATGTTGCCCGACCGCTCCACGTCCACCCCGAACAACACCAGAAGCCACTCGCTGATCTGTGCCGTATAGGACTGGAGCGGAATCGCGATCTTCTGCCGCAGCATCCCCGGCACCGGGATCAAAAACACCAGCACCGCGATCGCCGGAAAAAACCGGAACAGCACGCTCTTTCCCAACACCGACAGCACGCATCCCAGCACCACCAGCACCGCGCCGCTGTGCCACAACACCTGCCCGGCCATGTCCAGATGCAATGCCTTCAGCACCCCCCACATCGCCCAGAACATCCCCCGCGCCGGCCAGTCCAGCAGGGCGATTTTCGCCGGCCCCAGCCGATAAAAGCCGTAATAAGAACACATCCACCCGATCGCCACCAGGATCGGACCGAGAATCGTAAACGACGGCCGGCAATGTCTCAGCCGCGCCCGACGAACCCAGATCAACCAGCCCGCCACCACCGGCACGATGAAAATATGACTGTATTCCTCGTCGTTGGCCGCGATGCGGAAAATGTCCGCCCACGCATCAAACGTGACCCACACGCCCAGCGCGGCCAAAGCGACCGCGGCCACAAAGTGCCACGGCTTCCATCGCTCGCCATTGATCGACTGTATCGTCATCCGCGCCGTCTTATCCCATCGTTCGCCGCCACGATCCGGTCCACCGCCGTCCGGTCCCGCCGAACCACCGCATCCCCGCACACCACCGACCTCACCAACACCGCTCCCGCCTCGACGCGGGCGCCTTTCAGCACCACCGCATCATGAACCCGTGCCATCCCATCCACCTGCGCCCCTTCCTCCACGATCGAAAACGTCGGCCGCCACTCCTCGGCCAGCGGATCGCTGATCGCCGGCTTGCCCAGTCGCCTGCGGTGATACTGCCGCAACGCCGCGATGTATTCCGTCAGCGATCGGATCGGCAGGCCCGTCGGCCGCTTGCGGTTCACCACCGTCACTTCGTATTCTCCCGCGATCCCCGGCAGCGCCTGCTCTTTCATATCGACGAAACCGGACCTCGGAATAAGCCGCAAAGCTCCACACGTTATCAGCATCATCCCGCTGGGCGTTCCATCCTGATGTGCCATCAGGCTCACCTGCCCGCCCGATTCATCCAGCGCCTGCGCCAACGGATACAATCCATCCATCAGCAATTGCGCGGCATTGGCCACCAGGATCAAATCCTGATCTTCATAATCCTTGGCGAGATCGCCCAATACGCCCCCGGTTCCACGGTATTCCGCAAAATCCCGCTCAATTCGCAAATTGGGCAAATTCCCGCCCGCCATCGACACCAGGTCCGATGAACCCTGGTTCACCAGCACCCGCACCGGCAAATCCGCAACCCCCGCACCGGCCGATAACTCGGCCGCGTGACGTGCCCAATGGTTCAGGATCGAACCGGTATCATCCACCGGAAGGTCCAGAATCGACCGCCCGCTGTTCGTGGTCAGCGGCGTCGGCCGAACCGACCCGCCCAGCAGCACCAGCGCCCGCAACCGCCCCAGCCGTCCTGTTTTGATATCCGCCGAAGCTGTCATTACCCGGTTCCGAACTTCTCCCGCAGGCTTTGGCCGCTCAATTACAGGTTCAACCCGCGACGACGCAACGCCGGTTGTACTCTTCATCCGTTCCGATGCAATCAATAAATCCAAATCCTGATCACTAAAAGTCTCCAACAGGCTCGACCCCTGCGCCGAGACGCGCCGAAGATGCAGCTTCACCGCCAGGCCCGATAACGCGCTGCGCCCCAGCAATCGACCCGCAAACGGAATCCCATGCACGATGTACCGCTTGAACAGCCGCTTGGGTTCCTGCACCAGCCGATGCACCCATTCCAGCCCCAGCCTTTGAATCCACCGGGGCGCGCGTTGCACTTCGCCACACAGAAAACTGAAGCTGATCCCCAACCCCAGCCACCACGCGCCGGGAACGTATCGCCGCACCCGTTGGATGAGCTTTTCCTGCTTGGGCGACCCCAGCCCCAGGTATACGATGTCCGGCCGGGCTTGTTCCAACGCCTCGACCACCGCCGCCATCTGCCGTTCATCATCCTCGAACCCCATCGGCGGACAATGAATTCCCGCGATTTTCACGCCTGGAAATCGCTCGCGCAACACTTTGGCGGCCCCCTCGGCCGATCCGGGCGCGCCACCCAGCAAAAACAGCGATCGCCCCTCGGTGGCCGCCGCCTTGCTCAGGCTGGAGATTAAATCCGATCCCGCCACCCGTTGCGGCAAAGGCGTCCCCTGCAATCGGCTGGCCCAGACCAGCGGCATCCCATCGGCCACCACCAGGTCCGCCTCCGCCACCAACGCCCGATAACTCATGTCCACGCCGCATCGACGCAGATGATCCAGATTCGGCGTCATCACCACCCCGCCCCGGCCGCCTCTCAATTCATTCAGAATGTATTCGATGCACTGCGGCTCGGTGATCGCGTGAAATTGCACCCCGCGAAGCTCGACAATGGGCAAATGCTGACGATGCGGACCCCACGGCGCGGGGCGCTTCATCATGATGGATGAACCGCGCATCGCAACCTGCGGCGGGCCTGCGGCAACGTCAACGGTATCCAATGCAAGCTCTCCCGACTGGAGAAACATCCCTTGCCTCTTATCGTCACGGCGGACACTACCGATTCATTGAACAACACTGGCGGGTAACAACTCTTTCGCGGCACCGGCCACATCTCCGGCTCACACCCACTGTCATGCACCCAAAACTATAGTTTCAACGTGCAAAATAAAGCAACTGCAAATCCATCGACCAAAACTCCCCAATACCCCAGTTTGATTATGATTTATTGCTATAAAGTGAAGTGCCCCAAATACATAGGTGTATTTGAGGAGAAAAATATCGAAATATTGCTAATCCAGATAATTTGCTATTGCCCGAGCATTCCAGGCGGCAATCCCATGTCACCGGCCGCTTTTTGCACCTGCTGTTTCATCATCTCGCTGGCACGGGCCTGTGCCCCGGTCACGGCCGCCACGATCACATCTTCCAGCATTTCGGTGTCCGAAATGTCGATTTTGGTCTTGTCGATCCGGAGTTTCACCAGCTCCAGCTTGCCATTGACCGTTGCCTGAACCATTCCACCACCGGCGTCGGCCGTCACCTGCTGGCGGGCCAGGTCTTCCTGCATCTGCTTCATCTTGTCCTGCATCTGCCGGGCCGCGTTCATCAGTTCGCCAAGATTGAATCCGGACATTGAAATCTCCTTTACATTTTCTTGCGATGAAAAATGAACGAATGCGCAAACGGCTGTCCGGCCCGTTCATAAACCAGATTGATTTTGGCGTCGGTCTGGCCATCCCAGTCCCAATACAGGGCTGAATCTTCGTAAACCGCGAGATATTGCGGTTCCGGGCAGGCGACATGACGGCCATAACCAATGCCAATGCCGATGCTTGGGCCGCTCCGCTCGATGCGGGGGATGATCGGCGGAAAGATCAGCTTGATAAACGACCCCGGCGCGATGGTCTGGCTGCGCAACGGGTGCGACTGGCCGGCCGGATCGACGATGGTGCTTTGGTCGCCCCGCAACATGACCGGATCGGCGGTTGGGTTCTGAATCTGCATCACCAGCCGGTTGTCATAGCTTTGCAGGTGATAAATCAACGGCTCAACCTGCAAAGCCTGTGGTTGGCCACCGACGTGGCGGGCCAGTTCCTGCGGCCGGACCAGGTCGTATTCATAGGTTGCGCATCCGCCGCACCAGAACAGCAGGGCGATCATGCTGACGAAGGTTCGCATGGGATTCAGTGTACCCATCGTATCACCCGTTGTGACAGAGCGGGAATCCGCTTATTTGCGGTGAACCTGGCTGGAGACCTTCATCGGCAGGCCAAACAGGTCGATAAACCCGCGTGCCGCCGTGACGTCGTACCCTTCCATGCTGAAGCTGGCCAGTTGCGGGTCGTACAGGGTCTGTTCGCTCTTGGCGCCCACCTGCATCGCCCGGCCTTTGTACAGCCGCACGCGAGCGGTTCCGGTGACGGTGGCGTTGGTCTGGTCGATAAAGGCCTGGAGCGATTCGCGCAACGGGTGAAACCACTGACCATAATAGACCAGTTCGGCGTATCGCAGCGCCACCTGCTGTTTGAAGTGGAAAGTTTCGCGCTCGATGCAAATCTGTTCCAAAGCCTTGTGGGCTTCGTAAAGGATGGTTCCGCCGGGGGTTTCATAGACGCCGCGGCTTTTCATGCCAACCAGGCGGTTTTCGGCCAGGACGGTGACGCCGACGCCATGTTGACCGCCGATTTTATTGAGGTGTGCGATCAGTTCATGGCCGGGCATTTTTTTGCCGTTGATGGAGATGGGGTTGCCGGCCTTGAAACCGATCTCGACGATTTCGCTGGTGTCGGGGGCTTTTTCCGCCGGCACGCACATCGTCAGGCAGGCTTCCCATTTGGGTTCCTTGTCGGGATGTTCGATCTCGGCCCCTTCGTGGCTGATGTGCCAGAGGTTGCGGTCCTGGCTGTATATCTTTTTCTTGCTCTGGGCGATGGGGATTCCTTTTTGCTGGGCGTATTCCACCGCGCTTTCGCGGTCGCGCAACTCAAAACCGGGGTCTTTCCAGGGGGAGATGATCTTTAGTTTGGGGTCCAAAGCCATGTAGGTCAGCTCAAAACGCACCTGGTCGTTGCCCTTGCCGGTGGCGCCATGGCCGACGGCATCGGAACCGGTCTGGTGAGCGACCTCAACCTGTTTGGCGGCGATCAACGGCCGGGCGATGCTGGTTCCCAACAGGTAATCCTGCTCGTAAATTGCATGTGCCCGCAACATTGGAAAGCAGTACTGTTCGGCGAATTCCTGCCGCAGGTCCATGACGACGACCTCATCGGCGCCGCTTTTGTAGGCCTTGTCCTCGATGCCTTTGAGTTCATCCCCCTGACCCAGCTCGGCCGCAAAGGCGACCAGTTTGACGCCGGGATAACGTTCCTTGAGCCATGGCAAAATTACGCTGGTGTCCAGCCCGCCGCTGTAGGCCAGGACGATCTTTTTGGGTTTGTATTCAGACATTTGACGTTGCTCCGGTTAAAGGGGGGCAGTATATCGACCGGAACCAACGTCGGCGAGGGGTTGCGTCATCAGGTACAACACGGGAAATGTATTCAATGGGGGTTGTGTGATCTAACTTGTTGGTGATAAATGTGTCGTTGGTATTACACATTTGGCGTTTCGCATTGATCGAATGAAAGGATCGAAATGAAAGTCAAACCTGTTTTTGTCGTGATGGCGTTGGTTTTAATGGGGATGTTGGCGTATTCGCCGGTGGCGATGGCCGGGTCGCCGCCGGAGAGATTGACGCTGAAGGACCTGGTCAATCATCCCGAACGTTTGCCCGATTACGTCGTGATGAAAAAGACGATCCGGTTTGGCGGCGGCCTGTCTCTGCGAAAAGGGCAGAAGGTGCATACGCTGGATTTCGATGGCCAGACGTTGCGCGTCACGCACAACCGCACCAATTTTCCGATCGATCCCGATGAATGCAATTTGCTGGAGGCCGCCAACGAGCAGTGGAGCAAACTGACCCCCGCGCAACGGGCCGTGGATGCCAAGGCGCTGATTACGGATGCCTCGTTGTGGCCGGCGCGGATCAAGCTGCTGGTGCCGGTGACGATCAAGGGGGCGCGGCTGGGGGCCGGCACGGAAATCACGCTCGCGCAATTCACCAAGGATGGAGCGCACGTTTATTATCCACCCAACGAGGGGGGCCTGACCGGCGTTGAACTCAGCGACACCGACCTGCTGGCCCGCGCCCGGGAACTGGCGAACGTCGAACCGGACAAGCGCCCATCGCGCATCGTCGAGGAATTGCGGGGGAAACTGGTGAACGCCGATGGTTCGCCGTCGGACGTTGATTTGTCAAAGACGAAAATTTTCGCGATTTATTACGGGGCGAACTGGTGCCCGTGGTGCCACAAGCTCTCTCCCCATCTGATCAAAGTCATGAAGGAGATCGGCCCGCGCAATCCGGGATTGACGTTTGTCATGATCAACGACGATGACCAGCCATCGGAGATGTTCAAATACATGACCGAATCGGACATGCCCTGGCCGGCCTTGCCCAAGGCCGATGCGATCAAGGTGGGGGTGATCCGGTCCATGATGATGACCGAACCGCAGTTGCGAATCGTCGATTATTACGGCAACGAAATCTTCAATTGTCCCGGCGGCGGCCCGGAACAGATCAAAGAGGATGTGGACGCCCTGATGCAGCTCGACCAGTCGGGCAAGGCCCGATGAGCGATCGTGAACCGCGACGGCCCGGCGGCCAAGGTCGATTTGTTGTCGCGACAGCCGGTGAGGCATAAGATAGGCCCCGCGTGGCGGGAACGGCATCGAAGATACTCCTGATTAAAATGAGCAGCATGGGCGACGTGGTGCACGCCCTGCCTGCCGTGTGCGCGTTGCGCCAACGGTTCCCATCAGCGCAACTGTCGTGGCTGGTGGACCCGCGTTTTGCGGCGATTGTGAATGGCCACCCGGCCATCGACCGGGTGATTGTCGCCCCCTCGACGCCGTTGATCGCGCGCTGGCCGCGATCGGACCTGCTACGGGCGACGGTGCAATATTCACTGGCTCCACGGTTGCGGCGCGAAAACTTTGATCGGGTGATCGATCTGCAGGGGTTGTTCCGCACCGGCGTTTTGACGGCCGCCACCGGGGCGCGACAGCGCATCGGGTTTGCCAACGCGCGCGAAGGGGCGGCGATCTTTTATACCCGGCGACATTGGATTTCCCGCGATCTTCATGCCGTGGATCGATGCCTGAAACTGGTGGAAAGCCTGGGCGCGGCCGGGCCGGTCCGGTACGACTTGTCGCCCACGCCCGCCGCTTGCGAACAGGCGGGCCAATTGCTGAAACAACAGGGCATCGTTCCGGGTTCGCCTTATCTGGTGTTCTGTCCGCGCAGCGCCAATCCGATCAAGGAATGGCCGGCCGGTCGGTTCGCGGAATTGGCGCGGGAGATATGGAAAACGCTGCATCTTCCGGTGGTGCTGATGGGGACGCGGGCGGATGAACCACTGGCCCGGCAAATCGCCGATCAGGCGGGGCGGGGCGTTTTCGTCTTGACCGGCACATCCTTGTCCATCTCCATGGCCATCATCGCCGGATCGCGGCTCATGGTCGCCAACGATTCGGGGCCATTGCACCTGGCGGTGGCGTTGGGCCGGCCGGTGGTGGGGATTTACGGCCCAACCGACCCCGTGCGGACCGGCCCGTATGGCCATCCGGACCAGGTGGTGCGGGACAACTCAAATTGTGACGTCTGCCGCCGGCCGCGATGGCGCGTTCCGGGGCATACCTGCCTGATCAATTTACCCGTGGAGCGCGTGCTGGCGGCGGTCAAACAGCGGCTGGATTGTACGTCGTGATTCGCAGCTACGATGCCATGATGGAATCATCCATGTCGGCCGGATCCATCATGATCGGCGTTTGGGGATCATCCTGGGGTTCTTTGAACAGCGGGCGTTGTTCGATTTGCTGGCGTCGGCGCGTGCCGGCGCCGCAGTATTGAACCTCGTCCATGCCGTGCAATCGTTTCAGTTGATCGGATAATTCGGCGGTGGGGCGGATAAACAGTGAATTGTCGAGCCGGACGGTGGCCAGTTGCGATCCATTGACCGGAACCTGCACGAAAACGGGCGTTGAGCCGCGGGAAGATTCCAGAACTGTTTTCAGTTCGTCCAGAAACGTATTCGCCTGGTTTGGCGGATCGAGTTTCAACAGCAGCGCGGTGGTCAGTTTGCCGGCCGCCTCCTCGATGGGGATCATGTCGCTGACGATGATGGAGGGGGTTTCGCGACGTTTGTCCACCTTTCCGCGCATGAAGACGATCCGCTCCGGCTCGATGATCGAGCCGCGTTTCTGGATTTCGGCGTAATTTTCGGCGAACACCACGCCGTCGATTTGACCTTCGAGGTCTTCCAGCGTGATCATCGCCATGTTCATGCCGGCCGACCGGCCATTTTTGGTGACGCTTTTTTTGACGCGGGAGATCATGCCGCCGATGGTGATTTCAGAGCCTTCGGAGCGATTGGCCGCATGGCGGGTCGAATCGGTGCTGAAATGCTCCAGCGCCGACTGATGCTCGGTCAGCGGATGGCTGGTGATGTAAAACCCCAGGACTTCCTTCTCAAATTTCAGCAGTTCAGCGCTTTTGTATTCCTCGACCATCGGCAGCGCATCGCCTCCCACGCGGGTGGAATCGGCGGCGGGACCGGCCGGCGAACCGAACATGCTCATCTGCCCCGATTTTCGATCCTGCTGCGTCTGCTGGCCTATTTCGATCGCCCGGTCGAGTACGTTGAGCAACTGGGCGCGGTTCGCCCCCGTGTCGGCGAACGATCCGCATTTGATCAGCGCCTCGATGGTGGCCCGGTTGACCTGCCGTGAATCCACCCGTTCGCAAAAATCGTAAAGGCCCCTGAACGCGCCCCGTTCAGCGCGGGCGTTGATGATCCCCTCGACCGCCTTGGTCCCCACGCCTTTGACCGCTCCCAGCCCAAAGCGGATGACGCCGGTCTTTTTGTCGTTCTTTGCCTGACGTTTGCCCTTTTTTTTCGGTTCCACCACGTCGTAGATCGGCGTGAAGTCCACGTTGGAGACGTTCACGTCCGGCGGCAGCACGCCGATCCCGCGCTCTCCATCCGGCAGATTGATCCGCCGGCATTCCTCGATGTATTCCACCACCTTGTCGGTCGATCCCATTTCAAACGTCAGCAATGCGGCCATGTATTCCACGGGGAAATACGTCTTCATGAACGCCGTCTGGAACGCGATGATGGCATATCGGCTGGAGTGCGACTTGTTGAAGCCGTATCCGCCGAACTTCAGGATCAGCTCAAAAATTTCCTCCGCCTTTTCCCGGCCCACCCCTTTTTCCATCGTCCCCTTGATGAAATCGGGTTTGTATTTGGCGATGACCTCCGTTTGTTTTTTGCTGATCGCCTTGATCAGCTTGTACGCGGCGCTCAGCTCGATGCCGCCGAGCTGATTGAAAATCTGCATCACCTGTTCCTGGTAGACCATGATCCCGTACGTCTCGGCGAGGATCTGATCCATGATCGGATGCACCTGCGGAACGTGCTCCCGCCCGTTTTTACGGTTGCAATACAGGGGGATCAGCTCCATCGGGCCGGGTCGATACAGCGCGTTGGCCGCGATCAGGTCTTCGATGCGGTCCGGCCGCATCTTCATCAGCAGGTCCTGCATCCCGCCGGATTCAAACTGGAAAATGCCCCTGGTCTCCCCCCGCGCGAACAAATCCAGCACCTTGCGATCCGCAAAATCGATCCGCTCGATGTCGATCCGTCCCCGCGCATCCAACGGCACATCCGGCGGCAATGTTCCGCCCCGCGTGGCGCGTGTCTGCGATTCAAGGTCCAGCGAGCGCTCCAGCGTCGTCAGCGTGCGAAGGCCCAGAAAGTCCATCTTCAACAGGCCGACTTTTTCAACGATCGGCCCTTCAAACTGCGTCAGGATGTCCTCGCCGCTCTTGTACAGCGGGACGAAATTCTCCAATGGTTGATCCGCGATCACCACGCCGGCCGCGTGACAACCGGCGTTGCGGCACATCCCCTCCAGACGCTTGGCGATGTTGATCACGTTCTGGATCTGCGGGTTGTTCTGGTACAGCTCCTTCAATTCAGGCGATGCGCCCAGCGCCTTGTCCAACGTCATCCCCGGCGTGCCGGGAATCAGCTTGGTCAGCTTGTCGATCTCCGCCAGCGGAACCCCCAGCACCCTGCCCACATCCTTGCACGCGGCCCTGGCCGCCAGCGTCCCGAACGTGATGATCTGGGCGACGTGCCCGTATTTGTTGCGGACGTATTCGATGACCTTCTGCCTTCCTTCCTGGCAGATGTCGATGTCGATGTCCGGCATCTCGTTTCGGCTGGGGTCCATGAACCGCTCGAACAGCAGCCCGTACCGCAGCGGATCGACGTTGCACAATCCCAGCAGGTATCCCACCATCGTCCCCACGCCGCTTCCCCTGGCCCCCACGGGGATGCCGTGGTCGCGGGCGTAATTGCAAAAATCCCACACGATCAGGAAATACGAGCAGAAATTCTTGGACGCGATGACCTTCAACTCTTTGTCCAGCCGCTCGCGCACCTCCTGTTGAACTTCGCGCGTGCCATAGCGCCACGTCAATCCTTCTTCGCAAAGCTGGCGAAGATATCGCTCATCGTCGCGCATCTCGGCCGAGGGTTTGATCGGTTCGGTCAATTTGTCGGCCGGCACGCGATAGACCGGCGCATGGCGTTTGCTGAAATCCAGCTCGACGTTGCACATCTGCGCGATCCGGCCGGTGTTCTCCAACGCCTCAGGATATGCCCCCAGCGCCTGGTGCATCTCGGCCGGGCTTTTTAAGTACAACTCGGTCGGGTATTTCAGCCGATTTTCATCGCTCACCAGCCGGCCCATGCTGATGCAGCACAACACATCGTGGGCATCGTGATCTTCCTGATTCAGAAAATGCACATCGTTGGTGGCCACCGTGCCGCACCCCAACTTGGCAGCGATCTCCACCAATTCAGGATTGACCAAATCCTGCTCTTTGATCCCCTGTTTCTGGATTTCGATGAAAAACCGGTCTCGCCCAAGAATCTCCAGATACGTCTCCGCGATCCGACGGGCGGTCTTGGCATCCCGCTTCAAAAACGCCGAGGGAATTTCACCACCAAGACAAGCGCTGGTGGCGATCAGTCCTTTGGAGTATTCACGCAGTATCTCCTTGTCAATCCTTGGCTTATAGTAAAATCCTTCCTTGTAGGCGAGGCTGCTGAGTTTCAGCAGGTTCTGATAACCTTCCAGGTTTTCCGCCAGTAAAAGAAGGTGATAGGAAGCATCCGATCCGGTGCCGCTCGGCGTGGATTTTTCACGCCGATCTCCCGGCGCCATATAGGTTTCCATCCCCAGGATGGGTTTGACGCCTTGTTTAACGCACTCGTTATAAAATTCGATGACGCCAAACAAGCAGCCGTGATCGCTGATTGCTAAGCTGTTCATTCCCAATGACTTGCATCGTTTGACCAAATCCGGGACTTTGCAGGCGCCGTCCAATAATGAATAATGTGTGTGGACATGCAGGTGTGTAAACGCCAGTGCCGACATCAATCCACTCCTTGTCAGGACTGGCCGCGCTTATACCACGCCAACGAAACCCTAACAACGCCTCGGCGGTGTCGCGACAGGACGTTCACTTTTTTTTCTTCGGAATCGGTTGCATCACCCAAAGCCGGCATGGGTTTAAGTCGATGAACGATAAGGGCAAGAGGCATCATCGCATGAGTCTGGCATCGGCATGGTCGCATCATCTCCGGCATTCCCTGTTGGATTTGATTTATGATGACTTGCGCCTCAGCCGAACCGCTGGGGAGGAGTCCGATTTTGCATACCAGAACCTGCGGGTTGAATGCCGGCGAAGCTGGCCGAACGATCCCGAGCTGGGCCGGCAATGGGATCAACTGCATGCGGATTGTCCCAACGCGACGCCATTTCATGGCCGGGTCTGGCAAAAAGCACTCCATGACCACCTGGCATCCAATGCGTATCGCCTGATACTGATTTACGATGGCTCGCAACTGAAAGCCGCCATGGCGATGAGAATCAACGCCGAGGGATTTCTGGAGACCGTGGGAGAGGATGTTTCGGATTATCTCGAGCCGCTGATTCATCCATCCGACCGCCGGCGTTGCTGGGGCGCGTTGCTGGCATACCTTCGAGATCGGTGGGATCGACGGTTAAAAGGGGTGCATTTTCATAATTTTCGACCTCACTCACCCTGCCTTGAGATTTTGCCGCCGACGGCCGATGAGCAGGGGTTCGATTGCATTCGCCTGTCGGCGCAAAACACAGCACACATCGTGACAGGCCAAACCTGGGAAGCGTATCAGGATTCGTTGCACGCGCACCAGCGAAAGGAGCTGCGCCGAAAACTGAAAAAAGCCCGCACGGCCGGCGCACAACTGATCCGTTGCGACGATCCGGCCGAAATCGAACGCCGGATGCCCGATGCGATGAAGATGATGGCTTCGCATCACCGATCCAAACGCCGTGCGGTGCGCGGCATCCTCGATTCATTCCTGACCCCCGCGGCCGGCGCGCTGGCTCAGGCCGGTTCGCTTCATCTGCATTGGCTGATGATCGGCGCCGACCCGGCCGCCGTCCTCATTATCCTGCCCACGCCGGCCGGCCCCATGCTCTGGAACTGCGGATACGATGAACGTTTCGCGGCCATCAGCCCCGGAATCACCACCTTCGCTCTGACCATCCAGCACGCCATCGACCAGCGATTCACCAAGGTCGATCTCCTGCGCGGCCCCGAACCTTATAAACTGCATTTGGGCGCCGTCGAATCTCCCCTGTATCGCCTGACCCTGACGCCGCGAGCATGATCCCGCCATCGCGCATCATGTCAGCGAGATGCTCTTTCCCGTGGCAATGCTCTTGTAGAGCGCATCCAGCATCCGCATCAACCCCGATCCGGTTGCCGGCCCGCTGATCGGCGCCGCGCCGCGGACGATGCAATCCCGCGCGTGACGCATCAAGGCCATGTGTCCGCCACTTTTGGGTTGTTTAAGCTGGATTTCTTTGGCCCGCCCGTTGGGTTCAAACCCCCGATACAAAACCGGCCCGCGCGGGGTGTAAACCTCCACCGCACCCTGGTCTCCATACACCCGGCAGGCCGTGCCATTCTGGTTGGGCGGCTGATTGATCGCCCAACTGCACGCCAGTTCCAATGATTTTCCCCCTTCAAACCGCAGGATCGCAAAGGCTGAATCCTCGACGTTGTTTTTCATCTCCGCCGGCGTCAGGGATTGAAATTTCTGGTGGCCGGCCGCGAACACGCTCCGCGGCACGGGCTGGCCCATCAGGTGCCACGCCAGGTCCAGCATGTGCGCCCCCAGGTCGATCAAGGCCCCGCCGCCCGAACGCGCACCATCGGTAAACCATCCCGTTCCGATCGGGATGCCCCGTGTGCGCGTCCACGATGCCCGGGCATGATAAATCTCTCCCGCGTATCCTTTGGCGATGGCCTGATGGGCCGCCTGTTCGGCCGCGCCGAACCGCCGTTGGGCCGCGTAAAGCAGCGTTTTGCCCTCCTTGGCTGCGGCCGTTTCCATCCTGCGGGCCTCGACCGCGTTCGTGGCCGGCGGCATTTCGCAGATCACGTGCCGGCCCTTGCGCAGCGCGGCCAGGCCGGCCACCGCGTGCAGATCGGTCGGCAGGCAGACGCTCACCAGGTCGATGTTCGGGTCGGCGATCAATTCCGCCCAGTCGGCATATTCAACGGGGATGCCAAATTCGCCCATCAGGCTCTTTCGACGTTGCGGAATCAAATCCGCCACCGCCGCCAGTTTGTAACCACCGGCCTGTTGATAACCTTTCGCATGAGCCGATCCCGGCCAGCCCGCTCCAATAATTCCGACACGGATGGTGTCCGCCATGAAATCCTTTCCTGTGGCCGGCTGTTATAGGCATTCTCCGATGGCCATTCCAGCGCCGGGCGGCTAAGCTATGCGGTAGATGGCCCTGACCCGCGAGCAATTTGTTGAAAAGTCCATCGAGCACATCCGCATCCGCTTTCCATTGGTGAAAGTGGGGCGGGCACAGCAGACCTTTTCATTGCGGATCAACGGCCACGTCGCCAGCCTTGAAAACCTCTACCGCATCGTCTCGCTTCGTCCCGATGATCTGGTCCGCCACGTTGAACGCTGGGTCGTTGAGCTGCTTCGCGCGGCCGAAGGAACGCCCGATCAACAGGCCACCTTCGACGAACTGCGCGACCGAATCTTCCCCATGGTCCTGACCAGCACCACCACCGACATGAACACCGGCTCGATGGTGACCCAGCCGTTTGTCGAAAACCTGCTGATCGCCTACGCCGTCGACAGCGACCGGACCATCGCCTACATCCCCGTGGGGCATTTCCAGTCCTGGGGCATTACCCTCGAACAACTGCACGAGACCGCACTGAAAAACCTCGTCGCCCGCAGCCAATCCATGAACGCCCATGCCGCCCAGGATGACAAAGGGAAAGTCAATTTGATCCTGTTTCAGACGATGGATGGGTACGATGCCAGCCGGATCCTTTTGCCGATGCTGCACGACCGCCTGCGCGGCCACCTCGGCAGCCCCTTCGCCGCCGGCATCCCCAACCGCGACATCCTGCTTTGTTTCCGCAACGACCCGGCCAACGTCCAACGCCTGCAACAACAAATCTCTAACGACTATCGCAACATGCCCCACCAGGTCACCGACCGCCTGTTGCTGGTCACGGCCGACGGCGTCGCGCCGCGACTGTAAATTTCAACCCTCCCAATCCCCGACGCCATTGCCGGCTCGGAGCCGCGATAATTAATTGAATTCCCGGGATATGATTGGAGGGCGGCGGTCCCCGCCGCCGATTTCAACCCGAAACCGCCCGATCACCGACATCTCACAATTCCCGGCGTCGCGGAGCGACGCCCTCCAATCGTCTTCGCCCGCAGACCAATTCATTGTTTTTGAATCCACCGAGAGTCATCAGATAAACAGCGCCGGGCTGACGTGAAAATGGGCGGCCAAGGTTCGGATATTCGCCTTGCTGAGTTCCCGCTTGCCGTTGAGGATCATGGATGCCTGGCCGCTCCCGCCGACCAGCTTGCCCAGCGTGATCGTGTTCATGCCGTGTTCTTCCATGAGGTATTTCAGCGCCTCGATGGGAGAGATTTTGCCGGTGATGCCCATTTCTTCCAGGGCGCCGGAGTGCGGCTGCTCGTATTTATCGATCAGTTGGCCCAGCACATCCGCATAATCCCGCTCGCCACTAGTCAGGCCGGCATCAGCGCGGCCCACCAGGCCCCCCAGGATATCGATGGCCTGATTGTATTCGCCGCGGGTGCGGATCGGTCGCAACGCGAATCGACAAACGAGGTCCAGATAGTCGTCCACAGCTCGATCGTTCTTCGGTGAGTTTGCCGCTTTTGTCATCTTAGCTCCCAAATTGCGCGGTGTATTGAGCGTGGGTCATCAGTTCCCGAATCACGATCTCCTGATGTCGGTAAGACACCCAGGCGATCAGGCGGTAGTTGTTGCCGCCGATGTTGAAGCAGGTCAGATCCGTACCCTTGATCGCATCCGCTGTCGGCAGCACCTGCCGCATATCCATGATGCTGGACCAATTGTTTGCATTGACGATTGCCAGCCATCGATTAAAAGGCTTGCGAGCGGCCGCGTTCTTTTTCAGAAAGCTCTCGACCGCCAGCCGGCCTCGGATAACCATCGGTGTATTATATCGCGGTCCTAGCATAATGCAATTAAAAACTTGCATTATGCAAACTATTTCATGAGTTCACCCCTTGCCCGACATGTGTTTTAATCGTAGAATTGTTTGGTCGTTGTTTGTAACGACGGCCAGGGGACGGCGAGCTAAACGATACGGCAGAGCCGGGCATCCTACCCCCTCGATTGCAGCGAGGGCCCCATCCGTGAGACGACTCCGCGTATCGCACAATAATCCGTCACAATACGTTCAAAATGGACATCCGCCTGCCGTTTGATGCATCCCGACCGGGTGATCCATCACCCCGCATCAGGGCATCCAACGGCGGGCGGACGCCGGATGTCACCGACCGGCTCCACAACACCAGCGCCGGCAGGTCACACCTCAAAACCTCGCGGCCGGCCCGACACCCGCGCCTCGTGCGCGGATGATCAGCCTGCATGATGGGCATCCATTCCCATCGTCGGATCAAGGCGCACCGCATCCGTGCCCGCGCCGATGATCCTTTTACGGCCGCGAATCGTTCGCTCACATTGTTCTCACTGCGAAGGAGGCATCCTTCCCTGGAAGACTCCCGCAAAAATGAGCCGTCGCGTCGTTCAATCCATGCCCGGCCACGACGGCCTCCACCAACCCGAAATCTCATCTCCGCATCGACTTGCGCCTCGCCGGCTTGAGTAGGCCATGCCAGCCTTATGGCGTCTGTCGTGCTTGTTTCGCTTTCAAGGCCACCTCGGCGCCGCGCGAAAGCAGTTGCTCAAAGTGCGGCTCCCAGTCTCCTCGATTCCACAGCTCCAGATGGTCGCGAACGCCGATCAAAGTCACTTCCTTGCCAACACTGGTCCGCCGCAACGTCTTTTCCGGCACCAGCACGCGACCTTGTTTGTCCCATTCCAACCGGCTGGCCATCGCGAAATTCATCTGATCAAACGCCAGCAAATCTTCGGCCGGCGTCAATTCCTGCTGTGCCCGGGCAACCAGGGCTTCATATCCCTTTTCGGGATACAACCAGGGGCGGCGATTGACGCCCACCACCAGGAAAAACGCCTCACCATCCCGTTCACCATCCAACGACTTGCGGACCTCGGATGGAATCAACAACCGATTCTTGTCGTCGATGGTCAGCTCGTACTCGCCATATAAAATCAGGGGCCGCAAGGGAATTTTTTCCATCCGCTCTCAGCGATAGGGAATATCTACCACATCCTCCCACTTTTTCAAGAAAGAAATTTCGAAATTGATGAGAAAATTTCAAGCACCCGGCCTTGGTCTGCCGAAAGGTGGAAATTTGTCTAAATTTCAGGGAAAATAGGCCGAAATTGCGCGGTGATTGTGCATGAGTTGTGGATAACTTGTCGCAATCGTTTTGTCAGCGGAATGTGATTACGAGATGGATCGCCGTCGGATCAAGAAGATCACCCCGGCCATCAGGCAAACGGCCAGTGGAACCGCAAGTGGGACCAAGTGGAAGGGGTGTTCGATCAGTCCCATCGCCGCTGTCAGGGGCGACCAGGAGGATAAATCGGCACTCAGGCCGGTTTCCGCGCGCAAATACCAAAGCAGGGGGCCAATTCCAAGCCAGACGCTGGAAATCGTGCAGGCATGAAGCGTCCACGAAGGACGACCGAGGTGGACCATCACCAGTCGCAGGGCGACCATCCAGAATAAAATATATCCGGCCGCCGAAAACGTGGCCGGCCAGCCGATCCCGGCCAGAATCATCGAGATCAACCAGAACGGCCCGGATGATGCGGCGATCAACGCCGCCTTTCGCCAGCGATCCACCAGGATCGGGAACAATAAGAAAAGAACGATGATTTGCGCAGACACGACCAGATGCAACGTCAGCCGATCCGCCGGGTGGGGCTGGATGCGATTCCAGATGAATCCACCCGCGCACGCCCCCAGCATCACCAATTGCGGCATAAGCCAGATGACCAATGGCCCGGCCAATGAGAGGTTTGAATGCTGGTTCGATGCCCGGTGCATGGGCCTATGCTAACGCGAATCGCGGCCTATCGCCTCGTGTCCACTTGGGCGGCCGGTTCGCTGGGATAGGTGATCTGATCAAAACGGATGTCGATCCAGGGGTGGTTGGCGTCAACCCGATGGTATTCGCTGTAGATGCGTTGAAGATAATCGAGTTTTTGAGCGGTGGAGACCTCGACGAAATAATCATCGGCATTGATTGGCCGGCCCCAGCGGATTTGCGTCAGATAACGGGTCACCAGCACAAGTTGAGCCTGGCGGGGGTCTTTTCGGCCGCCAAAATTGGAGACGTCGACGGTCAGGATTTCCTCCGCGAATTTGCGGCCATACAGCAATTTGACCATATCCAGCGCCGCCACCAGGTCCGGCCCGGCCCATTTTTGCCCGCCCAGTGCCGGCGGCGCAGCGCGAACGCCCTGCACCACGCGAATGTTGGTGTGCCCATCCTGGCCATACACGATCTGCGGAATCTGCTTGACGTTGAATTTATCCGGCAGACGCACCCCTTCACCATCGACCAGCCAGAAATCGTTGTCGGACTGCACCAGCGCGATGGGGGCGCGAAATTCGCAATCCAGCTCGATCACATCGCCCGGCCCATCCTGGTATGCCCGCCGAATCCGGCGAATCTGCTTGATCCACGGACTGATCTTCGGATCGGATTTGAGCATCTGGTAGGCATCGACCAGCATCTGATGATCGAAGGCCGAGTGGTTGCCGATGGGTCGAACCGTGGCGGCGATCTGGGCGGCCAGAAAATCGCTCATCCAGGCAGGCCGATTGACGATCACCACCTTGGGCGGTTCGGCCGGATATGCCAGCCTCGTCTCGACGTACCGTTTCAAATAACGCAGCCCCACCGTGCCCAGGCTGATGACAAAAAACGCCAGCGCCCCATGCAGCGCCATCCGTCTCCAACGTGCGGCACGCTGCGGGTCGGCGGGTTTTTTCACCCGGACGGGCTTGGTCTTCTTAGGCTTGGACATACCTTCCAACGCAGGGCGGGGCGTGGCCCACCATCCTTTTCACCGGTGGGCCATGCCACCCTACAAGTCTGTTATCGGACGGGATTGAAGAAGAACTGAAGGCAATGCCGCCGGTGTCGATTTATTGCGATCGTGCAAACGCCCGGCGGGCGAGGCGGTCGACCAGCGGGCCGAATGGGATGCCGGCATGGGCGGCGGCTTCGGGCAAAAGGCTTTTTGGCGTAAACCCCGGCAGGGTATTGATTTCCAGCAAATAGGGTTGGTGTTTCTCATCCAGCATCATGTCGATTCGCGACAGGTCGCGTGCCCCCACGATTTCATTGGCCTTGCGGGCCAGTTGCCGGCACGATTCGACCACGTCGGCCGGCAGGCCGGTGTCGAAACGGTGTTCGGTGTCGTTGGAGCGGTATTTGGCCTCGTAATCGAAAAACGCCCGTTTGGCGATGATGCGAATCGGGGCCAGGGGTTGTTCTTCCAGCAGGCCGATGGTCAATTCAGGGCCTTTGATGAACTGCTCGACCATGACCTGTTCCTGTTTGGCCAGAATGGCATCCACCGCCTTGCGGGCCTCATCGCGGGTGTGACAGATGTAAACGTCGATGGAGGAGCCGGAATCTAGGGCTTTGACGACACAGGGGATGGGGATGCCGATCTGACGGTTGTTTCGGAACAGAACCTGATAGGAGGGTGTTGGCAGGCCAGATAAATCCCAGGCGAGTTTGGTTTGTGCCTTGTTCATCCCCAGCCGCGAGGCGGCCGATCCGGAGCCGACGAAGGGGAGGTTTCGATCTTCGAGAATCTCCTGCAACTCTCCCGATTCGCCCCATGCCCCGTGCAGGACCGGAAAAATCACGTCGGCCGGCCGATTCAATGCGGAAAGATTGTCCGGGGTGATGTCCGATTCAAATACATCATGCCCCATCTGCCGCAGCCCATTGGCGACGGCGGCTCCGGAAACCAGCGAAACCTCGCGCTCGGCCGATGGGCCGCCGCGAAGGACGGTGATGCGAAGGGTGGATGTCGGGGTCATGACCAAATCTGCACTTCGCTTTCCAGATGGACCTGATTCTTATCGTACACCTTTTCGCGGATGATGTTGATCAGCCGCAGCACATCATCGGCTTTGCAGCCCGGGTGGGCGACGATGAAGTTGGCGTGTTTTTCGGAGACTTCGGCGCCGCCGATGCGCATGCTCTTGAGGCCGGCCTGGTCGATCAGGGCGCCGGCGCTCAGGCCGCGGGGGTTTTTGAAGATGCAGCCGCAGCTTTTGGTGTTCAAGGGCTGGGTGTTGCGTTTGTACATCCAGATTTCCTTGGTTTTGCGCATGATGCGCTCGGGGTCTTCGGCTTCCAGTTCCAGCGTCGCGCTGAGGATGAAGGTGGCGGCGATGTTGGATGAGCGATAGTCGAAAATCAGGTCGTCTTTTTCGCGTTCAAAGACGTGGCCGTTGGCGTCCATGACGACGACTTTGTTGACGACCGCGCCGATGTCGCCGAATTTGCCGCCGGCGTTCATGCGGATGCCGCCGCCGACGGTTCCGGGGATGCCGGCCAGACATTCGATGCCCATCAACCCCTGCCGGACGGTGTGGAGGATGAGCTTTTGAAGATCGACGCCGGCATGGGCCTCGACGAGATTGCCATCGTAGCGCACCCGCCGCCAATGCTCATCGTCCAACCGGAATACCGCGCCGTCGACGCCTTCATCCTTCACCAGAAGGTTGGCCCCCAGCCCCAGGACGTAAATGGGGATTTCGGCTTCATTGCAGCGTTGGACGGCCTGTTGAAGCTCTTCCAGTGACCGTGGCTGGACGTACCATCGGGCTGGGCCGCCGATGCGATACCAGGTGTGACGGGCCAGCGGGAAATTTTCCTGAACGAACGGTTCAAGGTCTGCGAAGGGGTTGGCATTGGCGATGCGCATGGGCGGAAATCCGTGACAACAAACATCGGTGGGCTTTGGCCCACGAACGGCCCCCTCCCTAACCCTCCCCCGGCGTACCGGGAGAGGGAAAAGTAGGGTGGGCATTGGCCCACCAAATCAAATATCGGTGGGTCGGGACCCACACACGGCCCCCTCCCTAACCCTCCCCCGGAGTACAGGGAGAGGGGAAAGTAGGGGAGGGCGAATATCAGGTGGCAAGGTCGCGGGCGATTTCCCAGACGTTGCCGGCGCCGAGGGTCAATATCAGATCGCCCGGGCGCGCGTTTTGGCGTACGTGCCGGATGATCTCGGAAAATTCCGGCAGATGTCGGGCAACCCGTCCATGGGCGGCGATGCGCGCCACCAGGTCGGCCGCGTTGACGCTCTGTCGTTCGGATTCCGAATCGCGCACGAAATAAATATCCGGCACCAGGGTTTCATCGGCCAACGCGAAGCTGGCGGCAAAATCTTCGAGTAAGAATCGTGTCCGGCTGTGCTGGTGGGGCTGGAAGATGCACCAGAGCCGGTTGGGTTGATATTTTTCGCGGACGGCCTTCAGCGTGGCGCGGATTTCGGTGGGGTGATGGCCATAATCATCGACGATGGTCGCGCCGTTGACGTGGCCCATTTCGGTCATGCGTCGATCGACGCCAGTGAATCGGTTGATGGCGTCGGCCGCGCGGTTCAGATCGACACCGCACGCATTGCAGGCGGCCAGCGCCATGGTGGCGTTGAACAGGTTGTGCCGCCCGGCCACGGACAGCCTCAGTTGGCAAACCCGCCGGCCCCGTTGGAACACCTCGCCGTGGCAGCATCCTTTTTCGACGCCGATGATTCGCGTGTGCCAGGCGGATTGCGCCGCCGGATCGGCGGATTGTCCCGATTCTCCAACAGATTCCCCGATGGTGCAGAACTCAACCGGCGTCGTCAGCCCCGCCAGGGCCTGCCGCGCGCGGGGATCGGTTCCATTGGAGATGATCAACCCATCGGCCGGAACCAGTCGGGCGAACTGCCGGAACGAATCGACGATCTGATCGATGTCTTTGTAACAGTCGAGGTGGTCCTCCTCGATGTTGGTGACGATGGCGACGGTCGGGTGAAGCTTATGAAAGCTGCGGTCAAACTCGCAGGCCTCGGCGACGAAAAACCGGCTGGAACCCGAATGCGACCCACCTCCCAGTTGCGGGACGGTTCCGCCGACGACAAACGAGGGGTTGGCATCGCATTGCATCAAGGCCCATGCGAGCATGGCGGTGGTGGTCGATTTGCCGTGCGTGCCGGCGATGGCGATTCCAAACCGCTCCTGCATGATCTGGCCGAGCAACTCGGCGTATTTGATCGATTGCAGGCCGTAGGTTTTGGCGGCCAGAAATTCGGCGTTGGTGTCGGGGATGGCGGCGGTGCGGACGACCAGGTCGGTGTCGCGCGAGAGCAATTCGCCCATCTGGTCGCGCGAGATGGAGGCCCCCAGGCGGGCCAGTTCAAAGGTTTGGGGATTGGGTTTGGGTTCCGATCCGCTGACGATGGCCCCGGCGTCCAGCAGCATCCGCGCCAGGCCGGACATGCCGCACCCGCCGATGCCGATAAAGTGGACCCGACGGCCGGTAAACCGGCTGGCCGAGCGCGAGTCCTTTCGCAACTGGCTCACAGCATTCTCCACAACATTGGGCATAGTAGCTCATCATCGGCCGTTGGCAACCATCCGCGTGATCAGACTGGCAACGGCCTTGGCGGCATCCGGTTTGGAGAGCGATCGGGCCGCCGCCGACATCGCCTGTCGTCGCGGCAGGTCGTACAGCAGCGATTGCAGGATCGGGCGGAGTTTTGGCCCGTTTTTTCGCCGATCCTTTTCATCGTCCATCAGGATCGCCGCCCCGGCATCCGCCAGAACTTTGGCGTTGGCGCGCTGGTGCATGTCGTTGTGAAAAGGGTAGGGCATCAGCACCGAGGGAATGCCGCAGGCGGCCAATTCAGCGCACGAGCTGGCGCCGGATCGCGAAATCGCCAGATCGGCCGACGCCCAGACATCCGCCATGTCCGGCGTGAAATCAATCACCCGTGCCGACACCTCCAGCTCCCGATAGGCGGTCCGGACCGCCGAAGCATGGTCTTTGCCCGACAGGTGCAACACCTGCCAGCCTTGGAATTTCTGGTCTTTGAGTGCTTCCAGAACCGCCTCATTGACGGTCGTCGCCCCCTGCGAAGCGCCGGTCACCACCAGGGTCTGGAGCCTCGGATCGAGGCCCAACCGTCCCTTGGCCGGCTCGCGGTCGGGCAAATGGGCGATGTCCTGGCGGATCGGGCAACCCGTGACGTGGCATTTGTCGCGCTTGTCGGATGGGATTCGCGTCAACGTGGCCTCGAACTGGCAGCAGACGGCGCTGACGTAACGCAACAGATACTGGTTGGCCTTGCCGGGGATGACGTCCGGGTTCAGGATGGCGGTGGGGATGCCACCCTGGGCGGCCAGTTTGATCGCGACGCCGGCGGCGTATCCGCCCAGTCCGATCGCGGCCATCGGTTTATCGGTCTGCAATATATGTCGGACCAAATCCTTGGTCTCCCGCCAGCTTTTCCAGAATTTCAGCAGTCCGCCGATGTTGCGGTGGGGGGGGACGATGGGCTGGGGGATGAATTCAAATCCGGTGGGGGCCAGGATCGTGCGGTCGATCTCGCGCATCGTGCAGAGAAAAACCGGGCGGATGGTCGGGTCAAGCCCAACCAGCGCGCTGGCGACGGCGATACCCGGGTACAGATGCCCGCCGGTGCCGCCGCCGGCCAGGAGGATGGTTGTAGACGTATCGGACATTCGCAACGGTTAATTTGTAGCGGCGATCAGGGGTGGCGACAACGCGGGAGTTTCAGAGGCGGTTTCCAGCTCATGCTCGTGCCGGGTGACCGAATACAACAATCCCAGGGCGGCGCAGGTGATGACCAGCCCCGACCCGCCGGCCGAGATCAAAGGCAATGACAATCCCTTGGTCGGCACCGAGACAGTGGCCACCGCGATGTTGATGACCGCCTGAAGGCAGATCATCGACGCCACACCGAACGCCAGCATCCTGCCGAACGAATCGCGCTTCTGGCGGATCACCTGCCAGGCAACGTACAGGATTCCCATGTAGAGCGCCACGACCAGGATCGCGCCGAAAAGCCCCAGCTCCTCGCAAATAATCGCAAAAATAAAGTCGGTGGTGTCTTCGGGAAGATACCCGAGTTTCTGGATGCCGTTGCCCAGCCCGCGCCCGAAGATGCCGCCGCTGGAAAACGACAGCAGGCTCTGGATCATGTGATACCCTTCGCGCTTGGGTTGTGCGAAAGGATCGAGAAAAGCCGTCATCCGTGCCCAGCGATACGGTTCGTGGTGGACAAACCAGAAGGCGGCCAGCAGCGCCGGCGGGATCACGATCGCAAGATGCCACAATCGAACCCGGCCGACCAGCAGCATGGTCAGCGCCGCCCCGCCAATCAGCGCGGCGGTGCCAAAATCCTGAATCACCACCAGCAGGCAGATCAGTCCGATCGGCAGCAACGTCGGGATGAACCCGCCGAAAAATTCCTCGATCGGCACCGGCCGGGCGCTCAGCCACCATGCCAGAAAGATGACCACGCCCCATTTGGCCAGTTCCGAAGGTTGGACCTGCACGAATCCCAGCATGAGCCACCGTCGGGCGCCGTTGACTTCCTTGCCGACGTGCGGAATCAGCACGATGGCACAGGTAAAAAAGGCGACGGCCAGCATCCAGACCACCGGGCTGCGCCAGACTCTGCCGCCATGTCGGGCCAGCGCCGCGTAGTCGATGTGCCCGATGACAAAGTACGTCGCGATGGAGACCAGGACGTAGGTGATGTGGCGCGTGCCAAGCTGTGTCCATTGCCAGCCGATGTTGCCCGAAGCACTCATGGCGGCGGATTGGACCATCAGAATGCCCATGCCCAGCAGGGCCAGCACGCAGAAGGTCAAGATGTCGCGATGGTGCAGGCGGTCGATGGAAGCGTCCATTAGCCAGTTTATCGGACCTGTGGGGAAGGGCACTTGAACGCAAGCCGGAATTTCGCATTTCATCCCTCGTCAATTTTCCTTTTTGCCGCAAGAATGCGCAGATCATGGATCAGAACCAGACACAGCCGGCGCGGGTGGTGATCGTGGGGGGAGGGTTTGCGGGGGTCTACACGGCCATGTGGCTGGAACGAATCTGGCTGGGGGATCGTCGCATCGACGTGACGTTGATCAGCCGGAACAATTATTACCTGATGACGCCGCTGCTCTTTGAGGCCGGTTCGGGGGTGTTGGAGCCAAGGCACGCGGTGAATCCGATCCGGCCGCTGCTTCGACACACGCGGTTCATCGAGGCGCAGGTGGAAGCAATCGATCTGGAACGACAAAAAGTCGTTGCCCGGCCGGAGTTTGAGGAACAATACGAGATTCCTTACGACCATGTGGTGCTGGCGCTGGGAGGGATCACCAACCGCTCTTTTATTCGAGGTTCGGAAGGGGCGCTGACGTTCAAGACGCTTGGGGATGCGATTTTCCTGCGAAATCATGCGATCCAGCTTTTTGAACGGGCGGACGTTGAACAGGATCCATCCCGCAAGTCGGCGTTGCTGACCTTTATTATCGTGGGAGCGGGATTGGTGGGGGTGGAACTGATCGGAGAGATGACGGAATTTTTGCACAATGTCCGAAAGTCTTATCCAAACGTGACTTGCAAGGATTTGAAGTTTGAGTTGATCGAGGCCGGCCCGCGAATCATGCCGGAACTGGATGAGGATTTGGCCCAATACGCGGCCGATGTCTTGCGACGGCGTGGGGTGAACATTCGACTGAACACCCGGGTGGGGAGCATCGAGGAAGACCGATTGCAACTGGAGGATGGACAAATACTTAGGGCACAAACGATCGTCGTGGCGACTGGCGTTGCCCCCAATCCGCTGGTGGCCGGATTGCCCATCGAGAAAGATCATCGCGGCCGGGCGGTGGTAGAACCGACGCTTCGCTCTGGTCAGCGGCCCAACCTGTGGGCATTGGGCGATTGTGCCACCGTGCCGGACCCGCAGGGCAAGCCCTATCCTCCGCTGGCCCAGCATGCGCTGCGTCAGGCGCGGGTGTTGGCGGGCAACATCACCGCGGCGTTGCGTGGTGCGCCTCTTAAACCTTTTGCATACAAGAGCTTGGGAACATTGGCGGCATTGGGACATTATCAGGGGGTGGGGCGGGTGTTGGGATTTAAGATTCGGGGGTTTGTGGCATGGTGGGTCTGGCGGAGTTATTACCTGTTCCAGATGCCCCGATGGAGCCGGCGGATTCGCATCATGCTGGACTGGACGGTGGCGTTGATTGTCAAAAATGATGTGGTGCAGTTGGATTTGTTTGGCGATCAGCATCCGGCCGCACGATCAAGGGAAAAGAACCAGAAGGCATCGGCATGAAAATCATCATGAACAACGGGGGAATCGCGGCCACCAACAGTTATCTGATCGCCGACGAGATCAGCAAACAGGCCGTGCTGTTTGATGCGCCCAACGACACCACCGGGCCGTTGCTGGATGAGGCGCAACGCCAGGGGTGGGATGTGGTGGGGTTGTGGTTGACGCATGGGCATTTTGATCACGTGGCGGATCACGAGGTGGTGACGGGCCGATTTCCGCGGGCCAAGGTGCTGATTCATCCGGATGATGAGATCAAGCTGCAAAAGCCGAAATTGCCGTTCAAGCTGCCGATTCCGGTGCCGTTTCTGGTGCCGCCCCGTTCGGCCGATGGGCATGTGAATGATGGGGATCAATTGATGATCGGGACGATGGCGGTTCAGGTGATGCACACGCCGGGGCATTCTCCGGGTCACGTGGCGTATTATCTGCCGGACCAACAGGTTCTGGTGGGGGGCGATCTGATCATCATGCAGGCGACCGGCCGGACGGATTTCGCCGATTCGAGCCATTCGGACCTTGCCCGATCAATCCGGCGGATCATGCAATTGCCCGGAAAGACCAAGCTGCTGCCGGGTCATGGCGAACCCAGTGATCTGGATCAGGAATTGCAAACCAATCCGTACGTTCAGCAGATCATGGAAGAGCATTGACGGCGTGCCGCCAAGCCTGCAATGAGCATTACGCCCGCAGCCGCACCCAGTTGATGTCCGTGTAGTCGTGGTGGTCGCCGCTGTAGAAGACCGCCAGGGCATCGCCATTGGGCATTCGGATCGCATCCGGCAGGCCGATGGAAAAGGCATTCATTTCGGCCCAGGCATCCTGCATCGAGCCTTTGTTCCAGGTCTGCGTGCGCAACTGGCGTTGATGAATGAGGATGTCATCGGATTGAGGCCAGCTCTTACCGCCGTCGGTGCTGAGGCGGGCGCGGATCGCCGGCGTCGAGGTGCGGTCAACGTAGACCATGATCCAACGATGCTCATCCACCATGACCAGCCGGGCAGGCTGGCCGGGGATGCCGGTGTCTTCCAGCGGCCCCCACGTCCTGGCCCCATCAGTTGATTTGCGACTGTGGATGTTCAGATAACGGTTTTCCTTCTGGTCAAACGTCCAGAAGGCCGCGACGACGGTGTTGCCCGATGTCGCGATTCGCTGGTCCCAGCAGAAGATCCGTCGTTGAGGATCGGTATGAATGTCCAGCACATCTCCCCAGGTTTTGCCCTGGTCGGATGAGAAGGTCAGCGCCGAGGAATGTTGCCAGGGGGTCGGGTCGTTGTAGTGCTTGTTGACTTCAAATTGCACCGCCCAGCGGCCATTGGGCAGAGCCAGCATCGGCCCCGTGGCGGGTGTGGGAACCGAGTCGTATTTGCCGCATCGAACCGGCTGGGGCGCGGAAAAATGTTCGCCGCCATCTTCGGAGACAACGGTGAACAGTTTCATGTCGATCAGACCTTCGGTCGATTCGTTGAACATGGGCAAAAACGGGTTGACGGCATCTTCCCGGCAGATGACCGCGGCCACGCGGTTGCCGCCCAGCGCCGTCAGGCCGATGGTGCGCCAGGTTCCCGGCTTGCCATCCACATTGAGCGGGCCGGCCACCTCAATCGTCGCAGACCACGTTTTGCCCTGATCATCCGACCAGCAGATGCAGGCCCGCTGCATCCGGCTCATTTTGGCCGGCCCGATCCTCATTCCCGCCAGCCATCGCCCGTTGTCCAGAACGCAAATCGAAGGAAAGCAACAACTGGCGGCATCTGTTTTGGGACGTGATGCAACCACCAAACCCGAATCCACCACCTTCATTGATTGCTCCTTCAAGCTGAATGGAGCGATAACTTAGCCACCTTGTGGTCGGGTGGCAATGCGCGCAGGGCGTGGTTGGAGATGTCGAGCAGTTGTTCGCGGGTCGCGCCGCCGGCGGCCTGCACCGACATGCCCCAGAGGACGGTGATCAGATAACGGGCCAATCGGGCCGGATCGGTGGAGGCGGGAAGGTCCGCCTCATCCACAGCCCGTTCGAGACGACGGCGGACGGCCGCCTCGGCGCCGGCCCGGCGCTGGCTCAATTCCCGCCGAACCCATTCCGATGCGGGACCGGATGCCAGCGCCCCCTGCACCAGCAGGCATCCATCCGGATGTCCCGGCTCCATCACCATGTCGATGGCCCCCTGAAACATCTTCCTGATCGCCAGGCGGACATCGGGCGTCTTGAGGGCGTTGGACAGATACGATGCGGGTCGTTCGATGTAACGGACCAGGGCCTTGCGAAAGAGCGATTCCTTGTTGCCAAAAGCGCCGTAGAGACTGGGCATGTTGATGTCCATCGCCTCGGCCAGCGCCGCCAACGAAGTCCCCTCATAGCCGTGCCGCCAAAACAGCATCAACGCGGCATCAAGTGCCTTGTCGGGATTGAATAGTCGCGGCCGTCCGCGTGGCATGCGCATCTCCGGATATATTTATCCTATTCTACAATATTTTTTTCTTTGACAAGCTATTTTTAATACATATTATAGCGAGCATTACATAAATAAGAAGAAACCATCGGTCTTCGGATATTGAGGGCCGGACCAGATTGGAAGGATGGACCAATGAGTTGCGTACGGGTTCTTGTGGGCACACGCAAGGGTGCGTTTATTCTCAGTTCGGATGGCAGCCGCCGCAAATGGGAGGTCAGCGGGCCGCATTTCGCGGGGTGGGAGATTTTTCACATGAAAGGGTCGGCGGCCGATCCGAACCGAATTTACGCCTCGCAGACCAGCGGCTGGTTCGGGCAGATCATTCAACGGTCGGACGATGGTGGAAAGACCTGGCATCAGCCGGGGACGCCCGCGGGGCAGGAATTAAAATCCCCCGAAGGGTTTCCCCTGGGGGAGAGCAATAAATTCGTCTATGACACCTCCGATGCGACCGGCCGGCCGTTGACGACCCACCAGTGGTACGATGGCACGCAGCATCCCTGGGAATTCAAGCGGGTGTGGCATCTGGAACCGTCGTTGAGCGATCCGCAGACGGTTTATGCCGGCGTGGAGGATGCGGCGATGTTCAAGACCACCGACGGGGGCAGGACGTGGAATGAACTGGCCGGCCTGCGGCAGGCCCACGGCGACAAATGGATGCCGGGCGCTGGAGGCATGGGGTTGCACACGATCCTGCTCGACCCGACCAACCCGCTGCGGATGTACATCGCCATTTCGGCGGCCGGCGCGTTTCGCACGGACGATGGCGGAAAGTCCTGGAAGCCGATCAACAAGGGATTGAAATCCAATTACATTCCCAATCCGGAGGCGGAAGTGGGCCATTGCGTGCATCGAATCGCCCTGCACCGCGACAAGCCACAGGTGTTGTACATGCAGAAGCATTGGGATGTGATGCGATCGGACAACGCCGGCGAATCGTGGTACGAGGTGAGCGGAAACCTTCCCACCGATTTCGGGTTTCCGATCGACGTTCACGCGCACGAGCCGCAAACGGTCTACGTCGTGCCGATCAAGAGCGACAGCGAGCATTATCCACCGGAAGGCAAATTGCGCGTCTACCGCAGCCGCACCGGCGGCAACGAATGGGAAGCGCTGACCAACGGCCTGCCGCAGAAGGATTGTTACGTGAACATCCTGCGCGATGCGATGGCGGTGGATTCGATGGATGAATGCGGCATCTATTTCGGCACCACCGGCGGGCAGGTGTACGCCTCGGCCGATTCGGGCGATTCATGGTCCGCCATCGTGCGGGATTTGCCCGCGGTCTTGTCGGTGGAAGTGCAGACGTTGAAATAATCGACCGCTTTTGGCCATGATTCGAGTCGTCCTTCCCCAACATCTGAGAACCCTGGCGACCGTCGACCGCGAGGTGCGGCTGGAGGTCCGTGGTGTCATCACCATCGCATCGATTCTGGATGCGGTGGAATCGCGATATCCCATGCTGCGCGGCACGATCCGCGACCACGTGACCCTTCGGCGCAGGCCGTTGGTGCGGTTTTTCGTCTGTCAGGAGGACTGGTCCAACCAGCCGGCCGACACGCCGCTGCCGGATGCCGTGGGACAGGGCACGGAACCGTTTTTCATCATTGGGGCGATTGCGGGGGGATGATCGTTCCGCCGATCCATACGCGATTGGGGATGAGGTTGTTTTCAAGGATTTCAGTCAGCGGATCATCGCCCTGAACGTTGAACGCCACCAGGTCGGCCGGGCCGCCGGGGGCGATCTGCCCTCCATCGCAGCGCAACGCCCTGGCCGCGTTGATCGTCCCCATGTGCCAGATTCGTTTCACCGGCACATCGGGTGATTGCTGGTGCAACAGCCGCAACTCGGCCAGCAGGTTCAGATCGGGCGAGCTGGCGCAGCTGTCCGTCCCCGCCGCGACGTTGATCCCCAGTTCCATCATCCGCCGCCACGGGTGGGCGGGGCGGTTGAAATAGGCGTGCGTGCGCGGGCAATAGACCACCGAGGCGTTGCCTTGTTTGAGCCACGCCAGTTCCTCCTCCGTGCAGTCGTTGACGTGGGCCAGGAGCGTGGGATATTCCAACAGTCCGATGGCCCGGGCCATTTCCAGAGGCGAACCTTTGAATGTTTCCACCGGATCGGACCACAGCCCGATCTGGTCCCACAATCCACGCAGCGGGCCGGACTGTTCGATGAGAAATTCCCGCTCCTGAGGCACTTCCGCCAGATGGGTCGCCAGCGGAATGCCCCTTTCGCGAGACAGTTCCAGGCATTGTCGATATCCCGCCAAGTCCACCGTGTAGGGTGAATGCGGGCTGAGGCCGATGCGCAGCAGATCGCTTTGGGAGGAATCATCCAGCGCCCCGGGCAGACCATCCTCAAAATTCGGCCGCAATCTCGCCAACCCCAGTGCCTCGCCAAAACTGGTGATCCGCGCCGGCCCCTGTCGCAATGCCCCGCGCGTGGCCCGGCAGGAGCGTGAAATATCCCCGATGTGCGTCACCCCGAACCGCACCGATTGCCTCGCCCCTTCCAACGCGCTGGCCGCCGGGTCCACGCCGCCGCCCCGCATCATCGCGCGAAGCCCCACCACCCATTGCACAAACGTGTCGTGCGGCAAATCCTCCGCCCGCAGGTGCGACAGCTCCAGGTGCGCGTGGGCGTTGATCAATCCCGGCACAATCGCCCGATTAACCAGATGAATGTGATGAGCCTGCGCATGCCGCCGGCGGATGTCGGCGGCATTCCCCACCTCCGCCACCCGTCCCCCTTCAAACACCACCGCCCCATCCCGCATCGGCGGCTCGATCATTGGACAGACCCAATCAGCGCTCAGTATGGTTTTCACGCGCCCGATCTTCCGCCAATTCGCCCAGGAGTAAAGCCGCCACCTGCCGGGATTCGGCCAATCGGCGGGTGGCGATCTGCCGGACCGGCTCAAAATGAAACCCATCTTTCAGCCGGGCTTCCCAATATCCGTATTGCTCCCTTTTCTCGCACCCCTCGGCCACCTGCGACAATCCATCCCCCTGCCGGCTGATCTGAATGGCCTGCATAAACAACCCCGTCACGCCGAAATCGTCCAGGTTGACCGCATCCGCCAGCACCTTGGCCTCATCCAGCACCGGCGATCGCTGCGGCGATTCGTGCAGCATTCTCGTAGCGCGGTCCAGGAGCGACTCCTCCGCCTGCTCTCCCAGCAGACCCACCAGCAACTCGGCCGACTGTTCCGCCCGGTCACGCAGATTCGTCCGCCCCAGCCGTCCGGCCGGAAGCATTTTGACCTGCCGCAACGGCAGTTGCATCGCATAACAGGCCAGCTCCAGCGCCTCGACATCCGCGCCCGGGCCGATCAAACCCATGTCCAGGAATCGGCGCACGCGCTGCCAGGTCCGCTGGGCATCATCCAGCAGACGAGCGCCTTTTAAGTCGTGTTCATCCACGACCGTCAGGGCGCGTCGAAGCGTGCTGCGGAGTTTGGCGTTCATGGGATGTCGCGGCGTTGTACTGAATCACCCACAGTGTCTAACACGGATGCCACATTGTATCATGCCAACCTCCCAAACAACGAAAGAGAGAAATTTTAATGTATTGCTGTCTGGATCGAGGAACCGCCGGCCGGGGGCTGGCAATGGAACAATTTGTCGCCATCGCCGCAGAATCCGGCTTTCATGGGGCGGATGTCGATTTGTCCCATGGGGTGGAACATGGAGCCGATGACCTCCGGCGGGTGTATGAGCGCCATAAGCTGCGTTTTGGCGCCTGGGGATTGCCCGAATGGCGCGGCCCCAATCCCCTGTCGGCCGATGATCTGCGACATCTGGATGCCCAGGCGAAAATCGCCGCCGAGCTGGCCATCGATCGCTGTTGCACCTATATCCTGCCATCAGCCGACCGGCCGTTGATGGAAAACTGGCGATTTCACGTCCAGCGGCTTGGTCCCATTGCCCGATTGCTGGCCGATCATGGCCTGCGGCTGGGGTTGGAATTTGTCGCCCCCGAACACCTGCGACGTCAGGGCCGGCACGAATTCATCTTCTCGCCGGGCCAGATGCTGGAACTGGCCGATGAGGTCGGTCCAAACGCCGGCTTGCTGGTCGATTCGTTCCATTGCCATGCCGCGCAGGTCAGTTTCGATCAACTGGCCTGCCTGCCTGCGGATCGGATCGTCTGGGTTCATATCAACGATGCGCCCGATCTTCCTTTGGCGAAATTACAGGATTTTGAACGGGTTTTGCCCGGAGAAGGGGTCATCGACCTGCCCGGATTCCTGGCCGCTTTGAAAAAAGCCGGTTACGCCGGCGGCTGTTCGCTGGAAGTCTTCAGCCCGCAATTGTCCGCCATGCCGCCTGCGGCCGCCGCCCGGCTGGGCTGGCTGGCCACGCGAAAATTGATGGAAAGCGTCGATCTTTCGACACCATGACCGCACCATTGTCGCCGCGAAGTCCGGCCGATATCTTTCTGGTGATGAATCCAAAACAGCGCGCCGCCGAGGCGGCCTTGGAACAGGTTCAAAGCGGGATGGTCCTTGGTTTGGGGACCGGCTCCACGGCCGACTATTTCCTGCAGGCGCTGGCCGCCGCGATCAAAACCGGCCGATTGGCCGACCTTCGCGGCGTTCCCACCTCCCGCCAATCCGAACGGCGGGCGCAATATCTGGGCATCCCCCTGGCGAGCCTGGTGGAATGTCCCACGCCCGACCTGACCATCGACGGCGCCGACGAAATCGACCCTCATCTCAACCTCATCAAAGGCCTGGGCGGGGCGCTGTTGCGCGAAAAAATCGTCGCCCAGAACTCCCGCCGGCTGTTGATCATCGCCGATTCCTCCAAATCCGTCCCCGCACTGGGCGTCAAATCGCCCCTGCCGGTTGAGGTGGCTCCCTTCGGCCATGAATCCCACGAACGATTTCTCCGTTCGCTTGGCGCAACCCCCATCCTGCGAAAAGCGCAGGATGCCCTCTACACCACCGACAACGGCAATTACATCTACGACTGTCGATTCAGCCGCATCGACGACCCCGAACAACTGCAATCCGCCCTCAAATCCCGCGCCGGCATTGTCGAAACCGGCCTGTTCATCGGCCTGGCGCATGAAGCGATCATCGCCGGCGACGAGGGGCTGGAACATCGCACCCGATGAAACCGCTTGAACCCGCGCTGTTGCCCCTGCCCGATTCACCCGCTACAGTCCCCCACATGATTCACGACAACATCCCGCAGGCGATCGAAAACCTTTCGGCCCGGATCATCGCGATCCGGGACTCTCTTTGACTGGCCCGCCAAACTCTCCCGCCGCAAGGAACTTGAAGAAAAAATGGGGCAGGCCGATTTCTGGAACGACCAGCAATCCGCCCGAACCATCGTCGCCGAGGTCAAGGTTCTCAAGGCCATCACCGAACCCATCCTTTCGCTGCTCCAGCAGTTGGACGATGTTCGTACGCTCTATGATCTGGGACAGGAAGCCTCCGATGACCAGACCCTCGAAGAAGCCGACAACACACTGGCCGAACTTGAAAAACTCGGCGAAAAAGTCGAATTGCAATCCCTGCTGGATGGCAAAAACGACCCCCTGAACTGTTTCGTTCAGATCCACGCCGGCGCCGGCGGCACCGAAGCCCAGGACTGGGCCGAGATGCTCCTGCGGATGTACCTGTACTATTTCGAGCGACGCGGTTGGGATGTCTCCGAGGTGGACCGAACCTGGGGCGAACAGGCCGGCATCAAAAACGTCACCCTGCTGGTTCGCGGCGAATACGCCTTTGGCTACATGCGAGCCGAATCGGGCGTCCATCGGCTGGTCCGCCCCAGCCCGTTCAACGCCCAGGGCAAACGACAGACCAGCTTCGCCTCGGTTGATGTGGTTCCTGAATTTGAGGAGGATGATTCGGATATCGAAATCCCCGAAGGTGACATGGAAATCGTCGCCTTCGTCCGAGCCAGCGGCCCGGGCGGGCAGAACGTCAACAAAGTCGCCACCGCCGTCCGCATCACCCACAAACCCACCGGCATCCAGGTCACCTGCTCGGTTGAGCGATCCCAGCAGCAAAACAAGCAACTGGCCATCGCGCTGCTCAAAGGCCGACTCGAACTCATCGAGCAGGCCAAGCGCGATGAGGAACTGAAAAAAATGTATGGCGAAAAAGGGTCCATCGCCTGGGGCAACCAGATCCGCAGCTACGTTCTGGACGACCGCCGGGTCAAAGACCATCGCACCAATGTCGAAACCGCCAACGTCGAATCGGTCCTCGATCGCGGCGAACTCGATGGCTTCATCGACGCCGAATTGCGCCGCCGTAAACAGTCACACAAATAGAAATCCATTCATAAATCCATATTTTACAGCAGGTTACATTTTCTAAAAGAAATCCGCCCGCACGTCCGATAAGATTCAATGTGTCGGTTGTGAGATCGGCCTGACCTGTGGTTCTTTGACGAAGGTCCGCAAATCCATACCATTGTGCTTGTTTCGCCAAGGCTGGCGAAGCCTCGGGGAATCAAGCGCAGAAGGTTGCCGACCTGGGCATGGACGCCGTGGGATGCTTGTTCCGCGGAGTCTTTTGAGCGACTTATGATCGTTGATTGTCATACCCATATCTGGCAGTCCCCTGAACAACTGGGTCAGGTGGACCTTGGCGAACCCATGAAATCCACCCGTCGGCAAAGCGCCCGGCCGACGACGGGCCGGTCCGCCTGGCGATCGGTCCCCGCGGCCGATGCCGACCACCATTGGGCACAAAGCAACGCGGTGGACAAATCCATCGTTCTCGGATTCAAAAGCCGTTATCTGCGTGCCGAAATCCCCAATCGATACGTCGCCGATTACGTCAATCGTTTTCCTCAAAAACTGATCGGGTTCGCCGGCATCGACCCCACCGAAGCCTCGGCCAAGGATGAAATTCTGATCGCCCATGGCGACCTGCGGCTGCGCGGCGTCACCATTTCCCCCGCCAATCAGGATTTTCACCCCACCGATTCCCGCGCGATGCGCATTTATGCCATCGCCGAACGCCTGAACATGCCCCTGTTGGTTCATTCCGGCAGCCATTTCACCGAACAGAGCAAGCTCGAATATGCCCGCCCCTATCTATTTGACGAGGTGGCGCGGGCATTCCCCAAGCTGCGGATCGTCATCGCCCAGCTCGGCCAACCCTGGGTGGATGAAACCATCTGCCTGCTGGCCAAACATCCGCACGTTTTCGCCGATGTCAGCGGCCTGCTTGCCCGCCCATGGCAGGCGTACAATGCCCTGACCAGCGCCCATCAATACGGCGCGATCGACAAACTGCTGTTCGGCAGCGATTTCCCCTACACCAACGCCACCGACTGCATCGAGGCCCTTTACAGCATCAATCTGATGGCCCAGGGAACCAACCTGCCGGTCATCCCGCGCGAGTCGCTCCGTGGCATCGTCGAACGCGATGCGCTGGGACTGCTGGGGCTGGGTTGATTTGAAACTTTTTGCCCAAGGATGGGTAATGGCGTGAAACACATTCGGATTTTATTGTCCTTTGCTTCAATACTGGCGCTGGCGGGTGGTTGTGCCACGCCCGGGGGGTCGTTGCGACTGGCTTCCACGCAATCCAGGACCCAGTATTTACAGGACTTCGATCAGGCCTTCATCGGCCAGGATGCCAATGGCGATATCCAGGTCGTCCTGATCGATGAACCCTCACCGGCCAACACAAGCCACGATCAATCGACCCTGCATCCCGCTTCGACCCCGCCTTTGCGGCAGGTGGTCTATCTGCACCTGTTCTGGCGGCCGCTCAGCGGCGTCAAGGCCGACCATCCCTCCGCAGTCAACGCCTCCATCGACTGGTACATCACCCCGGCCGGGAGCGACCGCGGCGCCGATTTGCTGCATTATCAGGGTGCGGCCTATGTCACCGTTCACGGATCGGGCGATTATCGAACCCTCGAAGTCCGCAACGCCACCCTCACGCCGATCGAAATTCGCGGCCGCATGACCGATCCGATCGGCCAGGCCACCCTGCACGGCAGCATCACCGCCCTCAACGATGGCGGGCGCGTCATCCAGACGCTTGCCGATGTCCGTTCGCTGCAATCCACACCCGCCCAGGCCAGGGCCAACACCGCCAACGCCCGACTCGGCCCGCATCCCAACCCGCCGGCGCCCTAAGACCGCGATCTCCATGATGGAACTGGCATACGATCCTCCCCTCGACCAGATTGGCGATTCGCCGCTGGTACAAACCATCCGTCTGATGGACGATGGCAAACCCGCCGGCCGGGCCTGCTGGCATTACAGCGCGCCGGGCATCGTGCAGATTCTCGAACTGGAAATTCCCCCTGACCGCCAGCGCAAAGGGCTGGGCGCTCAACTTCTGGAATCCATCATCGCCCAGGCCCAATCCCACTGCCGCAAACGCCGCCAACCCCTTCGACAGGTCTGGATGGCCGTCCGCCAAAAATCCCATGTCCTCGGCCGCGCCTTTTTAACCGACCACGGCTTCCACCACGTCGGCACCCTCCCCAAACTCCTTCCCGCCGAAGACCTGCTGATTTATCTCAAGTCGTACGTGTGAATTTGAATCTTTTTTCTGATAAAATGGGGCCAACGTGCGTTCAGTCGCATGCAATGGAGACAGGCATGAACCCACTCGAACGGATCACCATCAATCCTAAACAATGCGGTGGACGACCTTGCATTCGCGGCCTGCGCATTCGCGTCAAGGACATTCTGGAAATGCTTGCCGCTGGAGCCGACCGGCAGGAGATTTTGGCGGACTATCCTTATCTCGAACCGGAGGACATCCGCGCCGCCTTGCAATTCGCCGCCGCGCAGGCTGATCATCCCATTCTGCAAATTGCCTGAGTATGTTGTTCCATTTTTATCTGTGATCGAACGGTTACAAAGCGGCGATGCCCTTGTAGAACTTATTTAACAAAACGCTCGCTTGAGCGTTCCATTCCGCTCCGCTAACCTTCGGGTTGGATGAACAATTACCCCGTTCGATATCAACTTCTTGCCCAGGATTCGTCGTCCAAGGCACGGCGGGGACAGATCGAGACGCCGCATGGGGTGTTTGATACGCCGGCGTTCATGCCGGTGGGGACGCAGGGGACGATCAAGGGGCTGTTGCCATCGGATGTGGCCGCCACGGGGGCGCAATGTATTTTGGCCAACACCTATCATTTGATGCTTCGGCCGGGTGAACAGGTGGTGGCGGATTTGGGGGATTTGCATCGGTTCATGGGGTGGAACGGGCCGATTTTGACTGATTCGGGTGGGTTTCAGGTTTTTTCACTGGCCGACCTCAACCGCATCGACGACCACGGGGTGACGTTCAAAAGCCACATTGACGGGGCGATGGTTCATCTGACGCCTGCGCGATCGATGCAGGTGCAAAATGCGTTGGGTGCGGACATCATCATGGCGTTTGATCAATGTCCGCCGGCCGATGCCCCGGCCGATGAGCATGTCCGGGCGGTTGATCGGACCTTGCGATGGGCAAGACAGTGCATCGACGCCCATCGTCGGCCGGATGAGCAGGCCCTTTTTGGCATCGTGCAGGGTGGAACCGACCTGAATTTGCGCAAACGATGCGCCCAAAGCCTCATCGAGTTGAATCTTCCCGGCTACGCGATGGGCGGGCTGGCGGTGGGGGAGGGGTTTGAGTCGATGGTGACGGTTTTGAACGGGATTTGCCCGATTTTGCCCGTGGATCGCCCTCGATACCTGATGGGGGTGGGTTTTCCCCGTGACATTGTGGCGGCGGTGGCGGCGGGGATCGACATGTTCGATTGCGTGTTGCCGACCCGCAACGGGCGCAATGCCTATGCCTTTTGTTCCGATGGGCCTTTGAGGTTGAGAAACAGCCAATATGCCCGCGATGATCGGCCGATTGAGGCCGGTTGCGACTGCGTGGCGTGCCGGAATTTCAGCCGGGGGGCGATCCGCCACTTTTTTTTCGCCTCCGAGATGCTTGGCCCGATCCTTGTTTCCCTGCATAATATCCGGTTCTATCAGCGGCTGATGGCCGACCTGCGGCGGGCGATCGAGCAGGAAACGTTTGATGCGTTTGCCCGAACCGACCCGCGCTGCCGGCTGGGACCGTCAAACGATGGCCCGGTGAACGAGTAATGTTTTACATTGAGGAGCTTGCTTTGACGCATACGGTAATTCTGGCCCAGACCCAACCGACGGTCTTAGACGCCAACGGCGCCCCCGCGCCCGCCACCCGCCCGGAAGCCCCCATCTGGGCCAGCCCGATGGTTCCGCTGATTTTGATCGCGGTGGTTTTTTATCTTTTTATCTTTCGGTCCAAACGAAAGGACGACCGCAAACGTAAGGATATGTTGTCGGAGCTGAAAAAAGGCGATCGCGTGCAGACGATCGGCGGGATTCTCGGAACCGTCGTCGAGGCCCGCGACACCGAAATCCTGGTCAAGGTGGACGAAAGCTCCAATGCCAAGATTCGGTTTTCTCGCAGCGCCATCCATCGCGTGATCGAGGAAGAAAAATCGGAAAAATAATCCGCACGACGACCCTTTTCATTGCAACTAGCCAACGGATTCACTTTACAAGCCCATGTCACACAATCATTCCGGCCGCGTGTTTTTGATTCTGGCGATCCTGGCGATCGCCTTGTGGGCGATTTTCCCAACGGGGAATTTCACCCATCCCAACCTCAAGCCCGGCATCGACATGGCCGGCGGCACCAGCCTGCTGTACGAGATCAAGGCGGCGCCCGGGACCAGCGATGAAAACCTCGCGGTCAAGGTGATGGATTCGCTCAAAAAGCGGGTGGACCCGCAGGGCGTTCGCAACCTGATCTGGCGGCCGCAGGGGAACAACCGTCTGGAAATCCAGATGCCTTCCAGCGGCAACAGCGAAGAAAGCCGCAAGCTCCGCGAGTCGTATCTGAACGCCCAGCGTGAACTGGAAGCGACCAACGTCCGCGCCGCCGATGTCATCAGCGCGGTTGAGGCGGGCAACCAGGCCCGGCTGGACGAACTGACCGAAGGATCGGCCGCCCGCAAAAAACTGTTCGCCGAACTGGTGGATACCCACAAGGCGATCCAGGCGGCACAGGCCAAACAGGATTTCAAGGCCCAGGCCGACGCGGAGTTGAATTATGACCAGTTGAAGCTGCGCATCGACGAGACGAATCTGAGCGCGGCCGACCTGGAACAGATCATCGAGCTGGCCCCGGATCGACGGGATCAGCGGCTGAAGGAATTGAAGGAAAAATACGCCGATTTCCCCGCTCGCCTCAAGGCGATCGATCAGATGATCAAGCAGGGGGAGCAGTTCAGCAAGGTTCGGGGAAACATCGACGACGCGGCCGAACTCAAGCGGTTGCTGCGCGGGTCGGGCGTGCTGGAATTTCACATCCTGGTGACGGAGACCTCGTCGGACGTTCAGGCGATGATCCAGCGGCTGAAGCAAAAAGGCCCCGCGCCGCAGGCCAACGACCAGATGCGCTGGTACCAGGTGGATCGGCCCGAGGAATTCAAGCAGCAGCACGAAATGCTGCAGATGTACAACGACAAGTATTACGTCCTGGCCTATGACACGTCCGACAAGTCGATGACCCATCGGCCGGGCGGCGCGACGTGGGGGTTGCAGCAGGCCTATTCGACCCGCATCGAAAAAGGATTCGCGGCCCAGAAGGCGGTGGGGTTTCAGTTTGACAGCACCGGCGCCGCGCTGTTCGCGGATTTGACGCGGGGGAATGTCGGCAAGCCGCTGGCGATCGTGCTGGACAACAAGGTGATCAGCGCCCCCAACATCAACGAGGCGATCACCGGCGGCAGCGGGACCATCAGCGGCGGCGGGGCGAACGGATTCACCGACCAGGAACTGAATTATCTGATCAACACGCTCAACGCCGGTTCGCTGCCGGCGCAGCTGGCCGAGGAACCGATCCGCGAACAGACGATCGGGCCGCAACTGGGAGCGGACAATCTTCGCCGCGGGCTGATGTCGTGCGTGGTGGGTTTGATCGCGGTCAGTCTGCTGATGATCGTCTACTACCACATGTCGGGGATCGTGGCGGTGGTGGCGCTGGTGTTGAACATCGTCCTGATCCTGGGGTCGATGGCGGCGCTGGGGGCGACGTTTACGCTGCCGGCCATCGCGGGCATCGTGCTGACGATGGGCATCGCGGTGGATGCCAACGTGCTGATTTTCGAGCGTTTGCGCGAAGAACAGTCGCGGGGGTTGTCGCTGCGGATGGCGCTGCGCAATGCGTACGACCGCGCCTTGAGCGCGATCGTGGACTCGAACGTCACGACGCTGATCACCTGCGTGGTGCTGTATTATTTCGGTTCCGAGGAAGTGAAGGGATTCGGGCTGACGCTTGCGATCGGCCTGCTCAGCTCGCTGTTCACGTCGCTGTTTGTGACCAAGACGATCTTCGGCATCTGGCTGGATCATTTCGGGCTTAAAAAGCTGGGAAGTCTGCCGGTGTCGGTGCCGGCGGTGGCGCGGCTGCTGCATCCGAAAGTGGACTGGATGGGCAAAATCGGATGGTTCATCACCGTCAGCGCGGTGCTGTTGATCGCGGGGCTGACGGCGCTGGTGGTCAAATACCAGCAGGGCAAACTGCTGGACATCGAATTCGCGTCGGGAACCAGCGTGCAGTTTGAATTGAAGGAGCCGATGGACCAGCCGCGGGTGTTGAAGCTGCTGGAACAAAAGCCCGCCGAGATTCCCAGTCCCAGCGTGGTGACGGTGGGGGACACGCAGCGGGATTACGAAGTGGTGACGGCTAACGCCAACAGCATCCAGGTTCGCAACGCGATTCTGGACGTCATGGGCGACCGCCTGAAGCTGGAGTTGCCATCGCAATTTGAAGGGGCCGACCGCCCGATCAACGAGGTGGTCGATGCCCAGGTTCTGCCGATCCAGAACACCAGTTTCAGCGTGAACAATTTCAAGCCGCGATCGGTCGCGGATTATCAGGGCGGCGTGGCGATTGTTCTGCAAAACCTGACGCCTCCGTTGAGTTTGAAGGAGATCCGGTCGCGAATCGAAGGGCAGCAATTGCAGCCGAGGCCGGATGGGACGCAGCCGCCATTCCACGATTTCAAGGTGGAATCGGACGTTGTGGATCAGGGCCAGCCGGTGAAATGGGCGGTGATTTTGACGTCGGACCCGGCGTTGCCCTATTCGGCCGATCCGGCCAAATGGCGCGACGACCTGGCCGGGCCGTTCTGGCAGATCGTCAACGAGGCGATCAGCAAGCCGGCGCAGTTGAACAAGGTGTCGAACTTTGACGCGCAGGTGGCGGGCGAAACATCCCGCGATGCGCTGCTGGCGGTGGTCTTCTCGTCGCTGGCGATCATGGTGTACATCTGGCTGCGGTTTGGCGACCTGCGTTACGGGACGGCCACCATCGTGGCGACGGTTCACGATACGCTGATGGTGGTCGGGTTCATCGGGTTGTCGCATTACCTGGGGCAGACGTTTTTCGGGCGTGCGCTGCTGATCGAGCCGTTCCGGGTCAATTTGACGGTGGTGGCGGCGGTATTGACGGTGTTGGGTTACTCGATGGTGGATACGATCGTGGTCTTTGACCGGATTCGTGAAAACCGCGGGCGATTCGGGCATTTGAGCCGGCAGGTCATCAACGATTCGATCAACCAGACGTTGTCGCGGACGCTGTTGACCAGCGGAACGACGCTGACAACCGTGGCGGTGATGTATTTGTTGGGCGGGCCGGCGATTCACGGCTTTACTTTTGTGATGCTGGTTGGCATATTTGTCGGCACGTACTCGTCGATTGCAATCGCCTCGCCGATTTTGCTGTGGGGTGGCAAGAAAGAACAGGCGGCGGCGAACAAGGCATCCGCCGGGCAGTTGCAAAAGGCCGGACGATAAAGAGACAACGGGGATGGCCGCTCGTACAGGTCCATCGGTCAAACGTCGCGGTGCGGTTGGCCGGGGTAAATAAGTACATCTCGAAGGGAGTTGGTTTATGCGCAAGGACGTGCGATTTGGATTGGCCATCGGTGGTGTGCTGCTCGCGGTGATCGTGGTGTACACGTTGACGATGCGGAGCAAACCCGTGCAGACCGCGGGGGAACCGACGCCGGCGATCGAGCAGACGACTTCATCCCAAACACCTCCGGCCCCGGCGGACACCACGCACGAACAACAGCCCAATGCCGGCACGGAAGTGGCCAGCGCGCAGGGGGCCGATCCATTTGCGACGACGGTGACACCGGGCAACCCTCCGCCGGCGGTCAGCACAACGCCCAACGATCCGAGGTCGGTGACGGACTGGAACCAGTTGCTGGCGACCGGCCAGCAGCCGCCGACGGTCACGAGCACGCCGCCAAGCCACGACCCGACCCCCACGAATTCATCGACCGAGCTGACGCAAAGTTCGACGGCCGGCACGGGATCAACCGTCGCGGCGGCCAACACCCCCGCATCGACGGATGCTCCATCAACCCAGCCCGTCGGGGCCAGGACGTACAAGGTGCAAAAGGGGGACACGCTCTCCTCCATTGCGAAGGCGACGTATGGAAGCGCCAACTATTATCCGCATATTTTACGGGCCAATCCGGGGTTGGACCCGCATAAGCTGCGGCCGGGCATGGTGATCAATCTGCCGGATCCGCATCAGGTGGTGCCAAATGGTTCGACTCAGGCTTCCGATGAGTCATCGGCCGGCGGATCGACCAACACGCCCGCGCTGGATACCAGCCGGCAATACCGGGTGCAGGAGGGGGACAGCTTGTACAAGATTTCAGTCAAGCTTTATGGAAATGGAAAATACGTCGACAAGATTTACGAGAAAAACAAGAATCTGATCGGGTCCGACCCCGCCCGGCTGAAGGTGGGATCGGTGCTGGAACTGCCCGAAGCGCCGACGGTCGCCCAGGCGCGATAAACGGCCGCACGTCGAACATATTGCGATTCCCCTTTTTACATGGCGTTACCCAACGCCATTTTTTATGCGCCTCAGGACCAGGCGAAGACGGATTGGGATGGGTTTCCCATTCGACAACGGGAGGTTGCACGATCCCACAGCCGTCGGGCTTCGGGGTCGAGCGTGGACTCGTGATGGTCAAACCAGTTCAGGGCATCGATAAAGCGGACGGCGGCGCGAAAACCGGCGTGGTCGCCAAGCTGATAGAGGATAAAAGCCGAAGCATACGGATCAGCGGGAAGCCTTCGCAGGGGAACATTGGGCCAGATGCCGTCGGTTTTCTGGAGATTGGCCAGATAAAACAGTCCGCGATCAATGGAGGCCCCGGCGCCATGGTTGGTGATCAGGGCACGCAGACAAAGGGCGGTGGTCATCGGGTCAACCCAGCCGCCATCGGCTTCCTGTGAAGCCAGCAGGGTGCGTAACAACTCGGTGGCCAAGGATTGATGGTTCTGGCACAGCTCATCAAGACGAATCAATGCCAACGCGGCGGCGGGGACCGCGCCGGCCAGTTCCACCTCCAGCCGCATGGAAGATTCGGGACGGGTGGCCATGAGTTGTCGAAAAAGCTGGTCGTACCGGCGAGCGGTCCAAAGTCGTTCGATCTGGCGGAGAGTGGTCATCATCGCTCCTTGACAAATAATCCCGAAATACGGATCGGGTGTTGTTAGGAGAATATTACCCTAACATTTATCGGACGTCAAGAAAAATATTCGGGAATTGTTAGGATTGTGTCCGTGATGTGCGGGAAGCGGTTGTTGATAAAAGAGTTATGAAAATTTCTCCGGTTCGGTATATTTCCAATACTTCAATCGGAGATGGCCATGATCGAGGAGTCTCCCTGGACGGTGACCATATCGCGGCAACTGGGTGCGGGTGGGGCGGTCGTGGGTCAGAAGCTGGCGGCACGGCTGGGATATTTGTATCTGGATCGGGAGATATTGAGGCTGGCGGCGGAGCAGATCGGAACGAGCGAGGCGAATCTTCAGCGGTGGGATGAACGGTTGTCGAGTTTTTGGGAGCGATTGATTGATTCGCTGGCGGTTGGGCCGCCGGAGATCGCGTATGCGCCGATTCCTGGGCCGCCGGTTCGGGATGCGGGGTTGTTTGCGGTGGAATCGCGAATTATTGAGGAAATCGCACAACGTCGAAACGTGGTGTCGATCGGTCGGGGGGCGTTTTGGACGCTGCGGGAGCATCCTCGGTTGGTGCGGATCTTTCTGCATGCACCCCCGGCCGGCCGGGTGGGGGCGGTGAGAGGGGCATTCAAGCTGGCCAGCGATGAGGAGGCCCGGGCGATGATCGACCGGGTGGACAAGGAGCGCGAGAAGTTCATCCAGGGGATGACCGGCCGGATGATGAGCGATGCGAGGAATTACGATTTATCGATCAATACGGGGTGCGTGGGGCTGGAAACGGCGGTGGAGCTGGCATTTGAGGCGGTGAAGGCGGCGCAAGGAGGTCAAAAGGCTTGAGTTGGGATACCTTTCATTTCCTTAACAAACAGGGGGATGGCGATGGGACGGGATAAATTACGTTTCATGGGGCTTGCCAAGCGTTGGGGATTTTTTATACTACCGGACTTCGCACTTCCGCCTGTCGCGGAAGTGTCTTTGTCAGTAGACCCAAAAGGAAGCCCATGCCGACGATCAATCAGTTGATCAAGAAGCCCCGGCGCCCGCTGGCGAGCATCAACAAGGTCAAGGACCTGAATGCGTGCCCACAGAAGCGAGGCGTCTGTCTTCAGGTCAAGACGATGACCCCCAAGAAGCCCAACTCCGCGTTGCGGAAGATCGCCCGTGTGCGGTTGTCCAACGGTCGCGAGGTGACGGCGTACATCCCCGGTGAGGAACACAACCTGCAGGAACACAGCATCGTGCTGGTTCGAGGCGGTCGTGTGCGTGATCTGCCGGGCGTGCGATATCACATCGTCCGCGGGACGTTGGATTCGCTGGGCGTGGACGGCCGCAAGCGCAGCCGAAGCAAGTACGGGGCCAAGCGAGGGAAATAAGGTCCGATGTGTTTTTTGATGGAGGTCACGTCGACCGGCGTTAAGCAGGATTTGAAGAGCGTCATTTTTGTCTGCATCTTTGTGACGGTCCTGCTTCTGGTGGCGATCTGGTGGCTGAGGCGATAGGAATAACGGAAGAAAAGTCAGATGGCTTACAAAAAATTTACCGCAAGCGAAACGATTCTGAAGCCTGACCCGCGCTACAACAGCAAGCTGGTCAGCAAGTTCATCAATTGCCTGATGTGGTCGGGCAAGAAGTCGGTGGCGCAGACCATCTTTTATGATGCGATGGACATCGCGACCAAGAAGCTCAAGGACGTTCCGCCGCTGGAATTGTTCGAGACCGCGGTGAACAACGTCAAGCCGTACGTGGAAGTTCGCAGCCGCCGGGTGGGCGGGGCCAACTACCAGGTTCCGATGCAGGTCAACAAGCGCCGGCAGCAGTCGCTGGCGTTTCGATGGATTCTGGAAGCCTGTCGCGACAGCGGCGGCCGGCCCATGAGCCAGCGATTGGCCGATGAGCTGATGGGCGCGTACAAGAAGGAAGGCAAGGCGATGTCCACTCGCGAAAATACGCATCGCATGGCCGATTCGAACAAGGCGTTCGCGCATTTCGCGTGGTAAGTTCCGGTTGTTTTTGATTCAAGAAACGAAAAAGGCCGGCCCGGTTGGGTCGGCCTTCTTTTTAATGTCCGGTTTGAGGGTTCGATTCACGGTCAGGGCATCATTTGGCGGGTGGAGGGTTGTGAAGAATCCGCGGGGGCGGCCGGCGCGGTGGGTTGAGCAGGGGAGGATTCGAGCTGGGCTTTCAGGTCGGCATTCTGCTCGGTCAATGATTTGTTCCGGTCGGTCATGGTGTCTACCTGCTTCTGCAATTCGGCCAATTTGAAATTTGCCTGATCCAACTGGGCTTGAAGCTGTTTGGCTTTTTGATTTGCAGCGTCGGCTTGTGCCTGGTCCTGCTGGGATTGGGTTTGCAGGGTGGCGATTTGCTGTTGGGCCTGTTCGAGTTGTTGTTTTGCGGCCGACAACTCCGTGCGCAGCGAGTTGAGTTGTTCGTTGGCCTGGTCGCGCTGGCGTTCCATCTGTGAGAACTGGATGGCCATGCGGTCCTGCTGGCGTTTGGCTTCGGTGGCGCTCTGATTCTGACAACCGGCCGCACCCAATGCGGCGATGCACAGGCCGATGATGGCAATTTGTCGCATACGATTCTCCTTAAGTGAAATTGTGCGGGGCTACTTTATGCAACGGGATGGCGGGGTGCAATTTATTCTTCCGGTGCGCGCGGTGACAATGGAGGGCTGCGGTCTCCGCCGCCGGGGTTGGTTGAGGGGAAAGGCGGCGTCGCGGAGCGACGCCCTCCAGAGGGGGCGGCGGGATTGGAGGGTTGATCAAAAATGGGTTTATCCGGTTGGCTTGAGGAGGACTGGCGGGGCGCATAAGATTGGTTTTTGGGTTTGCCGGGTAATTTTTGACAACGTACGAGAGCATTATGGCCAACAACAATCAATCCAATCCGTTTGGTTCGCAATTCACGATCAAGAGCAAGGCCGGGGAGCTCAAGGGGTATCGGCTGGCGCGGTTGGCCGAGTTGGGGCTGGGGAGTCTGGACCGGATGCCGTTTTCCATCAAGGTGCTGTTGGAGAGCGCCTTGCGGAACATGGACAATTTTCAGGTCAACGAGGAGGATGTGAAGCGGCTGGCGGGGTGGAACGCGGCCAAGCTCGAACCGGTGGAATTGCCCTTCAAGCCCGCCCGCGTGATTTTGCAGGATTTTACCGGCGTGCCGGCGGTGGTGGATTTGGCGGCGATGCGGTCGGCGATGAAACGGGCCGGCGGCGATCCGCAGAAGATCAATCCGCTGGTTCCGGTGGACCTGGTGATCGACCACTCGGTGCAGGTGGATGAATATGGCAGCGCGGCCGCCTTGCTGTTGAACTCCCAGAAGGAATTTGAACGCAACCGCGAACGATATGAATTTTTGAAGTGGGGGCAGAAGGCGTTTCAGAATTTTTCGGTGGTTCCGCCGGCGACGGGGATCGTTCACCAGGTGAATCTTGAATATCTGGCCAAGGTGGTGCAGGTGCGTGATGGGGTGGCGTTCCCTGATTCGCTGGTGGGGACCGATTCGCACACGACGATGATCAACGGGTTGGGGGTCGTGGGTTGGGGCGTGGGTGGGATCGAGGCCGAGGCGTGCATGCTGGGCCAGCCGATCTACATGGTCACGCCGCAGGTGGTGGGATTCAAGCTGCATGGCCAGTTGCCCGAAGGATCGACCGCGACCGACCTGGTGCTGGTGATCACGCAGATTCTGCGGTCGCATGGTGTGGTGGAGAAATTCGTTGAATTTTATGGCGAGGGGCTGGCCCGCATGTCGGTGGCCGACCGCGCCACCATCGGCAACATGGCCCCCGAATACGGGGCGACCATCGGGTTTTTCCCGGTGGATGACCAGACGCTGAGTTATCTTCGATTGACCGGCCGGTCCGAAGCCCAGATTGATCTGGTGGAGCGATACTGCAAGGAACAGGGTTTGTGGCGGCAATCGAACGTTGAGCCGAATTTCACGGAAAAGCTGGAGCTGGACCTGTCGACGGTTCAGCCGTCGATGGCCGGCCCGCGCCGGCCGCAGGATCGGGTGGAGCTGCGAGGCGTCAAGCAGGCGTTCCGATCCGCGCTGGTGGATGTTTTCAAGAAACAGGTTGACGAATCAACCATGCCGCGGCTGGATCGCTGGTCGGGCGAGTCGCCCGCCGACGTGTTGCCGGAGGTGACCGCCCGCGAAGCGTGCAAGGCCGAGCAAATCAAGGGCCAGCCCGGTTCGGCGATCACCGTGTTGGATGATCAATGGGTGAAGATGACCCACGGCGACGTGGTGATCGCGGCCATCACCAGTTGCACCAACACCTCCAATCCATCGGTGATGATCGCGGCGGGTCTGGTGGCGAAAAAGGCGGTGGAAAAGGGGCTGAAGGTGCCGCCTTACGTCAAAACCAGCCTTTCGCCGGGGTCACGGGTTGTGACGGATTATTTCGACAAGTCGGGACTGAGCAAATATCTCGATGCGCTGGGATTTCAGACCACCGGTTATGGGTGCATGACCTGCATCGGCAATTCAGGCCCGCTGCCCGACGCGGTCGCCGGCGCGGTGGAGAAGGGGGACCTGGTCGCGGCGGCGGTGTTGTCTGGAAACCGCAACTTTGAAGGGCGGATCAATCCGCACGTCAAGGCGAACTATCTCGCGTCGCCGCCGCTGGTGGTGGCGTTCGCGCTGGCCGGTTCGGTGGATGTGAACCTGATGGATGAGCCGATCGGCAAGAACGCCAAGGGTGAAAAGGTTTATCTGCGCGACATCTGGCCCACCCAGCAGGAAGTCAGCGATCTCATCGCGTCGTGCGTGTCGGCCGACATGTTCCGCAAGGAATACGCGGACGTGGCCCAGGGCAATCCGCAGTGGAACGAGATTCCGGTCAAGGGTGGCGAGCTGTTCAATTTTGACGACGCCAGCACTTATATCCAGGAGCCGCCGTTTTTCACGAACTTGTCGCACGATCTCAAGCCGATCAAGCCGATTGAAAACGCCAGTGTGCTGGTGATGGTGGGCGATTCGGTCACCACCGACCACATTTCGCCGGCCGGTTCGATCAAGAAGGATTCGCCGGCCGGGCGGTTTTTGCAGGAAAACGGCGTGGGCGTGCTGGATTTCAACAGCTATGGCTCGCGGCGGGGCAACGACCGGGTGATGACCCGCGGGACGTTCGCCAACATCCGGCTGCGCAATTTGCTGGCGCCGGGGACGGAAGGGGGCGTCACCAAATATCTGCCCACGGGCGAGGTGATGAGCATTTACGATGCGTCGATGAAATATCAGGCGGACGGGGTTCCGCTGGTGGTGCTGGCCGGCAAGGATTACGGCATGGGTTCCAGCCGCGACTGGGCGGCCAAGGGCGTGTACCTGCTTGGGGTCAAGGCGGTCATCGCCGAGTCGTTTGAGCGCATTCACCGTTCCAACCTGGTGGGCATGGGCGTGCTGCCGCTGCAATATAAGAAAGGGCAGACGCGATCGAGCTTGGGATTGACCGGCGTGGGGCAGATCACGATCCGGATCGACGATCAATTGAAGCCGATGGCGGATGTACCGGTTCGCGTGACGATCGCGGGTCAGGCGCCGATTGAATTTGTGACCACCTGCCGGATCGATACGCCGGTGGAGATCGATTATTTCCGCAATGGCGGGATTCTTCATACGGTGTTGCGGCAGATGTTGTCGGGCAAACGCTGAGAAATGCCGGCCGGGCCGGCACGCTTGTTGTTGGCGGCGTCGGCGATTACCTTTAGGTCGCGATGCACAAGGTGTTTGACAAGCGGGAGGTAAAATCGGCGATTGACCGTCTGGCGGAGCGTGTGGCGGGGGAATTTGTGCCCGGCCGGCCGCTCAACGTCATCGGCATTCGCACGCGGGGGGAGACGCTGGCCGGGCGGCTGGCGGAGACGTTGTCGTCGCGGGGGTTTGATCAGATCGGTCGGGGGGTTTTGGATATCACGCTGTACCGGGATGATTTGTCGGAGATCGGCCCCAGGCCGCTGGTTCGGCCGACCCAAATCAATCTGGAACTGGATGGAAGGCCGATGTTGCTGGTGGATGACGTGTTGTTCACCGGCCGGTCGATCCGAGCGGCGCTGGATGCGCTGGCGGATTTTGGACGGCCGAGCGTCATTCGGCTGGCGGTGCTGGTGGATCGGCGCGGCGGGCGGGAATTGCCGATCCAGGCGGATTTTGTGGGATTGGAACTGCTGGATGTGCAGGCCGATCAGCGGGTGAACGTACACCTGGTGGAGAACGACGGCGTGGATGAAGTGCGGGTGGAAAATTCCGTTGCTTCACCGACCGGAACCCGAAACGATCCGAGGGCGGCTCAACCATGACCGAATCGAAAGCGGTATGGAATCGAAAGCATCTGCTGGGGCTGGAGGAGTTGTCCGCGCCGGAGATCGGGACGATTCTGGACACGGCCGACTCGTTCAAGGAAGTCTCGACGCGGAGCATTAAAAAAGTGCCGGCGCTGCGGGGGCGCGTGGTGGTCAATGCGTTCTGGGAGGATTCGACGCGGACGCGCACCAGTTTTCAACTGGCGGCGCAGCGGTTGTCGGCCGACACGATCGATTTTTCGGAAAAAGGGTCCAGCGTCAGCAAGGGGGAAACGCTGATCGACACCGCCCGCAACATCGAGGCGATGGGGACGGACGTGATCGTCATCCGCCATCCGGCCGCCGGTTCGGCGCATCTTCTGGCGCGCAGCGTGCGGTCGTGCGTGATCAACGCCGGCGACGGCGCCCACGAACATCCCACGCAGGGGCTGCTGGACCTGTACACCATCCGCGAACGGTTCGGAAAAATCGAGGGGTTGAAGGTGGCGATCGTGGGGGACATCGCCCACAGCCGGGTGGCGCGGTCCAACGTGTGGGGGCTGACGAAGATGGGGGCGCAGGTCATTCTGGTCGGGCCGGCGACGATGGTCGGCAAAAGTTTCGAGGCGATGGGGGCGAAGGTGACCAACGATCTGGATTCGATCATCGGACAGGTGGACGTGATCAACATGCTGCGGGTGCAGTTTGAGCGGATCAAGAGCAGCCAGTTTCCCTCGGTTCGCGAGTTTACCCGCATGTACGGCCTGACCTGGGATCGGTTTCAGCGGTGCAAAAAAGATGTCTTTGTCATGCACCCCGGGCCGATGAACCGGGGGATCGAGATTTCATCGGACATCGCCGACGGGCCTCAGAGCGGAATCCTGACGCAGGTCACCAACGGCCTGGCGGTGCGCATGGCGGTGTTGTACCTGGTGACGCAGACGCAGGGAGCCTGAAGGCCGGTGCTTCTCCAGAAAACGGAGTTCTCATGAGTCGATACACGATGATCCTTGGCGGGCTGGTTTTGTCGGCGGCGTTGTTCGCATGGGCCGAACCGTCCACGCAGCCTTCCACCCAGCCCGGCGAGACCGGTTCACAACGCGCTGATCGTGAGATGGACCGGCTGTTGCGGCCGGGCAATTCGGCCCCCAAGCCGTTGCAACCGGCCCCCGATGCGCCGACGACCGACAAGACCAGCGGCCCGGCCGCGGTTGCGCCGGGCGCGCCCAGTGTCAACGTGTTGCGCGAAGGGACGTTGGTCGTGGATCGCGTCGGCCATCTGACCCGCAGCGCCGATGGCCAGCAGATGGAATTCACCTTTGATTCCGATGGCAAGGCGATGAAGGATCCGCCGTTGATTTTGTTGCCCAATCTGAAACTGATGGCGATAGAAAACGAGCTGACGCGCACGAGCCGGGACTTGAAATTCAAAATCTCCGGCGTCGTGACCGAATATCGCGGGCGCAACTACATCCTGCTGGACAAGGTGGTCATCGTGCCCGAGTCCAGCCAGCAGTTTTAATCATCAAAATCATTTAGGAAACGTCACGGCCACAGGGCCGTACCTTGCAGGCCGGCGTCTTCCGCCTGGCCGGTGATCAGGTTGGCGTTTTGGATCGCCTGGCCGGCGGCTCCCTTGCCGAGGTTGTCGATGGCGCCCAGGGCCATCACCAGCTTGCGCTGCGGATCGGCGGCGTAGGAGACGAAAACGAGGTTGGTTCCCAAGGCCCACTTGGTGTGCGGGGGTTTGTCGGTCACGCGGACGAAGGGGCGGTTCCGATACAATTCACGGGCGGCTTGCAGGCATTGTTCGGTGGTGGCGCTGCCGGCGGCGTAACAGGTGGCCAGGATGCCGCGAGTCATGGGGATCAGGTGGGGGGTGAAGGTGATTTGCGCCGGTTGGCCGCCGATGCGGGAGAGGGCGCTGGTCATTTCGGGAACGTGGGCGTGCTTGAGCAGGCCGTAGGCGCAGACGTCTTCGTTGACCTCGGCGTACCCGAAGGTGGACCCGCCTCCCCGGCCGGCGCCGCTGACGCCCGATTTGGCGTCGATGATGATGCTCGCGGGGTCGATCAGATGATGGGCCAGCAGGGGGGCCAGCGCCGCCAGCGATGCGGCCGGATAACAGCCGGGGTTGGCGATGCGGGATTGATTGCGGATCTGGTCGGGCCAGACATCGGCCAGGCCGTAGGTCCAGCCATCGACAAAGCGATGGTCGCCTCCGATATCGACGATTTTGGTCGAGGCGGGCACGCGGGCGAGGGCCGATTTGGATTCGCCGCTGGGGAGCGATGCGAACAGCACATCCAGCGCCGGCAGTTCGGCGGGGTTCCATTTCTGAATGACCAGGTCGCCGAGCCGGCCGATGCCGGGGAATTTTTCGACCAGTTTCGCACCGGCCGATGATTCGCCGGCGGCGTAAACCAGTTCAAACGAGGGATGGGTGGCGCACAGGCGTAACACCTCGCCGCCGCCGTAACCGCTGATACCGACGATGCCGACACGAATGCTCATAAGATCGGGGAGTATAACGGATAATCGGATGGGATCGAAGGAGCGGGCCGGCGTCGTGGCGGGTTGGAATCATTTGCTGGATTGGGAGTGCGGGTTGTGGGAAAATGGCGTCGTGTTCAATGGGAAACCCATCATCGGGATCATGGGCGGGATCGGCAGCGGCAAAAGCACCGTGGCGGGGTTGTTCGGTGAGATGGGTTGCCTGGTGATCGGCTCGGATGAGCAGGTGCGGGAGGCGTATGCGGACCCCAAAGTGCGGCAGACCCTCTGTCAGTGGTGGGGCACAGAGGTAATGGATGAGGCCGGCCAGGTGAGACGGGATTGGATCGCCCGGAAAATTTTTGCCGATCCGGCCCAGCGAATACGGCTGGAACAGCTCCTGCATCCGTGGGTGGCGGCACGGCGGGACCAGGTCATGCGAACCGCGGCCGATGAAGCGCAAGTCCTTGCCTTTGTTTGGGATACGCCACTTCTGGTCGAGGCCGGCTGGGATCGTCAATGCGATGTGCTGGTCTTTGTGAAGGCCCCCCGTGAACAGCGCCTGGCGCGGGTGCGGCAAAGCCGGGGGTGGGATGAGGAGGAGTTGCAAAAAAGAGAAATTTTGCAAACACCCCTAGACAAGAAGGAGAAAATGTCCGATTATGTCATCAGTAACACCGCTGACCTTGAATTTACCCGCGATCAAGTCAGAACAGTACTTTCCCGAATACTTTCAGCAAAACAGCAGGCGGGTCCGGCAGATCAAAACAGGCCGGTGCGGGATGGTTGAGCTGGGGCGTGTGCCTCCGGTCATCCTGGCTGAACACGACTTTATTTCTTTCATCGAACGAACATCCGGCAGGGACCGGGTGTATCATACATTAACAGTCTATTGATCGTATTTTTTTTCACCGATGCGGTCCCACCTTTTGGCTTAAGGCATTTGATCTCCCGGCGGCGGTTGCCGCGACGCGGAGGTTGTGATGTCATCAGGACGAACAGCCCATTGACCAGATTTTGGTACAAAGGCGGACGGGTTTGAGGCCAAGGCAAGACGTCATCGAAACATTCACCCCATTCAATTTGGAGGCTAAGCCAAATGGCTAAGTCCACGCAGAAGTCGCGCAAGGCGACACAACATCAATCGGACATGGATGAATCGCAGGATTCAACCACAGCGCTGGAAACCGCGCCGGACCGATACGAATCCGGTTCGGGCGGCGGCAGCGACGACATCGCCGCGCTCGATGCCGAAACCAATGCCAAGTACGAGCAGGTGAAAGGCGGCAAGCTTTTCATCAAGGACCTGCAGCAGATGGAAGTGCAGCAACTGCACGACATCGCCAAGCAGGAAGGCATTCAGGATTACATCGGCATGAAGAAGCAGGATCTGATTTTCCAGATTCTGCGCGCCCGCATCCGCCAGAACGGCCTGATGTACGGCGAGGGCGTGCTGGAAATCCTGCCCGATGGGTTTGGGTTTCTGCGCAGCCCGGAATTCAACTATCTGCCCGGACCGGATGACATTTACATCTCGCCCAGCCAGATTCGGCGGTTTGGCCTGCGCAACGGGCACGTTGTCCAGGGGCAGATTCGTCCGCCCAAGGAATCGGAACGATATTTCGCATTGTTGCGGGTTGAGGCGATCAACGGGGAAGACCCCGAGAAGATCACCGAGACCAGCAACTTTGAGGACCTGACGCCGCTGCATCCCAACAAGCGGTTGATCCTGGAGACCGATCCCAAGGAACTGAACATGCGGATCGTGGACCTGGTGACGCCGATCGGCAAGGGTCAGCGCATGCTGATCGTCGCTCCGCCGCGAACCGGCAAGACGGTCTTGTTGCAGAAGATCGCCAATTCGATCAGCAAGAACCACCCCGAAGTGGTGCTGATCGTCCTGTTGATCGACGAGCGTCCGGAAGAAGTGACGGACATGAAGCGCAACACGCAGGCGGAGGTCGTCAGCAGCACGTTTGACGAGCCGACCGGCCGTCATGTGCAGATCGCCGAGATGGTGATCGAAAAGGCCAAGCGGTACGTCGAGTTCGGGCGGGATGTGGTCATCCTGCTGGATTCGATCACCCGTCTCGCCCGCGCGTACAATACCGAGGTGCCGCATTCGGGCAAGATCCTGACCGGCGGCGTGGACGCCAACGCCCTGCAGAAGCCCAAGCGCTTCTTCGGCGCCGCCCGCGCCATCGAAAACGGCGGCTCGCTGACCATCCTGGGCACGGCGCTGGTCGATACCGGCTCGAAGATGGACGAAGTGATCTTTGAGGAATTCAAGGGAACCGGCAACGCCGAATTGCACCTGGATCGCCGCCTGGTGGACCGCCGCACCTATCCGGCGATCGACATCAACGCCTCCGGCACCCGCCGCGAGGAGTTGCTGCTGGATCCGAAGGAACTGGAACTGGTCTACCGCCTGCGCCGGGTCCTGTCGGACATGAATCCGGTGGAATCGGTCGAGTTGCTCAAGGGCCGCCTGGAAAAGGTGCCGAGCAACGCGCAATTCCTGATGAGCATGAACCTGGATTAAGGGTATATCCGCCCAAAGCGGATCAGAAACTGGATTTTACCCGAACCCCGATACGCAAGTGCCGGGGTTCGTTTCATTTATCGCAATTCATGCCCACCCTCTGGACAAATAGGGCTGGAGGGCGCAAAATGTATGGGAACCCATGGATCAAGTGGAATCATCGTTGAAAAGTGCGGCCGGCGCGCAGACCCGGCAGGTGTTGGATGCGATTCGCCGGATTGTGCGGGCGTTAAGGCAATCCTCGCAGTTGGCCCACAGGCAGGTGGGGTTGAACGGGGCGCAGGTGTTCGTTTTGCAAAAGCTTGCGGGGGAGCGGGCGATGAGCGTCAACGATTTGGCCGAGCGGACGCTGACGCATCAAAGCACGGTTTCCGTGGTGGTGCAGCGTCTGGTTGACAAAGGGTTGATTCAGCGCGGCCGGTCGGCGGTGGATGGAAGGCGGCTGGAGCTGTCGTTGACCGAGGCCGGGCGAAGAGTGCTTCGGCAGACGCCCAACGCCGCGCAGGAGCAGATCGTTCAGGCGTTGCATCGGATGGGCGATGGACCGCGCGGCGAACTGGCGGCGCTGCTGACCCGGCTGGTGCAGTTGATCGGCATCGACGACCAGCACGCGGGGTTGTTTTTTGAGGAAGAAACCCACGAGCCGGCCGGCCGGATGCGACGACCGGCATCGCGGCGCATCGTGGTGCGTTGAATGGAATCATTGGGTTGGGATTGAAAGGCGACGAGTTTATGGATGAGGGCAAGGCGGCCAGACAGATCGAACAATCATCAACCACCGGCGGGTTGCCGGTGTCGCCGTCGCTAGGGCCGACGCTGGAGGCGGCCGAAGTCCCGCGCGAAGGGACCGCGTTTGGCCCGCGGGCGGTCTACGTGAGCCTCGCGGCGATGGTGGTGGGATTGGCGGCGGCGCTGGCGTCGAGGGCGCTGATCTACCTGATCTGGTTTATGACCAACCTGTTTTTTTACCATCGGTTTTCGGTGGAGATCGTCCACCAGCCGATGGAGTTCGTCTCCCCCATGGTGATCGGGGTTCCGGTCATCGGCGGGATCATCATCGGCCTGATGGCGCGATATGGGTCGCGGGCGGTGGCCGGGCATGGCATTCCCGAAGCGATGGAGCAGGTGCTGCTGAACCAGAGCAACATTCCCGCCAAAATGACCTTTCTGAAGCCGGTGTCGGCGGCGATCTCGATCGGCACCGGAGGTCCGTACGGGGCTGAAGGCCCGATCATCGCCACCGGCGGCGCGCTGGGATCGTTGTTCGGGCAGTTTTTGCCCGTGACCACCGGCGAACGCAAGACGTTGCTGGCGGCCGGCGCGGCGGCGGGCATCGCGACGGCGTTTGGCGCGCCGGTGGCGAGCGTGCTGCTGGCGATCGAGCTGCTGCTGTTTGAATTTCGGCCGCGTTCGATCATCCCGGTGGCGCTGGCGTGCGTGGTGGCGACGGTGGTGCATTACGTTTTTGAAGGCGAAGGGCCGTTTTTCCATTTCGCGCCCAGCGAGATGGACCCGGTCACCCGCGCGGCGATGATGGCATACCTGGTGATCGGGTGTTTCATCGGCGTGGGGGCGGTGGTGCTGACGCGGACGGTCTACCTGATCGAACACCTGTTTGAACACGTGCCGATCCATTGGATGTGGCATCCGGCCATCGGCGCGGTGCTGGTGGGCGTGATCGGATATCTGGCCCCGCGGACGTTCGGTTCGGGTTATTTCAACATCGACGACCTGCTGAGCCAGAAGCTGGCATTGGGAGCGATCGCGTTTCTGGGACTGATGAAATTTCTCTCTTGGACGATATCACTGGGCAGCGGCACGGCCGGCGGAACGCTGGCGCCGGTCTTCACCATCGGCGGAACGCTGGGCGCGATGCTGGGGATTGCCGGCCGGCATTTGTTCCCCGAAGCCCACATCGACGTTTCGATGGCGGCGCTGGTGGGGATGGTGGGGATTTTCGCCGGGGCGTCGCGGGCGTTGTTGACGTCGGTGGTCTTCGCGGTCGAGACGACGATGGCGCCGATGACGATATTGCCCGCGCTGGCGGGTTGTTCGGCGGCGTACCTGGTCTCCTGTTTGTTGATGCGCCATTCGATCATGACCGAAAAAATGGCCCGCCAGGGCGTTCACGTGCCCGAAGAATTCGAGGCCGATTTTCTGGATACGGTGTCGGTCAGCCAGATGATGAGCCGGCCGATCGTGTCGTTGCTGGACAACCGGCCGGTGGGGGAGGTGCGGCAATGGATCCAGTCGGGCGCGCAGGGTTCATCGCACCAGGGTTTCCCGGTCGTCGATGCCAACGGCTACCTGCTGGGCGTATTGACCCGCCGGGATTTGTTGAAGATGGAAATCCAGGGAAGCGTGCCGGTCAAAGACCTGTTGCGACGAAGGCCCACCGTGGTCTACGATGATTGCACGCTGCGGGAAGCGGCCGACCACATGGTCAACCACGATGTGGGACGGCTTCCGGTGGTCAGCCGCCAGGAACCTTCAAAACTGGTGGGCATGATCACGCGCAGCGACGTGCTGCGTGCGCATCGGATGCGATTGCGGGAGGAGATGCCCACGCGGCACATCACCTTCCGGCTGGGCAAACGCAATGGCCAGGTGATCGCCGCGGGCCATTCGCAGGATTCGGCGGGTTGATCCGGCGGTTAATTTTATAATCGTTGGACTCACCGCATGAACGGCCGATAAGATAGAATGTTCGAGTGTTTTTGTTGAGGAGATCAAAACCATGAGTCAATTTCCAAATCCGATGGGGATGAACCGGTCGGTTCCCTGGGCGCAATCCGATGCATCGGAACGCGCGGGCAGCCGATTCATGAACTCGGTCTATGCCTGGATGTGCGCCGGGCTGGCGCTGACGGCGGTGGTGGCATGGGGCACCAGCCAGTCGCCGGCGATGCTGAAGATGATCTTTGGTTCGGGTCTGATCTGGATGTTGATCATCGCCGAGCTGGTGCTGGTGGTGGTGATCTCGTCGGCGGTCAACCGGATCAACGCATCGGTGGCGACCGGATTGTTTTTACTGTACGCCGCGTTGAACGGTCTGACGCTTTGCTCGGTCTTTCTGATGTATAACCTGCCGGCATTGGGCGGGGCGTTCGCCGTCAGCGCGGGGATGTTCGGCGCGACCAGTCTTTACGGTTACGTCACCAAGCGCGACCTGAGCCGGTTGGGCGGGTTTTTGTTCATGGCGTTGATCGGGTTGATCCTGGCGAGCGTCGTGAACATCTTCGTCGCCAGCAGCGCGTTGTACTGGCTGGTCACCTATGCCGGCGTCTTCATCTTTGTCGGCCTGACGGCGTATGACACGCAGAAGCTCAAGCAGCTCAGTTACCAGGTTGAAGGCAATTCGGCCTTGTCGGCTCGGATGTCGATCGTGGGGTCACTGGTGCTGTACCTCGATTTCATCAACCTGTTCCTGTTCATGCTGCGGATCATGGGCGGCGGCCGTCGAAGCTGATCGAAAACCAATCCGGTGCGAACGTTCACCCAAAGACCCGGCGATCAAACCGCCGGGTTTTTTTGTATCGAATCCGCGCGGCGCGGATCACGCCGGCCAGTTCACCACCGGCCAGTGGGTTTGCGATTCGATCTGCAACAGGCGGTTGTATTTGGCCAGCCGCTCGGATTGATTGATCGAGCCGACCTTGATTTGATCGCCACCCCATCCCACCGACAGATCGGCCAGCCAGTTGTCCTCGGTTTCGCCGCTGCGGGCGCTGATGGTGATGCGCCAGCCGGCCGACCGGGCCAGACGCAACGCCTCGGCGGCCTCGCTGAGCGTGCCGATCTGATTGACCTTCAGCAGCAGCGCGTTGGCCGAACGGCTGTCGATCGCCCGGCGGATGCGGGCCGGGTTGGTGCACAGAAAATCATCGCCCAGCACCATCGCCTTTTGTCCGATGGCCTGCCGCAATGCCGGCCAGTTGGCCCAGTCTTCCTCGGACAAGGCATCCTCGACGCTGACCAGCGGATACTGTTCGATCCACCGTGCGATCAGATCGATCATCCGGCCGCTGGAAAGCCGCTGGCCGTCAAAATGGTAGTCGCCGTTTTCATAAAAATGTGACGATGCCACGTCCACCGCCAGGGCGATGTCGCGGCCGGGTTGATAACCGGCGGCGGAGATGGCTTCCACCGCATCCTTGAGCATGTCTTCGGTGGATGCGAACGGCGGCGCCAATCCCCCTTCATCCGCCTTCAACGCCCGCGTGTTGTATTTGCGCAGGCACAATTCGGCCGCGGATTGATAAACCGCCCAGACCATCGCCAGCCCCTGGTTGATCGTGCCGGCCGACGCGGGGACCAGCAACACATCCTGGATGCAGACCTGCCCGCCGGCGTGTTTGCCGCCGCTGAAAAGATTCACCGTCAGCCGGGGCAGCGTCCGGCCGTCGTGGCCCGCGATGTCGGCCAGATGCGAATACAGCGGCACGTGACGGGATGCCGCGCAGGCCCGCGCGAACGCGATGGAAACCGCCAACAGGGCGTTGGCGCCCAGGTTGGATTTGTTGGCGGTTCCATCCAGTTCCAGCATCGCCCGATCCAATGACTGTTGATCGGGAAAATCACGTCCGCGCAGGCGTTCCTGGATCGGTCCGATGACGTTGGCGACCGCCCTGGTGCATCCAAGCCCCCGATAACGATTGCGGTCGCCGTCGCGCAGTTCCAATGCCTCGGCCGAACCGGTGGAGGCGCCCGAAGGAACCGAAGCATCCGCGCACGCGCCATCCGCCAGCGTGCATCGCGCCCAGATGGTGGGGCGGCCGCGACTGTCGAGAATTTCCATGGATTGCAGCTTGTCGATGATGGGCATGATTAAAGTTCCTGTATAAAACGGCCAAAAAGTTCCGGCGGATCGGCCGGGGGATTGTTCATCAATTCCAGTACGCGAATTCGTTGCCGATGGCGCTGTTCGGCCGTGAGATATTCCAGCGGCGAACGCCCGGCCACGCGCGCCAGCAGGCATCCGAGCGTCTGTTCCACCGCCTGCGAAGGCAAATCCGGGGCAAAGGGCACATCGCCCAATCCATCGAGATAGTCGGTCCAAAAATTTTCCGCCGCCATGAGAAGCGCCGGGCGGTACATGGGCAGATGATGGGCCTTGCTCAGCAGGTGCGTCATCGCGAACCCAAGGTCAAACGATGGGTCGCCAAAATGAATCACCTCGTGATCCAGCAGAATCAGCCCGCCCTGGCGAACAAGCACGTTTTTGGGGCTGTAATCCCCATGCACGAGGGACAGTCGCCGACTTTGCGTGCGTTGAATCAAGCGATTCATAAAATCGGCGGATTCAGGAACCTGTTGAGCGGTGTATTGATAATACGGCTCCAGACGCAGCGACTGAAAAAAACTGCGATCATCAAATATCGGCGCGAGCTGTGATTGTTTTTCCCAACCGCCGCGATGAATCGCCGCCAGCAGCCGGCCGAACTGTCTGGCATGAGATGGCTCAACGTGTCCCGCCAACAGCAATGTTTTGTAATTTTCGTGCGGCCGCGGCACCGCCTCCATCGCCAGCAGGTGATGGGCCGGGTCTTCAAACACCAGTGGGGTGATCGTTCCCGGCGGGGCGATTTGTTCCAGCCATCGCAACCCCATCGCCTCGCGTTCGATGCGGGCCGGATCGCTGAACCAATCCACCGCCACCCGCAATTTCGCCAATGCCTGCTTCAACACCCAACCATGCCCATCGGGCCATTCCACCAGGACCGTCTTGTTGGAAACCCCTCCCGCCAGCGTGCGCACCGTCACCGGATCACCGGCCGACAAATGGCCATGACTCCGCAGATAGGCAAGCAGTTGCGATGGGTTTTCGATGTCCAGTGAATCTACGTGGCTCATGGATGATGGGTACTATCTGGATGATGGGGCCGAAGATCAAGTGCCCTGTTGGATGGGCGGGTTGAACGGTTTTTCCAGTCGCAGCAGATTGACGATCCGGGCGGCGGTTTCCTCGATGGCCTGGTCGGTGACATCCAGGATCGGCCACCCTTGCGAGATGAACAGTTTCCTGCTCCATGCGACTTCGCGGGTGACGGCGTGCGGATCGTTGTAACTGGTGTTCCCCATCCGCCAGCCGGTCTGGCGATTGGTGCGAATTTCTGACAGTTGCATCGGGTCGATCACCAATCCCACCACTTTCTCCTTCATCGCCAGCAATTGCGATGGCGGGTCGATCCCCATCGCCAGCGCCACGTTGGCCACGCGATAACCCTGCTGCGCCAGGTAGATGCTGGTGGGGGTTTTGCTGGTGCGCGAGACGCCGGTCAGGATGATGTCGGCCTTGTGGATCGTCTCCAGCCCCAGTCCATCATCGTGATCCAGCGTATATTCCAGTGACCGAATGCGATGGTGGTATTCGTGGCTCGTGTCATGCAACCGGCCGAGGCTGGCGGTCGGCTTCACCCCCGATTCGCCCGCCAGAAATTCGACGAATCCGCCCGTCAAATCGCATTGAGGAATCCCAAGTTGTTCGCTGAGATCGGCGATCAACCGTTTGTCGTCGGCCGACACCATCGCGTGAAAAATAATCGCCCGCTCGCCGGCGGCCTCTGTCATGGCCTGTTGAATCTGTTCGGGAGTTCGTAAAAAAGTCCACAACCGCAGCGTGAACGCCGACTCAGGAAACTGCGTCAAAATCGCCGTCAGCATGTGACGGGCGAGATTGCCGGTGGAATCGGACAGGATGTAAATGGACCTGGCGGCCGGCGCGGTTTGCGCGGCCGGTTTTTTGGTTTTTCCCGGCTTTTTCGCGGGCGTTCGTTTCGTGGATTTACGCCGGGCCTGGCTCATGGCGCCATCATTGTAGGATGACGCCGCTATTTCACCAACCTAAGCCGGATCGAACGAATTCCCGCGAAATCCCCGTCGATGCACCAGTACGTCACCAGCACCTCGCCCCCGTCCAGAACCGTGATCGACGGCTCGCCAAAGCTGAAATCCTTCCACTGGTTGTCCTCCGCGGTCTTTCCCGATCGCGTGGATTGATCCGCCCGAAAGACCACCTGTTGCGCTTCGATGCCAAAATCATCGGGCGTCGGCCGGACCTTGGCGATGCTGATCGCCGCGAGGTCATCGCCGCGTTGAACAAATCCGAATAATGCGCTGCCATCGTTCAACGGAGCCAATACGGTGGTGTTGCCATACAGACCGGTGGACCGGGTGGGTTTCCACGATCGCCCGCCATCGGTTGAAACCGCATAGGCATTGGCGAATCGCTGCTGGGCGGGGGTGTGATCGATGTGCCAACTGGTCCCCAACAGCCGGCCGTCGGTCAATTCCACCACCCATGCCTCGGCCCCGCCTGAATCGGTTTGTTCAAACCGCAGCATCGCGTGGCAGTTCCAGCTTCGCCCCTGATCCGTGCTGCGCATCGCCACCACCTGGTTGCGATCCACCTTCAACGTCGCATCAAACGTGTGATAGGGCGCATAGCAGCCCGTGGTTTTAGTCGCTTTTCCGCCTGGCGCGCGGCGTGACTCACGCGGCCAGGTGTGGAAGCGCCGAACTTCCACTTTTCCACTGTGATTCGTCATTTCTTCGCGCATTCACCGCCAGC
>JADYZN010000049.1 GCA_020853095.1 Phycisphaerales bacterium | reverse complement strand
CGGGCGAGGCCGCGACCATCATCTCCACGGTCTCGGATGTCGCGGCGGATGCGGCGGCGGGGTTTACCTATCAATGGTCCGTGACCAAAGATGGCCAGCCCCATGTTCCCAACACCCCCGTGGACCAAGCGGCCTTCAGCTTTGTGCCCAGCCTGGCGGGAACGTACCTCATCACCCTGTCGGCCACCGACAAGGATGGGGGCGTGGGGACAATCTCCCGGCAGGTGGTGGTTGAAGAGCCGACAACGCCGACAGCGCCCACCGGCCTGGGGCTGACCGGCTCAACCTCAGGCATCCTCCTGGACTGGTCCGACAACACCGAGAGCGACCTGGCCGGCTACAACGTCTACCGCAGTGGTTCACCGAACGGGACATACACGAAGCTCAACACCTCCGGTTTGATCGCCGGCAGCACGTACAACGACGCCACCGCCCCTGAGAACGCCAACAGCTATTACCGGGTCACCGCGGTGGACTCCACCGGCAACGAGTCATCCACCGATGGCGGCGGCGACAGCGTCGGCAGCGCTTATCGCCCGCCAACGTACAGTATTCCCAATGGCGGGGTGGTTTATGAATGGAACTTCCTGTTTCCAGATGGCCAGGTCAACCATGGAGCGACCGCGAGCTGGTCGCCCGCTCCCAGTCGCGCAACGGCGTATGAAAATACGAATTTTACGCTGACCCTGGGCAATTTGCCGCAGCACAGCGGCATCACCGTGAACTTCGGCGGTTCCAATATGGATTCAGACTATGCTTCGGATCCGGACCATGTCACACTCAGCGCGGCGGGACAGTCCGCCAACGCCGACAATGATACAAGTCCTCTCAGCATCAAGCCGATGGGCGCATCCCTGCAGAACATCGAGCATGTCGATGATTCGCTCACCATCACCATCGCCGGCAGTGGATATTCCGGCGGGGATATCTGGTTTGCGGAATATGTGCAAGTTGCACTGGTCGCCCCGCCGACGGTGAGCATCGGCAAGGTGCAGGATGGCTCGGAAGACCCGGATCCCAACCACCCTGACGATGGCCCCAAGCCGGTGATCTTCAGCGTCGGCCGCAGCGGCGGACTCGGTGGAAACGCCAATGCGCTGACGGTGCATCTGGACGAGCCGGGCGGTACGGCTGGAGACGGTGAAGATTATGATGCATTCCCCGACAGCGTGACGATCCCGGCGGGAGCCGGGCAGATCGAATTTGAGGTGACGCCGAAGGATGACGGCGAGATGGAGCCGACCGAAACGCTCATCCTCCGCCTCAAACCCGATCCAAACAACGTGTATGCACTCGCCCAGGCCGATCCGAAGGCCGGGGCGGTGATCGCGGACAACGATTACGACATCCATCTCGAGATTGATCGGCTCAACGCTGCCCATGTGAGCGATGCGGAAGAACATTGGGGCGCACCTGTAAACGGGTATGCCTCATCGGTGTTTCGCGTCCAGCTACTTGCGTTGAATTACAGTGGGCAAATGGTTGAGGTGTCATCCGGCGTCGAGCAAACGTACACCCTGGACCTGGATGGCGCAGGCGGGACAATTTCCCAGGTGGTTGATTCCGCCGGACACAACTGGTCGATAAATGGTTCCACGGCATCGTATTGGACGGATGAGCCGCTGACGGGAACCTTGTTTGATGTGGCCGTCACGTTCAGCTTTACCGCTCCCGGCGTAAAAGAAGTCACGTTGCAAGGGAACGTCATTGCTAAAAATGAACCGATTGTTCAGTCAAGTACATCGAACGGCCGGGCCATCGCACCGGCCCCCTCGCCGGGGCCTTTTATTACGCCCCCCGCAATCTACCACATTCTGGACCAAAACGGAGCGGGGGGAAACGGACATTCGGCGGTCATCATTCCCACCCCGAACGGATGTATGTATTATTCTTATTCGGCCGATGGCTTGGTTCTCACGATGAATTACAACAACATCGATGATGCCCTGACCCAGGCCAGGGAGGCCGGGTATACGCATTACCAGAAATGGAATGGTGTCAGTGCCCAGGAAGCCACCTCGGCCCGGAACGCCGCGATGGCATTCCATAACACGAAGTATGATCCAGAAAATCACAACTGCTGGCATATGGTCTTTAAGGCCCTGGAGGATGCCGGAACCAACGCATACAACTTTGGTTTTCAACCCAATATGAACTACTACCGTAATGGGCAAGGCCTTGCGGATGAGAGCGGCCAGATTCCTTGAGCTCTCCATAGTCTTCGTGCGTTTCATGGACTTCTGTGCGTTCGCTGGAACCCAAAGGTATGAGATCACAATTATTCAATCTCGCGGCTGGGTTGTCGATGCTGCTGTGCGTTGCCGTGGTTTCACTATGGATCGCTACATACTGGTATTTCTTCCAAGTTTCCTACACGTCTGCTCCCGACATACAAGGAATCTCCTGCAGTTATTTCATATTTGCTTCCGCGAGCGCGGTGCATGGCTCTCGCTGGCGAGGACAGTTGGAAGACTCGGGAGTGCAGAGGGGTTGGGAATGTAAGGTGCGCTCACAAAAGGAGTTAGGTACATCGCGTTGGGCCGGTGGCTTGTTGTTCTACTATCGATCTCGGATGATATTATTCCGGTCGGATCAACTGGGGATCCCATGCTGGGCTCTGGCGTTGTTGTTCCTGATCCTCCCGTTGATCTGGACCCGCCGCCGTCGGAATCTCCGGCGGCAGAAGATTGAACCTGTACCCGATTCGTCACCGCCACCTGCGGATGTGGAAGAATGAAGGTGAACCTCATCAGGCCGATCCAAAGGCCGGGCCATCGCGCCGGCGCCCTCGCCGGGGGCTCATATTACGCCCCCCGCAATCTACCACATCCTGGACCAGAACGGAGCGGGGGGAAACGGACATTCGGCGGTCATCATTCCCACGCCCAACGGATGCATGTACTATTCATATTCCACCGATGGCTTGGTTCTCACGATGAATTACAACAACATCGAGGATGCCCTGACCCAGGCCAGGGAGGCCGGGTATACGCATTACCAGAAATGGAATGGCGTCAATGCCCAGGAAGCCGCCTCGGCCCGGAACGCCGCGATGGCGTTCCATAACACGGAGTACAACGCCACCGACCACAACTGCTGGAGTATGGTCTTCGCGGCTCTGAAGGATGCCGGAACCAACGCGGGTGATTTTGGTAGTCAGCCCAATATGAACTACTACCGCAACGGGCAAGGCCTTGCGAATGAGAATGGTGAATTGCTTGAACCGTGAATCATAACCAGACGTGTACGGGAACGATCCTTTTACCTTGTGAGAAACCATGCGAGCATGGCTGTTTAATACGTTGGCAGGCGCCTCAGCGCTACTATTTTTCGCGACCATGGGGTTGTGGGTGAGTTCCTATTGGTATCGCTTTTCAATCGGATATGCCCAACGGCCAGATAATCATTGGGTCTCTCGTACTTATGGAATAGACGTTGCCGCGGGCGCAATCGTCGCGGGATGGCGGTCCTATAGAAGGCCGACTCCTCCCCCCCCGGATTACATGCTGGAGTTGGGATGGATACTGGGTTGTTATTCGCGGCAGGAACTGGAGATGCCGAATTGGACCAAGGGCCTGTGGTTTAAATTCGCCATATACCGAACGAGCGACTCCACCACACCCATGTTGAAAGTGCCATGCTGGGCTCTGGCGTTGTTGTTCCTGATCCTCCCGTTGATCTGGACCCGCCGCCGGCGGAATCTCCGGCGGCTAAAGACTGAATCCGTACCCAACGGGCCGCCACGGTTTGCGCATCCGATGAAATGAGAATTCTGGATACAACATGACGATGTCACTGCCGGAAAACGAATATAAGAGCCGGGTTTTGGGCGCGCTGTTGGGCAAGGCGGTCGGTGGGACGCTGGGGATGCCGTATGAAGGCGTTCGGCGGGCGCTGGATTTGACGTATTACGATCCGATCCCGCGGACGATGGAACCCAACGACGACCTGGACTTGCAAGTGGTTTACGCGGTGCTGATGGACCGGATGGACCCGGTGCGGGTGGATCGACGGCATCTGACGGCCGCATGGGAACACATCGGCATGTCGCCGGATGAGTACGGCATCTGCAAGCGGAATTTGCAACTGGGGCTGGTTCCGCCGGCCACGGGCGCTTTTGACAATCCATTCACGGATGGGATGGGGGCGGCGATCCGCACCGAATTGTGGGCGTGCCTTGCGGCGGGCAATCCGGAGCTTGCGGCGCAATACGCCTTCGAAGACGCCTGCATGGACCATGCCGGGGAGGGGATTCATGCCGCGCGGTTCCTGGCGGCGTTGCAGAGCATGGCGTTCGTGGACAACGATCGGGATCGGCTGCTGGATCGCGCCACCGACATCATTCCGATCCACAGCAAGGTTCGACAGGCGATCGCCGACACGCGCGCCTGGTGGAGAACCTATCGGGACTGGCGTGAAGTCCGCCGCCGGATCAAGCGGACGTATCCAACCGACAATTTCACGGATGTGACCATCAACCTGTCGTTTATCGTGCTCGGCTGGCTGGCGGGAGAGGGGGATTTCGGCCGTTCGATCTGCATCGCGGCCAATTGCGGCGAGGACACCGATTGCACCGCCGCCACGCTGGGGGCGCTGCTGGGCATCCTCGACCCTGGCTCCATCGACGGCAAATGGCTGCGGCCCATTGGTCGAAATCTTGTCCTGTCCCCATCGGTGCGGGGGATCAAATGCCCGCCGACGCTGGATGAATTCCTGGATTTGATTCTGAGTCTGCGCCGGCGGCTGGATGGGCGGCCACCCGAAACGGTCGATTCGGCCCCGATCGGAATTGATCCGGCCAAACTGGCGATCCGCGCCCACGTGGGGTTCAGTCGATCCACCGCCATTTTTGAACAGATCAACGCGCCGCCGGTCGCTCCGGAGATGCCGGAGCCTCAACAGGAGGTGATCCTGGCGGGTTGCTGGACCCGCTGGCCGTGGGAGCGCAGTGCGGGCGAAACGATGTACGTGAAATATCGCATCCACGTGGATCGGCCGCGTTCCATTCGCCTGCTGTTCAACACGCCCGAACCGGTGCGGGTGTGGTTTGACGGGAAATGGGCCTTTGGGCGGGATCAGGGCGAATTTCTGCCCGCGTTTCATCGCCCGCCGATCAACCAGTCGGCGATAATCGACGTGCCGGCCGGGTTGCACGAGGTGTTGGCGGTGATCCTCCGGCCGCAGGAGCCGCGGCCGGTGCAATGGTGCATCGGGGTCAGCGAGGTGTCCGGGTCGCCCGTTTGCGATCGCTGGCTGGCGGATGCGTTTGAACGGGTCGGTTAATCAACTGACTCGTTCAGGAACCCGAACGCGGTGCGCTGGCGTTCGACCATGTCGTGATAGAGGCCGCGTTGTCGCATGAGCAGGTCGTGGGGGCCGGCTTCGCGGATGCGGCCACGGTCGAGGACGACGATCAGGTTGGCGTGGGTGATGGTGCTGAGCCGGTGGGCGATGACGAAGGTGGTTCGCCCTTTGAACAGTTCGGCCAGGGAGGATTGGATCAACTGCTCGCTTTCGGTGTCGAGGTTGCTGGTCGCCTCGTCGAGAATCAGGATTTGTGGATCGGCGAGGATGGCGCGGGCGATGCTGAGGCGTTGGCGCTGGCCGCCGGAGAGTTTGAAACCGCGTTCGCCGATGATCGTGTCGTACGCTTCGGGCAGGGTGTCGATGAATTCATGGGCGTTGGCCCGTCGGGCGGCGTCGATGATCTGGTGGATCGTCGCGCCGCGGCGGCCGTAGGAGATGTTTTCGCGCACCGTGCCGTCGAACAGAAACGTCTCCTGCTGCACCACGGCCAGGAGCCGGCGATAGCTCTGGAGTTTGAATCGGCGCAGATCGACGCCGTTCAACAGGACCGCGCCGGCCGTGGGGTCGTAAAATCGGGCCACCAGGTCGGTGAGGGTGGTTTTGCCCGCGCCGCTGGGGCCGACCAGGGCGACGGTGGAACCGCCGGGGACGATGAGGTTGAAATCCTCGATCACCGGCACGCCGGGTCGGTATTCAAACATGACCCGATCAAATTGAATCCGTTCCACGGCGTCGGGCGCATCAATGGCATCGGGGGCGTCGGGCTTGTCGGGAGGTGCTTCCATGCTTTCAAAGACGCGCTCCATGGCGGCCAGCGATTTTTGCGTCTGGCTGATGCTGGCGACGATTTGAAAAACCGGCTGGAGCAGCAGGACCGCGAATATCTGGAAGGCGAAGATGTCGCCGACGCCGAGGTTGCCGATGCCGCGAAGGATCAGGTAGCCGCCATACCAGACGATCAACAGGCTGGTGGCGGGGATGAGAATGCCCCACAGTCCTTCGAGGGCGATTTCGCGACCCTGGGCGCGCAGGAGTTTGCGGATGATGGTGTTTTGCGAAATGCCATAGGCGTACTGCTCGTGTTTTTCGCGGCGGAAGGAGCGGACGATGCGCACGCCGCCGAAAATTTCGTTGACGCGGGCATCGACATCCTGCCGGTCCTGCTGGGCGGATCGGTAGATCGGACGGACTTTGCGGAGCCACAGGTAGCTCATCAGCGCCAGCGGCGGCAGCGCAACCATCGCGGCGACGGCCAGCCGCCAGCTCAGGGCAAGCAACACCCCCACCGTCAGGATGATGCGAATCACCGCCACGCCGGGGCTGATGACGGCCATCTGCACCAGGCCGCTGACGCTGTCCACGTCGCTGGACAACCGTGAGACGATCCCGCCCGATTTGAGTTCGGACAATCGACCCAGCGATAGGGACAACATGCGGTCAAACAAACGTTGTCGCAGGCGAAAGACGATCCGGATGTTCAGGACCGCCATGCGATAGGCGCGGGTCGAGTCGGCGGCCTGTTTGAGCAAAAGCAGCGCGATGATGCCCAACCCCAGCCAGTTGAGCTGAACAAGACGCCGGGGCCAGGGCAGATGGGCCGGCAGGATGTTGTCGATGATGTGCTTGATCGCCAGCGGCCAGATCATGTCCAGTCCGGCCGCGACCAGGGACAACAAGAACACCCCCGCCAACCCCCATCGATACGGCCACAACCAATGGATGTATTGACGGATGTAACGCCGGCGAATGGCCCGATCAACCGGTTTGGGCGGGTCGGATGAGCGCGGAGCCGGACGCCCGCCGTCACGACGGAACGCACGTTCCCGCTGTTTGGAGGAGACCGGCTGGGTCATACGTCACCCCCTTCTCCCTCTCCCTGTACGCAGGGAGAGGGCAGGGGAGAGGGTAGGGGAGAGGGTGCATTCTTCACACACTGACGATAAATCTCGCCAACCACCTCATCCAGATTTGTCATCACCTGGGAATTCTCAAACCGGATGACTTGCAAATGGCGCGATTGAAGATAATCCGTTCGCGCTTGATCGTACCTCTGTCGAGTCGCATGAGAATCTCCATCGACTTCGACGACCAGTCGTGTTGCCGGACAAAAGAAATCCAGAATGTATATCCCAAGTCGATACTGTCTTCGGAAGCGAAACCCGATTTGGTCCCCACGAATGCGAGACCACAGCTTGATTTCGGCAGGGGTTGATTCACTGCGCATCGTTCGCGCGCGTTCCAGCAGTTTGTCGCGCAATGGTTTGGGCAGTCGCCGTGGGCCGGGCATGGTGCGGGGATTCTCAATTCGGGCAGGGCGGCGTGTCAAGGAAAGAGATTGAATGCACCCTCTCCCCGGCTCTTTCGCTGACCCTCTCCCCGGCCCTCTCCCTGCGTACAGGGAGAGGGAGGTTAGCGAACGAACCAGCGCAGGGGGCAATGAACCTGGCTGCGCTGGGGTGTGAGCGTGTACGGGTTGTACAGCATACGGGCGACGTGGCCATCCGATCGGACGACCAGCCAGCCGAAGTCCCATCCGCGGCTGCGATAGCTCATCGGGATGGCCGGGGCGATGCGCACCATGGGATGGGTGGCGGCGATGAACAGTTTGCGGTCGGTGTAATAATAACAGGCGGTGGTCTGGATGAAGACTTCGTGGGGCAAAACAGGCGCCCCGGCATCGGCCAGGTCGTCGCACAACCCCCCCACCGCCACTTTGACATCCTGCCCACGGTCGATGGCGCGGGAGAGTTCATCCACCGAGCCGCGGATGGTTTTTCCATCGGCCGAATGGGCCAGCACTTCGGTCCAGTTGCCGCGGGTATAAAAATGATAGACGTCAAAATCGTAGATGAAATTGTGGCTGGGGGCGTTGGTCTGGGCATCCTGGTTGTCGAACTGGTGATAGCGCGGCATGTCGGAAAAATCGTCCAGGGGAGAGGGGCCGGGGCGGCCTTGTGAGGGTGGGCCGTCGAGATAGGGTCGGGCGATGGCCTGGCGGGCATCCTGGTTGTAAAGGAAAAAGGACATCGAGGGGCGCGGACCGAATTCGTTCGGCAGCGAAACCGGCTGCCGCATCGTGCAGACCCCCGCCGCCCAGCGGCCATCCACCAGGTACGTCACCTGAAACTGCATCGTTTCACGAATCAGTTCATCACTTGTGGATCGGGTGTCGATGTGCTGGTTGTGGCGAAACGTGGTGCCGACGCGAAGATCCGCGCCACGGGAGATCGCGGCGGCCAATTCCTTTTCATCACCCGCCAGGCGTTCCCGCCGGGTGGAAAGAGTCAATAATTCCTGCCAATCGCCAGATCTATTCGCCACGTTGTTGCTCCTGATTCGTTTGGGGGATTGTGCTGGGGTGAAGTTGCAAATACAAGTCCATTGTTGGTGTGTGCGTGGAACCCTTGCCGCCGCGCGATTAGGATCGGGTGTATGACCTGATCGCGGTCGGGTGGTTTGTCAGGATTTGAGCAAAAATGGCTGAGAGGAAATCGATTGCACCGGATTCGACGATACGGCAGGCGGCCGCGTGGCCGGCGTGCGCTGCCATTTTGGAACGGTTTGATCAGGTCAAATGGGACAATTTGTGGTCATTGCAGGAGCTGGCTCCTTTTGCCCGCCGACATCGGCTCGATGAGCAAGGTTTTATAAACCAGCTCGCCGAGGCGGCCGGGACGTCGGTTCGGCCGACGATCAAGGCGAAGGCGGATGGGTCGCCGGTGCGCGTGATTTTCATCGCGCTGGCGCTGGGGTTGACGTTGGGAGCGGGGTGGGGTGTGGGGTTGTTGCTGCGGATCGCGATGGGGGTCGGGTACGATGTGGTGTCCGGCGGCAGCGTTCACGTGCATGGCGTGGCGCAATTGTGGGGATGGATGGCGCTGTTTGTCTTCGCGGTGGGGACGCACCTGTTGCGACAGAACACCAAAAAGCCCGCGCCGGCGTGGCTGGAACAAGTCGCGGCGGTGGCGATCGTGGCGGGATTGGTGATTTTCTTCATCGGGCTGGCCGATCGGGTGCGGCAGGTGATGCCGTGGATTGATCTGGCCGGGTCGGGCCTGCTGGGGGTGGCGGCGGCGCTGTTCGGCATATCGGTCATCTGGTCGCTCAAAGGGCGAGGACAAAAGCCGCTGTTGTGGCATGGTTTTGTATTGGCGATGCTGGGATGGCTGTGGGTCTGGGCGGGGTGTGACGGAGTTTTGCGGCTGAAATATGCGGGCATGGCGGTGCTGCCGGATGGGGCCAGAAACCTGCTGATCGTGTTGCCGGTGCTGGGGTTCGCGGTCAATGCGATTTATGGGTTTGGGATCCGGCTGATTCCGGGATTGCTGAACATCGGCAACCTTCGGCCGCGATGGTTTGCGACAACGCTGGTCATTCACAACCTGGGATTGGTGTTGTCGCTGCTCCCCTGGCATGGGGTGGGGATCGGCGGCGCGGGGCTGATGTTCGCGGGGGCGGTGGTCTACCTGGTGGGACAAAACGGGCTTCGGAGCAAACCCTCGCGGCAGATTTTCGGGATCGACCCGCGCGGACACATCCTGATCCGCGTGGCCTTTTTCTGGCTGTTGGCGGGATTGGGGATGGTCGTGATCCAGCACATCCTTCCGTCGCTGCCGCACGCATTCAGCGGGGCGTGGAGACACGCGCTGACGGTGGGATTCATCACGACGATGATCCTTGGGGTGGCCCAGCGGATGCTGCCGGTGTTCATCAAACAGCCGCTGGCGTCGAATCGTTTGATGCTGGTCAGCGCGGGGCTGATCATCGTCGGCAACGCGGGGCGGGTGACGTTGGAACTGGCGACGATCGGTCAGTGGACGTGGGCGTTTCGGCTGATGGGGCTGACGGGATTGCTGGAACTGACCTCGTTGGCGTTGTTCGCCTTCAACCTGGTCTGGACGGTTCGCAACCGGCGACACATCTATTTGGCCGATGAGCCGTTGCGCGCGGACACGCGCGTCCGCGAGGCGGTCAATGTCCGGCCGCAATTGCAGCATCAACTGCGGCGAATCGGCGTGACGATGCTGGACGATGCCCCGTTCATCGCGCCATCGCTGACGTTTGGTGCGATGGCGCTGGCGTGGGGCCGGCAGCCGGAGCAATTGCTGGCCGATCTGGCCGAAGTTGAGAACAACGCGACCACGGCCGATCAAGGCCAGACCCTTAACCCACTGGCTTCATCATGAGCAACCATCGATTTGACGATTTGACGGACGTGTACGAGGCGATGATCGACTGGCCAAAGCGGCTGGCCAACGATGAGCCTTTTTTCAGGCGGCTTTTTGAGCAATATCAGGTCGGGAAGCTGGTGGATGTGGCCTGCGGGACCGGCCGGCACGCGGCGATGTTTCATGGATGGGGACTGGAGGTGCGCGGCGTGGACATCAGCCAGAACATGCTGGATCGGGCGCGCCGGCAGTTTGGCGAGTCGGACCGGTTGAAATGGGAGGTGGGAAACTTCGAGCAGCCGATCGAGCCGGCCGGGTCGTTTGATGCGGCGTTGTGCCTGGGCAATTCGCCGGCGCTGGCCGGCAGCGTCGAGGCGGTCGGCCGGCTGGTGGGAAACCTGCTGGCGGCGGTTCGGCCGGGCGGGGTGGTGGTGATGCAGGTGATGAACGTGTGGAAACTGCCCGATGGGCCTTGTGTCTGGCAGAAGATCATCCGAAATCAGGATCGGTTGATCATCAAAGGGGTGCATCGATGCGGCGAGAGGGGTTTTGTGGAACTGCTGGTTGGATCGCCGGATGACCCGGCCACGATGAAAACCGATTCGTTTCAATTTCTTGGTTTGAAGCCGGGGGATTTGCGGCCGGCCGCGATCAGCGCTGGGGCGGATGAGGTGGTTTTTCATGGCAATCACCAGAACAAGCCCTACGATCCATCCTCCAGCCCGGATTTGATCATGGTGGCGCGAAAATCCACGTCGCCGGGCAAGTGATTTTTCATCCGTTGCGGCTACAATTCCAACATGGCCAGGCCGTACGAGGATCAGACGATCGACGGGAACACGACGCGATTTTTGCGCGAGGCGGCCGAATCCCCCTTTGATTTTCATTCCGTCAGCACGCAGGCCGCGGGCGATGAGCGTCTAAAAAAGGCGGTCAACAACGCCACGATGCGGCAATACACCGGCCGGCAGCTCCAACTGCTGGAATTGCCCGATGCGGACAAGCTCCGCACGCTGGCCGGCGACATCAAACAGCACGCCCTGGAGAACCTGGATTATTACCTGGAACAGTTGCGGCAAAACGTCGAGAAAAACGGCGGGCAGGTGCATTTCGCCGCGACCGGCGAGGATGCCAAGCGAATCGTGATGAAGATCGCGATGGAAAACCACTGTCGCAGCATCATCAAATCCAAGTCGATGGTCAGCGAGGAGGTGAACCTCGCCCACGCGCTGGAGGACGCCGGGCTGGACGTGGTGGAGACGGACCTGGGCGAATTCATCGTGCAGGTCAGCCACGACAAACCCAGCCATATCGTCGCGCCGATCATCCACAAAGACCGGGCGTCCATCGCCAAGGTTTTCAGCGAATATTTTCACAGTCCTTACAACGACGATCCGCAGTCGCTGACGGCGCAGGCTAGGGTGCATTTGAGGGAAAAGTTCCGCCGCGCGGACCTGGGGATGACCGGCGGCAATTTTCTGATCGCCCAGACCGGGCAGGTGTGCGTCGTCGAAAACGAGGGAAACGCCCGCCAGAGCATGACCACGCCGCGGGTCCTGATCAGCATGGTGGGGATCGAAAAGGTGCTGCCGCGGCTGTCGGATTTGTCGGTGATGCTGAAACTGCTGGCCCGCAGCGCCACCGGGCAGGTGATGACGGTGTACACCAGCGTCTTCGGCGGCGTTCGCACGGCCGGTGAAAAGGATGGCCCCGAGCAATTTCACCTGATCCTGGTGGACAACGGACGGACCGAAATCCTGGCCAGCGAATACCGGGAGACGTTGCGCTGCATTCGCTGTGGCGCGTGCCTCAATGCGTGCCCGGTCTATCGCAAGATCGGCGGCCACGCCTACGGAAACGTCTACAGCGGGCCGATCGGCGCGCTGATCACGCCGTTGTTTGAAGGGTTGCACGACTACAAGGACCTGCCGCAGGCGTCGAGCCTGTGCGGGGCGTGTTACGAGGCGTGCCCGGTCAAGATCAACATCCCCGAACACCTGGTGCGGATGCGACGGGACATCGTCCGGCATAAATTCAACGGCCGCATTGAACGGCTGATCTACCGGCTCTGGGGATGGGGATTGCGATTTCCCTTTTTGTACCGGTGGATCGGCCGGCTGCAGAAATTCGATCTTCGCCGCCGCGCCCGCGGCAGCGGGTGGATTCAATCCCTGCCCAAAATTTCGGCCGGATGGACGCAGGTGCGCGACATGCCCGCGCCGGCCAAACGGACGTTTCACCAGGTTTGGAAAGACCGGCCGACAGACCCGCACGACTCCAACTGACCATCGATCATGGCCCAACCTTCCAACGAGCCTTCCCTTTCCGTCATTGACCGCGTTCGCCGGGCGCTGGGCCGAACCGAACCGATCGGCGCGCCGATCAACCCGCCGCCGGTGATTGATGAGCCGATCACCCGGCTGGTCCAAAGCGACATCGGCCTCGGTGAACTGTTCGCCCGCCGCGCTGAAGAAAACAAGATGATCGTCCACCGCGTGTACCCCGAGGAACTCTCTCCCACGCTGGTGCGGCTGTTGATGGATCGCAACTGCCGTCGGCTGGCGTTGCCGGATTCGCCGCTGCTGCGAAAACTCAACGTCATCGACAACCTGCGTGGCGCGGGGCTGGATGCCAGTACGTGGGATCAGATGTCGTTGGATGAGGTGTATGATTGCGATGCGGGGGTGACGGACGTGTTCGCGGCGGTGGCCGAGACCGGATCGCTGGTGATTCGCCCGACGCCGCAACATGGACGGGCGCTGTCGCTGGTGCCGCTGGTGCACGTCGCCATCGTCCAGCCGCTCGACCTGGTGGCGGACCTGGTTGACCTGTTCGACAACGCCACCCGCGAGGGCAACCGCCACGGCCTGACGATCATCTCCGGCCCCAGCAAGACATCGGATATCGAGATGAACCTTGTCACCGGCGTGCATGGGCCGTGCGCGGTGGGCGTTTTGTTGCTACAATAATTGCAGGAGTTGCCATGAAATCCTTGTCTTTGCGTATGCTGTCGCTGGTCGTGGGATTGCTGGTCGCCGTGGCCGGCCATCGTGCGGCCCAGGCCGCCGATCGCGCTCAAACCCTGATCACTCGCGGTTTGGACTATCTGAAAACACAGCAGAAAGAGGATGGGAGCTGGCAAAACCCTCAGGAGCCGCCGGGAATCAGCGCCCTGGTGATCCGCGTCTTCCTGAACGATCCGAACCACGATGCTCAACAGCCGTTTTTGCACAAGGCCATCGAAAAACTGCTTGGTTATCAAGGCCCCGATGGCCGTATTTCCAACCAGATGCTGGACAATTACAACACCGCCATCGCCATCAGCGCCCTGGCGGCGGCCAAGGGAGACCCCTATCGCACGCAGATCGACAAGGCGGTCGGCTTTCTCAAAAGCATCCAGTGGACCGACCAGATCGAAGGCATGGAGAAGATGAATCGCAAGGTGGAGCCTTCGGACCCGGCCTATGGCGGGTGGGGATATGGCCGTCACGGCCGGCCGGATTCATCCAATCTCCAGATCACGATCGAGGCCCTGCACGATGCGGGGTTGAAACCGGAGGATCCAGCCTATCAGGCAGCGCTGAAATTCATCACCCGTTCGCAAAATCACTCGGAAACCAACGACCAGCCCTGGGCCGGCGACGATGGCGGGTTTGTCTACACCCCCGCCGGCGGCAAGCCTGGCGCGCCGGGCGAATCTCCCGCCGGCGAATACACCTCGCCCGATGGCAAGCGGCAATTGCGGTCGTACGGCTCCATGACCTACGCGGGGTTGAAATCGATGATCTACGCCGGCTTGAAGCACGATGATCCGCGCGTCAAGGCGGCGTGGGAATGGATCGGCCGCAACTGGACGCTGGATGAAAACCCAGGCATGAGGATGGGCGATCCGGACAACGCGCAGAACGGCCTGTTTTACTATTACATGACCCTCGCCCGATCGTTGCGGGCATATGGCCAGCCGATCATCACCGACCCGCAGGGCAACGCCCACGACTGGCGGTTGGAACTGATCGCCAAACTGGCCGAGTTGCAACAACCGGATGGCAGTTGGAGCGGCGACAAACGCTGGATGGAAAACAACCCCATCCTGGTGACCGCCTACGCCCTGATCGCATTGGAAAACGCCCGGCAGGATTTGCAGGATCACCCGGCCAGATGATCCCGGTGGCCGCCGGTTCAACCACCGGCCCCGCCGGCGATCTTTCGCTCGATCCGCCGGTCGGGGATCAACCAGATCAACGCGACCAGGACGTAAATCCCGCATGCGATGAACGAACTGACAAAGCTCAGGGCGATGGCGGCGGCGTAGAAGACAATCGAGATTTTCCCCTTCACATCCCGCCCCATCGCCGCGGCCAGGGTGGCGTTGCCGCCGGGCGAGCGCAGGATCGTCCATACCAGAATCGCATAGGCCACGGCCGACATGAACAGTATCCCCCCGTACAACGCGGCCGGCGTCGCGGCAAAATGGGTGTCTCCCAGCCAACTGGTGCCAAATGGAATCAACGACAGCCAGAACAGCAGGTGCAGGTTGGCCCACAACACCGCCCCCGTCACCTTTGGCGTAGCCTGGAACAGATGGTGGTGGTTGTTCCAGTAAATGCCCAGATAAATAAAGCTCAGGATGTAACTTGAAAACACCGGCCACATCGGCCGCAGACTTGACAGGCCGGCATGGTCCGGCGCTTTGAGTTCCAACACCATGATGGTGATGAGAATCGCCATCACCCCATCGCTGAACGCTTCGAGCCTTCCCTTGTGCATGATGTGGTATTTTTTCCTAAAATCGCCTGTCACGGCCATGTGCTGGCAATCTACCTGCAACCATGACTACGCAACGGTCCGGCGGGCGAATTCGAGTGATCTATTGAACATCAGCTCCTGAGCCGGGGTATCAAACCGCATCCGCACCCGACGGGTGAATTCGGGCAACGTGATCTCCGCGATGACGCGCTGAAGTAGGACATTGAAATAACTGGAAGGCAGACCGCGCAATTGACTCAGATCCACTTCGACGAACTCGTGGATTTTCAATTGAACGACAACCTGATCCGCCAGTCGCGCAGCGCTGGCGACGATGCCCCCTTCCGCATCCACAAACTGTTTTGCATGAATCGTATGCATGGCGACGTTCCCGTCTCGCGTCAATCTTACTTCACAGGTGCGCCAAAAAATATACCCGTTCCAGGGAAAACCATACCCAGCGGCTTGGAAGAGGACGCCTCGCCCGATTTCGCATCCGCAAAAAAATCTTCGCTAACGATAAACAGTTCCCCTCGAAACTGCCGGGTGACGATCTGGCACAGATTACTGATACCTACGCCCATGTTGTTGGGCCGCGACTTGGCGGAATATCCACCCTGGAGAACGCGATCCAGTGATTGGCCGGTTGTCACATTCGGATATTTCTCGCGCAACGTCGTGCCAATTCCGCGCCCCAGATCAACGATCGCAACGCGAACTTCGCCTATATTTCGCAGAAAACGCGCGCAGGTGACACAGCCAATTTGTGATTGTGAATGATCTTCCACGTTTTGAATCACTTCGTTGATGCAAATTCGAAGTAAATCTTCCACCTCCGAAGAAATCGACAAGGAGTTCCTGATCAGTTGAATAATCGGATCAGGGTCGTTGAAACTGGATGCTTGCCGCACTCGAAAGGGGATGGTTGTACTTTCCGGATGGTTGCCTTCAGGCATGGGGGAACCATCTATCAAGTGATTCAGGCCGGAAAATTCACAAAATGCTTCCAGCGAAGGGTTGCCCTTCGGCAGCAGCACTTCACAATTCGTGCCACGACGGCGGGCGTTCTCAACGGATGCGACAACAATGGCGACGGCATCGGGACCAAGATATCCACACTTGGAGAAATCGATCCTCCATGATTTGACATCGGGATCGAAGATGCCGCGAATACGTCTCAGAAAAGACACCATCGATTTGGGTGAATCATTCACTTGAAAATCGATTTCGCAATGTACGCTCCCATCGGACATGATGAAATTATGCCACCGGATGATCGCATTGGCTAATTTCCATGCGGTTCGGCGATCAGCGGGGGCGGCTGGTCGGTCAGGGCGGGTGGGGGCCAGTCGTACAGGCCGCTGTTCCACCGTTGCAGGCGGAAATAGTAGCTGGCCTGTCCCGTGGCGGGGACATCGACATTCCGCCAGGTTTGGTGCAGCCCCGGCAAGGCGGGAATTTCGATCGTCAGATCGTGTCGGCCGGGGGGCAATCGCATCGGCAGGACATAGGTGGTGCGCGGAAGCATTTCCCATTGACGGAGATCCGCCTGGCTGGACGCCTTCAGGAGAATGCCCACCCCCAGCAGGACCGCCGATGCGATCAGGTCGCGGCGCTGGGCCGACCCCGATTCGCTCAATCCCCGGACCCCTTCGGCCGCGCCAGCCATGATCAATCCCGTGCCAAGGGTCGATTTGACGGCGCGGATCGTATCGATCGACTGCCAGCGTCGATCCTGTGCCAGCGCCAACAGATCGAACATCGGCCGGTCAACGTCGTCGATGTTCACGTACCGGTTGTCCAGCAGCACGCGCGGCAGGGGAATCGGCCCCTCCTGCGCCGGCATCGGGGCGAAGCCGACCAGCGAGCCGCTTTCATCGGTCACTTTTTGCGGGCCGTAGCCGACATCGACGAACAGCACCACGTTGGCCCCCAGGTTGCGGTCGTAATCGGCCAGCGAAGCCAGGTCGGGTCGAAGCTGGACCATGCGGGCAAAGGCTGCGCGGGCCTGATCCTCCCGGCCGATCCGCTGCCAGCAGCGACCGAGCATCAGCCAGGCGGCCGTGAAGTTGGATTCCACCTGCGCGTACTGGTCGGGCGAATCGGCCTCCTCTCCGTAATCCCGAAGCTTGAACAGCGAATTCTCAAAAGCCGCGCGGGCGTTGAGATAATCCTGCTTCATGTAATAGATCATCCCCAGGTAGAAATTGGCCATCGCCCGCTCGAATGGCTCCCCTTTCCAGACCTTGATCTTCTCATCCACCAGCACCGCCCCCAGCGACCGCCCCCCCTCGGTGACGCCGACGGCGTTGATCACTTCGTAAGCCCGCAGAAAGGCCGACTCCGCCTCGATCAGGTGATAATCGGTCAGACAGACCGAGGCCAGGCGAAGATTGTTGAGGACGAAATCCTGATTCTGTTCGTTGGCCAGCGGCCGGAGAATCTGCCTAGCCTGTTCGTAGTTTCCGATGAAATAATCATTGACCGCCTGGTCGATCTTTTTCTGGTTTGGATTGGCGCAGCCGACCATCAGCGCACAGGCCGACAGAAGCAACGCAGGGAGGATGGATCGGCGCGTTCTCAATCCAGAAATCCTTTGACGGCGGACTTGCGCAGCTCGTATTTGTCCGTCCAGAGCACATCCCTCGTCCGCAGATCGGTCAGAAAATAGACGCACAGGTAATAACTGGCCCGTCGGTCGGGGTCTTCGGTGGTGATCGAGTCAAACCGGGCGCCCAGGGCGTATTGCGGCTGGATCGAATCGGGGTTGGGGCCGGGATCGATCCCCTCCAACTCCGAGTCGCGCAGGTAATAATACGCATCGCGGTTCATGATCCAGGTGAACTCATCAGGTGCGTGAACCGCCAGCAGCGCCCGCAGCCGGGCGACGAACGCATACGCCTGTCCGGCCGGCAACACCTCGGCGGTCATGTAGTTTTCCACCGGGCTGATGACGACCCGCAGTTTCCCCTCCCTGGCGACCGCCTCCCGCACGGCCGGAGCGGCCATGATCTTCATCGCCATGTCATCGGTCATCGCCACCAGGTCATCCCCCTCCAGCGAGGTATATCTCGCCTTGGCCAGCGGCGAGGCGCAACCACCGGCCATCGCCGCCAGCATCGCCGCCACGACCATCCCGGCCCACCCGACTCGCAGCGAAGAAAGAATCATCTAGTTGTTGACCTTCACCTCGTACGGGTCGAGCGGAATCTGCTCGCGCGTGTGGAGGTTGGTGATGTCGAAATTGAACAGGTAATAGCGGTTGCCCCGGTTGGGCAGTTCGCTGACGACCAGATAGAGCGAAAAATCGGGGTTCTGGCTCTGCGGCGGGATCGGCTGGCTTCCATCCCCCTGCCCAAAATCATCGGCCGGCCCCTCGATCTCATCGGAACGCAGATGCTGCACGCGGGCCTTGTTCTCAATCAACATGATCCGGTCGCGCCCGTATTTGCCGATGTTGGCCCGCAGGCGCTGCAAAAAGATGTCGTAGTTGAAATTGGGGTTGTACGTCCGGTTCTCGACGTTGGCCACGACGATCTTCTGGCGGGTGGGCTGGTTGAATTCCGGCAACTGCAGCAGATACATGCAGACCTTGTCCGACGCCTCCAGCACATCCTTGGACTGCAACCCCTTGTCATCGGGGCTGGTGTCGCGGACGTCTGGCCGCTCGTGCGCGTACTCGTGCGGGCGGTCGGCATAACATCCGGCCAGCATCCCGGCCAGGATCACGGCGGCCCATCGAACGGGATTGTTGAACATCATCGGTTTTCTCCTGTATGCGTGGATGGATACCATAATTCAAGGCCGCATCGACGCCAAGGGGGATGTCCCGCCTTGACAGGACCCGGCCCCCACCTACTCTTAGACACATCAATTGAACAAAGGACAGCCCCCCGGCCCATCCTTTGGGCCGCCGGCGTGTCTAGTCGTACGGCTTTGAACGACAAGGAGGCCTTTGTGCGACGATTTGGCTTCTTCACGATGGCCGCGATCTCGGCCGCGGCGATGATGGCGCCCCTTTCCGGCTGCCAGGACAACTCTCCTCCCCCTCCGCGCGTGCCGGTCCCGGCCGCCGGCAACCCCGATGCCCCCCTTCGCCCGCGCAATCCCCAGCGCCCTGTGGACACCAACTCCGCCGACTCCAACGCCGGCCGAATGTATCAGGATGTCCCGCTGGTCAACGAGCGCCCCCCCGAACAACAGGCCTTCGTCGACGCCTACAACCGCGTTGGCCGGCCGCGCATCATCCTGTTCGTCAACCGCACCCTCGACGGCCAGATTATTCCGGTCAATCCCAATGATCCGGTCGCCCGCCTTGAGCGCCGGCGTCGATCCACCACCGGCGTCTCGGTCGAGCGGGGTGAGGAGACCCACGAATATGGCCCCTACGGCGAACGCCACACCGAGCGCCACGATGATTACAGCAGCGCCGGCCCCGGCGAATACTCCGAACAGACCGAACTGTATCTCCAGCCCGGCCAATACGATGAGGCGATGGCCAAGTCGCTGGATTACGAGGCGATGGAGAACATCCTGACCGACTGGATCGCCGCCGATGGGCAGGTGATGGTCATCTCCCCGATCATGGCCCGCCAGCGCCTGACCGATCAGCAGGTCAAGGACCTCCAATCCGGCCGCCCGCGCGTGCTGGCCGAACTGGCTCAGGAGCTGAACGCCGACATCCTCATCCAGGTGCAGGCCCACCCCACCCGCCAGACCCGCCAGGGCCTTGAAATCCGCATCATCGCCGAGGCGATCAATATCAAGGGGGGACAATCGATCGGCCGGGCCGTGGTGGACCTGCTCCCCCCGCTCGAAAAGACCACGATCAACAAATACACCCGTTTCCTGGCTCGCAAACTGATGGATGGAATGACCGGAACCTGGGCCAGCTTCGCCGCCCCCCCTGCCCCGCCTGCCCCCCCTGTCGCCCCGCCGCCGCCTTCCACACAACCCATCGGCCCCCTGCCTCAGCTCGACGGCCCGACGACGCCCGACCGGTGAGAAATCAAATGCAATGAAATGTGCCACGGAGACACAGAGATCACAGAGAAAACAAGAAGAAAAACAATATTTGTATTTCTCCGTGATCTCTGTGGCTCCGTGGCTCCCTCATCTTTTCACGAAAGGATCCACCATGAAAACCATCCTCCTGTCCGTATTGGCCCTGCCCTTTTTTCTCCTGATGGGATGTCAACAGGGGGTTTCCCCCCCCATTCAGGGGCGGCAGGATCCTTACGCCGAGAACCAGGTGACCTTCGCCAGTGAAGACCTCCGCCGGCACACCGCCCTGGATCGCCCCAACCTCTCGCGGGATCCGGACACCGGCATCCTCTATGTGCAAATCCCCATCCGCGCCACCGGCGACCAGAACCTCTACATCGACTACCGCTTCACCTTCAAGGATCGCAACGGACAGGACCTCTGGACCACCACCTGGCTGCACAAAGTCCTCAATCCGCACGTCAACGACTCCATCCAGGGCAACAGCACCGACGCCCGCGCCGTCGATTTCCGCCTGGATGTGCGCTATTCCAAGTAGCCCGGCCCGGCCGATCCACTCCGCGCGCTTGAAAATCGGCCGGACATGGAGATACTACGCTCCTGCGATCGGGCGTGTACCGAAGTGGCCAAACGGGTCAGACTGTAAATCTGATGGCTCTGCCTTCGTTGGTTCGAATCCAACCGCGCCCAGTAGGTGTTTGCCAGGGTTGTCGCACTCTGCCGCAACCTCTCGAAAATCCCCGTAGGCCGTGGCCGTCCCAAGTTTAACCGTCAAGCTGGCGAAGTAGTCTTCAAGGAAGGTTTTGAGTGTCGTTGCCGTGCGTTTCGTTGGCTTCACCAGTCCGGCCCGCGCCAATCGGTCATGCAGCTTGTGGCCGATGTCGCTCACCCATACCGCCGTTTCGCGGCTCACGGGCTACCCGTTGATCGTCGCCGCCGCCAGGGCCTCAACGTGCCGGCAGACTTGTTCCGCATCGCGCATGCTCGCTTTGCCCAGCCGCACCGTCTTGCGGGTACTGTCGGCCGCCACGAATTGAATCCGTTTCCTGCCGTTGGGGTCTTCAATCGCGCTTGCCATGATTCACCTTCCCATGTTTCGATAAACTTCCCGCCGATGCCTCACTTTCAATACCAGCACGATCAATTGGCGGTCGTGAATTTCGTAGATGATCCGCCAGTCTCCCACCCGGACGCGCCACAGGTTGTCATCCCCGGCCATCTTCTCCACGCCATGCGGTCGGGGGTCGTCCCCCAGGTCGTCGGCCGCTTCAATCAATCGGCGCTGGATCGGCCGTTCCATCTTCAACAGCGCCTTGCGGACGGAAGGCTTGAATTGGACGGAATAGCGCATGGGTCATTTTCTCTTCATGCCCAGTTCGGCCTTGATATCCTCCAGCGGGATGCCGCCCTTTTCCTTCTTTGCCTTGCGGGCGGCCTTCAGGTCCACCTCATCCTCCATCGCCCGCAACAACGCCAGGTCTTCCATCGACACCACCGCCGCCACGCTCTTGCCGCGCCGTTGCAGGATGATCCGCTCCCCCATGTATTTCACCCGGTTCAAAGGTTCGGCCATGTCCATCCGAAACGATGCAATGTTCAATTCCATAGGTCGTCACTCCATTTTGTATTTCATGTACATAATAGTTCTTTCATAAAGAATTGTCAACCAATCACATATACGGCCCTGCCATCTGAATCGCCTTCGCTGTTATTCGCTGTTCTCAGCCAGCACTGGCACGCCGCCTGATCCGGTCAACTCGTCAGCACGGCCCGTAAACAGCCTTTCTTTGCGTTATCGCGTCATGGAAGGATACGGCATCCGTCGATCCTTCCGTCGATTCTGCTTCGATTGTGGGGATGTTTTTCGTCACAACAGCCCCGGCAGTTCCAACTCCGCTGAGTTGATAGATGCGAGAGCAGATCACAGCGGCCGCACCAGCGCCACCACGGCCTTGCGGACGTGATCCGGCAATGGACTCCCACCGATCCATGACGGCCTGAAGATCGTCGGGGACTACCCTAACATGCGTTGTTTATCCGTTGCCTCATTTTGAATTGGTGATTTTCCTAGGGAATCTGAAGTGGTTCGAGTTCCTGATCGCCAGCGCCCAGCGGCACGAGATCGACGCGCAGTTGTAACTGCGCAGCGTGCTGGCCCATCTTCCGGCTCTGCCGCCGGAAGAATTGCAAAACGACCTGCCAGATGTGTGGAAGCGCAACCTGATGGCGGAGCAGCAGACCGAGCCCCGCGCCCACCCCCGCACCCACCACGACGGCTTGAACAGGGTTCTTATTCATGGCGATGGATATCCGGTGTCAGTTGGAAGAGTCGCATGGACAATGCGTCGACCTGAAAAGTGGCATTCTCGGGAGACCGAATCATATTGCTCCAGGAACCGTTGCCGCGGAGGGTTGGCGTAACCGGGTCAAGGCCAACGTTGGCCACCGCCAACAGCCCATTCTGTTTGGAATGATCGAGGTAAAGGAAAGCGGCGGCGTTGGGCGCGCCCGCCAGACGAATCCAGGGCGATTCGCCGTACAGCCACTCCACCAGACGGCCGATCAATTCTGATTTCGCATGCGTGAGCCAGGTCAGACGATCATTCGGACCGCGGCGAATCGGCGGATCGGAGATCACCACGATGCGACCGCCCAACGTGTTGGCGGCGCTGAGGATGCCATGTCCCCGTATTTTTCCGTCAATATCCTGGATGACGGTATGCGGAGTCGCTCCAGCGGCGGGTTCCCACACGTCAAGCCGGCATCCGAAGACGCCTTCGGGATCATGCCGGCACAAGGGCATGAGTCTGTTGACGATCCCGGTCGCGAGCGGGCCTTCGATGATGCGTTCCACTGAAGGAAGGTTCAGTTCGTGATGATGCCGGCCCGGAAGGTATTCGCCGAATCCACGTCGTACAAACACCTTGCACGCCTCGGAATCGAGCATCAGGCCGCCGCTGAGCATGGTCCGCAGTTCGGCATCGTCAAAGGCCTCGGTTTCCGGTCCGCTCAGACAGTTGACCGGTCCGATGGCAAACTGCGTGGGGATGCCCATGAGCGGGAGCACGTTGTCAAGCAGCCACGGCG
>JADYZN010000048.1 GCA_020853095.1 Phycisphaerales bacterium | reverse complement strand
TCAACACCGATGGATCGGCCACCCTTGTCAGCAACTCCGGCACCCTCGCCAAAACCGGAGGAACCGGAACCAGTTACGTCGACGACTTGGTCAACACCGGAACCGTTAAGGCGCAAAGCGGAACGCTCAGCCTGTTCGGCTACATTCAGACGGCCGGTTCGACCGACCTCGACGGCGGCGGCATCAGTGGTTCGGTGCTGGATTTCCAGGGCGGTTCTCTAATAGGCAACGGCACGGTCGACGCCTCGGTGGCGATGGCCGGCGTCATCTCCCCCGGCCACAGCATCGGCGCACTGACCATTATCGGCGACGCCACGTTCGCATCCGGCGGAACGCTTCAGATCGAACTGTCGAATCTGGACAACACATCCGACCTGCTGACCGTTGGCGGGCTGCTCGATTTGACCGCGGCGGGAGACCACCTGAACCTCACCGGTGGCATTCTTGGCCAGACCTATACCATCGCCGGATTCAATAACATCACCGGCCAGTTTGATCATGTCACCAGCGGGTATGACGTCACCTATGACCTGGGCAACAAGCTCATTTCCGTGACGGCCGTCCCCGAACCGGGAACGCTTGGTGTCCTGGCTATGGCCGGCCTGACGCTGCTGCGCCGGCGGAGAAATCGAAGGTGAGAAAATTTACTCGCCGGCCGGTTACAGCCGGCCGGCGGGTTTCCTGTCCACGCTACAGGCAGCCCAACCACCTGTGGCTTAGCCACCCTCGGCGGAGGTCCTTTGCGCTCATTGAATGCAACTGATTACAGGGCCTGTGCCTGTGCTTGCGATAATCCGGAAGCCGCCGCTTCCCCCAATGCCTGCCGCAGGCCACGGCGGCTTTTAATATGCACCAATAGGGTCAAAATCACCGCCACGAGTGGAAAACCGACAAATCTCGCCCATTTCAGCAGCAACACGGTCCATGGAACCGGCTGATCCAGCCCGAAGCGGGCATCCCGCAGCAATTCACCCCAGGTATATAATATCCCCGGGATGCGAAATTCCGCCGTCGCCAACCCGCCATCGGCCAGAAATGCCTGCCATGGAAACAACAGCGCCGCCAGCACCAGGCACCAGATAAACGCCCCGGTCACCTGCGATACCCCCACCAGCCGCCCGATCAGCATGATCGCCAGGATCAGCAGTAACACCGCCAGCAGCACCGCCACCCCAACCAATGCCACAAACCCGCACGCACCCACCAGATAATGCAGCAGCAATACCCCTCTTGTCGGTGTGTCGGCCGCTCCGACCAGCAGTTGGCCATACCTGCCGATCAGAAAAATCGTCATCTGCGCCAACACCACCGCCAGCAGCGCAAAACACAAATACCCCTTGGCCTTGCGCGCAATCAGCAAGGCGTCGGCGTAATCGGCGGCGGTTTCAATCGGAGCGGCGGCCATGCAAAAAGGGTGTGTTACAGGCTCAATTCATCCAGCAGTCGATCCACCGCGCCATTGAGCTTGTTGTCATCCTCATAGGTGCCCGCTTCGATCTGGGCACGAATGGAAGCCACCTTGTCAGCCCGGATGTCGTTGTTCTTCAACGCCTTCATCAAGTGGCTCATGCCCGACAATTCCAGCTTGTCGGTCAGAGGCAATTGCTTGGGCGCATCCGTTGGCACCTTTTTCTGAATCGGGCTGTTGGTCAGTCGTTGAACCGAATTGTTGTTGCCGATGCTGTTGATACTCATGATAGCGCTCCCGCTTTCGAGACTTCTCACCCGACACCCGGGTGACACTAAACGTATCGACTGGCCAACAATCAACTCTTGACGACCATGAAGATACGAAAAAATTACATTAATCCTTTATGTAACAGCAACTTACGTTAAATCACAAACCATGCCGCGCAATTTTTTCCCGATTCACGTCCGAAAATGTGCGCCGGAAATTTTACCAAAACCAATACAGATATCCCATTTTAACCAACCGTCAAATCCAGCAATTTCGGTAGGGACGGTATTATCAGACCGGGATATTATCGGACAATGTTTTTTCCTTGCAAGATGGATTCTGCCAGGCGGGTGGTCATGGTGGGGTTGTGGTAGACCAATGGGAGCAAAAATCGCAGGTTATGCGGTGGGCCGCGGAGATATTCGCCCAGGGTGGTGCGCCAGAGGTTGCGGAAGAGTTGCAGGGCGTCTTGCAAGTGTGGTTGTTTCAAGGCTTTACGGATGACATCGGCCGCGAAAATGGCCGACCAGCAGTTGGGGTAAATGTCCTCGCCGGTGGCGGAGAAAAAGCCGCCGGCCGGCCCGATCAACAGGGTGCGATTGGCCACGCCATCCACTTCCAACGCCGCGGCGGCGGGAAAATCCAGGGATTGGATGTGGTCCAACGGCAGCGATTGCGATTGTTGCAGCAGACCATGATGTCCAAGCAGCGACGCCCAGTGCCGCAACTGGTCACAGGGATTGGCCTGATTCACGCTCTCCAGCGGCTGTTGGATAGCCAGTTGCACCTGACCTTGGCCGGGCAACATCCATGCCCATGCCGGGGAGTTGTTCAATTCCAGCGACATCGGGATCGTTGGTCGGCCGGCGCGATCGGCTGTTTTCATCGGCAGTGTGATGAATGAGTAGCGATGCAGCAGATTGTGGCTCCACGCATCGGCGATGCCCAACGGCCGACGCAGGCCGGCCGGCAGTTCATCGGCGACCCCCAGCACCCGTGCGTGGATCGGCCGGCCGTCCACCATCACCCGCACGCCCTGTTCATCGGGCAGGCCAATCTCCAGCGTGCGCGGGCGGGCCATCCGGACGCCGCTTTTTTGGGTCCAATCGGTCATGACCTGGCGGATATGCCGGTCGGAGCAGATCGAAGCCACCGTCGCCTTGCCGCGAAATTCGCTTTGGTCGGATGGTTGATCCCCCAGAAATCGCAGGCCGTACACGGCCGTCGATTTGATCTTCCGCCGCAGGGGTTCCAGTGTTTTGTGCAGGGAAAAGAATTTCGGATTGACGATGACCAGCCGTTCGATGGGGTGACTGTCGGGCAACGTTGAATGAAAAACGCTCAACTTCCCCCCCTGACAAAGCACGCCCGCCGCCAGATAGGCCGAGGGATGTTCGCCAAGGATGAGCGCATCGACCTGGGTGGGGGGGATGGTCATTTACTGTGTCGATATCATATCCGCGCCTGCATGGCGATGGATACCCCGGCCCCAAAACGATAACATCGGTTTAAAATCCAGACGCTGCGAAGTGGGGTCTGGACATCGGCGTGTGCAGCGCATGGACGAAAAAAGTAGCCGCCGTCGGCTGATAAATCAACGTGACCCTCTCGTATATTCCCTTTGCAGGCAAAACGTGCTTCAATGACAGATGCGTCATCGCGGGCATCGGAGCGTAGCGGAGATGCCCGCGATGACGCGGCCGACGGCAGATCGT
>JADYZN010000047.1 GCA_020853095.1 Phycisphaerales bacterium | reverse complement strand
CCGGAGCGCCCTTCGATGGCGATAAACTCCCCCTGCCGAACCGTCAGATCGACGCTTTTGAGCACCTCGATGCGGGTATCGCCCATGCGAAAGCTCTTGCGCAGGCCTTGGGCGCGCAGGATGACGGCCGCATCGGTTTTGGGCGAAATTGTGTGTTGCGCCATTTGCGCCATTTTCCGATACCGGCAAAGGGTTGATCATTCCCACCGCAGCGATTCCACCGGATTCATCCGCGCCGCCCGGATCGCCGGCACCAGCGCTCCGAGGATCGACGCCACGATCGCCACCGAGAGGATCACGGTCACTTCAACCGGGTTCATCGTATTGGGGATGATGTCAAACGCATAGACCTCCGGATTCCAGATCACGATGCCAAGCTGCCGGCCCAGTTCCGTGTGCAGGTAGTTGATGTTGTGGACGATCAGGTATCCCGCCAGCAGCCCCAGCCCGCTGCCGACGATGCCGATGGCGGTGCCATATCCCAGGAAAATGGCCGCCACCCCGCCGCTGGTGGCCCCGACGCTTTTGATGATGCCGATGTCGCGCGTCTTTTCGACCACGATCATGTAAAAGATGCAGAAAATCAGGAAAATCGCCACGATGCTGATGAGGCCGAACAGAAACGTCACCAGCGATTTTTCGTTTTCGATGGCCCCCAGCCAGACCTTCTGGCTTTCCTCCCAGGTCTCGACGGTGATGGGGTAATAGGCTCCGATTTTCCGTTCCTGGCGAACCTCATCCACGATCCGCCCGATTTTTTCGCGCACGGCCACCAGGTCAAAACCGGGTTTGACCTTGATCTGGATGTCGCTGGTGCGGGCGGGCAGGGTGATTTTCTCGCCCGTGTTCGGATTGGTCGCCTGCTGGGGGTCCATCCCCAGGTCGCGTTGCAGGATGTCAAACGGGACGTAGACCGTCTGCGAGTCGTACTGGTAAACCTTGGTGCTGCTGTCGTCCACGATCCAGTAGTAGGTGTCGGCCTGGCTTTTGCTCAGGTCCAGGACCGCGCTTTCGGGGTTGACCTGCACGACGGTCAGTTTGGCCCAGTTGTCGTACAGCCAATCCGGGCGGACCCACTTGCCGTTTTTGTCCTTGTGAATCCCCACCACCCCCACGCCGACGACCATTCCCGGACGTTCCATGGCCCGCTTGTCGTTGGGCGCCAGGAGTTGATACGGCACGTTCGGCACCAGGCCGAACGACGGTGTCGGGGGCGTTTTGCCCTCGTCGATGTATTTTTGATATTGCCGGTGGAGCGATTGGGGAAATTTGTTCACCTTGCCGATCTGGTCCATCGGCAACCCCAGCACCTGCACGCCTTTGCGAAGCTGGTTGGCGATGTTGATCAGCCCGAACGTCCGAATCGTCGGCACCGCCGCCTCCACCTCGGGCAGCTTTTCGATCTTGTCGATCATCTCCTGGTAATACGGAATCCCCGCCAGCGAATCGGCCTCGACCAGCACATCGCCGCTTAGCCCATGAAACGACTGGCGAAACATCCGCAGCCACCCACCCATGACGCTGATGACGACCAGCACCATCGTGGTGCAAAGCATCACGGCGATCAGGGAAACCCATGCGATCCGGCGTTTGCGGAGGTATTTGAGGATGAGGTGGAGTTTGTACATGAGATCGTGGTGCGTGATGCGTGATGCGTGAAAAGGTTAATACCATTTACATGAAAGGTCCGCACGGGTGCGGGCCCTACAAAATATTGCTGATCGGACAAGGATAGCGTTCGGCGATCCGAAACGAGCTTTGTCACATCCTGCCATGAAACATCTCCCGGAAACAATGACAGCCGATAAGCCTCTATTTTCCAAAGCACATCCTCCTGAATCACCCCGGGCACTTCTTTGAGCCACTGTTGATCATTCATACGCGACTCATCACTTATGCTTCACGCATAACGCATCACGTTCCGGCCTCATCAACGGGAACAAAATCACGTCGCGAATACTCTCCGCTCCGGTCAGCATCATAATCAAGCGGTCGATTCCCAATCCCATGCCGCCCGCCGGGGGCATGCCGTGGCGGAGGGCGTTGAGGAAATCCTCATCGGTTTTCTGCTGTTCCTCCTTGTCGCCGACCTGGTGGGCGAAATTCGCGGCCTGGACGTCCGGATCGTTCAATTCCGAGTAGCCGGGGGAGATTTCCTGGCCGTTGATCGCCAGTTCGTATACGTCCGCGAAATAATCATCTTCGCGGTTCTTGCGCGCCAGTGGGATAATCACGCTGGGAACGTGCGTCACAAAGCAGGGATCGATCAGCGTCGGCTCGATCAGTTTCTCATAGATTTCCACCAATTGCTCGGCGGGGGAGCCGTGGACTTTGATCTCCTTGCCGGGATTGGCCTGACGCAAGGCGGCCAACTGGTCGGCGGAAATCGGCTCCTTATTGAATTTCCACCCCGTGCGCTCCTCCACCAGGTCCATCATGCGCACCCGACGCCAGGGGCGTTGCAGGTTGATCGTCCGCGCCACCGCGCCATCCGCGTTTTTGTGCTCGATCTTCAATCCGCCAAACAACGTCTCGGCCAACCGGCAGACCATGCCCTCGACCAGGTCCGCCATCGTCTCCCATGACCCAAACGCCTCGTACGCCTCCAACATCGTAAATTCCGGGTTGTGGCGCGGGCTGATCCCTTCGTTGCGGAAATTGCGATTGATTTCAAAAACCTTGGAAAATCCGCCGACCAGCAGCCGTTTCAAAAACAATTCCGGCGCGATCCGCAGGTACAGGTTCATGTCCAGCGCGTTGTGGTGCGTCACGAAAGGCCGGGCGGCCGCCCCGCCATGGATGATCTGCATCATCGGCGTCTCGACTTCGAGATAGCCGCGATCGCTCATGTACCGGCGGATTTCATCGATGATTCGGATGCGCAGTTTGGCCAGCCGCATCACATCGGGATTGGCCCACAGATCGACGTATCGCTGGCGATAGCGCAATTCGACATCCGACAATCCCTCCCACTTGGCCGGCGGGGGCAACAGCGCCTTGGACGCCATCTCCAGCCGGCCCGCCCAGATCGTCGTCTCTCCCTTGTTGGTTGTCCCCAGCGGCCCTTCCACCACGATCAGATCGCCAAGGTCCAGCAACCCGCGAATGGTCCACCCGCGCTCATCGAGCCGCTTTTTGTCCAGCGCCACCTGCAAATCGCCGCTGTCATCCCGCAGCGTCAAAAAGCTCAACTTTCCCATGTCGCGTTTGAGGATGATTCGCCCGGCTCCTTTGACCGTCGGCCCCCCGTCATGGCCCATCTCCGGCTGGTATAAAGCCTTCAGCTCGGACAGCGGCCGCACGCCGGGTTCGGATTGCCCAAAGGGATCGATTCCCGCCTCGCGCAGCTTGTTGAGTTTCTGGCGGCGTTCCTGTTCGTAAATATTTGAGGTTTGATCCATGTTGTCGCGATCCAAAAGTTTGACGATGATAGTTGCCGGTGACACAAAATGATACGGATGCACCCACCACGGAAAAACAATGTCGCGATGTAACTTCCGGCCGGCACTGATTTTGACGCTGCTGACTCTTTTTTTACATTCGCATGTGTTGGCCCAGCCGGCACTGCAATCTTACGACAGTCGTCATTATCGCATCCACAGCGCCCTGGATGAACCGCTCACGACGGACCTATCCCGCCGGCTCGATGCGATGTACGAGGAATACGACCGCCGACTGGCGGAGTTTCTTCAAAACCAGCCCCGCCAGAAGCTCGAAGTCTATCTTTTTCAGAATCGCGAGGATTATCAGGCTTTCACCGGCATCACCCACGAAAACAGCGGCGGGGTTTTCATTCCGTCGCGGCATCTTCTGGCCGCTTATTTGAACGAACAAGGGCGTGACGCCCTCCGCCGGACGTTGCAACACGAAGCCTTCCATCAATTCGCCGACCAGACCCTTGGCCCCAATCTCCCCGCGTGGCTCAACGAAGGGTTGGCACAGGTCTTTGAAGAAGGATTGTGGACCGGCCGGGGGTTTCTGATCGGCCAGGTGCCACCCCGCCGAATTCGTCAGCTCCAGGCGGACATCGCCGCCGGCCGGTTGATCGACTTCGCGCAGATCATGGGCCTCACCCCCCGCCAGTGGACTCAAAATCTGGCCAACCGTGACCAGGCCACCTCCCAGTACAATCAGGCGTGGGCGATGACCCAGATGCTGATTTACGCGGCCGGACCTGATGGCAAGCCGATGTACCGATCGCGACTGATCGAAATGTTGCGGATTTTACATTCCGGCACGGATGGAACCGAGGCGTTCGCGCAGGCTTTTTCGCGCAATTACAGCGGATTTCAAGACCGGCTGGTGGAATACGCCCGCACGCTTCAACCCACTCCCGAAGCCCGCTGGATCGAGCGACAAAATGTCCTGGCCGATCTTCTGGTCGAGCTGCACGCGCGCGGCCTGACATTCACCGACATCGACACATTTCGGCAGTCCGTCGCCGAGGGGCGATATCGCATGAATTATGCCAAGGGAGACCTGCAATGGAGCAGCGATGAGGATGCCCTGAGCTATTTCGCCGACGACCGGGGAAGGCGGTTTTCACGCCAGGAGCTGCACCTGGACGGCCGGGCCGGCGCTCCCATCGCGGACTTGGTTTGCCGGCGGTCGGATGCCGTGCGGCTGCGAACGCTTTTTTACGAATCCAACGGTCAAATCGAACATGAAACCGTGCTGGAACCGGCCCGGTAGGGATTGGAAATAAACATGGAGGGCGTCGCTCCGCGACGCCGCGATTATTGGAAAAATCGGCGACGGAGGACCGCCGCCCTCCACGAAAGATGCATGGCCATCTTGTGGTGGATTCCAGTCCGGTCAGCAAAATTTCCCATCCCATTTGACAGTCACAGCGACAGCGCTAAAATGGATGCTTTCCCGCGAAAAGCGGGGACGACGTCGAGAGGTCCGGCGAGAGCCGGAAAGGTAGGCGGGACAAGAAGTTACGATCATCTTTCCCCACCGTCGGACGCGGGTTCGGCGGGCCTCATGACGGTTCACTACCCAATTACCCGGTAGTGTAACGGTAGCACAAGAGATTTTGGTTCTCTTTGTCCTGGTTCGAATCCAGGCCGGGTAGTTCCCGAATGCGGGAACAGACTTCAGGATTTATGTCCGTCACCGCCATCATCCTCGCCGCGGGCAAAAGCACGCGGATGAAAAGCAAGCGGCCCAAGGTTCTCCACGAGATCTGCGGCAAGCCGATGCTGGGATACGTTTTTGACGCCTGTTTTGACGCCGGCGTTGATCGCATCCTGGCGGTTGTGGGGCATGGAAAAGATGAGGTGATCGGCCAGTTTGACGGGGACAAGCGGATCCAATGGGTCGAGCAGACTGAACAGTTGGGGACCGGCCACGCCGCCCGGATGTGTGAAAAGCACCTGCGGGAGAAGCATGGAGAGGTCTTTATCCTGGCGGGCGATGGGCCTTTGATCCGCGGCGAAGTGTTGCGGACGCTGCTCAATGCCCACCATGAAGAGCGGGCCGCCGCCAGCATGGCGACCGCGGTGGTGGACAACCCGACCGGCTATGGGCGGATCGTGCGGGATGGGGAGGGGAATTTTCATGAAATCGTCGAGGAGCTGGATTGCACGCCCCAGCAGCGTGAAATCCACGAGATTTTCCCCAGCTATTACTGCCTTCGATCGGATGATTTATTGAGCGCGCTGGGCCAGTTGACGCCGCAGAACAAGAAAAACGAGTATTACCTGACGGATGTGTTTTCGATTTTGCGTCGCGCCGGCCGAAAGGTCATCGCGGTGCAGGCGGTGACGGCGGAGGATGTGCTGTCGATCAACACCCGGCAGCAACTGGCGGAAGTGGATGCGATCATGCAGGATCGCATCCAGAAGCGCATCCGTGAGGGCGGCGTGACGATTGTCAGCCCGATCAACACCTACGTCGAGGCGGACGTGACGATCGGGCCGGACACGGTTTTGCAGCCGTTTTGTTTCATCGGACGAAGCGCGAGCATCGGAGGCGACTGCGTGATCGGGCCGATGACGATGATCCCGCGACAGGGGATCGTTCCGGAAGGGACGAACCTGGCGGGCAACACGGTTCGGGAAGCGGCGTTGGGATGAACGAAGGCCATCGGCGCGGATGAACATTATGTCTCATGCGGACGCGGACAAACTGAAGGTCTTCACCGGCCGGGCCAACCCCCAACTGGCGAAGAAGATCTGCCAGTACCTGGACATCGACCTCGGTCGCGGGCAGACCGAGTTGTTTCCCGACGGGGAATTGATCGTCAAGGTGGATGAGGACGTGCGCGGGCGGGATTGTTTTGTCATCCAGCCCACCAGCCATCCGGTGAACGCGCACCTGATGGAACTGATGATCTGGATCGATTGCCTGAAGCGGGCCAGCGCCCAGCGCGTGACGGCGGTGATCCCGTATTTCGGCTATGCCCGGCAGGATCGAAAGGATGAAGGGCGCACGCCCATCACCGCCAAGCTGGTGGCCAACCTGCTGGAACGTGCCGGGGCGGACCGGATGGTATCGGTCGATCTGCACGCAGCGCAGGTGCAGGGGTTTTTCGACATCCCGGTGGACCATCTGCACGCGGCGCCGGTGTTGTCCAGGTGGATCAAGGGCCTGAAGCTCAGCAACCGCGTCTTCGTGTCGCCGGACGTGGGCAACGTCAAACGGGCGCAGGTGTACGCCAACATGCTGGGCGGCGAGATCTGCATCATCGACAAGCGCCGCAAGAGCGGTTCGGAGACGGTGGCCAAGCACGTCATCGGGGACGTGGAAGGCAAAAACGTGCTGATGGTGGACGACATGATCACCACCGCCGGCACGATCACCGAGGCGTGCAAGATTTTACGCGGGCACGGCGTGAACCAGATTTACATCGCCACGACGCACGCGGTGTTCGCGCCGCCGGCGATGGAACGGCTGGCGGCCTGTCCGTTCAGCAAGATGGCGGTGACGGACACGATCCCGATCGGCAGCCGGATTGACCCGATCAAGGATCGGGTGGAAGTTTTGTCGGTGGCGGACCTGCTGGGCGAGGCGATCCACCGGATTCATCACAACGAGTCGGTCAGCGCGTTGTTCAACGGCGATCCGGGCCGCGCGGCCGGCGGATGACAACTTAAGGAATTGAGCGCCGGCCAGAGAAGGCCGGCCAAAGCTGGAGATCATTATGGCAGTGCAAAGCGCACAAATCAGTGTCAAGCAACGATCCGAACTGGGTTCGCGGGCGAACAAGCGCCTGCGCGACGGGGGACAGGTTCCCGGCGTGATTTACGGCCACAAGGAGGCCGTCATCCCCATCACGTTGCCGAAAAAAGAGGTCAGCAACCACCTGGCGCACGGGGCGCACGTGTTCGACCTGAACTTCGACGGCCGCAGCGAGAAAGTGCTGGTCAAGGAAGTGCAGTACGACCACCTGGGCATGGAGGTGATCCACGTCGATTTCGCCCGCGTCAGCCTGGACGAGAAGGTTGAAGTGACCGTGACGCTGGAACTCAAGGGCACGCCCAAGGGCGAGGCGGATGGCGGCGTGTTGCAGCAGGTTCTTTCGGAACTGGAAGTCGAGTGCCTGGTGACGGAGATTCCGGAAGTCATCCGGCACAACGTGTCGGAGATGGCGCTGGACGACGTGCTGCACGTGCGGGATTTGCAGTTGCCGCCGGGCGTGCGGGCGTTGCAGGATGAGGATTTGATCGTGGCGACGGTTCGCGAGGTGGTGGAAGAAGCCGCCGCCCCCGCGGCCGAAGGCGAAGCCGAACCGGAAGTCATCGGCCGCAAGGCCGAGGGCGAGGAGGCCCCCGCCGAGGAAGCCCCGAAGAAGTAGGCTGTTGGAGTGGTTGCGCCGCATGAAACTGGTTGTCGGGCTTGGCAATCCCGGTTCGCAGTACGCCGGCACCCGCCACAACATCGGCTGGGAGGTGCTGGATCATCTGGCGCGGCGGCTGCGATGGATCGGCGGTGGCGATGATTTCAATCGCGTCGCCCGCTCCAAATTCAGCGGCCTGGCGATGGATGGAACGGTGGAATCGGGCGGCCAAAGCGATAAACTGCTTTTGCTGAAGCCCACCACCTACATGAACAACAGCGGCCAGTCGGTGCAGGCGGCGGCGGCGTTTTATCAGTTGTCGCCGGCGGACCTGATGGTCGTGCTGGACGATTTGGCGCTGCCGTGCGGGAAAATCCGCCTGCGGGCCGGCGGCAGCAGCGGCGGGCACAACGGCCTGCGTGACATCGAGCGGGCGCTGGGAACCAACCAGTACCCGCGACTGCGGATCGGCATCGACCCGGCGCCGAACCGCGTTCCCGGCCGCGATTACGTGCTGGGACGGTTCACGGAGGACCAGCGAACGCGGGTCGATCCGGCCGTCGAACGATCGGCGGCGGCGATCGAGTTGTGGTTGAAAAATGGAATCGCGGCGGCGATGAATCGGTTCAACGCCGACGCGGATGAGAAAGAGGAATAGTTTCATTACCCGGCGGTCGGCTCGACCGACCAGAACCCATGCTTGGGAGCATTTTTTATGGCAGAGTCTTTGAGTCAGTATGAGGCGATGTTTTTGTTTGGCGCATCGGCCGCGGCCGATCTGGATGCGGCGATCAACCTGGCGCGCTCGATCATCGAGCGGCACGAGGGTCAGATCCTGGTGATCAAGAAATGGGATGAGCGAAAGCTCGCCTATGAGATTCGCGGCCAGAAGAGGGGAACCTACATCATCGCGTTCTTCAAGGCGCCCGGAAAAGCGATCTCCGCGATCGAGCGTGAGGTGAACCTCGGCGAGGAAATTCTTCGCGTGATGGTGCTCAAGGCCGATCACCTCAACGCCGAGGAGATGGCGGCGGTGGAGCCGCAGCCGATCCAGCCGCGCGAGGAACGGCCCTCGTGGGAGGAACGCGCCCCGCGTGATCGCGATCGTGGTGATCGTGGCGATCGGGATCGCGACCGCGAAGGACGACCGCCTCGCGCCCGCCGCGAGGAAGGCGCTGAAGCCGCCGCCAAGGAATAGGCATTTGATCGTTCACCCTCCACCGGAGGTTCGTTATGGCCAGTTACAATCGAGTCATCATGATGGGCAATCTGACGCGCGATCCCGTGTTGCGGTATCTGCCCAGTCAGATGGCCGTGGTGGATTTCGGCCTGGCGGTCAATCATCGTTTTCGTACAAAATCCGGTGAGGACCGCGATGAAGTCTGCTTTATTGATTGTTCGGCCTTCGGCAAACAGGCCGAGGTGATCAATCAATATTGCCAGAAAGGCAGGCCTTTGCTGGTGGAAGGCCGGCTCAAGTACGACACATGGGATGACAAGCAAGGTGGCGGCAAACGCAGCAAGCACGCCATCGTCATCGAGAATTTCCAGTTGTTGGGCGGACGTGACGCCGGAGGTGGCGGAGGTGGCGGCGCCGGCAGGTCACCGGATGATTCTCCCCAGGATGATTCCCGGCCACAGCGCCCGCAGGGCCGACCGGCAAATGGCCGGCCGACACCGCAGCCACCGCAGGATCCGCCGTTTCCGGAAGACCAGCAGTTCCAGGATGATGACATCCCGTTCTAACGATTAAAGAGTGAAGACCAGAGATTACAAACCAGTCAAAATTATTGAAAAGTTGAGGTAAACATGGCACGCGTGAAATTGTTGTTGAAAGAGTCGATCAAGAACGTCGGTCGGGTGGGAGACGTGGTGGAAGTTTCGCCCGGATATGCCCGCAACTATTTGTTGCCCAAGGAGTTGGCGGTGGAGCCGACACCGAACAACGTCAAGAAGATCGAAGCCCGCCGCCAGGAGATCGAACGGCAGGAGCGCGAGCGTCGTGAACAGCAGGCCGCGATGATCAAGCAACTGGAGGGTGTCGAGGTGACGTTGGAACGTCGAGCCAACGACCAGGGCCACCTGTTCGGTTCGGTCAGCGCCACCGACATCGCGCGGGGCTTGCAAACGCAGGGATTCAACATCAATCCGGACGATGTCAACCTGCCGGGTAAGCTGGATCGCATCGACACCTACACGGTGCAGGTGCGTTTTACCGAGGATTTGGCGGCCGACATCAAGATCTGGGTCGCCCCCGATGCGGAAAGCAAGGCCGCTATCGACGCCGCCCGCAAATCGGCCGCGGCCGCGACCGAAGCACAGGAAGCGTAAATCGCCTCCCGTTGTGCATTGTTCGTGCAGAACTTGTCCGCGCCGTGATCCTCTTCACGGCGCGGATTCTTTTTTGATGTACAGTCAGGACGTACAATTCATGCTTGCATCACGATGATGCGGTTAGGATAATGTTCGTAACTGGCCATTTCAGGGACGAATCGCCATGACCCAACTGATCGAACCTTCCTTCGCCAGTCAGTTTGACAAGCTGCCACCCCATTCGATCGACGCCGAGATGTGCCTGCTGGCGTCGATGATGCTCGACAGCACCAAGGACATCATCGGACAGGTGGTGCAGATCATCGACCGGGAGGCGTTTTATCTGGCCGACAACCAGATTCTCTACGACATCCTGGTCAAACTGTACGAGCAGAACCGCCCGATCGACGCGGTGATCGTGCGGGAGGAACTGATCAAACGGCAGCTATTGGAGGAGGTCGGCGGTTCGGAATACCTGGCGAAGATTCTCAACACGGTCCCATCCGCGGCGCATGGGGTGCATTACGCCGGAATCGTGCGGGAAAAGGCGCTGCTTCGCCAGCTCATCGCGGCCAGCAACGACATTCTGCGGGATGCCTATTCACCCCACGAAGAAGCCGACCTGGTGCTGGACAAGGCCGAGAAGAAGATTTTCGACATCGCCCAGAAGAAGGTGACCAACGCGCTGGTGTCGATGGAGCAGGTGCTTCACGAAGTGTTCGAGATGATCGAAAACCGCGGCCAGCGCGGGCTGGAGAGCGAATATTTTGAGCTGGACGACATGCTCAACGGCCTGCAGAACGGCGAGATGATCATCGTCGCGGCCCGTCCGAGCATGGGCAAGACCGCCTTCGCGATGAACGTCATCGAAAACATCGCCTGCCGGGGGATTCCGTGCGCGGTTTTTTCGCTGGAAATGAGCAAACAGCAACTGGCCCAGCGCATGCTGTGCAGCCGGGGGCAGATCGACGCCCACAAGCTGCGAAAAGGGATGCTGCAGGCGCATGAATATCAGCACCTGGCCAACGTGGTGGGCGAGCTGGCCAAGGCGCCGATCTGGGTGGATGATTCGGCCGGTTTGACGATCCTGGATTTGCGCGCCAAATCGCGCCGATTGAAGCTGCAGCATGACATCAAGTGCATCATGATCGACTACATGCAGTTGATGGACAATCCCGGCCCCGAAAGCCGCCAGCAGCAGATCAGCGAGATTTCACGCGGCATCAAGGCGGTGGCGCGTGAACTGAACGTGCCGGTGATCTGCCTGTCCCAGCTCAACCGCGCCGCCGAAGGTCGGGATGGGCATCGGCCGCGGATGAGCGACCTGCGTGAATCGGGGTCCATCGAACAGGATGCGGACGTGATCATGCTGCTGCATCGCGAGGATTATTACCGCATGTCCGAGCCGGATTTTCAGCCGGACAACATCGCCGAGGTCATCATCGCCAAACAGCGCAACGGGCCGACCGGCACGGTCAAACTGACGTTCGATTCGCGCACGACGCGATTTAAGAACCTGGCGGGCGGGGCCGAGCCGTTTTAACTGATCGCCGTGGTGGATTGGATGTTCTGGCGGGCGGCCATCAGCAGCCTTGAGGGCAGTTCATCGCGCGAAACCCACTCGTGGCCGGCGTTGCTGAGCAGGAAGGCGCCGGCGTTGGGGCCTTTGGTCATTTCGAGGGTGTTGGCGACCAGGTAATCGGCCCCGCTGCTGAGGCGGCTGGCCTGGCCGATGCGGATCAGTTCATCCTCGGCGGCGTTGACTTCAAGTTTGAACTTCACCAGCAACCCCTGGTAGCGCCAGGCCGTGCGAAACAGGTCGATCAGTTTTTCGGTCGGCTCGCCCAGGACGGCGATGGCGGCGTGGCTGCTTTTGACCTTGCCGGCCTGCACATCCTGCACCATCCAGCGTTCGTGCGCCCCGTCGGCGGTGTAGGGCTGGCGGGAAAGGACCGCATAGACCCTCACCGGCCGATAGTCGGCCACGGCGGCGGTCATGAAGACCGCATCGTAGCTTTCCATCGCCATCAACGCCGCCAGCGCCCCTTTGAGCTGGTCATGGGAATGAAACAACGACGCACGGATCGAGGATGATCCCGCAAGCTCCGCCACGTGCTGCTCGTTGCCGCTGAGCAGATCGACCCGCCCCGCCGACGACAAGGCCCTGGCGATGGCCAGACCCGTGTTGCCCGTGAAAATATTGCCCCAGTCGCGGACCTGGTCGATCATTTCCCGCGTGCTGCCGGCCGTCACCAGAAAACGCATCGCCATATCTTAACCAACCCCGTCCATCCTGTCCCCGCCCGGCGGCCGCTGTCAACATGCCGTCAAACCGCCGGGGCGACAAATCGACCCAAATCGGGTAAATGAGAATAAAATTATACCGCCATCGAGGAAGCAAAACATGAGCAGCGCCCCTTTGAACCCCGCACCGCCCGCCAGCGACTTTATCCGCGAGATCGTCGCGCAGGACAACGCCAGCGGCAAATTCGCCGGCCGGGTCATCACCCGGTTTCCGCCCGAACCCAACGGTTATCTGCACATCGGCCACGCCAAGTCGATCTGTTTGAATTTCGGCCTCGCCCAGGAGAACGCCGGCCGATGCCACCTGCGGTTCGACGACACCAACCCCGCCAAGGAGGACCAGGAATACGTCGATTCGATCATGGAGGATGTCCGCTGGCTGGGGTTTGACTGGGGCGAACACCTTTATTACGCCTCGGATTATTTTCAACGGCTCTATGACTGGGCGGTGCTGCTGACTGGCGCGGGGCTGGCTTACGTGTGCGATCTGAGCGCCGACCAGATCAGCAGGATGCGCGGTTCGTTGACCCAGCCGGGGACGCCCAGCCCCCACCGCGACCGGCCGGTTCAGGAAAACCTCGACCTGCTGGAGCGGATGCGCAACGGCGAATTTCCCGATGGCGCGCGGACGCTGCGGGCGAAGATCGACATGGCCAGCCCCAACCTCAACCTGCGCGATCCGGTGATGTACCGCATCGCCCATGCCGAGCATCACCGCACCGGTTCGCAATGGTGCATCTACCCGATGTACGACTGGGCGCACGGCCAGAGCGACTGGATCGAAGGGGTCACCCATTCGATCTGCACGCTGGAATTTGAAAACCACCGGCCGTTGTACAACTGGTTTGTCGACAACATCGCCAAACTGGGCGGCGCGCCGGCCAACGTTTCGTATCGGCCGCAACAATCGGAATTCGCCCGGCTGAACCTGACGTACACCGTCCTGTCCAAGCGCCGGCTGCTGGAGCTGGTCAAAGGAGGGCACGTCAACGGGTGGGATGATCCGCGCATGCCGACCTTGAGCGCGTTTCGTCGGCGGGGATACACGCCCGAGGCGATCGGGCAGTTCGCGCGGTCGGTGGGCGTCACCAAGTTCGACAGCGTGATCGACGTCTCACGGCTTGAAAACGCGCTGCGGGATGATATGAACAGGCGCGCCCCGCGCCGGATGGGGGTGCTCGATCCGCTGAAGCTGGTCATCGACAACTACCCCGAAGGCCAAAGCGAGGAGCTGGATGCGATCAACAACCCCGAAGACCCCGCGGCCGGCACGCGGAAAATTCCGTTTTCCAGGGTTCTATACATCGAGCAGGATGATTTTCGTGAAATCCCGCCGCCGAAATATCACCGCCTGGCGCCGGGGCAGGAGGTGCGGCTGCGATACGCCTTTTTTGTCCGCTGCACAACCATCGTCAAGGACGACCAGGGCGTCATCACCGAAGTTCACTGCACTTACGATCCGGCCACGCGGGGGGGCGATTCGCCCGATGGCCGCAAGGTCAAGGGGACGATCCACTGGGTGTCGGCGGCCCACGCGGTCCAGGCCGAGGTGCGGTTGTACGACCACCTGTTCAACAAGCAAGACCCGAACGACGTTCCCGAAGGGCAAAGTTATCTGGCGAACTTAAACCCCCATTCGCTGGTGGTGGCCGCTGACGCGAGACTGGAACCAAGCCTGAAAGAGGCCGCCGCAGGCGAACGGTTTCAATTTGAACGGCACGGCTATTTCTGCGTCGATTCCAGGGATTCCAGGCCGCTGCGGCCGGTCTTCAACCGCACGGTCTCATTGAAGGACACCTGGTCGAAGATGGAAAAGAAAAAACCGGCCTCTTAACCGTTTGACCGCAGGCAGCGTTCGATCCGGATCAAGGTGGATGATCGGCCGAGGAATTCGAGGCTCTCGAAGATCGGCGGGCTGATGGTCGAGCCGCTGATGGCGATGCGGATCGGCTGGGCGACTTTTCCAAGGCCCAGTTGCTTTTGTTCGCACCACGTCTTGACGAATGCTTCCAGGGCACCGGCCGACCAGTCGGCCACCGCCCGCAACGCCGGCAGAATCTCCCGCAGGTGCGCCAGTCCCTCCTGTTTGCGCAACACCTTTTCGACGGCGGCGGGGTCGAATACAACCTGTTCATCCTTCAGAAAGAAAAACCCGGTCAGATCGTCGATCTCGCGAAGCGTGTGAATCCCCTTTTTCATTTCAAAAAGCTGTCCAAGTTGTATGTCGGTGGCCCGATGGAGCGGTGAATCGGGATTCACCGACAGATAATCGCGCATCGCCTTCACCAGCCGGTCGGTCGGGGCGGCCGCGCAGGCTTCGGTGTTGAACGACAACAGCTTGTCCCGGTCGAATTTGGAATTGGATTTGCCGATCCCGTCAATGGAAAACAGCTCGATCATTTGATCAATGCCCAGGCGTTCCTTGTCGCCGCCGGCAGACCACCCCAGCAGGGCCAGAAAATTGAGCAACGTCTCCGGCAGATATCCGTTTCGCCGAAAATCATGAACCAGAATTTCCGGCAAGTCCGACTCGCGCAGCCCGACCGCCTTCATCAGGGCCGATTGTTCGGCCAGATCGAGCTGTTTTTGAGAGTCGCCGATCCACTGCCCGAGCCGGTCGGCCGACAACCCCGACTCATCCGACAGCTTCGCCGAATCCTGCTGATGGTTCTTCAACCACAGGTTCGCATGGTGGCGGATTTTCTTGTCGCGATCCCGTTTGCCCATCTTCGAGCCATCGGGATTGAGAATGATCGGCAGATGCCCGTATTCCGGGCGCGGATACCCCAGGGCCTCCTGCAGGGCGATGTGGTTGATCGTGTTGAGCAGATGTTCCTGGCCGCGCAGAATGTGGGTGACGCCCATCCCTGCATCATCCACCACCACGGCGAAATGATACGTCGGCATCCCATCGGTCTTGCGGATGACAAAATCCTGCACCTGATCCGGCTGGACCACGATCTCCTTGTCCAGCACCACGTCACGAAACCGGTAGGTTTGCGCCTTGATCGCGAACCGCACCACGTGCGGCCGGCCCTCGGCCTCGTATTGGCGAATCCGTTCCTGGGTGAGTTGCGGGCGCTGATAGATGAAATTGCGTTTTTCGCGTTCGGCCGCCTTTCGCAGGGCATCCAGCTCGCCGGCCGTCTCATACGCCTTGTACGCCTGCCCCCGTTCGATCAGTTGCGCGATGAGATGGTTGTAAACATCCGTCCGTTTCGATTGGAAGACCAGTTGGTCGTTGTCCCAGTGCAATCCCAGCCAGCGCAGATCATCCAGCAACTGATGCACCGCCTGTTCGGTGCTGCGGTTCAAGTCGGTGTCTTCGATCCGCAGCAGAAACTGGCCGCCAAAATGCCGGGCCAGCAGCCAGTTGAACAGCGCCGTCCGCGCGCCGCCGACGTGCAGATATCCCGTCGGCGAGGGGGCAAATCGCGTCACCACGCATTGATCCGGGCATTTATCCGGCATGGGGCTGCTCCCTGGGTTTCTCCCTGGGTTTCTCCCCGGATTGCTCCCTGGCCCGCACCCTCGCATATGCCCACAGCGCCGGCCCCCACGCCGCGTAGATCAGCATGGCGATCCCCAGCGTGTACTGATGCCAGACCACCAGCAGCAACAGCAGCACCAGCACCAGCACCAGCCGGCCGATGGATCGTTTGCCGCGCAGATACCGGTTCACCAGGTGGGGATAGCGGATGTTGCTCACCATCAACAATCCGGACGCCAGCACCAGCCCCGGCAACAGCCAGACGCAGACGGCCGACAGCCACTCCAGTCCGTTGCGCTGCAAATCCTGCTGCATCAGGATGAACGCCGCCACCGCCCCGCCGGCGCCGGGGCTGGGCAGACCCAGAAACGAAAAATGGTGTTGTTCACCATGTTCGTTGGAGACGTTGAACCGCGCCAGCCGCATCGCCGCGCACCCGACGTACAGCGCTCCGACTGCCCAGATCAGCCGGGAGAGGGGCGTCACCAGTTCCAGGTGATAGGTCTTGAAGACCTGAAGGGCCAGAAAGGCCGGGGCGGCGCCGAACGACAGCACATCCGCCAGGCTGTCAAGCTGGCCGCCGAAATCCGTGGTGTGCCGGGTGAAGCGCGCCAGCCGGCCATCGAGGGCGTCGAACACCATCGCCAGAAAAATCAGATAGGCCGCCACCGAATAGGCGTGCTGGGAAAAGAGGTTGGTCAACCGGTCCGGTCCGCGGACGCCGCTTTCCAGGGCGGCGACGTACATCGCGCCGAACCCGCAGATGGCGTTGCCCAGGGTCGCCAGACTCGGCAGAAAATAGACCGAGCGGATGTACGCCCGCCGGCCGCGGCGAATCATCCGCCGGTGGCGGTGTTCGCGCAGTTGTTCGCGTGAAAAATCGGATGATTCATCCAGGCTCATGCGGGGGACTCCCGCCCCACCAGGGGTTCGTATTCCTTGTGGTCCGCCGGTGGGGGCTGGACGTGAATCGCCTCGCCCAGCATCGCGATGACCGTGGACGCCCCTTTGACCTTGTCCCCGATCGCCACGCGCACCTGCGGGCGCAGCCATTTGGGAATGGTCAGTTCGGTGCGCGAACCGAATTTGATCATGCCGATCCGTTCGCCGCGACCCACCGCATCCCCCACCCGCACCGTGCAGACGATCCGCCGGGCGATCAGCCCCACGATCTGCTTGACCACCGCCACCGGCCGGGCCGAATGCGGCTCGGTCAGCACGATGGTGTTCGACTCGTTCTCATCCGATGCCGCGCCGTGGTTCATCGCGTTGATGAATTTCCCCTTTTTGTACGTCACCGCCAACACCCGCCCGACGCAGGGGCTGCGGTTGACGTGAACGTTGAAGACCGACAGAAAAATCCCCACACGCACCGCCGGCCCGCCCAACAGCTCATCATGCTCGATCTCGGTGATGTCCGACACCTTTCCGTCGGCCGGGCTGACCATCACGTGCTGTTCGGCCGGCGGGATCGGCCGCTGCGGATCGCGAAAAAACGCGAACAGCCAGATCAGCACCGGCACGCAAACCAGCGAAAAGACCCAGGACAGGCCGTACCCCAGCACCAGGCCGGTGGCCACCAGCACCACCGACCCGATCAACATCTCCCGCCACCCATGTCGCGTCAATCGAACCATTATATCAAAGCTAGACCATGCCCCGAAGGTTGTCAACGAAACACCGGATCAGCGCGTTGTTCGCGGTCTTGTAGTATTGTATGATACAATACATGGGCATGGACTGGCAGTCGCTTCTGGCCTTGGCCGAAGGTTTTGACTGGGACAAGGGCAATCGCGTCAAGAATCTGGTCAAACACCAGGTCTCCTGCGACGAAGCCGAGTCCGTTTTCATGAACAGGCCGCTCCTGCTGCTTGAGGACCACGTTCATTCGCACGATGAGCAAAGGTTCAAGGCGTTGGGTCGATCTCATTTAGGACAAGCGTTGATCGTCAGTTTTACCCTGCGACCGCCGCTGATCCGGATCGTTTCCGCCCGGCCGATGAACCGAAAAGAACGGGAATATTATGCTGCGAGCCAGAAAGAATAACTTCGTACCCATGGAATCGCCCGACAGCACCCGCAAACTGGACCTGTCCACCGCCGTCCGCGCGCCCGCGATGCCGAAACTCAAACCCTCCTCGGAAACCATCACCCTGCGCATGCCGACCGCGTTGCTGTCCGAATTGAAGATGCTGGCCAATCAACGGGATGTCCCCTACCAATCCCTCATGAAAATCCTTCTGGCGCAGGCCATCCAACACGAACAAAATACATAATGGCCACGCTTGCGATGATGGCTGGATCACCTCCTGGCGTGTTCCACCTTCAAACAGCGGTTCTCGACGTAATCCAACCCCGCCTCACGGGCCAGTTGCATCGCCTGCGGGCTGCGGATGCCGCTTTGCAGCCAGACCCCTTTGACTCCCGCCGCGATCGCATCGCGCACCACCTCCGGACAAAATTCCGCCCGTCGGAACACATCCACCACGTCGATCGTTCCGGGAACATCGCGCAGCGAGGCGTAACATTTTTTGCCCAGCACCTGGTCGCATTTGGGGTTCACGGGGATGATCTCCAGCCCGATGGAAGCCAGATATTCGGCCACCTCGTAACTGGGCCGGTCGGGGTCGTCGCTCAACCCCACCACCGCGATCCGCCGGCCGGCCAGCATCCGCTCCATGGCGGCCTTCTCTTGTGGTCCCGGCGGTGTCGGCAATGGGCAGGCTTGTTCATTCATGTTCAATCTCCATAAAAACCCCCGTGACTTCCCTTGCGATTGTAGGCAATGAAGTGGACCGAATGCCACGTCGGGCCTCCGATCACCGTGCCGATTCCGAACCGTTTGAACCGGCCGGTCCGGGTTTGCATTCCGATCGGCCGGCGTGTTACCCTGCGAAAATGGAAGGTGCGAACGGCCTTGATTCACCGGCGATTCAGACGCCGGCCGAGGAGAAATGGAACAGCATCACCCACGGGATCGGCGCAATCCTCAGTGCCGGCGCGCTGGCGCTGCTGGTGACGATGGCCGGCGTTTACGGCGGCGCGTTGCACGTGGTCACGGTCCTGCTGTTCGGCATCCCGCTGTTGCTGATGTACCTGGTCTCCACCTGTTACCACGCCTGTCGGCATCCCGTGCGAAAATCGCGGCTGCAGATCCTTGACCACCTGATGATCTACGCCCTGATCGCCGGCACCTATTCACCCTTTTTGCTGGTGTTGCTGCGGGGGGGCTGGGGATGGAGCCTGTTTGGCACATTGTGGGGGATGGCGCTGGCGGGGATGGCCTTCAAGCTGCGATTCGGGGCCAGATACGAGCTGGTCTCGACGCTGGCGTACGTGGCGATGGGATGGGTCGGCCTGATCGCGGCCGGCCCGCTGCTGGCCGTCCTGCCAACGGGCGCGCTGGCGTTGATCCTGGCCGGCGGCATCGCCTACACGGCCGGCGCGGGGTTTTTCCTCTGGGAACGGCTTCCATTCAACCACGTCATCTGGCACGGCTTTGTCATGGCCGGCAGCGCCCTGCACGCGCTGGCGGTGCTGGGTTACGTGGCCATTGGGACGTAAATCCGGTATTTTCAACACCCCATGCACACCATTCCGCAAGGCAGATTCATCGTCCTGGACGGTCCCGAAGGGAGCGGAAAATCGACGCAGCTTCGGTTGCTGGTCGATGCGATACAAAAACAGAACGTGCCGTTCCTGAGCGTCCGCGATCCCGGCTCAACGCGGATTGGCGAACGGATCCGCGCGATCCTGCTCGATCCCGATCACGCCGAGCTGTCGATGCGCTGCGAGATGCTGTTGTACATGGCGGCCCGCGCCCAGATGATGAGCCAGATGATCCTGCCGGCGCTGAACGAGGGAAAACTGGTCCTGTGCGACCGGTTTGTCTCCAGCACGCTGGCCTACCAGTCCGGCGGCGAAGGATTGACCGACGACCAGATCCGCGCCGTGGCCGATGTCGCCATTCAACACCGCCGGCCCGACCTGGTCCTGCTGCTGGACATCGCCCCCGAACGGTCGTTTCAGCGCCTCCAACGCGCCAAAGACCGGATCGAACAGCGCCCCTTGTCCTATCACGCGCAGGTGCGCGAAAATTATCTGAAACAGGCCCGACAGGACCCGGATCATCATCGCGTGATCCCGGCCGACCGTGACATCGAGACGGTTCATAAGGAGATTCTCGCGGCCATCGGCCCGATCGGTTCATAACATCTTATTTCCCACGCGGTTGACCCTCCCATACACTGGCCCGACATGCACTGGCTGTATTATCTGATCCTGATCCTGATCCTGTTGTCCGGCTGGATTTTGAATTTGTTTCTGTTGCCGGGTTTGTGGCTGATGGTGGCGGCCGCCGCGGGGTATGCGTGGATCACCTCCGGCTGGTATCTGGGGGTCAAAGGCCTGATTTTCCTGTTGGCGCTGGCGGTTCTGGCCGAGGTGGCCGAATTCGCCGCCGGCAGCGCGGGGGCCAAAAAAGCGGGCGGCACCCGCCGGGCGATGGCCGGTGCGATCGTCGGCGCTTTGGCGGGCGGGCTTCTGTTCACCGGCCTGGTCCCCATTCCGATCCTGGGGACGCTGGTCGGCGTCTGCCTGGGCGCGTTTCTGGGCGCAGGATCGATCGAGCTGGCCATCCGCCGGGAATTGTGGCATTCCACCAAGGTGGGACTGGGGGCCGCACAGGGCCGGCTGATGGGAATCCTGGTCAAACTTCTCATCGGCCTGGCGATGTTCCTCCTGGCCGCCTGGACCGCCCTGCCCTGGACTTCCCAACGCCCCTCCCCTCCCGCATCATCTCCACCCACCACATCGCCGGCAAATTAGTCGTAGGGTCCGCACCGCGGGCCATTTCATTACATGAATACCCGGCCGTATAAAATGGTCCGCGGAGCGGAACCTACGGGATGGGGGAAGACCAATCGGCGCGGGGAGCGGGTTGGGGGATTATTTCAGCGCCGGCCGGCGTTGGTGCCAGTCGGTGGCCGATTCGTACATGCGGGCGGCGCGCAGGAGGGTTTCTTCGCCGAACGTCGGGCCGAGCAGTTGCAATCCGATGGGCAGCGGTTGATCGCCGGGGGTGAATCCGCACGGCAGCGAGATTCCGGCGATGCCGGCGATGTTGCAGGTGACGGTGAAGACGTCACACAGGTACATCTGCAGCGGGTCGGCGGTCTTTTCGCCGGCGGCGAAGGCGGCCGTCGGGGAAGTGGCGCTGAGGATCACATCGCACTGGTTGAAGGCCTGGTCGAAGTCGCGTTTGATCAGCGTTCGCACCTGCAGCGCCCGGACGTAATAGGCGTCATAATAGCCGCTGCTCAAGGCGTACGTCCCGATCATAATCCGGCGTTTGACTTCATCGCCAAAACCTTCAGCGCGGCTGTGGCTGACCAGATCAATGATGTCGTTGACCGGCTTTTTGGTGCGATGGCCGTAATGGATGCCATCGTATCGGGCGAGGTTGCTGGAGGCTTCGCAGGGGGCGATGACGTAATAGGCCGCGATCCCATATTCGGTGTGCGGCAACGACACATCCACCCGTTGCGCCCCCATCCGCTGATAGACCTTCATGGCCTCATCCACGGCCGAGCTGACGTGCGGATCCATGCCGGCGGTCAGCTCGAACTCCTTGGCGACGCCGATGCGCAGTCCCTTGATCGGGCGGTCGATCTCGGCCGGATAATCCGGCACGGGGTGCGGCACGCTGGTCGAATCCTTGGGGTCGTGCCCGCTCATCACCTTCAACAGCAGCGCCGCATCGCCCACCGTCCAACCGAAGGGGCCGATCTGGTCCAATGAGGAGGCGAACGCCACAAGCCCGTACCGGCTGATCCGGCCGTAGGTCGGCTTCAACCCCACCACGCCGCACAGTGCCGCCGGCTGGCGGATCGAGCCGCCGGTGTCGGAACCGATCGATCCGCAGCACGCGCCCGATGCCAGCGCCGCCGCCGACCCGCCCGATGATCCGCCCGGAACGCAATTCAAGTTCCACGGGTTGCGGGTGGATCCAAAGGCGCTGTTCTCGGTCGAGCTGCCCATGGCGAACTCGTCGAGGTTGGTCTTGCCGACGATCACCGCGCCGGCCGATTCGAGTTTTTGAATGACCGTGGCATCGTAGGGGGAATGAAAATTCTCCAGCATCTTGGATGAGCAGGTCGTCGTGCCGAAGGTGGTGCAAAGGTTGTCCTTGACCGCGATCGGCACGCCGGCCAGTTCGCCCCCCCGCCGACCCTGATCCACCAGGCGGGCCTGTTCCAGCGCGCGCTGAGCACAGGTGCTGTTGAACGCCCGCACCCGCCCATCGACCGCTTCGATCCGAGCAATCGCCTGTTGCGTCAGCTCAACGGCCGATATCTTCTTCAGCCGAATCGCATCCCGCGCGCCGATGATGGTGTCAAAATTGAGCATCGTATGTCCCGCCCCGATCAAATAACTATCCAGCCGAATCCTCATCGGCGCCGATCACCTTGGGAACCTTGAAAAACGGGCCATCCGTCTGCGGCGCGTTGCGCAGAACCTGTTCCAGCGGCAGGCTCGGCTCGATCACATCCTCGCGCAGAACGTTGTGCAACGGCAGCGCGTGCGCCATCGGCTCGACGCCGCTGACGTCCAGCGTCCCCAGCTTGTCGACGTAACCCAGGATGGCCTCAAGCTGCCCGGCGAATTTTCGCATCTGCGACTCATCCAGCGCCAGCCGCGACAGGCGGGCCACGTGCCGGACATCTTCCATCGTGATCTTTGGGTGTGCCATGAAGGGGCCTTTTGTAATCCAATCCGCCATCCCGCTCAAGCGGCCGGTCGGCGCGCAATAAGGCGGGCCTCGGTTGGAGGCCCGCCTTGGGGATCATCGCGGCGTTGAAACTTACAGCCCGCCGGATTCGCCGGGCTGGGCGTCCTCCTCGTGGGCGCCAGGCTGGGCGCCATCCTCGTGCATGCCGGGCTGGGCGCCTTCTTCGGGGCCGCCACCCTGCATTCCCATGAACATCTGCATCCCGGCCGCCACCAGTTGCTGCACCAGTTGCGAGGGGACGTAGGAATCCAGGCGGACGGCCGAGGCTTCGGTCGCCACCGTCACGCCGATCGGCGGCAGGTTCGGCTGGAGATTCAACGGCATGTTGGCGCCGAATTGCTTGGCGTAGTTGGCCGCCGTCGTCAGCAGCACATCCAGCGAAACGTACACTTCGCCAACGCGGTTTTTGGGCAGTTCGCTGGTGACGGAGGCGACGTGGGGCCGTTCGCCGACGGCCGCGTTGTTCGCCTTGGCCGCGTCGATCGAAGCCTTGATCTGCTCATCGGTCAGGCCGGCGACGATCAACGCCTGGTTATCGTTCACCGCGCCGATGTACCCGTTAAAACCCTGCGGGCCATACAGCAGCCCCATGAACTGGGCGATCTGCCGTTCCTGCGGGGTTTTGGGGTTGGCGGAGAATTTGGTCTGGAACTGATCCAGAGCAACGCCATCCACCGTCTTGGCGTTGGGGGTGTACGTCGTCTGGGAGGACAGTTCGTTGGCCTGGAACATCTTTGCCAGTTCCGACTGGGTATCGACCATGTCCTTTTGGCCCGTGACGATCGCCTTGGCATCGCCATTGACGATCGCCAGCCCCTGCAACAACGAGCCTTGCCCGATGGCGGCGGTCGGCGCGATCAGGCCGAAGGTTTCGCTGTTGGTCGCGGCCAGAATCCGCTTCAGGGCATCAAAGTAATCGTTGATCGGCTTGCCCTTCTCTTCCAACGCGGCGGCTTCCTTGAGAACCGGATCCAACGCATCGTTCAGCAGGTTGGTGATCACGGCGTTGTCCACCACGAAACCGCCCATCACAATGTAGTTTTCATCCGGCAGCCCGGTCATCAGGTTCTGGTCGGAATTATTCACCTGCGCAACGGTCTTGCCCAGGTAGCTGTCGGCTTCAAACTCGCTCATCAGCGTGGTGCTGATTCCCTGCTGACCGATGTTCAGGCTGAAGGTGGCGGCCTGGCCATCTTTCAGATACCGCTCGGCGGCATTGACCAGTTGATTGGCCACCGCCTTGGCCAGCGGTTCAAACGCCTGATTGGTGGCGCCCTGTTTGGTCATCCCTTTGGTGATGTCGGCGATGAACTTTTCCCGGTTCTTTTCCAGTTCCGGCAGCGCGATCTCACGCAGCGCCGGCAAATTCGCCCAGATCACGGCGTCCTTGGTCTGGAACTCCTGGGCGGCAAGACCTTGCAACGTCAACCCATCCGGGGCCGCCGACACGTTCGACTTGCGAGGGCTGAGGGCGGCATAGTCGCCCCAGTGAGCCACGTAGCCGTTGCCCTCCCCATCGGGGAAGGTCACCTTGGAGATGCCCTCTTCGGTTTGCACATCGGTGAAGTTGCTCAGGAACTGATCGTAATCGCTGACCGGAACCAGCAGCAAAACCGATTGTTCCTCCATCGGTTCTTCCTCACCTTCCAGGGCGGCTTCGGCCTCCTTGACCTCATCCTTCTGGAAGCTCAACACCGCGAAGGCCAGGTCGCCATCCTTGTTGACCCCTTTGGTCGTCTTCTTTTCTTCAAGGAAGCTGCCCAATGGATCGGCCAGCCGGGGGTCCATCTGCGCCAGGCCCATCTGCTGGATGAAGGCCGCCAGTTTCTGGCTGGTGGCCTGCAATTTACTGATCTTGAATACCACCAATGACTTGGACGGGATGAATTGCGTCACTTGTGCCTGCACCGCGGTGACAAGCATCAGGGCAATCAAAAAGCCCGCCAAAGCGATCCGACGAACGGTGTGCATAAAGTAGCTCCTAAATAGGGTTTCCCAACTGGGTCTGATCGGTGTGTGTTCAGTTCCTGCGAGATTATCCAACCAGGCTCATAAAAGCCTTCCCGAAAAGGCTTTGGCCGGTTGGGTGATTCATCCTACACATCTTAATAGAACGGTCAAACGGCCAAAAGTTAGCTTCAAAGCGGAATTTTTCTCCCGCCTTTTTAGTCTGTGATCTGAGCAACAAGCAGGTTTAGTCAAAAAATTCCGGCCTCAGCCTTCCGATTCGGCCGGCTGGGAATCGGGGCGAATCATGGGGCGGGCCGGCGGGCGGCTGAAGACCATGGATGAGACCTGCATCGGGCTTGGGCTTGGTTCCGGTGCATTGGCCGGGGCGGCGGATTTGCCCGTTTTTCGTGGCCTGGGGGTGGGGAGGATTCGTTTGCCGCTGATGGTGCTGGCGGACAATTCGTTGTCCACGCGGGCCAGCAGCAAGGCATCCTTCGGGGTGGCCGGGCGGATGCCGGTGGGTGCGGACTGTGTAAACGTCAGAACCGAATCGCCGACATGGAGCCGGTCGCCATCCTTGAGATGTTGACGCTGAATCCGGCGGCCGTTGATGAAGGTTCCGTTTCGGCTGTCCAGATCGACCACCAGCCAGCGGTCGCCATCCGGTTCGATGCGGCAGTGCTGGCGGGACATCGCGCCATCCGGCAGGCACAAATCACAGGTGGGCGCCCGCCCAATGGTCAGGGCTTTGACCAGTTCCTGGTCAAATGACTCCGCATTGCGTGAAGAAAATCGTAGATACGCCATACCCGTTTCGTATTATACCCCATAAAAGTGATGAAACAGAAAACGTGAAACAATCGAGGGAATTTCGATGGAAAGCCGCTGGTTGATAGGATGTCGAATCCTGACCAAGGAGATTGGCATGATCCGAACGATTCTGGCCGTGATGATGCTTTGCCCAGTGCTGGCATGGGCGGAGGCGCCCTCGACCCAATGCACCACCGCACCCGCCCACGACACCAGCGACGCCAGCGACACGAATGCGACCCAATCTACCCTGCACGTGGCCTATTTTGACCTGGGCAACCGAATCCTTGAAAAGCCGGACGATTTTTCCCTTTTGGGCGAAGGGGAAAACCAGACCCTGCGGGAGATCCTCGCGGCGATGCTCAAGGCAAAGTGCGATCCGAACGTGAAGGCGGTGCTGTTGACGATGGACGACCCTGCGATGAACCTGTCGCAGGCACTGGAGATCCGCGACGTTTTGGTGCAGATCACGCAATCGGGCAAGCCGACGTTTGCGTACGCCGACCAATACGAGATGACCGCGTACGTCGCCGCCACGGGGGCACAGCACATCTGCATGCTCGAAGGGGGCCAGTTGATGATGCCGGGGGTGAATCTGGAAGCGATGTTCGCCAGGGGATTGCTCGACAAGATCGGCGTGAAGGCGGATTACATCCAGGTGGGTGAGTACAAGGGGGCGGATGAACAATTCACCCGCACCCAGCCCAGCGACGAATTGAAGGGGGAACTGAACAAACTGGTGGATGGGCTTTATCACCAGCTCATCAGCGAGATCGCGACGCATCGCAAACTCTCGCGTGAGAAAACCGCCCAACTGATGGACAGGGGCCTGTTCAATGGGCGGGCCGCCCTCGATGACGGTCTGGTCGATCACCTGACGGACATCGACGGCCTGCGGGAACTGATTGCCAAAGAACTGTCGGCCAAAATCGACCTGCTGCACCATTACGGCCAGAAAGAGCGGGAGGAGATCGATTTTTCCAATCCGTTCGAGGTTCTGGGCCTGTTGATGCGCAAGCCCCAAACGTCCAACAAACCCTCCATCGCGCTGGTGTACGCCGACGGGGTGATCACCGACGGAGATGGGGGCGAGGGGTTGCTTGGCGAAGGGATCGGATCAAGCCGGTTCCGCAAGGCGATGCGGCTGGCATCCCGCGACCGGAACGTCAAGGCGGTGGTGTTGCGGATTGATTCTCCCGGCGGCAGCGCCGTGGCCAGCGAGGCGATGTGGCAGTCGGTGCGGCGGGTCGCCAAGAGCAAACCGGTCATCGTCAGCATCGGTGGCATGGCCGCCAGCGGCGGTTATTACCTGGCCTCCGCCGGACAAACGATTTACGCCGACCCCACCGCCATCGTCGGATCCATCGGCGTGGTGGGAGGCAAATTCGTCGTCCACGACCTGTTCGAGAAAATCGGGCTGAACACGGCCGCCTTCTCGCGCGGACAAAATGCCGGCCTGTTCAGTTCCAGCAAACCATTCACCGAGCAACAAAGACAACAGGTCAACCAGTGGATGAAACAGACCTATGACCTGTTCACCCAGCGCGTGATGACCACGCGGGCAAACAAGATCAAAGACATCGACCAGGTGGCCAGGGGACGGATATTTCTGGCCAAACAGGCCAAAGAGCTGGGAATGGTGGATGAGCTGGGGGGGCTTGATGCGGCGATGACGGATGCGGCCAAACGGGTGAATTTGAAGCCCGGAGAGTATGAAGTGCGAATCCTACCCGCGCCCAGGACGCTGGCGGACCTGCTGTTGGGCGAAGACCCGCAGACGGCCATGCCCATCCGGCCGCGATTGTCGCTGGATGGCGGTTCGATGCTGATGGCCCTTTCGCCGGCGCTGCGGCAGGCGGTTGGCCGTCAGTTGCAGGTGTTGATGTTGCTCCAGGAACACCCCGTGATGCTGGTGTGTCCGGTGGTGATGACGGTGCGATAGGCGCCGTCGTTACAAACATCCCGAATTAACGGCCAACCATCGTCGCCTGTTGGAAACGGGCTGATTATTGGTATGAAATTGGCAACGGTGGATATATTCTACGCCCGACCATGAAGGCGATGCGTTACATTCCCCTGACGTTCCTGGCCGGCACGCAGGGATTCCCGCTGTTCGTCTCGTACCTGCTCCTGCTGGGGGCGGGCATGCATTTCTACCGTCGATTTCGATAACCATTTATTTCGATAGCAACTCGGCGCTGCGCAGTGTGTTGCGCAAGAGCATGGCCACGGTCATCGGACCCACGCCGCCGGGGACGGGCGTGATGTAGGCCGCCCTGGGTTCCACCGCCGCGAAGTCGACGTCGCCGACGGTCTTTTTGGACCCATCGGGCAGGGTGATCCGGTTGATGCCGACGTCGATCACGACGGCCCCCTCCTTGACGTGATTCGCGGTGATGAGATTGGGTTTGCCGACCGCCACCACCAGGATTTCGGCCCGGCGGGTATGAGCGGCCAGGTCGCGGGTGGCGATGTGGCACAACGTCACGGTCGCCATCTGTTCCGACAGCAGCAGCGCGATCGGCCGACCGGCGATCTGGCTGGCCCCCACCACCACCGCTTCGGCCCCGCGGATCGGCACGCCGGTGCTTTTGATCAATTCGATCGCCGCCAATGCCGTACAGGGGGCGATCAGGGTCTGGCCATAGACGACGTACCCGATGTTGGCGGGGTTGACGCCCTCGACATCCTTGACCGGGTTGATCTGGTATTGCAGCTCGGTGGCGTTGAGATGTTCGGGCAATGGCAGATGAAGCATGATGCCGGTGACGGCGGCGTCTTCGTTCAGTTGCTTGATCCGCCGCGAAACCTGCCCGGCGTCGGCGTCGCGCGGCAGGGTGATCAGCTCATATTCGATGCCGACCGCCTTGCACGCATCCCGCTGGCGCTGGGCATATAGCTCCCCCGCCGCGGTCCCACCAACCAAAACCGCCGTGAGATAAACCGGACGGCCGAGACGGCTTGCCAGATCGGCAACCCGCTGTTTAACCGTGTCGCGTACTTGTTGCGCCAAGGCGGCGCCGTCAATCCACTGAGCCATGGACAACGATTATAAGACAAGATGATCCGATTGCATCATCTTCGAGCATTCGCCTTCCAAATCGATTTATCTTTCCTCGATTATCGGTCCATGAAGCCCGCAAGGCTGTTGTGGGCACAAAATTCGTTGTGGGGGGTTGTTGCACAGGATTATCATGGAACGCATGGCCGGGCCTGTGGCGAGAAGTATTCGGCATCCGGCCGTGGCCGGATTGTTTTATCCCGCCGACCCCGTGGTTTGCCGGGAACAGGCACAATCGTACCTGTGGGCGGATGAAGCCGACCGCCGGCAACGATGGATCGGCGGCCTGGTTCCGCACGCCGGCTGGAAATACAGCGGCGCGATCGCGGGCCGGACCATCGCCACGATGGCGGCGGCCGGCGATGCGGATGTGGTCGTGGTTTTTGGCGCGATCCACAATCTCATCGCCACCGATTCGGCGGTATTGGACCCCAATGCCCTGTGGCGCGTCCCAGGCGGTGAAAGCGAACTGTCGGCCGACACGCAGCATCGGCTGATCGAAAATTCAAGCTTGTTCGTCGTCGATGAACGTTTTCATCGCACCGAACATGCGGTGGAAGTGGAATTGCCCCTGATCCAGCAGGCATGGCCCGGGGCCAGGCTGTTGCCTGTGGAAGTGCCGGTCATCGAACAGGCGACGGAAATGGGCCGGCTGACGGCGAAATGCCTGCTCGATGCCGGATGCAGGCCGGTTTTTCTGGCCAGCAGCGATTTGACGCATTATGGCCCGGCGTATGGCTTTGCCCCGGCCGGTGTGGGCCGGCGGGGATTGGACTGGGCCGGTGAAAACGACCGCCGGATATTGGACTTGTTGATGAATCGGTCGGCCGATCAGGTGGTGACGCATGTGCGGCAATACCACAACGCCTGTGGCGGCGGCGCGATAGCGGCGATGCTGGCGGCCTGCCGTGAAATGGGCGCCATCCAAAGCCGCCTGTTACACCATGCCAACAGCCATGACGTGCAGGCGGATGCATCGGGCCGCCCCCCCGCCGACGCCGTGGGATATGCGGCGGTGGTCGTGGGATGAAAATCGTTGCCTGTCAGCAACAGTTGTTCTGACAGGTGGTTATGAAACAACGCCGGAGTGGATGAATGTTGCCTGTTGGCAACATCCGGCACAATCGACTCGACCGATGGCATCGGAGGGCCTTGTCGGCGGGTCGAAAAGTGAACTGAATCGAAAGAATTTTCCCCTTCACAAGGATGTGGAACGGACTTTGCCTTAGCCAGGCGGAACCATTGAGGAGTGCACGCGATGAACGAACAGGAGTTTCAAACCAAGCTCGCGGAACTGATGGGTGAAATCAGCACCCTGCCGTCCACCGAGCGAAAGAAACTTGAAAAGCTCGCCAACGAAACCCGCCAGCGCCATGAGCGTCTGCGCCAAACCGTCAGCAGCCTTCAGGAAAGCCTTGATTACCTCCGCCTGAGCATCAAATATCTGGTGTTCGACCTGGAGGCCACCCGTCGGGAAAACGGGTATTTGAGAAAAATGCTCGAAGAAACGACCGGCAACGATTAAACTTCAACCCATGCGCGTCGTGATGCCGCCCCGGACCGCTCGCCAGAACGGCCCGGGGCGGTTTGTTTCATGAGACAGACCAGACATCCCAGGCTCTGTCTAACCCACCAGCGTGATTTTGGCATTCACAAGATTGAAGGCGCGGGCGGTCAGTATCGAATCCACCTGCGTTTGCGTGCTGACGTTCTGCAACGCGATCGACTGTCCGGTGGCGCTGTCGGAGGCGGTCAACGACCGGATGTAACCGGCCGCGACGCCAAAGGGGTTGCCGTTGTTATAAAGCTGCATCGACCCCAGCGCCACGCGGCCCAGGATGTAGGAAGACACCTTGGAATTCACGAAGCTGGCCCCATTGACCGGACGGGTCAGCGCCAATGAATTGATCGTGGCCTGACTGGAAAATCCGGCCGCGCTGGTCGGCAGATTATTCCCCGTCACGCCCGCGAAGATCGTCGAATTGGTCATCGAGCCGGCTACGATCGAGCCGACGTTCCCCGACGATTTGATCGTCGTGTTGTTCATCGCGCCGGCCGACACCAGCGACCGAAGGGCATAAACGCCGGCGGCGACCGGAGTGGTCAACGTCAGGTTGGCGCTGCTCATCGACCGGACCGACATGGCACCGATCGAACCAGCGGTCAAGCTGCCGGTCACATCCCTGCTTTGCAGCCGGCCGATCGCACCGCTGACCTGGGCGTTGAATCCTTCGGCCAGCGAACCGGTGTTGAGCGCTCCGATGGAACCGGTGACCGACCACTGTCCGCTGACGGCCCCGCGAACCCGTGCGTTGGTCAACGTCAATCCCGTTGATGCGCCGGTCAGATTCAACCCCGCGCCCAGGTTGCCGGTGTCCTGAATGGTGGTGATGTACGGCGCGCGGATGAAATCCTTTTGATCGTCGTTGTCCACCCAGTTCTGGGTCTTGAACAGTCGGATCGGGCTGGCCGAATTGATCGAGGTGTCGCCGGCCGCGCCGATTCGGATCGTGCTGTAGCCGGCCGTGCCGCGCTGGGAGATCAGACTGTGATTAAGCGTTCGCAGGTCAAGGATGCCAACCACGCCATCCAGCGACACCTGGCCGCCGGAAATGTTGATTCGCGGCGCGTTGATCCGGCCAAGCGATCCATCGGCGAAGATGCTGCCGATGGTGCTCTGAAAATCCGCCCCGCCCCTGGCGTTGACGTTCAACGAACTGTTGACGGTCGTCGCGGTGGTGTCCAATTCATTGAGCTGCGGGTTGTTGCCGGTGACGTACAAAACGCCCTTTACGGCCTGAACCTGGAGATTGTCTCCCGAAAATTTGGCGGTTACCAATCCCGGCCCGGTCATGCTGACGTTGACAATCGAGCTGTCGGCGTCGCGATAGGTGATGGTGCGCAGCGCGGCGGTGGTGGTGACGTTCAACCCGCCGATGGCCGTCGAGCCGCTGCCGGAAACGTACAGAATGGAACTGGGCAGCAACGCGGTGGTGTTCGCCTCATCCAGTTTGATGTCCGTGCCGGAGATGGTGACGGTGGTGCCATCCGTGACATAATTCAGGCCCAGGCCGGTCAATTTCAACGTGGCCGCCCCGCCGCCGCCCAGTCCGATGGTGCTGTTGGAAACCGTGGTCACGCCCTGGCCGTCGGTGTGCGAACTGTAAAACGTGACGGCCTTCTCGTTGCCAATGCCGCCAAGGTTCACCGTCAGCAGGTCCACCTGCTTGAGGCTGGAAACCGAAAAGAAATTCTCCGTCGTCGGCGGAATGGTCGGATAGGTGGTGTAACGATACAGAGGAATCTCGCCAAATGCGCCGCCAAACGAATAGGTGGATTGCGACCCCACCGTGTCCATCACCCGCACCCCATCCCCCAGCGCCTGGCCAAAGGATGTAAACCCGCCGTTTTGCGTGTCGAGGCTGGTGTTGTTGGACAAATTAAAAAACCATTCGCTGGTGGCGCTGTTGGGGTCGTTGCCGGCCTTGGCCATCGCGATCTTGCCGCGGGTGTTCGGGTTGGCCGGGTTGAATTCGTTCTGAACCGGCGGGTCTTCGCTGATGTGCGTGCCGGGCGTGTTGACGTTATATCCGCCACCCTGGATGACAAACCCCGGGACGGACCGGTGGATCATCGAATTGTCGTAATCACCTCTGTTGACGTAATTGAGAAAATTGGCCACGGTCAAAGGGGTGACGTTCTGAAACAGCTCAACGTCGATCGTCCCCACGTTCGCCCCATCCGGCTCCCCGCCGCCGGCCACGATGTCGAACCTCGCCCCGACGCCCGGCGTCACCGACAACAGCCGCCGCGATTCCAGCGATTCCACCGCCGCGCGGAGGCTCGCGCGACGCGGATTGCCCTTCGACACCACACCCTGTCGCCCACGATCACCCGCAAACCCAGCCATATCAAGCCTCCCAAATAACGACCTTTTCCGGCCAATCCGCCGGAACATGGATTCAAACCCTAATCAAAGTGAAAAGTTTCGCAAGACAAAGGCGTTTGACACCTTTTTCAGGGTGCATAAACTGCGCGGCGGTGGCGATGTGCCGCCAACTACAGTTTAACCCCCCGTTCGTCCGATAACGTCAAGGAACAACACCATGAGCATTGCCATACAATTCATCCAAGGCCGTCAGATTCTCGATTCCCGCGGCAATCCCACCGTCGAGGTGGATGTCATCCTCGAAGATGGAACCCTCGGCCGGGCGGCCGTCCCATCGGGTGCAAGCACCGGCGAACATGAAGCGGTAGAATTGCGCGACAACGACAAGAAAAAGTGGGTCGGCAAAGGCGTCGCCAAGGCCGTGGAGAACGTCAATTCCAAAATCGCCCCGGAATTGGTCGGCCTCGATCCCCGCGATCAGGAGGCCATCGACCAGTTGATGATCGAGCTGGATGGAACCCCAAACAAGTCCAAACTGGGCGCCAACGCCATTCTCGGCGTCTCGATGGCGGTCGCACGGGCCGCCGCCGAGGCTTCCAACCTGCCACTGTACCGTTATCTGGGCGGGTCGGCCGCACGCACGCTGCCCGTGCCGATGATGAACATCCTCAACGGCGGCAAACACGCCGACAACAACGTCGATTTTCAGGAGTTCATGATCCAGCCGTGGGGCTTTGACAGCTTTTCCGATGGCCTGCGGGCCGGAGTCGAAATTTATCACGCCCTCAAAAAGGTGCTTCACAAGAACAAACTCTCCACCGCCGTCGGCGATGAAGGAGGTTTTGCCCCCAACCTCAAGGACAATGAGGACGCCCTGAAAGTGATCGGCGAAGCGGTCGAGGCCGCCGGTTACAGTTTCGGCAAACAGATTTTCGTCGCCCTCGACCCGGCCGCCAGCGAATTGTGGGACTCGCAGAAGAAGGGTTACAAATTCTTCAAGAGCAACCCCGACAAAATTATCTCCAGCGAACAGATGGCCGATTACTGGGCCAAATGGTGTGAAAAATATCCCATCCGCTCCATCGAAGACGGCCTGGCCGAAAACGACTGGACCGGCTGGAAAAAGCTGACCGACCGCCTGGGGAACAAAGTCCAGCTTGTCGGAGACGACCTGTTCGTCACCAACGTCAAGTTCCTCGAAAAAGGAATCGATTCGGCCACCGCCAATTCGATCCTGGTCAAGGTCAACCAGATCGGCACGCTCAGCGAAACCTTCGCCGCCGTCAATCTGGCCATGCGCAACGGCTACTCGGCGGTCCTGAGCCACCGTTCGGGCGAAACCGAAGATTCCACCATCGCCGACATCGCCGTCGCCACCAACTGCGGCCAGATCAAGACCGGCGCCCCGGCCCGATCGGATCGCGTCGCCAAATACAACCAGCTTTTGCGCATCGAAGAACAGCTTGGCGACCGCGCCCGGTACGGTGCGGATTTCTGGAATAAATAAAGAACCTCACCATGGAAGGTGATCGCGACATTCCGGCGGACCAGACCCCTTGGGATCAACCCCAGGCCCCATCCGTGCCGGCCGATGCGCCCATCATGGCCCACGCTTCCGCGGTCGCGCCCGAACCAGCCAACCGGCCCGCCCCCCGCGCCGGCGGCTGGACGATCACGCTGTTGTGCGTCGGGATCGCGCTGTTGGCCTGCTGCATCATCATCCCGCAGGCGGATGCCAATCGACGCCTCGCCTATCAACAACAAAAATTAAAGGCCGACCTGGAACAGATCCAAAAACAGGCCGCCGTCAACGAGGAATTTCTCAAAAAAGTCGCCAACGATCCCACGCTGGCCGAACGTCTGGCCCAGCGGCAAATGAAGTTCGTCCGCGAAGGCACCAGCGTCCTTAAACTTGACGGCCGTGACCCCGTCGACGGATCCCCTTTCCTGCTTGTTCGCGTCCCTCCCCCGCCGCCGCAGCCCCCATTTCATCCCCCCGGCGGCCTGATGGCCTCCATCTGCCGAAATCCCCAATCCCGCAGCTATGTCATGGGCGCCGGCCTCCTGCTGGTCGCCTGCGGACTGGTCCTGGGATATTCGCCCCGCCGCTGAATCGCCCTGTCGCTTGGAATCATCCCATCTTCCGCTAAGATTCCCCGCAATCTATATTTTTGGAACCATCCAATGCCCAATCCATCGTTCTCCGATGTTGAAGACCTGGAACTGGCCCTCAGCGAACCCACACCGGCCGTGGTTGAAATGTTTCGCCAGTTGCAGGGTGATCTGCTGATCCTTGGCGTCGGCGGCAAAATGGGACCGACCCTGGCCCGCATGGCCCAGCGTGCCAACGAAATGGCCGGCACGAAACGCCGTCTCATCGGCGTCTCCCGTTTCGGCAGCGGCGACCTGCAACAACGTCTCAACCACTGGGGCATCGAAACCATCGCCGCCGATTTGCTTGATGAGCGGCAGCTTCGCGAACTCCCCGATGCACCCAACATCGTCTACATGGCCGGCATGAAATTCGGCGCATCCGGCAACGAACCGCTGACCTGGGCGATGAATTCCTATCTGCCCGGAATGATCTGCCGTCGCTACCCGAAAAGCCGAATCGCCGCCTTCTCCACCGGCAACATCTACGGCCTGCTGCCGATCACCCGCGGCGGATCAATCGAATCCGATCCACTCAACCCCACCGGCGATTACGCCATGAGCTGCCTGGGTCGCGAACGCATCTTTGAACACTTCGCCAAAACCAACCCGCAGCCGATCTCCATCATTCGCCTCAACTACGCCTGCGAATTGCGTTACGGCGTCCTGGTGGACATGGCCCGCAAGGTCTGGGCCGGCCAACCCATCGACCTGGCGATGGGCAATTTCAACGTCATCTGGCAGGGTGATGCCAACGCGATGTCCCTGTTGACCCTTTCCACCGCCGCATCCCCGGCGTTTGCCTTAAACGTCGCCGGACCGGAAATCATGAGTGTCCGCAGGGTCTGTGAGCAGTTTTCACAACTGATGAACAAACCCGTCGAGTTCGTCGGCACTGAAGCCCCCGACGCCCTGTTAAGCAACGGCCAACTTGGTCATCATCTTTTTGGTTACCCCCGCATCGGGGCACAACAGATGATCCAATGGGTCGCCGACTGGATCATGCGTGGCGGGGCCGACCTGGGCAAACCCACCCATTTTGAAACACGGGATGGAAAGTTTTAACACAACCGGAGGGCATCGCACCCGCGATACTGGATTTCCAATGAACCCCACCATTCAAAAAACCCTGCAAAAAGGAGTTGCCATTCCCGCCCATCCGCTGGCTTTGACCGCCAACCGAACCCTTGATGAACGCCGCCAGCGTGCCCTGGCGCGGTATTACATCGCGGCCGGTTCCGGAGGCCTGGCGGTCGGCGTCCATACCACCCAATTCGAAATCCGCGACCCCAAAATCGGACTGTTCAAACCCGTCCTGCAACTGGCGGCCGAAGAAATGACCCGCGCCGATGCCAACCGCCCCACCCCGCTGGTGCGCATCGCCGGCATCTGCGGCACCACCGATCAGGCCACGCGCGAAGCCTCGCTGCTTCGTGAACTGGGCTATCACGCCGGATTGCTCAGCCTCGCGGCCATGCGCAACGCCGATGAAAACACCCTCATCGATCACTGCCGGCAGGTTTCCGACATCCTCCCCATCATCGGCTTCTATCTACAACCCGCTGTCGGCGGCCGGGTGCTGCCTTTTTCCTTCTGGCGTCGATTCGCCGAAATCCCCAACGTCGCCGCCATCAAAATGGCCCCGTTCAACCGCTATCAAACCATCGACGTCATTCGCGCCGTCATCGAGGCCGGCCGCTCCGACATCGCACTGTACACCGGCAACGACGACAACATCGTCATGGACCTGCTGACCCCCTACCGGTTCATGGTCAAAGGCCAACCCGTTGAGCGCCGAATCGTCGGCGGGCTTCTTGGTCACTGGTCGGTCTGGACTCAAAAAGCCGTTCAACTGCTCGAAGAATGTCACCGCCAGATCGCTTCCGGCGGGCCAATCCCCGCCGAGATGCTCCTCCGCAACATCCAAGTCACCGACTCCAACGCCGCCTTTTTCGACGCCGCCAACGCCTTCGGGGGATGCATCGCCGGCCTGCACGAAGTTCTGCGCCGCCAGGGGCTGCTGGAGGGAACATGGTGTCTCAATCCCAGTGAAACCTTCGGCCCAGGCCAACTGGCCGAAATCGACCGCGTCTACGCCGCCTATCCCCACCTCAACGACGATGATTTTGTCGTCCAACACCGCGACCAATGGCTCCGTGGGTGATGACCTCCTAAAATCACCCTTTGATGACCGACGATTTGGAACAATTCGCCGCCGCCGTTCGACAAGCGGCGACCCGGCCCGAAGTCTCGACGGCCATCACCGCGATCCATCAACAGCTTCAAGAACGCATCGACCAGCGCCAACCCGTTTGCGTCGCATCCGGAAAGTGTTGTCAATTCGAGCGTTATGGACATCGGCTGTATGTCACCACCGCCGAGATGGCCTCCTTTTTGGCTTCGCTGGACCGTTTGTCGCCACCCCCCATCGACACCCATTGGGACCGCACCGGCTGCCCGTTTCAGGTTGGCCGGCTGTGCGGCATCCATGCCATCCGTCCGTTTGGATGCCGAATCTTCTTTTGCGACCCGACCGCCACCGAATGGCAACAGCAAGAATATGAAAAGTTCCATCGCCAGATCAAAGACCTGCATCAAGCTCTGGAAATTCCATATTTTTATGTTGAATGGCGACAGGCACTCATAAATCTGAATCTGGTCTCGATTTAAGTGCCAGACCCGATTTGTCCGAAAAATTGTTGCGCAGCGAAGTTGGCTTTGACAAGCGCAAAGCCCAACCATTAAACTAAATCATTGTAGTGAAATCTTCCCCGCATCCGGATACTCAACAGGAAGGCGTTGTCATGAAGGCACTTGCGATTGCGACACTCTTGGGACTGACTCTGCTCAGTACCGCCTGCACCGGCCCCACCCGATTGAAGAACGACATTGGCGCCACCCCCGCCTATTCCTCGCGTGAACGATACACCATGATCGGCCGCAACTGGGATTTTGAAGGCAAGCAGCTCATGGACGACATCGACCACGCCCTGCTGCTTCGACCGCCAAGCCGACTGACCATCTGGAACGTCCACGAAGATTATTGATATCGAATTTTTGCGATCCGTCCGATTCGCATCAACAACAAAAAGGTCCGTCACTTTATCAAAAAAGTGCGGACCTGTTTTTTATCACGGCATGGTTATCAGACCAGCCATCAGGAGACCAGCCGCAGCTTGGGCTGTCGGCGAACCCAGCCGGCGATGCGAATTCGCTTCTCCTGGGCGCTTTGCAGGTGTTGCAGATACTGTTTGAGCGACTCCTCGTCGAACTGTGCCAGAAAGCGAGGTTCGACCGTGGTATTGAACCGACGGATGTCATCGATGAGTTGACGTTTGTTCATGGGGTGTTTACTTTCCAAAATGGCTTGTGTCACGGCCTGATTGTCTGAATCGGAAAAGGGGGCAACCGAACTTGAAAGTACACGATGGCCCAGGTTGAAAACGAATCTCCCGCCCCCGCCGCTGGACAGGACCCGATCCGCGGCCTGCACCGGATGTCCACCACCGCCGGCGTCGGCAGCCAGGATTATGTGGCGATCAATGGCACATCCATCGCCGCCGTGGTGCTGGGTTTGGCCAGCTCCCTATCGCTGGTCAACAACGTGCTGCTGGTCGTGCCGCTGGCGGGCATCATTTTTGCCTTCGTGGCGCTGCGACAAATTGGCAACAGCGGCGGCACGCAAGGCGGCCGGGTGCTGGCTTGGGCGGGCATCTTGTTATCGGTCGGATTCAGCGGGTACGGTCTGGCCCAGCAGGTCATTCACGCACAGGCCAACCGCCAGGACCGCCAGGATGTCGGCAAACTGATCGACCAGTTCAGCACGGATCTGGCCGCCGGCAATTTCCAGCAGGTTTATCAGTTGTTCAGCCAGCATTTCCGTGAAGACCGGGTCGATTTGCAGGAATTCACACTTCGGCTCAAGCCGGTGCAGGTCAATCCGCTGTATGGAAACCTGAAAAAAGTGGGGTGGAATGGTTTGGCCGAATTCCGCATTGACCCGCGATTGGGATATCAGCAGGCCGTTGCGTTACTGGACTTTGATTTTGAGAAAACCCAGACGCCGTTGCGGGTGGATGCCCAATTCCGAAAAGAAGGCAATCAGTGGAAGTTCGACGACATCCCGCAATTTTTCGCAAAGCAGCCCGGCCCGCCCGGCCAACCCGGATCGCAAGGCCCCCCCGGCATACCCGGACATTAAGCTCCGTCCAACCACCAGGTGGCTAAACCGCTTCCATCGCGATGATGGTCAGGTCATCCTTGGGCTCGAGGCTGCCTGATTCGGCATCCAACCGCCCGGCCAGGTCGCGGATCAATTCTTCGGCCGACAGGTGTCTGCGTTCGTGCAAATCCTGACACCATTTATCATTGTCAAAACCTTGCTCATTGGAGAAGGCGACTTCGATTCCATCCGAAAAGACCAGCAGCCGGTCGCCGCTGCGCATAGACAGTTGGCGATCCTCAAACGATTCACCATCGAAGATTCCCAGCAAGCTGCCATCGCATTGGAGAAATTCGATCTGACCTTCGCGTGTCAGCAAAATGGGGGTGGGATGGCCGCCGCGGGCAAATTGAATGCCAAGCGTGTTGACGTTGATGATGCCGTACAAGGCGGTGGCGAAGGTGGCCTGTGAAAGGTTTTGTTCAATCAACGCCGCGTTCAGATGGGCCATGGATTCGCCGGGGCGCAACAGGCGATAACCTTCGGGGGTGATCTGTTTGGTGATCAAGGCTCGCTTCAGATACATCGTCAGCAGCGCCGCCGGCACGCCATGGCCGACCGCATCGGCCATGTAAAAACCGACGTGCTGCTCGTCGAGCCGCATCACATCGTACAAATCGCCGCTGACATAACCGGCCGGACGATACAGCGCATGGAATCGGACCTGGCCGACCTGGGGCAATGTTTTGGGTAGAAAATCGCGTTGCAATTTGGCGGCCAGCCGCATCTCCTCGTCGAGGCGGTCCATCTGAAATTGCGCGGTCCGGTCGCGTCGATGCTGCGCATCCAATTCGCCGCGAAGGAGATGGATTTCGCGCTGCATCGCCTCGATCCGCTCCAGCGGATCGGTGATCGAAATGTTCGACTCAATCACCTCATTCATGTCACGTCCGAGAAAAAGTCCAAAAATGAGTCGCGGCCGGCGGGTTGAAACAAACAGGCCGGCTCCTTTCTTGGATTCGGCGATTGACGGGGGAAGCTTGAGGAAGAAGGAGGATTATTTGGGACGTTCGGGAACGTGCAGTTGATCTCCGACGGCCACCTTGCAACGGGCGGCAGCGCCTTGATTCAGCTCGATGGCGTATCGGGCCGGCGATCCGCTGGACGTGGTGGACCAGTCATAAGGGCGCATCGACGCGATGGAGACCACGCGGGCGTTGTCATCGAGAAAGAGGATGTCCAGCGGGATGCGGGTGTTTTTCATGTAAAAATTCAATTCCTGGGGGGCGTCAAAGATGAATATCATGCCGTGGTCGGCCGGCATGGAATCGCGGTGCATCAGGCCGCGGGCGCGGGTGTCCTCGTTGTCGGCAACTTCGAGCCTGAAGATTTCGGAGCCGATTTTCATTTCGATGACCGGCAGGCCACCGGCTGGGGCCTGTTCACAGCCGGCGAACATCAGGCACGAGCAAAGGATCGGCAGACACATCAATAAGCGGTCCATCAGCGTTGATCCTTGTTTTGTCGCTCGCGAAGTTTCATCGTCAGCCGCATGTCCACCATGGCCAGGATGACGACGACCGCCAGCAGCATCAGCACCGCCAGCCAGACCAGCATGAACATCTCCGGAGAGCGTTTTTCATCCACCGTCCTGAACCCGGCGAAAAACGCCGTCGCCAGCAGCAGCATCATCAGCCCGTTGATGCGACGCAATCGCATGCGCTGGTTGTTGACGCGCTCCCCCTCAACCGAACGCAGGGCATGGGCGGCCTTGGAATAAAACAGGTAATACCAGCCGGCCGCCCCGGCCAGCAGCGCGAAAATCGCCGGCAGCCATTGCATGAAAACCACTATAGCCGGTGAAATGGGGAGCTGGCGAGCGAAACAACCTTCGCCCGCCATGAAAAATGAAAAATGGCCTCTGTGGGACTCGAACCCACACGCCTTTGGGGCACAGGATTTTGAATCCAGCGCGTCTGCCAATTCCGCCAAGAGGCCGTCCGTGAATTTCACGAAACTGTACGCCCGCCGAACGGATCGTCAAGTCCGCAACCAACTGACTCATCCCCAGTTTTCGGGACAACTTGGCGTGACGCGCCTAAAATAAGCCGAGCCCGCGTGTTACGGGCTCGGGTGGGCCACCCAGACACAATCGACAAGGAGGTCGATCATGAATCGCATGG
>JADYZN010000046.1 GCA_020853095.1 Phycisphaerales bacterium | reverse complement strand
GCGGGTCGACCCGTCTGTAAGTCCCGCTCCGGCTGCGCCTGCGCGGGACTTACAGACGAAAAGAAAGAAGGCAGGGTGACATTTCTATTTCAGCTTATAGGGTGACATTTCTATTTCTTGACAACATTCCATCAAAACGAGATTTTCATCAGATGCCATGGTTTGGTACTCTCACAAAGGGCGGCCCTTTTGCAGTTGAAGGCGTTTCCAGCCAGTGGATCGCAGGGTAAGATCCCCTCGACCGGAACCGCCGTTTTACAATCTGTGATTGTCAGAGAAACTACGTCAAATGGGTCAGGTGTGCGGAATCATTCGACCCGGCACGGCCTGCACAACACGAGATATTTCCATGTCGATGGACCTCAGTAAACAAGTTGCCGCGATTACGGGTGGCCTTGGCGACATTGGCCGGGCCATCGCACTCAATCTCGCGCATCATGGAGCGGACATTGCCTTGTGCGATATTCGACCTGCCTCCGATTCGCAAGTTGTTTTGGATGAAATCCACGCACTCGGCCGGCGGGCAATCTACCACAAGGTTGACGTGACCGATGCGGTGCAAGTCGCCGAATGGGTTGATGCGATCGGGCTTGAATTGGGTCTTCCCAGCTTGATTATACCCAATGCCGCCGTGGTCACCCTTGCACCCAGCTCTGTCATGACGCCGGCGCAATGGAGTCGGGATATTCGCGTCAATCTTGATGGGGCATTCTATTTCGCCCAGGCGTGCGCCTCCCGCCTGCTTGCGGCGGGGCGCAAGAGAAGGATCGTATTCATTGGAAGTTGGGCGGCGCATGCGCTGCATGTCCAGGGACCGGCGTATTGCGCCTCAAAGGCCGCGATTCGCATGTTGTGCAAAGTCATGGCACTCGAACTCGCTCCCGCCGGCATCCTCGTCAATGAAGTGGCGCCGGGATATGTCGATGGCGGTCTCACGGGGAAAATCTGGTCGGAAAACCCGGCATCTCGGGTTCAGGCTCGCGCCGATGTTCCCACGCAACAGCTCATTTCCGCCGAAGAAGTCGCTTTTCAAGTCGCATGCCTTTGCGATCCAAATAACCGTCATATGACCGGCACGACAGTTCTGATGGATGGAGGGCTGTCTCTCACAAACGTTTCCATCAATCGGCGTGGGGAGAAATAGCCTGTGAGCGATCCACCAGCCGCCTCCTCACCCATCCTGTGCGGGCGGACAAACCTGAAACATGGAACGGCAGCACGCTTGTGATACAATCGAGCGAGGAAGTACACACAATGAGCACAACGTTGAAACAGAAACCGGTTACGGTGGCGATCATCGGCGCGGGGCATCGATCAGTGGGTTATGCGCGATATGCGCTGGAGCATCCGGAGCGGATGAAAGTGGTGGCGGTGGCGGAACCGGACCAGACCCGGCGCAGGCGTGTGGCGGAGGAACATCGCATTGCGCCCCAGATGCAGTTTCGGTCGTACGAGCAGATGCTGGGTGGCGACAAGATCGCCGATGCGATCATCAACGGGACGATGGACCGGCTGCACTTTCGATCCACGATGCCGTTCATCGAGGCCGGGTATGATGTGCTGCTGGAAAAGCCCATTTCGCCATTGGAACAAGAAGTGCGGGAATTGATCGTCGCGGCCGGCCGGCACAAGCGGCTGGTGATGATCTGTCACGTTTTGCGCTACGCGCCGTTTTACAGCAAGGTGAAGGAGCTGGTGACGGGGGGCAAGATCGGGCAGATCATCGCGATGCACACGACGGAAAACGTCAGCTATCACCACATGACGACGGCATTTGTGCGCGGCCGCTGGAACAACCGGCAGACCTCGGCGCCGATGCTGCTGGCCAAGTGCTGCCATGACATGGACATTATCGCCTGGATGATGAGCGGCGTACCGGCGGTGCGGGTGGCGAGTTTTGGCATGTTGACGCAGTTCAAGCCGGAAAACGCGCCGGTGGGGTCGGCGTTGCGCTGCCTGGATGGTTGTCAGATTGAATCAACCTGCCCGTATTCAGCGCGATCGATGTACATCACCAAGGGACTGTGGGGGCCGTACGCATGGGAATCGATCGAGCATTTGGGCGAGAATCCGACGATCGAGCAGAAAATGCAGTCGCTGCGGACGGACAATCCGTACGGGCGATGCGTGTGGCATTGCGACAACAACGTGGTGGATCATCAGACGGTGTCGATTCAGTTCGCCAACGGCGTGACGGCCAGCCACGACATGCTGTGCGCGACAAGCCGGCCGTGCCGCAAGATTCACATCATCGGGAGCCTCGGAGAGATTGAAGGAGACTTGGAGGCGGGGGAGATTTTCCTGCGGCATCCATCATCAAAGCCCAATCCCGACCCCAACCGGATGGAGGATGTGTACACGGAGCAAAAATTAACGATCGAATCGCATGCGGATGGGCACGGAGGAGGCGACAGCCGGCTGATCGACGATTTTGTGTCGGCCATTGGCGGGGGGGGGTCGTCTGCGCGGACGCGCATTGAGGATTCGTTGACCGGTCACTTGATCGCTTTCGCGGCGGATACCGCGATGATCGAGAACCGCGTGGTGGAGATTCGGTGAGTCATGAGAAAACCGCGCATGATTGCCGGGGTGGACCTTCCCCACGACCGGTGGGCGCGTCGTGTCGCGTCAATTCAGGCCGGCCCCGAAGCGTTCGGGGCAAGGATGAACTGATGTGGCCACAACGCCGCTCCCCGCGCCCGATGTTTGTGGGGAAATTCAAATTCGTCCAGTCCTTTAACACCGAAGAACCGCGCACGATGCAAGTGCGATGAGCTTGGAGCCGGCCACTCTTACTTTGTGCCCGGCGCTGTGCGTGTTGTGATCCGGCGGCCGCTTCTCCCGCCACCAAGATATACGCCCGCGAACAGAAGCGTCAGCAGTCCCGTGGCAGGCTCCGGCACGGTGTGCGCGGAAATGAAATCCTTCAGTGCGAAGTAGGCGGGTTTGCAGTTCATGGCGCCATCCAGAATTGAATAGCCGTCGCCGGGAGGGCTGGGTTGCATGTCGAAAAAGAATATCTTGTCCAGCCAATTGCGATTGGGGTCGTTGGTCATCCACTGGTTCAGCATGGTCGTGTAGTTGTCGGCCTGACCCTGCAAACCGTAATCATCGCTCATCCAACCCGTTTCGGTCAGCCAGACGGGCTTGTTCCAGTTGTTCTCTTGAAGCACATCCTTTAATCCATCCTGATGGAAAAAGATGATGTTGTACCCTTCGAGGTTCTGGTTGATCTTGGTGTTGGTTCCATAGGAATGATGCGAAAGGATGTCGATCTTGTCGCCGGCCTGATCGAGCACATCGTTCAGCCAGTCATCCCAATCCGCGCTCACCAGATGGGCCAGTTCCGGGCCGACGGCCTTGGCGTTGGGATTGGCCGCGTGAATGGCATCCGAGGCGGGTTTGAGAATGTTGTCGATGTATTGCTGGCGCGTCCCGGACCAGAACTGCGACAAATTCGGCTCGTTCCAGATGCCCCAGGTGGTGACCTGGGGGTAGCGATTGACGGCCGCGGTCACAAAATTCGTCCAATCGGACGTGTTTCGGGGCACGCCATTCCACATGGCGCCATCCGTCGCCCATTGGGGCGTGCCAAAGAGCGTGGGATAAACCTTGATTCCCCGGGCGGTCGCCTTGGAAATCATCTGGTCCGGCGCGGTCCAATTGAAGACGCCGTATTGATTGTTCAGATTGATCCAATTGAAATCGGCCCGAATCCATTTCATGCCCGAGGCCTGCACCAGGTCCAGAACCTTGTCCAGATTGGCATCCAGTTGCTCGTGGATGTCGGTGCCGATGCGGCTGCCGACGCTTTGTGCGCTGGCCGGGCAACTCATGGCCGCAAGCACGAAAGTCATCATGCAGAACAGGAGAATTCGCGTTGTCATTGAATTTCGAAGCTTCATAATGATTTCCCGTTTGACCATCCGCGACATCCAATCAACGACCCTCGGCGTTGGGCTGGTCCACGTAAATGGGCATCTTGGTCAGGTTCAGCGTGCCCCAGCCGGGTACTTTCACCGTTCGTCCAAAGTCAAAGACAGTCCATGCGGCCAGCGTCTGGCGGCCATCAGGCCCTTCAAAGACCAGCAGCCAGTCATAACTGAAGTCCACGTCGATTCGGTGGCTGAAATGCTTGCCCTTGAGCGCCTGTGCCATTTTCTGAACCGCGAAATAGGCCGGCTTGGCATCCGCCAGGACGGGTTCCTCGTTGGCGGTGGCGGAATGGGGTTTCATCATGCCCCAGTTGGCATCCGGATTGGTCGGATCGGGATAGGTTCTGAAACAGAATTGAATCGAGCCGAAAACTCCCTGGCTGAGGTTGATCAGATGATAGCGCACTCCGTATTGGGCCTGAACTTCATAGGGTCGGCCGTTGGGCACCGGCTCTGTGTACCAGCCGCATTCGGATGACATGAGTGGAATGACCTTGCCGCCGTATTCTTTCATCCAGTGCCGCACCTCGGCATACATCTCCACGAGTTCTTCGGGCCGTCCCTGCTCGCTGGGATAAGGGTGCAGACTGAGCGCATCGACGATGTCGAGCAACCCCAGCTTCATCCAGGCTTTGAGATAATCCGGAGCAAAAAGCGGGCTGACGACTCCGCCGACGATCTTCGCATCCGGATCGACCTCACGGATCGCCTTGGCGGCGCGCCGGGCCAGATCGACGTACACGCTCGGTGGATATTGATCTTCAATTGGATCCTTGAACGGCTCGTTCAGGAGTTCATAGATTACGCCTTTGCCCTTGTAATGAGCGGCCGTTGCCGCGGCGAATTTGACAAACCCATCCTGCCATTCCGGCGACCATTGCTTGCCATGCACGTTTTTCCCCACGTCGCAGAAGATGAGCATGATCGAGTGGCCTAGCTCGCCGTGCCAGCGTTGGACGGTGACGTCGATGGGCCATTGGCCGCCGGGGCCGAAGTTGTATTGGCCTTTGGTTGTCTCAACCAGCGGCCAGTTCAAGTCCGCCCGCATGAACGACCAGCCACCCTCTTCAACCAACTTCAATTCGGCCATGCTGGTATTTGTGGTGTGGATGTTCATGCCGACCACTTCATCAAACACGCCCGGCCTGGGCAGCTCAACCGACCGAGCGTTCAATGTCATCATCCCTAAAACCGTACCCATCGTGATTGCCGCGATTTTCTTCATGTTTGACTCCAGCCTGGTTGACGTTGAATCCCCGCGTATGATCACTCGAACTCCCCCTCCCTGCCCTATGATGGAGCGTCGGGGGAGCGGGCGCTTACAGGCCCGCGTCGCCGGGACAAGCCCAACAACCCCAAGCCCATCACCAAGCCAAATGCCTCCGTTGGTTCGGGGACATTGACGTGCCGAAAGAGGTATGTGGGCGAACCCGTCAATTGAAACGTGCCCCAGCCGTCCAAATCAACAGTCCGTCCTCCTTGCTCGGTTGTCCATGCGGCCAATGTTTGATCGCCATTGGGCGCGGCGAACAGCAAAAGCCAGTCGCTGCTGTTGCCATTATCAAGCCGGGTGGAGAATTCCTTACCCGCCAGCGATTCGGCCAGGAGCTTCATGGCGAAATAAGACGGCTTGGCGTCGGCCAGTGTCGGCACGCCATAGGTGTCCATCACGCCATAATTGTTCTCTGGATCCTGTGGATCGGGATGGGAGTTGTCGCGGAAGCTGAACTGAACAGAGCCGCGAATGCCCTGGCTCAGGTTGATCAGTTGGTAACGCGACAGATAGTCCGCCTGGGTCTGATAGGACACGCCGTTGGTGGAAGGCGTCGTGTACCACCCGACCTCGGATGAGACAATGGGTTTGACCTGGCCACCGTAAAATTGCATCCAGCTTCGCACGTCATCGTACATCTGGACGATCTGTTCGGGCGGGCCTTGCCATGTATATGGGTGCAGGCTGACCGCATCGATGTGGTTGAGCAGACCGGCAACAAACCATGCCTTCAGATGATCGGGAGCGAATCCGGTGAGCGGGCTTACCGCCGGGCCGATGATCTTGATATCGGGGTCCACCGCGCGCATGGCACTGGCGACGTTGCCGATGAAATTGACGTATTGGCTGGGCGAGACGCCGTTAGGATCGATCGGATCAACGAAGGGTTCGTTTAAGATCTCGTAGATATTGTTGCTGTTTTTGTACCGGGTCGCCGCCGCCGCCGCGAAGTTGATGAACCCGCTCTGCCACGCCTGCGACCATCTGGCGCCGTAAATGGCGTTGGTTCCGACATCATCCAGAATAAAAAGATTTTGTTTGCCGCGTTGAACGGACCAGCGATCATACGCCACGCTGACGGGCCATTGACCACCATAGTCGAAGTTGTACTGGCCCTGAATCGTCTCGACCTGGTTCCAATTGACGGGCTGGCGAATGAGCGTCCACCCCCCATTTTCGATCAAATCCAGTTCCGGGACGGTGGGGTCGGCGGTAAAAATGTTCACGCCAAGAATTTGTGTCGTCCCCGCCTTGGGAAGATCGGCTGCCCTGACGCCACAGGCCATGGTCCACGACATTGCGATGATCGCGATTGACACTGTTCGCATCTGCATCACTCCTTCTGCGAATCGCGACCGGCGAAGCCGGGTTCGTTTCCTTCCTCACAACGACATCCGTCCAAAGATGCGGCACGAGGCCGCCCTTACCATCCCAATTCCGAGCGGTCGATCTGGTCAATGTCCACGTGGGCATCGGCATAACCATGCAGGGTTATTTTCCTGGCCTTGTTCAATAAGGAGTAATGGCTGCGGCATTCGATGAACCAATAACCATTGGGAATCTTATCCAGATTGGATTCCTGTTCCTCGGTTGGCTGGTATCCGCCCACGTACATCGCGCCTGGGGCAAGCCGGATAAAATAGCTGCCTCTGGTGGAATAAGGGAAATTAAACATGGAGATGCCGCCGGCCGGACCGGCGATGAACGGATCCCACGAATCGGCCCTCGACACGGTGTTGTCCGATGGACACCAGAAAACATCCGCGGTGGCGAGATAGCGGTTGTACCACAGCCGTGCGTAGTTGACGATGCAATAGTAGGGGTCCGTCCCCTGGTAGGTGATATAGGGGTTGGACCAGTAGTTATACGGACTGAAAGTGGGCGACCCGATCGGATTGCTGGGTGAATATCGCTGGGAATAGGGGACGTAATGGCCAGGGACGCTGGGAATGTGACCTTTTCGCTCGTTGGCGCACATTCGGTATGCGATCAGGATCTGGCGTATGTCGCTGGCGCATTTGGTGCGATTGGCGGCCTCCCTGGCCACGTTGAGGGCCGGAAGCAAAAGGCTGATGAGCAGGGCAATGACGCCGATGACCACAAGCAGCTCAACCAACGTGAAACCGTTTGCGCGTCTGGATGGGGCATGATGGTTCATGGTTCGCCTCGACTCTCAAGAATAAGACCGCCGGTCCAACGCGGATGGGGCGGTAGTGCCCCACCCGCGAGGAACCGGCCTGCATCTGTCTACGCGCGTCTGCGCCGCATGGCCAGCAGTGCGCCCCCGCCCAGCAGCAGTCCGATCGAAGTCGGTTCGGGCACAGCGCCCAGAAACTGACCTGGCGTCAATGCGGTGTCGCTGATGCGGAAATCGTCGATGGAAATCCAGTCCGCGCCATGGCTCTTGTCATTGGGGAACCAGGAACCAAGCTGCAAACCAGCGCCCCATTGGCCGCCCAGTGTCGAGAACGCGCTGAAATCACCCGAGTCGTAGGTTACGTTGGGGTCGCCCGGTGTCGGGGCCGTGCCATTGGGATCGTTGACGATCGACGCAACCGGATTGTAATCCACGTAATACTTGATGGTCTGCCCCGCCGCGTCGCGGACGATGGCCAGATGATGCCACTGGTTGTCATCGTAAGCGTTGGTGGTCGTGAAATCGTTCAGGTGATCATCGCTCCATGCATCCGCGCGAAACGTGATCTTGCCATTGGTGTTGATCTCCAGGGCGATCTGGCTTTCGGTGCTGTTGGAACCGACCAGATCGGCGATGTAGCCAAATCCGTTGGGATCGGAGTTTTTCCTTGGAGACACGGGGGCTTTGAAGAAGACTTCCATGGTGAAAGAGTTCTTGCCGGGAATAAGTTGCGCGAATTTGGGGTCGACATTTCCAGAGTAAGGATCCTCTCCGATCCTTCTGAAGATGAAATTCGTCCCATTCGTATCAGTGGTGTTGCTATCTACCAGCGACCAGGCCTGGGCCGATCCGGCATAGGCCCCTGGGGTCACCACCGGAGCCTGATTGTCCCAAACGGCCGCGCCGTCAATGCCGTTGCCGGAGGCGTCCGACTCCGTTCCCCAATACGGATAGTCGCTGTACAGTGGCGTGAGGCTGAAATGAGACTGTTCGAAATCCCAATACAACGTGGTGGCGGCCTGGGTGACCGAGGCACCCAAGCCCAGCGCCAGCGAACCGGCCACGCACAACTTCGTCCACGAACGATGCGTACTCATACGGACCTCCTCTAAATCTTTCCGCGATTATTCGCGGTGAAATGATGACCCCCATTTACGTTGTTGTTGGGATTGGCGCGCTGTCGCGCACAATCAATTCAAGTTCGAAATCCAACGTCCTGGGCAACATGGACCCCCGGCTGATGGCGTCAAAGGCCATGTCGCGGACGGCCCGGCCCATTTCCTCGATGTGCACGTTCAGCGTGGTCAACGGGATGAACTCCGTCCCATCGCTTGCGGCGGTGTTGTTGGCGCCGGCGACCGCCACCTTGCCCGGCACATCCACTTTCCATTGCTTGAGCAGACACAACACGTTCACCGCCACGTCGTCGTCGTAGCAGACGATGGCATCGGCCCCCTGGTCCAGCAGGGATTTGAGCGCATCTTCGATTCGCTCACGATCCCGTTCGAGATAGGCGATACATGACAGGTCCAGGTCCAGCCCGCGTCGCGCCATCGCCGCGACCATCCCGGAAAGATACGCGGCGCTGTTCACGCCGCCGCGGGTGTTCATCAGCAGGCCGATCCGCTTGCACCCAATGTCATAAAGATGATTGGCCAGTTTGGTGACGCCCGCCGCCAGATTGGATCGGACAAAGGCGATGCCCGGCCTTGGCGACGCCAGACCCGCGAAAATAACTGGAATTCCACTGGCGATGGCCTCATCCAGCTCGGCGGAGTTCACCTCAAAGACCGTCATCAACAGAATGTCGATGGTGCGCTGCTGGATCGCATCCAGAAAATGCACCCCGGACGGCCCCCGATAGGCGGCATCCGGCGAGAGGAAACGGACCTCGACGGCCGGGGCATCCTGTTCGGCATGCGTCAGGCCTTCGATAAGCCGACGAAGATAGGAGTTCATCGGCGCGAACGCGCCCTGCACGGGAAGCACCAAACCGATACGCACCACCTTCATTTCAGCCAGACGATCTTTTCGCTGGGCGCTTGTGAGTGTGCGAAGCACGTACGTTCCGCTGCCCTGGCGGCGGCTGAGCACTCCCTCCTGAACCAGCGATGCAACCGCCTCACGCACGGTGTTTCGAGATATCCCCAGTTGTGTCGCCAGACGATTCTCCGTCGGTATGCGATGCCCCTGCGCATACTCCTTGCGCTGAATGGCGCTCAATAGATGTTCGCGTACAAAAGCGACCTTGCCCGGCGTGTCCGTTGCAATGCCATTTGCGGTAGTTGTAGAAAGTCGTCCAGTCATCCTACAACTTAATCTACCCGACATTTTGGGACCTGTCAATAAAATTATTGTTGTGTGGAAAGGAACAAGCCCAGGAACACATTCGGTTGGCACATAACCTATGACATAATATGCACTTAAATCAATTGCGCAAAACGCGGCCACCCGTCAGAACGGTGGTGTGATTTTCACCTGCCGACAAGGAGGCAACGGATGGCTCAGATGCGTAGGGGGGGATTGGATCACCGATTGGTCAAGGAACTGCGTCTGGCCGGGGCCGGAACGCTCGCCCAGGCCAACGCGGTGCTGGAGCGGACGTTCACGGCGTGGTTCAACCGCCGCTGCACATGCGTGCCGGCAAGCGGCAACGATG
>JADYZN010000045.1 GCA_020853095.1 Phycisphaerales bacterium | reverse complement strand
GCTGGCGGCGAATGCGCGAAGAAATGACGAATCACAGTGGAAAAGTGGAAGTTCGGCGCTTCCACACCTGGCCGCGTGAGTCACGCCGCACGCCGGGCGGAAAAGCGACTAAAACCACGGGCTGCTAGTGGATAGTATTCCACAAAATCCTGACCTGGCGTGGGCCACTTGTATCGTCAGCCAATCGCCACCGTGGCGTACGTTGAGCAACATGGGTGATCCAGAGCTTGCAGCCACTGCAGCAGCGGTGGCTCAGGTCGGCATACCAACTCGTTATTACTGGATATTGAGCAATAAGCCTCTGGTTCTGGGTGATGGTGAGCCGCCATCAGATTCGCTCAAGAGGGGTCTTGATCATTTAATTAGGACACAAGATCTGCAGATGAAAATTGATCGGTTGATTATATCAGAATCTTTAGATGAATATGCGGAACGAGCGCACGCTCATTATATTTACATACCTCAAGTTACTTGCATTATGCTTGAGCACTCAATTACCTTAGAAGAAGCACTTTCCACTCAGCCATGGATCAAATCCGCCGCTGTTCCTGCAGAGGGAGACGGGAGCCGATCTCGAGAATGACAGCCGTCCTGGATGGCAATGACGTCCAGTAGAACTGGGGTTCGGCCGACGGCGCGGACACCTATTACGTCTATCTGTCCTGGTCCCCTAAAATGTCCCCGTTCGGGAGATTAGGATGACGGGAGCGATAATGGGGTCACGTTGATTTATCGACCTCTATTTTGTGCCGAATTTGCCGGTATTTGGGTGACAGGGCGGCCAGGGGCTGTTTGGTTCGGCCTCGCGGATGCAGGATGCTCGTCAGGTCGAACTGTCCGGCCATTGCCGCGGTTGAGGACGTGGCAAATCATCTGCGCTTCGATGTGTCGGCGTGTGCGGGGCATGGACGAAAAGAGTAGCCGTCGGCCGATAAATCAACGTGACTCCCTTTTTCAGCCCCGAACGGTTACAACAACGATGAAAATTGGTAAGTACCAAATCTCTGTGATTCGGCTTTGTCGAATTTCTATGTGCTATTTGCCAATTGCTCTAATCGTTTTGAGCATTATTGGAATATTGCAGTCCGCGACTATCCCCACCTCGATTGGTCTTAATTGGCAAAACGGCAGATGGCATTTTAATGGCGGTATTGATACAGACCACTTGGTCTTGCGTGTTACTCTTTATTTTGAGATTTCAGAGCATGAAGTCCATGAAACACAGATTATGCTGCACCGCACCAATTTTCGTTTTTTCCATCCAATGCAATTGGTTCCGATGATACAGATAAACAGCCCCAATCCAACTCCCGACATCGATCTGCATTTGCGAGTTCACTACCTGCTGATTTTGCTGATTGGATTCGTATGGCTTTGGTTAAGGCGGGTGAATCATACTCGGCGGCGACGGGGAACGGATAAGGGGACATTACTCGATCCGACACGAAGTCATTATGGGAAATGACCCGAATACCACTCGTGACGCCGCGGGGATGGAGGTCGGGGTTGAGCAGCGGTCGGGCAATTGAAACGGTGACGCGGATAGTTGTTAATCAACCCATGGAGGGCGGCGGGCCTCCGCCGCCGATTTCTCCTGCAACCCCGGCGCGCGGGAGCGACGCCTTCCAAGGCCATCCGCATCGTGAAATCAGATAACTGTCCGCGCTCCCGTATCGTTTCCCGCGTATCGTGTCTCATTGCCGCCAAGCGGGTGCACTTTCAGATAAACAGCGCCGGGCTGACGTTGAAATGCTTCGCCAAGGTTCGGATGTTCGCCTTGCTCAACTCCCGCTTGCCGTTGAGGATCAGTGATGCCTGGCCCGTTCCGCCCACCAGTTTACCCAGCGCCACGGTGTTCATGCCGTGCTCTTCCATGAGATACTTCAACGCCTCCAGGGGCGTCACATTGTCCTCATTTAAAAAGCGGGAGTGCTGCTGATCGTATTCCTGAACCAGCCGGCCGAGCACGTCGGCGTAGTCGTTTTCACCGTCGGTCAGTCCGGCATCGGCTCGTCCGATCAGATGAGTCAGAATCGCGGCCGCGGATTCATACTCATCGCGGCCGCGGATCGGGCGCAGGGGAAAACGGCGCACCAGTTCCAGGTAGTCATCAGCCGCCACTCGACGCTTTTTTGCCGTCACGTTGCTCATGGTTCACCTCACGTATTTTTTGTCGTATTGGGCATGGGTTAGCAATTCCACAATCGCAATCTCCATTCGCTGATAAGAAACAGCCGCGATCAGGCGATAGCTGTTGCCGCCGATGTTGAAGCAGGTCAAATTCGTTCCTTTGATCGCATCGGCGGAAGGCATGCTTTTGCGCATGTCCACAATGTCCGACCAGTTTCCAGACCGGGCAATCTTGGTCCACCGCTCCATCGGCTTGCGGGCGGCGGCGTTGGCTTTCAAGAATCCGTCAATCATGGCCCGGTTCATGATTTGCATGGATGAATTTTATCACGCAGTTTGCATATTGCAAACCAACCAATTCTATCATTGGGAACGCCCCCAGACATCGTACCTCCCATGGGGGTTGAAGGTGCTGTCGGGTGAGTCGGGGCGAAGACTGTGTCCTGCACCCCTAAAATGTCCCAAGTCGAAAGAGCGGATTGTCGGATTCCTGCGGGAGGATTGGGCCGGCGGCCAAGTCAGCGCAAGACGACAGGCCCCGTTGCCATTACAATCTCCGGGATCAAACCACCCGGAGCGGGTGGTTGTGACGGGAATTTTTGACAGTCTTGCACGCAGGACCGGATCACCATGAAAATCTACACCCGAACCGGCGACGATGGCTCCACCGGGCTGATCGGCGGCAAACGGCTGCCCAAATCAGACCCGCGATTGGAAACCTACGGCACGCTCGATGAACTCAACGCCGCCATCGCCCTGGCCGCCTCGTTGTTGCCCGCCAACGCCTCCCAATTGCTCCAACCCCTGCACCAAATCCAGTCCGACCTGTTCACCCTTGGCTCTCATCTGGCCTGCATCGACCCCAAATTCTCCGAAAAACTTCCCGCTTTTTCCCAAGACCCCATCGCCCGGCTCGAAGAACAGATCGACTCCGCCGACAGCATCCTGCCCCCTTTGCGACAGTTCATCCTCCCCGGCGGCGTCCCCGCCGCAGCCCATCTGCACCTGGCCCGCACCATCTGCCGGCGGGCCGAACGCCTGCTGTGCGCCCTTGGTGCTTCCGGCCCGATTCACCCGTTGGCCCTTCCCTACCTCAATCGCCTCTCCGACTGGCTGTTCACGCAGGCCCGGCTGGTCAACCACCTGTGCGGTGTCCCGGATATCCCCTGGAAACCTTGAATTTCAAAATTCACCCCGCCCCCCTTGCTCCGGTCCCGCCCCATCCTTACGATCCCCCTTTCGACCTGTATCAAAGGATAAAAACATGGCTTTCCGCATTCTCGTGGCCGACAAACTGGCCGAAGAAGGTCTCGATTCCCTCAAAAAGTCCGGCATCGAATTCGATGTCAAAATCGGGCTGAAGGAGGATGAACTGGCCGCCGCCGTGCCGGCTTTTGACGCCCTGATCGTCCGATCCGGGGCCAAAGTCACCGCCAAGGTATTGCAAAACCCCGGCAAACTGAAAGTCATCGCCCGCGCCGGCGTCGGCGTGGACAACATCGACCTGCCCGCCGCCACCTCCAAAGGCATCCTGGTCCTGAACACCGCCGAGGCCTCCACCCTTTCCACCGCCGAGCACGCCCTGGCCTTGATGATGGCCCTGGCCCGCAAGATTCCGCAAGCGCACGCCCACGTCGCCAGCGGCCAATGGAAGCGGACCCAATACCAGGGAACCCAACTGGCCGGCAAAACCCTCGGCGTGGTGGGTCTTGGACGCATCGGCCGAACCGTCGCCACACGGGCTTTGGCACTGGAGATGAACGTCGTCGGTTTCGACCCGTTTTTCTCCGGCGACAGCGCCCTGGACGGCAAGGTGAAACTGATTCGCGACTTCGACGAGTTCCTCTCGCAGATCGATGTCATCACCTTCCACGTCCCCGGCGGCGAACAAACCCGGCACCTGCTCAACCACGACCGCCTTTTCAACAAGGCCCGCCCCAACCTGCTGGTCATCAACGATTCCCGCGGCGAAGTGATTGATGAATACGCCCTGGCCGACGCGCTCAAGGCGCACAAAATCGCCGGCGCGGCCATCGACGTGTACGCCACCGAACCGCCCCCCAAGGACCATCCGCTCTTTGGCCTGGAAAACGTCGTCCTGACCCCCCACCTGGGCGCCAGCACGGATGAGGCGCAAACCGCCGTCTCGGTCGAGGCCTGCAAATACATCGTCGCCTATCTGACCACCGGCCAGATCACCGGCGCCGTCAACGCCGGCGGCGTCAAGCTCGACCTGCCGGCCGACGACCTCCCCTTCGCCAAACTGGCCGCCCGCATCGGAACCCTCCTCACCGGCTACGCCGAAGGGGGGTACAAGACCATCACGCTGCGCGCCTCCGGAACCCGCGCCCCCCGACACATGAAAACCCTGCTTCGGCTGGCGACGGTGGAACTGCTCAAGCCGCACATGGACACGCCGGTCAACGTCATCAACGTCGAACACCTGGCCCATTCCCGCGGCATCGAACTGGTCGCCGTCCACGAGCCAAACCCGCCGCAGGGCATGGTCGGTGACATCGTCGGCATCCGCGCTGAAACCAACAACGGCGATTCCCACCGCATCCTCGGAACCGTCTACGCCGACGGCCTGCCGCGCGTCCTCCGCATCGACAATTTCAACATGGACATGGTCCCCGAAGGACAGATGGTCCTGATCGTCAACAAAGACCAGCCCGGCGTCATCGGCGCCGTCGGCACCGCCTTTGGCGACGCCCGCGTCAACATCGCCGACATGGTGATCTCCCGCGATGTCCAGCCGGATGGATCGGCCACCGCGCTGATGGTCCTCAAAACCGACTCGATTCCCCCCGCCGACCTGCTCAACCAGCTTCGCGCCCGCCCCAACATCATCCGCATCCAACCCCTGCAACTGCCGCCGCGAAACGAATAATCGCCCTCGCCCTCCATTCCCTCCCTCGCAATCTCGCGTGGGAGGGCCGGCGCGATGGTCAGGCGAGATTATTTCACAAACCGCCCCACCGCTTCCAGATAACTCTTCACCTCCTCGCGCACCTCCCCCGCCACCGCCTCCTCCAGCCGTCTCACCTGCTGGCCGATCCAGTCAAAATGAGTCGCCGTAAACCGCGACAAATCCATCTTCCCCCCCAGAAAATCCACGATCCGACCGCTTGCGTTCTCCAGCGCCCGACGATGTTGCCGCAAAACCTCCCCATCATCCGCCAGAAACAAAAAATAGGGTATGAAAAACAGATTGTTCGACTCCGGCGCCACGTACACCGGCCTGCTTTTCAGATAAGTGAACTGGCTGATCACCTGGCTCGGATGCACCCATCGGGTCATCTCCAGCGCCATCACCTCCGTCCTCACCCCTTCCACGCTCTGCGGATACAACAACGTGTCAAAATCCACGCTCCGCCCCTTGTACCGGCACACGAGGTTGAACAAATCCAACGGCCGAAATCGGCTTCGCAAATACTGCGCATCGAGCATCATCTCCACGATGTAACAAAGCCGATCCTCCCGCTGAACGCCGTTCCCTTCATACCACCGAATCCCCATGAAATGCGCCCCACCTTGCTTCATTCGCTCAAACCGCCTTGCGATCAAATCCCCCTGAAGCAAAAACGCATCCATGTCATGCAACATCACCCACCGCGTCCGCGATGACGCGATCCCCCTGGCATACGACAACCAGCAATCCACCCACCCCCATCCAATCCGCCGCAACACCATGGATTGCATACCCGACTGATGCACACACAAGATATTGAGCTTTTCAAACTCCTTCTTCGCATCCTGCTCAAACCGATCCAATTCCGCGGACCTTGGCCCATCAAAACAGATGATCACCCGATCCAATTCGCTCAAATCCTGTTTCATCAGCAACCGCAGATTCCCGATCAGCATCCGCGCGAAATGGGCGTGGCAGGCGATGACGATCGAATATCCCGGCCGAGGCTCATCCAGCCGGCCCCATCGCATCAACGGCCTTAAAACCAACCGTAACGCGGCCCGCTGAAGCCGAACCGCCATGAACTTGCCATAACTTGTGTATTTGCCTTCCATCTTGCCTACTTATCGGCCACACGGGCGGCCGTGAAGAAAATCCCTCCGCCAGGCCTGTGGCCTTCAATCTGTTTTCGGTTACAACCTATCCTCCATGACCACCGCCGCATCGCTGGCACTGCTCATTCCGGTCGGATACCTGCTCGGCTCGATCCCCTTCGGCCTGGTCGTCGGACTGGCCAAAGGGGTCGATCCACGCAAATCCGGATCCGGCAACATCGGCGCCACCAACATCGGCCGGATCCTGGGTTTACGCTATTTCTGGCTGGTCTTCGCGCTCGATCTGCTCAAATCCCTGCTGCCGATGCTCGCCGCCGCGTGGCTGGTTTCGCGGCATGGTGGCTCGTTCGCCCATCCCGTGGCCGGCACGGGCATTTATCTCCTCTGGCTGGCCATCGGCCTGGCGGGCATCCTGGGCCACATGTTCAGCTTTTTTCTGGGCTTCAAAGGGGGCAAAGGGGTCGCCACCAGCGCCGGCGTCCTGCTTGGATTGTTCCCTTATTACACCTTTCCAGGACTGTTGAGCATCGGCGTCTTCATCCTGGTCTTTTTCATCTGGCGTTACATCAGCCTCGCCTCGGTCATCGGCGTCGCCTGTTTCCCGGTGATCTACCTGATCTGCGGCCTGATCCGGCATTGGCCGGTCTTTTCACAACAACTTCCCCTGCTGGTCGCGGCCGTGCTGGTCGCGGCGCTGATCATCGTCAAACACCGCCCCAACCTCGCCCGGCTTCGCGCCGGCACCGAACATCGACTGGGCAATCCGGCGTAAAATCATCTCATCCCACCAGCCGGGCGATCTCTCCAAACCGATCCTTCAAATCAAAATAGAGCTTCTGATACGTCTGGTAATACCGCTCATACAACGCCGCCGATTTTTTATTCGGTCGAATTTTTTCGGCCGGCTTGATGCACGCCCGACAGGCTTGTTCGACGCTGCCCCACACCTTCGTCCCCACCCCCGCCAGCAGCGCCACACCATACGCAGGTCCTTCGGCGGCGTTGGTCATCACCACCGGCTTGTTGTAGATGTCCGCCTGCAACTGCCGCCAGAACCCCGACCGCGCTCCGCCACCCGACACGCGCACCTGCGACACCTCAACCTCCATTTCCTGGATGATCCGCAGCGCATCGCGCATCCCAAACGTCACCCCTTCGAGCAACGACCGAATCATCTCCCGCCGGCTGGTCCGAGCCGTCAGCCCGATCCATCCGCCCCGCGCATCCGGATCGGGGTGCGGGCATCGCTCGCCGGTCAGATAGGGCAAAAAGAACAACCCCTCAGACCCGGCCGGCGCCTTGGCGGCCTGTTCGATCAGCAGCGCATAGGGATCGGTCCTTCGCTTATTGGCCTCCCGCATCTCCTGCTGGCCCAACTGGTTGCGAAACCATTGGAACGATCCGCCGGCCGCCAGCATGCAACCGAAAATACACCATTTGCCCGGAACCGCATGGCACATGGTATGCACCCGCCCCAGCGGGTCGCGACGGGGTTGATCCGCGTGGGCGAACACCACGCCGCTGGTCCCCAGTGTCGCGCTGACGATGCCGCCGGTGACGATCCCGTTGCCCACCGCGCCGGCCGCCTGGTCCCCGGCGCCGCCGACGACCGGCGTCCCCTCGAACAATCCCAGTTCCCGCGCCGGCCCTCGATGCAAATACCCCGTCACCTCCGGCGATTCATGCAATGTCGGCAACAACGCCTCGTCGATCTCCAGCAATCGCAGCAGCTTGCCCGACCAGGTGCGATTCACCACGTCCAGCAGCAACATCCCGCTGGCATCGGATACTTCCGTGGCATATTCGCCGGTCATGCGATACCGGATGTAATCCTTGGGCAGCAAAATGTGCTTGGTGCGGGCATAAATTTTCGGTTCATTCTCGCGAACCCACAAAATCTTGGGCGCGGTGAATCCCGTCAACGCGGGGTTGGCCACCAGCTCGATCAGCGCCTCGCGGCCGCCTGCCTTTTGGGTGATCTGTTCGCATTGCCGGACCGTCCGCTGGTCGTTCCACAGCAACGCCGGCCGCAACGGTTCCGGCCCATCGCCCAGAAACACGCTCCCGTGCATCTGTCCCGACAAACCGATGCCCCGGACATCCTCGCCATGTATTTTGGCCTTTTTCAACACCGCCCGGGTGGACTGCACGGTGGATTTCCACCAATCCCGCGGATCCTGTTGCGACCACCCCGGCCGCGGCGTCTCGATCGGATGCTCCGCCATCGCCGTGGCCAGCACCTTCCCCTTCCGGTCGCAAATCAACGCCTTGGTCCCACTGGTGCCGATATCGATCCCGAGCAGATAATCCATGGATGAATCCTTTTTGTGCCGTCCCGGCTCAACTGTATATGCCTCCTCCCCGATTTGCACCCGGAGAGGTTTCGCTCATCTCACCCGCTCCAACACTTGGCGTCAACGTCAAGCCAACGTAAGGTATTCGTGTGAACTTCACGATCAGACCCCAACGCGATGATGACCATTGGCCCGCCCGGCGCGCTTCGCACTGGCCCATCGCCGATCTGCCGATGAACACCCCCGAATCGACCCTGCTCGCCCAATCCGCCGACGGCACGATCCTCGGCGGCGTCGAGCTGTCTCATGTCGATTCCACCGCCATCCTGCGCGGCTATTGCTCCGATCCAAACATCACCCCCGGTCTGCTCCATGCGGCCGAAAACTGGGCCAAACCGTTCGATTGCACCGACTGGGTGGGCCTGTTGTCCGATGAATTGAACGTGGATTGGGCGACCCGGCGGGTGACCGATCCGCGGGCCGGCGGCATCGACCTGTTTCTGGGAACCACCCGCCGGCAAACCCACGACGATGGCCGTGAACTGACCAGCCTGGATTACGAAGCCTACCCCGACATGGCCCTGGCCCGGATGCAAAAACTGCTCGCCGACGCCCGCGGACAATGGCCCATCGTCCGATCGGTCCTGCTGCACCGCGTCGGCCGGGTTGCCTTGGGCGAAAGCTCGGTCCTGATCGCCGTCTCCTGCCCCCATCGCGCCGAGGCCTTCGCCGCCTGCCGATGGTTAATCGACACCCTCAAAATCGACGTTCCCATCTGGAAACAGGAACGCTGGTCCGACGGCGGCGGCACCTGGGTCCAACCCCCGCCGCCCCCGCAATCGCGTTGAATGGTCGACGGCGATTCTCTGAAATTCAAAAAGCGAATACGCCACAGAGGCACAGAGAGCACATAGAAGAAATTGAAATAGATTGTTTTTCTCCCATGTCTCAGTGGTTCAAATGAAGCAAGTCTGTGCTCTCCGTGTCTCTGTGGCACATTCAATTTTAACTTTTCCCAAACACCGCCTCATGCAGCAGTTGCACCGGATGGACGACCGTCAACTTCTGTCCCCGCGCGGCCGCCTGCGATTGGATGTGCATCGCGCACCCCACGTTGCCGGTGGCGCACAATTCCGCGTTGGTCGTGGCGATGTTCGCCAACTTTCGTTCGGCCAGCGCCGTCGCCATGGCCGGCTGCGTCAGGTTGTACGTCCCCGCCGCCCCGCAGCACAGGTCGCTTTCGGGCAGTGGAACCAGTTTCAATCCCGGAATTTTCGCCAGCAATTCCCGTGGTTGCGCGCTGACCTTCTGTCCATGCACCAGGTGGCACGCCTCGTGATAGGTCACCGTCCGATTCACCGGATGGTTCATCGGGGGCAATCCCAACTCCAGCAGCACGACGCTGATGTCCTTCACCCGCTTGACGAATTCCTTCGCCCGCTGCGCATACTCCGGATCATCCCGCAACAGGTGGTCGTACTCGTGCAGCATCGCCCCGCAGCCGGCGATGTTGGTCGTGATGAATTCCACGCCCGGCCCATCCTTGGGCAAAAACACGTCGATGTTGTGCTTCGCCATGACCGCCGCCGGCGCCGGCGAGCCACTGTGATGATGAATCGCCCCGCAGCAGACCTGACTGGTCGGGATCAGCACCTGCGCCCCGGCCGCCGCCAGCAGTTCCACCGCCTGCCGGTTGGGCGTGTCGAACATCACGCTGCCGATGCAACCGGCGAAAAACCCCACCCGACGCGGCGGATCGACGGTTTTTTGCGTCGGTTCCATCCGATCCGAAAGTCGCGCCGGCCACAATTTCCCCTGTGCCGGCAGCATCTGCTCCATCTTGCGAAACTGCATCGGCAACAGCTTGAACAGTCCCACCTTTCGCAACAGCGTGTACAACCCGATCTTCTGCATCAGCCGGGCCGGCAACACCGCCAGCTTCAGCCGGGTTGGATGCACGAAGACGTTCATCGACAGCCAGCGCATCAGCCGGCCCTGCAACGTCTGCCGTGTCTGCCCCTTTTCCTCCATCCGCCAGCGCGTCTCCTCGATCAGCTCGTGGTAAATCACGCCGCTCGGACAGGCCGTCTCGCATCCCCGGCAATCCAGACACAAATCCAGGTGTTCGCTTACCGCCGGCGTCAGTTCGATCACCCCATCCGCCATCCCGCGCATCATCTGAATCCGCCCGCGCGGCGAATCGGCCTCGTTGCCGGTCAGGACGTAGGTTGGACACGCCGGCAGACACAACCCGCAATGCACGCACTTGAGCGCCTGCTCATAGGTGCGCGAATCAAGAATCAGCGACCGCTCGGATTCTTCCGGCGGAGGATCGTTCAATACCGGCAACGGTGCGCTCATCAGCTTTCCAACGGCAAGGGGACCAGTCGATTCTCCGGATCATACGCCTGTTTCAACCGGCCCAGTATCCCGCGCTCGGCCGGCGAAACCGGATAATGGCTCCAACGTCCATCCCGACAAAACATCAAACCACCCCCCACCGCATCCACGGCCCGGCGCAGCGCGGCTTCTTCCAACTCCTCATCCCGGCACAACACAATCCCAAACGCCGCATCCGCCGACCATCGCCGCAGATCGGCCATCCTGACCAGCTCATCGATCCGGTCCGGCGGAACGGTTATCCGCGCCAAAATCCCCTTGTCAGGGGGCATCGGCCGCCACCGGTCGGCCCGGTCGGCGATGTCATCCTGCTCCGTGCGCCGGTGAATGATCTTAGGCTCGAATCGGGGCAATTCATTTAAATAAAACCCGATCGTCGGCTCATCCCCCAGGTATCCGCACAACAGCGATCCTTCCACCCGCATCGCCCAGTGCGGCCGGCAGGCGCTGGACATCAGTCGTTCCAGCGTCTGGTCCCGCGGCGAAAATTCCGCGATCACCGCCCCCGCCGGCCTTCGCCACGTCCGGGTCGTCACCGTCACGAGCTTCCCGAACGCCCCGTGCTGGCCGACCATGAATTTGGTCAGGTCATACCCCGCGACGTTTTTCACCGTCCGCCCGCCGGCCGAGATCAATTCATCGCGTCCATTGAGAAACTGACACCCCAGCAGCAGATCCCGCCACGCCCCATACCCCAGACGCAACGGGCCGGTTGAATTGTGCGCCACCAGTTGACCGATCGTCGCATCGCCATCCCCGTCGATCGGTATCCACTGGTCATGCTCGCGCAGCCGCCATTGCGCCAGCTTCAACGGCATCGACGCGCTGAGGGTCGCGGTCATGTCCGCCACCTGGCAATCGATCTCCCCCGCCGCCACCAGCGGCTGGCGATTGGCCCGATGGGGCTGATCCAAGCTTCCGGAAGACTGTTCCATCACCAACTGTACTCCTGCCCCGTTGTCGTCCCCGGACCGGGTTGCTGCAACGAATCGGCCTTCACCACCCACGCCAGCGAAAATATCAGCCCCAGGATCATCGCCAGGTACAACCGCGACATCAGCCGGTCAAACGCCCAGGTCCGCTGCGGATTCTGCGATAGATTCTCCAGATAATCCATCCGCGAGGCGATGCTCCCGTGACACCAGCTTCGCGCGGCGACGGGAATATTGTTGATCACCGCCACGCGATGCAGGGCCGATTGAAAAATGCGCGCCCCGTGCGCCCCCACGTGCGAACGCGAATCGCGATCCATCGGCGCCATGGCCTCACCCTGCATCGTCCGCGCCGCGAACACGTCCGCCTGCCGTTCAAACCGGCGGCTGACATACCCGAACGACAGCAAAAACGTCGCCCCGGCCCCGACCAGCAGCACCAGCTCCACCAGTTTTTGCGCCACATCCCGCGACACCCAATGGCCCAGCCATTGGAAACTCAAATGAGATTCCACCCACTGCCCCGGCCCGATCAACGCGAACATGAAAATCAGCACGAACAGCAGATACCACAGCATGTGCCGATGCACCACGTGCCCCAGCTCGTGCGCGAACACCGCCTCGATCTGCTCATCGGTCATCGTCTGCAAAACCAGGTCCGACAGAAGAACGTAACGAAACCGCGGAATCACCCCCATCACCGCCGCGTTGCCCATGTTGTGGTCGGTGCGCCACAGCAGGATGTCGCGATATCTCATCTTATGGCGGCGGCACAGCTCCTCCATCCGGCGACGCAACGGCGAATCGGCCAGCGGCTGCGTATGCAGCACCCACCGCAGGATTTCCGGCGCGATGACGAAAATCCCCCCCGAGGCCACCAGCAACAATCCGAAATTCAACCAGGGCCGCTCCTGAGGCGTGATCCGCAACGGCTCCAGCACCGCGACCATCAACAGATCGTGCGCCGCCAGCAGCATCACCACCGGCACGACCGTGAACAACATCTGCAACCGCAGGTTCGCCTTCAGATAACTGCGCAACCCCGGCGGCGAATAGACCGGCAACCCGTTTTCCAACGCGCTCAACAGGCTCTGCTCCCGCAACGCCCGGTCGGCCGGATATTGCGACCACCACAGCCCCGCCCACGCCAACAACGCCGGTAAAACCCCCACCAGCGCCGCCGGCGTCTGAATCGACCATCGCCCCGCCGGCCCCATCACATCCAGCACAAAATCCCCCCACCCCAACCCGAACAACCCCCATCCCAGCCACACCACCACCCCCACCCGCGAAAAAAACATCGCCCGGGTAAACCGTCTCAGGTGTCTGGAAATGTTCCCCCGATGAATCTGCCGGCTCACCCAGCGGCTCCACAGCCTCATCGCCCCCACCAGCACCCCATACCAAGCCAGATAGACCCCAACCTCGGCCGGCCGCCATGAATCGGCGTTCAGCGGGATGTCCTGTTTCCAGGCCATCCACAAAATAAACAATATCAGCAACAAAACCCGCGACATTGGATGATCTTATGCTCGACGAACCCGCAGAGTTTACGGTAGCCGCGCCCCGAAATCTTGTCGAGCCAACCCAGCCAAAGTCGATTTTTCAACGTCCAATAATGTAAAAACCACCCAATTCATCAATTTTATCCATTTTAACCAAAGTCCCCCGTTTGAAACGACGATAATGAAAATGTGGGGTGGGCAACTGGATAAGGAGCAGCGAACATGACAACCCTGAGCGAACGGACCAGCGAACGGACCAAAGAGCAGAGCCGGTTTCGATTGACGGTGGAACCATCGGGCGCGGAGCGTCGCGAACATCGCCGGCATGACATGGATGAGCGGGGTTTGAAGATGCAGCGGTGGGATGGACAGCGCGGCGGCAGCCCGCTGGGGCGGATCGTGGACATCTCGGCCGGCGGGATTCGGATTCGCACGGGGCAGAAGAACATTCGCCCGGATCAGCAGATTCGCGTGCGGCTGGAATTGCCGGTGTATGCGGGAATTTGTCCGTTTGTCGATACCTCCGGTTCACAGATGGCTCCCAAGCGCGAGTGGACCGGCTGGATGAGCATCGCCCGCGTGCAGCCGTTGAATGACAAGCAGGTTGAAGTGGCCGGCCGGCTGGTGGACATGAATGAAATGGACCGGGGCATGTTGGGATTGTATTTGTCGACCCAACCCCTGGCGGCATGAGTTGGTTGACTCCTTTGTTGCGGCGAGAACCGGGCTGGATGATCCCAGCCCGGTTCTCATTTTGTCATCGGATATGGGGGGATGAGCCGTACATGAGGGAGAGGATTTCGGATCGGCTGGAGGGGTTTTCCTGAAAGATGCCGCGCAGGGCGCTGGTGACCATGGTGCTGCCGTGCTTTTTGATGCCGCGGATGGTCATGCAGGTGTGGACGGCCTCGATGATGCAGGCGGCGCCGATGGGGTTGAGTTCTTCCATCAGGGCGTCGGCGATCTGCGTGGTGAGCCGTTCCTGCAATTGCGGGCGGCGGGCGTATCCTTCGACGAGTCGGGCCAGCTTGCTCAATCCCACGACCTTCCCATCGGGCAGATAGGCCACGTGCGCCCGGCCGGTGAACGGGAGCAGATGATGCTCGCACATCGAGTGAAACTGGATGTCGCGAAGCAGCACGACTTCATCATACCGCTCGGTGAAGACCGTCTTCAGATGCCGGCGCGGGTCATCGTGCAGCCCGGCCATCAGCTCGGCATAGGTCCGGGCGATGCGGTTGGGGGTTTTGACCAGCCCTTCGCGGTCGGGATTTTCGCCGACGGCCAGCAATATTTCGCGGATCGCCCGCTCGATGCGGGGCTTGTCCACCGGCGCGGGGTTCATATCGGCGGGTTCTTCGTGATTGTCAGCCATTGGAGGGTTTCCTTTAATAAACCCTCGATTATAGCCGCAATCCACGCGAAGGCATCTGGCTGGCGGATTGTTTGTTGTTTCGCAGGGTGAATTCGATTAACTGTCCGCGTCCACGTATCATTCTCTAACGTGAACCAGGCACAGCGAAGCAATCTGCCTCCCAAGCGTCGTGTAGGGCTATACATCTGTATAGCCATTTGTTTCATCATCATCGCCGCAGGAGGGGTGTATTATCTTCTTTTTAACCACAGTGGGAGCCTGGATGGCGTATCCGAACGAGCAGCCGACGCAGCGCCTTTGCCCGCGGCACTGCGAAGCGGGCCATGGCAGGGGCCGATCCATTATGCGAAGCGCAGTTGTCTGCTCTGTGATCCTGAGTATCTCGTGGCCGGCAGGGCCGCGAAAAGCGACGTTGAAAAGTGGGCGGCACAACTTGGGATTACGCCTTTTCAGATTTGGGAAGATCCCCTTGAATTGTCGGCGTTCATTAAGTCCGAGGCCGTTCCAGGAGATGCATTTTCCTTTCCAAATGAGAGGCCATATCTGTGTGGTTCGAAAATTGTTGCAGATGCAGGTATCTTAACAATGTGGTATGCACCTGGCGAGGAGCGCCTTATTGTCAGGGTCTCAACACGAGCAGACTGATAAACCCACGGAGAGGCACGGGAACAGAAAAAGCGGCTGTGATGAAATTCAAGCCGTTTGCAGTTTTGGGTTCCATGGTTGATTTTCCTTGATCATGACGTTGAGGATGCCCAGGAGTTTGCGCATGGCGGCCACGACGATCACCTTGAAGG
>JADYZN010000044.1 GCA_020853095.1 Phycisphaerales bacterium | reverse complement strand
CCCATGCCGCTGTAGTTGTGCATGAGCTGTTCGGTCGGCGGGAACATCAGCATCGTATAGCAGCCGGTGTCGCCGTGCGCCACCATCTGCACCGGCCCCATGCCGTGATGCCGCAGCATGTAATCCTTGTCCAGAAAATTCTGGCGCAGCTCCAGCAGCACGGCCGAGCTGTCGCGGTGGGGACATCCCGGGCAAAACGTCGGCGTGCGCTTGATGATCTGCTCCGACACGACCTCCAGCTTCGGTTTGCTCTGGCGCCGGATCAGGCTCAACTCCTCGCTCAGTTTGCCGTTGCGCAGATGCGCGGGAAGCTGCTCGATCGACTGGATCAGCGGAATGATCAATTGCGCCAGCACCGACGGATTCAGTCCGCGCGTCTCCGGTATGCCGCGCAACGGTTTGCCGGCGGCATCAGCCGGAAACGCCTTGCCATACAGCCGGCTGGCGATCTGCGCGGCCTGCTCGGTCGGCAGATGATGAAACAAACCATCGCGGATGTTTTTCTCAAGGAAACTGCGCCGTTCCTCGATCACCACCAACATCCCGCACTGCTGCGCGAATTCGCCGACCAGATGCACGTCGGCCGGATAGCTCATTCCCATCTTCAGGATTGGAAACCGCCCCAGCAGGCCGATTTCGGACAGGACGTGCTCAAGAAACGGCCCGGACATGCCGGTGGTGATGAACCCCAGCGGCGCCGGCCCATCCGGTTCTCCCTGGCTTGCGGGGATGATCCGATTGATCCCCAGCGCCCGCGCCGCCTCGATCGTCTTTTTGAACCGGTCGGGAATCTGCAACTCGTGCTGCCACGTTCGCGGCGGCAGCAGCACCTTGTCGAGGTCGATCTTGTCGGTGTCCAGCGCCACCCGCTGGTTCATGTTGATGACGGGGAACTGATTGGGCCTGCAAAGCACCGACCCGCCCCCATCCGCCTGCGCCGTCGTCACGATGTAACCGATGTACAGCCCCGCCGCCTGCGACAGCTTGAACGACAGGCCGATCCAGTCCTTCAATTGCTGCGGCCCTTCCGGCTCCACCACCGGCATCCGCAGGTGTTCGCAGAGAAATCGGCTGTCGGCCGGCACCTGTGTTGAATCGCACCACGGGTCTTCACCCATGATGATCACCGCGCCCCCCTCCGGATGCGCCCCGGCCATGTTCCCCAGCGCCAGCGCATCGGAAGCCACGTGAACCCCGACGCTTTTCATGGTGCAGATGGAACGGCAGGCCAGCATCTGCGATCCGTTGATCGCCGCCGCCCCCAGCGCCTCGTTGTTCGCCTGAAACGCCCGTATCCCGTGCTTCATCAGCACGTCTTTGATGTCCCCCAGGATGTCAAAAAAGCCGGCCACCGGCGAACCGGGATAGCCGGTCATCAGATGAACGCCCCCATCGGTTTCGAGGGCGCCTTTAACCAACAATTCATTGCCAGTGAAAATCTCGTAGCCGGAATCGGCCAAAAAACGCGGGTCGGTCGCCATAACAGTCTGTTCCTTCCACGGGCCGCATCTAAATTGATGCCCAGGCGTGGCTTACGTCAACCGCCATCGCGGCCGACGCAGGGGACGCCCATTTCCCGCAGCAAAGTGACTCTTGGTCCAACCGGGAATTCATGGCCGGCGAGACCGTTGATACCACCGCCATTATCGGTACATCACCGTGGCGGCAACGAATCATTGTAGTCTCCTGTTTGCCCATGGCAAACCGATGGAGTGCCTGAAAAGCTAAAAAATCGTGACAAACCAATTGCCACCGCCAGGGTCTATATGGGTGTGGCCCGACAATTCCGACACCGGGCCGACGGTTGTAACCCAATATGTCGGAAGGAGTTAGATCATGAAAGGCTTACTGTATTCAATGGCGGGGCTGCTGATGGTCGGGTCGCTGCCCGCGGTGGCTCAGGCGGGTCATCGCGGCGGCGGCAGCCACTGGGATGTCTCCATCGGGTTTGGCCAGAACAGCTACAACTCTTGGAGCAGCGCCCGGATCAACTTCGGCGAAGGGCGAGGCCACCGGGATCGCGGAAACTGGGGTCGTGGAAATTGGGGCCGCGACAACTGGAACCGTGGCGACTGGGGCCGTGGCCATAATCGCGGCAATTACAATTACGGTGGCAACTACTATTACAGCACCCCCAGCTATCGCGACTACCAGCCGCGAAGCTATTGCCCGCCGGAAGTGGTCTATTCGCCTCCGCCGGTGGTCTATGTTCCGCCGGTGGTCATTTGTCGCCCGCCGGTGGTCTATAACCCGCCGTGCTACAATTACCCCAGCGGCTCCTACTACGATGTCAACATCGGCTTCAGCTATGGCCGGTGAATTTCAACCTGCTTCCCGCCCTCTCCTGGGCTCCCTGGGAGAGGGTTGGGGGGAAGGCTGAATTTTCGTCGTTTTCTCAAGCGTTTTCGGGATCGCCAAACCAATTGCCCCGCCCCGCGGTGCGAAACAATTCCCCGTATTCCAGTTTCTTTTCCCTGCGATCGTAAGGCAGATACAAATTCACGCATTCCCCCGGCGCGTGCAATTGCAGACAAACCGCATCCGACACCCTTTTATCCGGCGGCACATGCGCCCGGCCCAGCAGGCACAACCCCGCCGCGGTGAACTCTCCGCCTCTTGCGCCGGCCGCCAGTCGAGATTGAACGTGGTCGATGAATTCCTGCACCGGCCGGCCCTGCGCGGGGGGATTAAAATTGACCTCCACCACGTCGCCATTGCGATTGACCGCGCCGCCAAAGGGATAAAACTGCCCCATCTCATCCATTCGTTTGCGCGCCGTGGTCAGCAATGTCCCCGCCAGACGATCCAGAATGCTTTGGCTCATCAATCAACCTTTATTCAACCGCACGAATTGTATCTGAAACACCCCGTCGATGCAGCACCAGAAGGCGACCCTGTTGTAACGCAGTGAAAATGTCACCTGTGGAGTTCGGGTAAAGGGCTTGAAGGAAGCAGAAGACCAAAAACGACGCCATGTCTTGCTTGTCCGCCGCGTGCAAGTTCTTCATAATCACCTTCATGCCCAATCGAATCGCGCGGATCGTCTCCACGGGTGTTTTCCGCGACGTCGTCGCGCCAAAGCATCGCACGCTGTTTCTCCCGCGATTTCTGGCCGCCCGGGCGGATGAAACCCGCTGGCAAGGCCCCGAGCGCGACGCGGCCCACGCGATCATCAAGGATTGGGCGAATCTCGCCGACACCCACGCGCTGGATCACAAGGAAACCGCTCTCGATGGCGATTTCCTCGAGCGCATCTTCGGGCGGGCGCTGGGGTATGCATCCGTCTCCGAATCCCCAAACGCGTATCAACGGCAAAAGCAGTTCCACGTCCCCGGCGTTGGCACGGCCGACGGAGCGTTGGGCGCGTTCAGCGACCGCGACCATGTCAAACCCGTCGCGGTGATCGAACTCAAGGGGGCCGAGGCCGATCTCGATCATGACAAATTCAACGGGCGCACGCCCGTGCAGCAGCTTTGGGATTATCTCAATGCGCTGCCCGAATGCCCCTGGGGCATCGTCAGCAACTATCGAACCATCCGCCTTTACCATCGCGACCGCACGCCGCAGGCGTACGAGGAATTCCATTTTCACAACCTGATCGATCCGGCCCATTTCGCCCGATTCTGGTACGTGCTGGAGCGCGGCGGGTTGCTCGCAAGCCGGGTCGAGCCGGCCCGCGCGCCGGCCTTGCTCAAGGAAACGCGCGATCGCCAGAAGGAGGCGGGCGATGATCTGTACGATGCCTATTCCAACCAGCGCACCGCGCTGATTCGTCATCTCATTGATGAACATCTCCTCGGCTACGACGACGCCATCGCCGCCGCCCAGAAACTGCTGGATCGCGTGATCTTCATCGCGTTCTGCGCCGATCGCGGATTGCTCCCTCAGAACATCATCGAAACCGCCATCAAGGATCGCCCGCGCTTCTCGCGCGTCACCAACCCGATCTGGAACAATTTCCGCACGCTGTTCGGCTGGATCGACAAGGGGGATGCGCAGATGGAAATCCCCCCTTTCAACGGCGGACTGTTCGCCACCGATGACGTGGTGGACAATCTGCAACTGGCCGACGACTGGACGAACTTCTTCGCCACCATCGACAAATACGACTTCCGCGATGAGGTCAACGTCGAAGTCCTCGGACATCTGTTTGAAAAGTCGATCACCGAACTGGAAAAACTGCGCATCGTCGGCTTCTTCGGCCCGCAGGCGGGTTCGGACGGGCAACCCGAGATGCCCAAAAGCGCCCTGCGCAAGCGTTTTGGAATCTATTACACCCCGGCCGACTTCACCGAACTGATCGTCAACCGGACCGTCGGCGAATTGATCGCCCGGCGGGTTGATCCGTTGAAAACGGTGGATGAGAAGCTCGCCGCACTGCGGGCGCTGAAAATCGTCGATCCCGCCTGCGGCAGCGGCGCGTTCCTCATCGCCGCCTATCAGCGCCTCGACGATGCCTACGGCGATCTGGTGCGACTGTTGCGCATCGACGGCGACGAGAAATCCGCCGCCAGGCTCGAGGCCGCCTATCCCGATTACATCCTGCATGAAAACCTGTACGGCGTCGATCTGTCCCGCGAAGCGGTGGAGATCACGCAGCTTGCCTTGTGGATTCGCTCGGCCCGCAAGGACAGAACCCTGGCCGACCTGTCGAAAAACATCGTCTGGGGCAATTCGCTGGTCAGCGACAAAAGCATCCACCCCAAAGCGATGGAATGGCATGAAGCCTTCCCGGAGGTCTTCAAGACCCCCTCTCCCTGTACACCGGGTGAGGGCGGGGAGGGGGGCGGATTCGACTGCGTCATCGGCAATCCGCCGTGGGAGAAGATCAGCATCAAGAAACGAGAGTTTTTTTCTCTTGTGCCTGACGTGCTATTGAAGTCAAACGCGAGTGAGGTGCGCGAAGTCATCGAAAGGCTCGACAAATCAAATCCTGACCTCGCGAAGCGCTGGGCAAGCGTCTCTTTCGTTGCTTTGGCGATGCTCAAGTACGCCAAGGCGTCCAAGAGTTATCCCCTCACCGCGCGGGGAGATATCAATCTTTACATGTTGTTTGCTGAACTCGGCAGGAAGCTGGTCGCCCCAACCGGCCGCGTCGGCCTGCTCGTCCCCAGCGGCATCGCCACCGATGACACGACCAAGCACTTTTTCAATGACCTGATGCAGAAACAAAGCCTGGTCGCGCTGTATGACTTTGAGAATAAGCAGGGGCATTTCGAAGACGTGCATCGCGCGTTCAAATTCTCCGTCCTCTTGATGACCGGCAGCGCCATGAAGCATCCGCAGGCGGAATTTGTCTTTTTCGCTCACCAGATCGAGGACCTGGCCGAAAAGGATCGGCAGATCACGCTTTCATCCAAAGATTTGAAGCTCGTCAACCCCAACACCAAAACCTGTCCGATATTCCGCACCCAGCGCGATGCCGAATTGACCAAGGCCATTTACAAGCGCATCCCCGTGCTTATAGATGAAACCCGCAGGGAGGGCGGAAACCCGTGGCTGCTTCGGTTGACGACGATGTTCCACCAGTCAGCGGATGCCGAACTTTTTAAGAATGCAAGCTACCTCAAGGGTAAGTCGTTGGCGCTACATGGGAACATTTGGAGGAGCAAGTCAGAGTCGTACCTTCCATGCTACGAATCAAAGATGGTCCAACCTTACGACCATCGAGCAGCCGACGTACGCGACGAGAACGCCAACTGGCTTCGGCGCGGACAGACGGATGCTTCAAACTTGGTCAATCACCAGAATCCCGAGTTCGTGGTGATGCCGCGTTGGTGGGTTCAAGAGTGTGAGGTGGAGGCTTGTGTAGGGAGCACCCCGGCGATTCTTTCGTTCCGCAAGGTGACGAGTCCGACCAACACGCGAACGATGCTCGCTACGTTTATTCCTCGCGTAGGCGTTGTCGACTCTCAGCAACTGGTCTTGTTTCCGGAGGGTCGCACAACATGGCGCGTTAGATGCTGCCTCCTTGCCAACCTGAATACCTATGTTTATGACTACGTTACTCGCCAAAAAATCGGTGGGGTGAACCTCAACTTCTTCATCGTCGAACAGCTCCCCACGCTTCCGCCGGATGTGTATGAGGAGAAATGCCCGTGGGACAAAACACAAACATTGGAGCGGTGGATCAGCGAGCGAGTGTTGCGGCTGACGTGCACCAGCAACGACATGCTCCCGCTGGCGAAGGCGGCGGGGTTTGAGCCGGGCATCGTCAAGTGGAAGGAAGAAGAGCGCGGCCGGATTCGCGCCGAGCTGGATGCGGCCTATTTCCGCCTTTACGGCATCGACGAGGACGACATCGAATACATCCTGGGCACTTTCCAGGGCGTGGCGAACGAAGATGAGGCACACGGCGGCATCGGCCCGACGCGACAGCGCATCCACGAGGCGCTGGAGTGGATCAAGTAGTGTGGGTCTTGGCTTACCGATTGCGGGATCGCCCCGCGACACCCATTGGAGGGGGGCGGCCTCCGCCGCCGAATTTGATCGGGAAAGCCGGCGTCGCGGAGCGACGCCCTCCAAGTTTCGGGATTCCTTTTTAGTGTTATAACACTGACTTGTTTGGCGTATTGTGCCTTGAGTTGGACGGCGTGTCAACTCTTTTTTACGAATGGGTTTGGCCGAGGGTCAGTCCGGCCAGGGGGGTGCTTTTGAAGAGGTTGATTCGCTGGTGAGGTGGCCGGCCGACGGACCAGTCCAGCATCGCTTTGGTCGCCCAGACGCTCATCGCCTGGATCGGGACGACCTGGCCGTCGATTTCGGATGGGCCGGGGGGCGCGCCGACAAAGACGAGGGAAACATCATCCGGAATCGCCAAATTTGCGGCCTTGATCGCGTGGCGGACTTTGAGCGACATTTCGTAGCCGATGGTGATGAAAGCGGTGGGGCGGATGGAATGTTTGAGGCTGCGATCCACCAGTTCTTTGGTTTGATCCGGGCCAAAATAGGGGAAGGTTTCCAGTCGCAGGTCCAAGTCGGCCGCCAAGGATGGATCCCAGGGGCTGAGGGCCACCCCTTCCAATTGTTCGGCGGGGAACGTCTGGCGGATCAGGACGATGTGGCGATGACCGGCTTTGCGCAGGCGGCCCAGGAGATGATGCAGGGTATCGTTGGAATCGACCACGCTCGAACAGATTCGCGGGTCCTGATAGGAGAAATTGACTGAGGCGAGGGGGATTCCTTCTTCGAGGATCGGGCGAAGCCATGACATCGGCAGCGGGCTCATGACCAGGACGCCTTCGAGGTTGTTGCCGTGGACCAGTTCCCGCAATGCCATGCCGGGATTGGCCGATCGGCGAAGCATCCCGGCCGCCAGGAACATCGCATGACGTTCGGCCGGGTCCAGTACCTCGCTGACACCCCGAAAAATATGGGCCGAAACGCCCTCGGCCAGGCTGAACAGCTCGTTGTACAGGATGCCGATCTGACGGTGATGGGGAAGCTGGGTTTCGGAGGTGACGAAAGTTCCCTTGCCCTGCACCCTGCGAACCAGGCGCAGGCGTTCAAGCTCATCCAGGCAACGCCGGGCGGTGGTGGAGGAGACGCGAAATTCGGCGATCAAGTCGGATTCGGAAGGCGCCCTGGACCCCGGCGCCAACTGTCCGGAACGAATCCGCTTTTCCATGATGTCCATCATCCCCTTGTACAGCGGCCGCTTGCGATCCCCGGTGGTGAGTTGAGATTCTCCAGAAGCCATGGCCAAGATTATAACACGGAGTTTGTGAAAGGTCATAGGCAGTCATGCCTTGCTTGTCCGCCGCGTGCAAGTTCTTCATAATCACCTTCATGGCCAATCGAATCGCGCGGATCGTCTCCACGGGTGTTTTCCGCGACGTCGTCGCGCCAAAGCATCGCACGCTGTTCCTCCCGCGATCTGGTGCGACTGTTGCGCATCGACGGCGACGAGAAATCCGCCGCCAGGCTCGAGGCCGCCTATCCCGATTACATCCTGCACATAAACTGTACGGCGTGGACCTGTCGCGCGAAGCGGTGGAGATCACGCAGCTTGCCTTATGAATTCGCTCGGCCGCGCAAGGACAGAACCCTGGCCGACCTCTCGAAGAACATCGTCTGGGGCAATTCGCTGGTCAGCGACAAAAGCATCCACCCCAAAACGATGGAATGGCATGAAGCCTTCCCGGCGGTATCGGCCCGGCGCGACAGCGCATCCACGAGGCGCTGGAGTGGATCAAGTAGTGTTGGCCTTGGCTTACCGATTGCCGGATCGCCCCGCGACACCCATTGGAGGGGGGCGGCCTCCGCCGCCGAATTTGATCGGGAAAGCCGGCGTCGTGGAGCGACGCCCTTCAGGTCGGTAACGTGTCCAGCGCGTGTCGGTAGCAGGGTGAGCCAAGGCTTACCCTGCCGGCTGCTAACTTGAGATTACATCAGGGTTTAATCGGGGTGACAGGATTTGAACCTGCGACCTCTTGGTCCCGAACCAAGCGCTCTACCAAGCTGAGCTACACCCCGGCGGCAATCGGATCAGTTTAACGGAGGCGGGTCAGGTTGCAAGCGGACGGGTTTGTTGGCCGATGGGGGCGGATGGGGTGGGGGTTCGGGAGGCGGTTTGGTGGTAGAGGTTGATCATTTCGGGCAGCACGGCCTGGAGGCTGTAGCGTTGTTCGATCCATTTTTCGGCCGCCCGGCCGAGGGGGCGGTGGGCCTGGGGGTCTTTCAATACCGCGATCGCTTTTCGGGCGATCTGGTCGACGTCGAAAAAGTCGGCCAGCAGGCCGGTTTCGCCGTCGCGGATCATTTCCCGCACCGGCGCGGTGTCCGACCCCAGCACGACCGCGCCGCAGCTCATGGCGTTCATCATGCTCCAGGAGAGGACGAACGGCACGGTCAGATACACGTGCAGGTCGGAGGCCGCCAGCAGTCTTGCGAGGTCGGGCGGTTCCAATCGGCCGATGAACGAGATGTTTCGCAGGTCAAATTTCTGTTGCGACAACACCCATTCCTTGAACGTTTTGGCCGGCGCGATGTATCCCTCATCTCCGCCGTAGGCCACGCGGTCGGAACCGACGACGAAGAAATGAACGTCGGGGAACTGTTCGATGATACGCTGGGTGGATCGCATGAAGATGTCAAATCCGCGCATCGACTCGAATCCGCGGCTGACGTAGGTGACGATGCGGGTGTCGGGGCCGATCGTCACCGGGCCGACCCGACGGGTGGGGCGCTGGCCGGCCGGCGGGCGCAGCGTTTCATCGTGGCCGTGATAGACCGAGCGATCGACGCCGTCGAACAGCACTCGCAATTTGGATTGATATTCCGCGGGGAACCGCGATCGTTGAAACTGCGTCGGGACGTACGCGCCGTCGCAGTTTTGCAAATCCAGAAGGATCATCGCGTTGCGGGAGCGGGAACGCATGTATTTTTCGGGCGTCAGCGTCCATCCGAGGTCCTTGCGGAAATCCATGTCGCTGTCGGGGCCGTGGGGATGATAGTAATACTCGAACAAATTCAGGATCGGCGTGTCGCCGTACAGCTCGCGTAAAAACAGGGTGCTGCCAAATCCGCTGTGGCCGACGATCAAATCGGGTTTGATGTCCGGGCGTTGTCGCAGGGCGTGATATATCGCATCGCAGTGCCACACCGAATTTTCAAACGTCCGCGAACAAAAATGCGTCTGGCGGGTGGCGCCGCCGCGCAGTTTGTATTCGATTTTTTCGATCCCATCGACCGTGCCGCCGGGCGTCTGGCTGACAAAGGTGCATCGGTATCCATTATCGGACGACAGCCGGCGCGCGATGTGCCCGAACTGGGCGGGGAAATTCTGATGGACGTACAGAATGTGCATGAGAATAACGCCGTCAACAACGATCCCAGAAGCAACATCGGCAATTTTGACGCTCCCCATCCCCAACTTATCGCGCCAGGCGGTGTCTTTGATGTGACCGCTCGCCCGGGTGTCGTTCACATGACCGATAATCAACGCATTGGCGCTTTATCCGCCCTGATCGGCAAAATCCGCGCATGCGAACTAAAGCCGCTCTCCCAACGGTCGATATTAGAAAGGTCAGCCAGCCTTCGCCAGGTTGGCCCAAGCGGCCGGAAACACGATGGAGAACCCGGCCGGGGAGAAAAAGTCATGGGTACGACCAAAGTGAAAGATGTATTAACCACCGGCGAGGTCGCCAAGATCTGCAACGTCGCCCCGCGTACCGTCAGCAAATGGTTCGATTCGGGCGCGCTGCACGGGTATCGCATTCCCGGCAGCAAGGATCGGCGCATCCCGCTGAACCAGCTCATCCGCTTCATGAAACAGCACGGCATGCCGCTCAACGGCCTGATGACCGGCTGCACGCGGATCATGATCGTCGATGATGAGCAGGACATCGTCGAGGTGCTTGAAAAAATCCTCGAGGATGAGGCCAAGTATGAAGTCGAAGTCGCCAAGGGCGGTTTCGCGGCCGGGTTGACTGCCGAGAAATTCAGGCCGCACGTGATCCTGCTGGACGTTCATCTGTCGGACGTCAGCGCCCGCGAGGTCGCCCGGCAGGTCAAGGCCAACCCCGACCTGCAGTTGACCAAGGTCATCGCCATGAGCGGCAAAATGACCGACGAGGAATCCAAGGGTCTGATGGCCGGCGGATTCGACGGTTTTCTTCGCAAGCCGTTCCACGTGCGACAGGTCATCGAGGCCATCGAAGATGCGATGGCGGTGGTTTACTGATCGGTATTCAACATTCCGTAATCTGTGTCGAAGGGTCGTCTCGGAGGGAGCGACCCTTCTTTATTGTTCGGGCGTCATGGTTTCGGCCGGCTCGGATGATTCGGGTGTTTCCAGCGGCTGGGTGGTCGGGTTGGTGGTTGAAACGCGGCGATGCACCGACTGGCCTTCGCGTTCCCAACGGTTCAATTGTTCGGCCACCACCTCGTCGGTTCGCTCTTTTTCGGCCGCCAGTTTGTCTTTTTCACGCTGCACCGCCTTTTCCAGCCGCGCGATGCGCAATTGACGTTCCTGGAACCCCAGCGCGACCAACTGCCGAACCTTGTCGGACAGATCATTGTGCAGGCGCGACTGTTCATCCGGGTTTTCCGATTGCGCCAGGTCCACCGACAACCCCCACGCCTGATCCTCCAGTTCCAGCCGCTTCACCACCAGGTCGTGCAATTCCGTCTCGTTCTGTTCGCTCAGGTTCTGGATGTCGCGATAACGGCCCAGGATGTACCGGCGGATCCCGTCGCGAAACGGCCCTTCGGGCAGCGACAACACGAACGCCAGCCGGCGCGGCGAATGCAGCCGCATGAATTCCTGGGCTTCGTTCCATTTGTTTTCGTCGATCGGTTCGCGACGCCAACGGTTACGCCAGTAACGCCGGGCATCCTCCGGCCAGTGCCGGCCATGTCCCGGCGGGGGCGGCGGGGGCGACTTTGGCGGTGCATCGGCCCACGACAGGAGACCGGTCGTCAGCAACATCAGAACCATCACGATCCATCGACTCATCCGCGCCACCGGCCTTTCATTGGTTGATCGCATCCACCATCCAGACGTTGGCCCCCGGTTCGCTGGAGGCGTACAGCGCCGCCAGTTGGTTTTCCGCATCGTCCAACGGCTCGACGGCCTCGGTGTGGCCGGTGGGATCGAACAACGCGGTTCCCATCATGGCCATCGGCATGGAAGGGTTGTTCGACTGGGTGTAGACGGCGTTGTCGGACAGGTTGATCGGCCCGCCCGTTTGATTGCCCCACCAGACCAGGAACGCCAGCAACACCGCCGCGGCCGCCGCGGTCGGATAGGACCACCACGGATACGCCAGGCCCTTGCGATGGGTTTTTGATTGCTCGACCGGCCGATGCGACACCTGCCACTGGCGAATCATCCGGCCGATCTGACGAACCGTCGCCTCCTGCCGCAAAGGGGACAGGCGGTCTTCATCCATCCCATCCATCGCCGACATCGCCGCCTGGTGCGACTGGGCAAGGCGTTTCAGCTCGCGACGCATCTCATCGTCGGTTGACAGGAGCCGATCCACCTGGGCGCGGTCCTCCGGCTCCAATTCATCCATCAGGTACATCAGCAGGATGTTTTCATTGCTGTCGAGTTGTTGCAGGAGGTTTGCCATGGGGCGCCTCGATCGTTTCGTTCAATCTTCCATCAACTGCTTGAGCTTCAAAATCGCCTTGTGCATCCGTCCCAGCGCCGTGTTCAACGGGCAGCCGAGCGATTTGGCGATCTCCACGAATTTCAGGCCGCTGTAATACCGCATAAAAAGCACCTGCTTCTGATTTTCCGGCAGGGCGTCAATCGCCCGCAGCAGTTTTTGCCGCTGTTCGGTTCCTTCCAACCGCATGCCGGCCTGTGGAGCTTCATGCTCGATCACCAGCCTTAAACCATCTTTTGCGGCTTTGTCGCGTCCATGCGAGCGCCAGTGGTCGTTGGCCTTGTTGGTGGCGATGCGAAACAACCACGCTTTGAAACTGCCCGTGGACTGTGGGTCAAAACGGTCCAGATAATCCAGCACGCTGACCCACGTCTGTTGATGCAACTCTTCGGCCAAGTGTTCCGAACCGCCCAGCCGGCGCAAGTACCGCATCAACGGAGCATAATGCCGACGGACCAGCTCATCGCCGGCCCGGCCATCGCCACGGCGAATCGACCGCACCAACTCCTCGTCGCTGGGCTGAACCACCTGTTTGGACTCAGTGACTGCGGGTGCGGGCATCGTTTGATTCCGGCCATCACCCATACAACGTCCCGGCGTCACATTTATTGTCGGCCAGAGTAATTCTCATCGTCCGACTTTCGCCCCCACAAATGATTATAGGAACAAGACTTATGCGCCCTGATCTTCGGCGCGATTCAGCAATTTCTTCATTTGGGCCACGGCCTGGCGAAGCCCGATGAAAATGGCCCGCGACACAATGGCATGTCCGATGTTAAGTTCTTTCATCATCGTGATTTGCGCGACGGGGAGCGTGTTGTGATAATTCAATCCATGACCTCCATGCAGCCGCAGACCGCTGGTGGTCGCCTGTTCGCCGGCCTTGATGAGGCGGTCCAGTTGTTCGGTCACGGCCGAGCCGTTCGCGTTGGCGTATTCGCCGGTGTGGAGTTCCACCGCATCAAATCCCATCTGATGGGCGATCCGCACCTGTTCGATGTCCGGGTCGATGAACGCCGAGGCGAACACCCCCACGGATTTGAGCCTGCGCACCACATCCGCGATGCGATCCGGCTCGTTTTTCAGGTTCAATCCCCCTTCGGTGGTGACTTCCTGGCGGCGTTCGGGGACCAGCGTGGCCTGATCCGGCACGGTGCGCAGAGCGATCTCCACGATCTCGGCCGCCAGGGACATTTCAAGGTTCAATTTGCACTGCACCGATTGCCGCAACAGTTGCACATCCCGATCGTTGATGTGACGGCGGTCTTCGCGCAGATGGACCGTGATCCCGTCGGCTCCGCCCAATTCGGCTTCCACGGCCGCCCAGACCGGATCCGGTTCATAGGTCCGCCTTGCCTGACGCAATGTGGCCACATGGTCAATGTTGACGCCCAGTTCGATCATGTCCCGATTGTATGGCGATCAATCAACCGATGGTAGTGTCGCCTGCGATTTGTCCGATCAGTTCACGGGGCGCGCCGATGTCGGCGACGGCGACCCGGCCGAGGTATTGGGCGGCGGCCGGGTGGGCGAAGCCTTGTTTTTCGGCCACGAACGTGATGGTGCGGGTGGCGGTGATGCAGTCGATGCCCAGGGGTTGGCCGCTGTCGGCATCCAGGCCGGAGGGCAGGTCCACCGACAACACCGGGGCGCGGAGCTGTTTGAGAGCATGGACGATTGCCCCGAATGGTTCGCGTGGGGGTCGGGTCAGGCCGGTTCCGAAGATCGCGTCGATGACCAGCGAGGCGGGGGCATGGGCCAGCGCGTGCGGATCGACCGGTTGGGCGACAAGGCCCATCGCCTGAATAATTTTCCAGTTGATCAGGGCGTCGCCGGCGAACCGGCCCGGATCGGTGGTTAGCATCAGCGTGAGCTTGACGCCGCGGTTGTGCAGATGACGGGCGGCCGCCAGGCCGTCGCCTCCATTGTTGCCGCCGCCGACCAGGATCAGAACCGGGCCGGCGCGGAGGTTGTCGAGCATTTCACAGGCGGCATCCGCCACCGCGACCGCGGCGTTTTCCATCAGGATGATGCCGGGGATGTGGTATTGTTCGATCGCCCGACGATCCACTTCACGGACTTGGGCCCGGCTCAGTCTGACCATGACGGCCATTATATCGTTGTCGCGGCGGACCGATGCGCGTAGGCATCCGCCCGCCAGACCGATACCATGGCGGCCATGAGTGAAAACCTCGGTTGTCTGTGCATCGTGCTGCATGGCCATTTGCCATATGTCCTGCACCATGGATCCTATCCGCATGGCGAGGCGTGGCTGTATGAGGCGGCGGCGGAGACGTATCTGCCGCTGCTGGACATGATCGGCGAGGCGGCGCTGTTGCAGGCCCGGCCGGCGGTGACGATCGGGTTGACACCGATCCTGCTGGAACAACTGGCCAGCGACCATTTCAAATCGGGTTTTGTCGCCTATCTGAACGGGCGCATGGAACGTGCCCGACAGGATCGAAAGGAATTTGAATCGCGCAACGAGTTGCATTTCGCGCATCTGGCCGATCGCTGGGAACAGTGGTACGGCAAAAGTCTGCAAACTTTTGAGCGGATCAAACGGGATCTTCCGTCGGAATTCGCTGCGCGTTTTCGCGAAGGGCACATTCAACTGCTGACTTCCAATGCGACGCATTGTTACATGCCGCTGATTCTCAACGACCAGATGCTCCGCGCCCAGATGAGCTGCGGCGTGCAGACCAGCAAAAAGCACCTGGGCGTGATGCCGCGCGGCATGTGGCTGCCGGAATGCGCCTATCGGCCGCACTGGGATCACTGGCTGCCGGCGGTGCTGTATGACAACCCGCGCAACCGTCCGGGGATCGAAACCTTCATCGCCAACGCCGGCGTGACGCACTTTTTTGTCGATACGCACCTGATCACCGGCGGGCAACCCATCGGGACGCTGGAGAAGGGGGATTTTCACCCTTCCAGCGAGCATGGCGTGTATTGGGATGCGCGGCGGGGCTGGCGTCAGCCGATGTCGCCGGTGGGGGTGGTGTCGGAGGCTCAAATGCCGCGGGTGTTCGCCTTCGCCCGCCATCCGCGCATCAGCGAGCAGGTCTGGTCGGGATCGATCGGTTATCCGGGGGCGGGCGAATATCTTGAATTTCATCGAAAATACGGGGAACGCGGCCTGCGTTATCACAAGGTCACCAACAACAAGGCCCCGCTGTCGGACAAGCACCCGTATTATCCCGATGACATCAAGGGGAAGGTTTTCGAGCACGCCCGTCATTTTTGCGACGTCGTCAGGGATGTTCTGCGGGCGTACAAAAACGAAACCGGCCGTGCCGGCGTGGTGGTGGCGCCGTTCGATGCCGAGCTGTTCGGGCATTGGTGGTTTGAAGGGCCGCAGTTTCTACGCGACGTCGTGCTGACCCTCAGCCGCGATTCGGAGATTCGTCTGCTGACGGCCGAGGAGGCGTTGTATCATTATCCGGCCGACAAGGTGATGCGGCTGCCCGAAGGGTCCTGGGGCGAAAAGGGAAATCACAGCGTCTGGATCAACGACCGCACCCGCTGGATGTGGGAGATCGAGTATCGCGCCGAAGGACGATTCCTGAAACTGCTGCACGAACTCCCCTGGCAAACCAGCGAACCGGTGCGGGAGATGATGCGGCGGGCCGGCCGGCAGTTGCTGCTGCTGCAATCCAGCGACTGGCCTTTCGTGGTCCACAGCCACGGCGCGGTGGATTATGGCATCCAGCGATTCTCCGGCCATGCGACCAATTTCGACCGCGCGACGTTGATCGCCGAACACCTGGCCGCCGGAGGAACCATCACCGCGGTGCAACAGAGCGAGATCAACGAGATGGACGCCCACGACGTGGTGTTTGCCGACATCGACCTGAACTGGTGGATGTGAATCATCCGCCGCCGACGAAGGTGACGATCTCCAGCTCATCGCCATCACGCAGCGCGGTGTCGTATTTGTCCGTTCGCAGCAGCCGTCGATTCAATTCGATGGCGACGCGGTCGGGCGACAGTTTCAATTCATCCAGCAGCGCCCGGACGCTTTGTCCATCGGCGGTGGGGCGGTCCTGACCGTTCAATTTCACGTTCATGGCGGAGATTATTTCTTGAAAAACGTCCTGCCTCGCGCGTTGTACTTGCTGAGGCGATTGTTGACGTACAACCCTTCCAGCAGAAATTCACCCACGGAGGCCAATATCGCCGGATCGCCGGCGTCGAGTTCCATTTCCTTTGCCAGCGCCGCCGCCGACTGGGGCAGCGACTTGATCGCCTTCATGTTGGCGACAAATTCACCGGCCGACAGCTCATCCCCGGCCGGGAAGGTCAGATTCCCCTTGAACTGTTCGGTGATGGCCGGGTAATCCTCCACGTCCGCGACGCGGTTGAAGACGATTTTCACCGCCTCGCCGATCAGCGACTGGATCAATTTGTCTTCCGCGCCATCCTCCTCGGCCAGCGTCATCTCGATCTTGCCGCGGCAACTGGCGATCAGATGGTTCAGGTCGCAGATGCGCGGGACCACCACTTTTTCGCCGGTCATAATTCCCCGGCGTTCGGCGTTGGAGATGACGGTTTCGGCGTTGGCGATGCTCGTCCGCACCGACACGCCCGACGACTGGCTGACGTGCGGACTGGATCGCGCCAGCCGGACGACTTCCTCCACCACCTCCTCCATGAATCGCGGCATCACGACTTTGACCGCGCTGCCGGAGACGCCCGCCTCGCGCTGCAACCATGCGTTCTGATGGGTGATCTGAATCCCCTCATCGGCCGATTCGGGATAGTGCGTCCGCACCACCGATCCAATGCGGTCCTTCAGCGGGGTCACGATCCGTCCGCGATTGGTGTAATCCTCCGGGTTGGCGCTGAAGACCAGGCAAACGTCCAGCTCCAGCCGGATCGGGTATCCGCGAATCTGAATGTCGCGCTCCTCCAGGACGTTGAACAACCCCACCTGAATGCGCGGCGCCAGGTCCGGCAGCTCGTTGATCGCGAACAATCCGCGGTTGGATCGTGGAATCAGCCCGTAGTGCATCGTCGATTCATCGGACAGATATCGCCCCTCGGCGTGTTTCACCAGGTCGATCTCGCCGATCAGATCGGCGATGGTCACGTCCGGCGTCGCCAGTTTTTCGTGATAGCGATCGGTTCGATGCACCCACTCGATCTTCGCATCATCGGCCTGTTCGGCGATGATCCGCCGGCCGGCGCGCGTGCGCGGGGCGATCGGATCGTCATTGATCTCCACGCCCGCCAGCACCGGAATCCATTCATCGAGCAAATCCGGCAGCATCCGCAAAATCCGCGTCTTGGCCTGTCCGCGCAACCCCAGGAACAACAGGTCGTGCCGCGACAGGATGCCGTTGATGATCTGCGGAATGACGGTATCGCGATAACCCACGATGCCGGGAAACAATTCCTCTCCTTTGCGCAACCTGGCGATCAGGTTGCGCCGAAGTTCATCTTTCACGCCGCACGGCTGGTAGCCGGTTTGTTTCAACTGCCCGATGGTGGCGGGACTGGGATGGCTCATCGTGTCAATTCTCCGCAAAACAGGACACGCAATGATAGGAGGGGGGTTGCCGCCGGATCAATGAGCGATGGTGATTTGCAACTTCTGAAACAGCACCGCCATCGGCCGATCGGGATTGAGATCGTGTTTCAAATAGCGCAGGACCACCGAATGGACCCCCGCCGTGACTGGCAGGGGGATGTCCAGCGTGTCAAACCGCCCCGACTGGTCGAACGAATGTTTCATCAGCGGCTTGCCATCGAGTTCCACGGTCATCACCTGGCCCGCAATGTCCGCGCGGGCGACGATGCGCAACGTCACACCGCCGGCGTCGGCGGTAAACCGCGCCGTCGTGGCGTTGCCCAGCCCCCAGCGCACCACCGGCAACTGCCATTGTGGATAAGGGCCTTCCTCCCCGGCCAATCCATCAATCCGATCCCATCCTGAAAACGACCCGGGTTTTTCAAAGATGAAATATCGCCTGCCATTGATCGTCGGCACCTCGGCGATCTGGCGAAATCCTCCATAGGTCCGCACCAGTTCCAGCGTTTGATCCTGAATTCTGGTGCTCGGCAGCCAGTCGATGATCCCGTCGACACCGGCCTCCGATGCGATGCAGTAATCCGAACGATCCAGCTCCTGTCGATAAAGATTCAGATCGTCGCTCCGGTGCTGGTCCGCGAAATTCATCGGCAGCGCATCCCGCAACGCCAGAAACTGCAACGTCTCGGCGTTCAATTCCCCCGCTGTGGTCACAAAAGTCCGTGTGCTGATGCGCTTGGCCGCCGACTGGTGCAACGCGGCATACACCTCGTTCAATGTGCGATTTCTTGAAATGGTTTGCGGGCTGGCCGGATCGCCCAGTGAATCGGGAAATTTCGCCAGCCACGCCGACACCCCCAGCACGACCGCCAGCAACACCGTTCCGGCCGGCCGGCCAAGGCGCCCGATGCCGAACCACGTCCCCAGGTCGCGCAACACGATCACCATCCCCAGCAGCAGCAATCCATAAAACGCCGCCGCCAAAAAGGGGCTTTTCATGTGGTTGACCGCCGGAATGAAATACGCCGCCGCCGTCACCACAAAAAAAGCCACCCCGCGCAGCACGCGCGGGCGGTTCATCTCGACCAACATCAAAATCGCGCCGACCAGCCAGATGGCCGCGACCAGCCACAACAATGACGACAGCATGTCGTGCCCGCCCTTGCCGGTCAGGTAATAGACCAGTTGCCACTGAGTGTCCCCCTTCAGTGCCCAAAGGGCCTTGTCCCGGCCGGACACGGCCGTCTGGATGTACTGGATGATGTATTTGCCGGCCAAAAGAAAATGCGGCAGCATCACCGCCAACGCCGGCAGGATCACCAGCATCCAGCTTTTGCTGGTTGTTTCGATTCGACGGGCACGCGGGAACGATATCCAATCGCAGATCGTCGCCAGCAACAAGGACAACCCTAACAATGCCACCGTTACCGGAAAAATTGCCGGTTTGACCAGGATCGCCGCGCCGAAAATCAGGCCGGCAAAGACTTTATGGCGATTGGAGCCGCTCCACAGGGGTTGTCGCAACAGCAGCACGATGCCGGCGGCGGTGAGCAGTCCGCAGGCGATGTCTGGCCGAAATTCCGACACCGCCGCGGCACAGTATGGTAGGGTCAAAACGGACAGATAAACCAGTATTCGCTGGAGAAGCGTCGTGCCGCGAAGCAAAAAATCGACAAACAGCAGCAGGCCCAGGATGATCAGGCCATTGGCCGCGTAGGGCGCCCATTCATGTCGACCAAAGACCGCGAACGCGCCCATCGCCAGGAAGGTGGAAAAGGGGGTGTGCGGCGGCGAATGCACATAATCCCTCACCAATCCTTGCACGGATTGATCGTAAAACTGCTTCAGCCGGATCAGGCCGTCGTTGAAATATCCCACATCGTCGTAGCCCGGCGCATAAAGCAGCCGGCCATGGCGCATGGAATAATGGATTTGCATCAACGTGAAAACAGTCGCCAGAACGATGCAGATGCCCACCCGCACGCCGCGATGAGGAGGTGGTTGGCGATGAAAAAAAACCGGCCCCGCGCCGCCGGAAGGTTGCGTGGGAAGAATAGGTTGCACATCCGGAGCCGGCGCTGGTGAAGGAGCGTGGCCCATGGGGCGTTACCGCTTTTCCATCGGCACGTAGTCATGGGTGGTCGGCCCGACATACACCTGGCGCGGGCGGGCGATGCGCGAGGCGTTGTCATCGTGCTGCTCTTTCCAGTGGGCGATCCAGCCCGGCAGCCGGCCGATGGCGAAGATGACCGTGAACATGTTCACGGGGATGCCGATCGCCTTCATGATGATGCCGCTGTAGAAATCCACGTTGGGATAGAGTTTTCGTTCGACGAAATAGGGGTCCTTGAGCGCCAGCTCTTCCAACCTGCGGGCGATGTCCAGCAGCGGATCGCTGACGCCGAGCTTGTCCAGCACCGTGTCGGCGGCTTTCTTGAGGATTTTGGCCCGCGGATCGAAGCTCTTGTAGACGCGGTGGCCAAACCCCATCAACTTGAAGCCGGACTCTTTGTTCTTGGCCAGCTCCAGGCAATGCTCCGGCGTCAGGCCACCCTTGTGAATCTCCTCCAGCATCTCCAGGACCGCCACGTTCGCACCCCCATGCAGTGGCCCCCACAGCGCGCAAACCCCGGCGGCACATGAGGTAAAGAGATTCGCGCGGCTCGATCCCACCATTCGCACGGTGGAGGTGGAGCAGTTTTGTTCGTGGTCGGCGTGCAGCAGGAACACCAGGTTCAACGCCGCCTCGATGTCCGGATCGCACTGATATTCATCGTAAGGCATCGAGAACATCATGTGCAGGAAGTTGTTGACGTATCGTCGTTTGGGATCGGGATAGATGTACGGCAATCCCATCGATCGCCGATAGGTGAACGCGGCGATGGTGCGCACCTTGCTGATCAGCCTGGCGGCCACTTCCTCGAAGGTTTCCATGTCTTCGAGCCTGTTGAACTGCGGATGAAAACAGGCCAGCGTGTTGATCATCGCCGACAGCATCGCCATCGGCGGGGCATCGACCGGAAACCCTTCAAAATGATGCTTGAACGCCTCATTCAACGAGGCGTTGATGGTCAGTTGCCGGCTGAAACGATCCAGCTCATCCTGCTTGGGAAGCCGGCCGAAAATCAACAGCCAGGCCACCTCGGTAAAACGCGAATGTTTGGCCAGTTCTTCGATCGGAATCCCGCGATAGCGCAGGATTCCCTTTTCGCCGTCGATGTAGGTGATGGCGCTTTTGCACGAACCGGTGTTGCCAAACGCCGGGTCCAGCGTGATCAGCCCGGTCTGGGCGCGAAGCGCGGAAATGTCGATCGCAATCTCGTCTTCGGTCCCTTCAACGACCGGGAGTTCGATTTTCTTGTCGCCGTAGGTAATGGTCGCGGTCTTGGCCATGGGTGATTTACCTTCTCATCTGCCGGTACAACTTATCGCTTTACGGTAGCGGTCATTCCAATATAGGGCATCGCGCCCTTCCGGCAAAGCCTGCCGCCGTAATCGTTCCATATTATAGCGCCCCGAATGCGATCAAGGGAGTGTTTCCCGTAAAACTTTTTCCGACTGTTCGGTTCGGAATTGTTGTAATTTCTGGCGTAATTCGGGGCGGGACAGGCCCAGGATCGCCACCGACAGCAATGCGGCGTTGATCGCTCCCGGTTTGCCGATGGCCAGCGTTCCCACGGGAATGCCGCCGGGCATCTGGACGGTTGAAAGCAGCGAATCCATCCCTTTGAGATAGGCGCTTTCCATCGGCACGCCCAGCACCGGGATGAGGGTGTGGGCGGCCAGCACGCCCGCCAGAT